>UQHT01000005.1 GCA_900540875.1 uncultured Collinsella sp.
TCGCGCCCTCGAAATTGAACGTCAGATTGGCGTGAATGCGGCTCGCGCAGCGTCAAGTGGTCCGCCGTTCGGTAGAACGGCGGAACTAATTAGCTCTGGCGGTAATGATCGAAGAAGTCGGCGAGGTCTTCGAGCGACTCTTTGAGCACTTCCATGCGCGGCAGGTACACGATGCGGAAGTGGTCGGGCTCGCCCCAGTTAAAGCCGCCGCCGCGCGTGATCAGGATCTTCTTCTCGTGCAGCAGGTCGAGGGCAAACTGCTCGTCATCGGTGATGTTGAACTTCTTTACATCCATCTTGGGGAAGATATAGAACGCCGCACGCGGCTTGACCACCGAAATGCCGTCGATCTTGTTGAGTGCCTCATACACAAAGTTGCGCTGCTCGTAGACACGACCGCCGGGGCGGATGTAGTCGTTGACGGACTGATGGCCGCCGAGCGCCGTCTGGACGATCGACTGAGCCGGCACGTTGGAGCACAGGCGCATGTTCGAGAGCATGTTGATGCCCATAATAAAGTCGCTCATGCAGCGCTGGTTGCCCGAAAGCACCATCCAGCCAATACGATAGCCCGCAATCATGTGCGACTTGGAAAGGCCGCTAAAGGTGACGCAGGGCAGGTCGGGAGCGAGCGAGGCAATCGAGACGTGCTCGTAGCCGTCCATGCACAGGCGGTCGTAGATCTCATCAGCAAAGATCATCAGCTGATGCCTGCGTGCAACCTCGACGATACCCTCGAGCACCTCGCGCGGATAGACGGAACCCGTGGGGTTGTTGGGGTTGATGATGACGAGGGCTTTGGTCGCGCTCGTGATCTTGGACTCCATATCGGCCAGGTCGGGATACCAATCGGCCTGCTCGTCGCACAGATAGTGCACGGGATGTCCACCGGCAAGGGTTGCGCACGCCGTCCACAGCGGATAATCGGGGCTGGGAATCAGAATCTCGTCACCGTTATCGAGCAGCGCGTTCATCGAAAGCTGGATGAGCTCGGACACGCCGTTGCCCGTGTAGATGTGCTCCATCTGAACATTGGGCAGGCCCTTGATCTGCGAGTACTGCATGATCGCCTTGCGCGCGGAGAACAGGCCGCGCGAGTTGGAATAGCCTTCGCAGTCGGGCAGCTGCTGGCGCATGTCCTTAATGACCTCATCGGGCGTGCGGAAACCAAAGGGCGCCGGATTACCGATATTGAGCTTGAGGATGCGCTCGCCCTCGTCCTCCATACGGGCAGCCTCGTCGACGACGGGACCGCGCACGTCATACAGGACGTTATCGAGCTTGGTGGATTTAGAAAAAGTACGCATGGTGGTGCTCCTTGGAATTTGAGCTGAAGGACTAGGTTCGGATTTGGCAACGTTATGGGACGAGGACGTCTCGCCTTGATCGGCGTCACCGGCGAGCAGCCAGGTAACATCGACCTCCAAAATACGGGCGAGCAGCTCTGCCACATCACGCCGCGGGATCGTCTTGCCGCTCACATATTGGCTCATCTGACTCTTGCCGAGTTTTTTGCCGAGCATCTCCGATGCGCGGATCACGTCCGACTGGCGAACGTCGCGATCGGACATAGCCTGTCGCAGACGATCGCTAAACGTCTCTTGGGCCACTAGAACCTCCTTGCTGGCAAAGTTCAATTTATACAACACGAATTGAACCTGAGTTCAATTTAGGCAGCAGTATAACGCCGTGCTATTTCGAAAAGTTCAATTTCAAAAATAAAATGAGCAAGACCTCGAGATTTATCCCAAGGCGATAACGACGTGCACGCATTTAGAGGTATTCGAGGAAACGAGCGGCGGCAAGCGAAACATCGGCCGTTCGATATATGGCGTTGATCTGCCGATGGGGATGCCCTTCGAGCGGACGCACAGCAACATCGAACTGGCAGCGACGCAAGATGAGCGCGGGAAGAATGCTCACGCCCAGGCCATCCTCGACCATAGCCATAATCGCATAGTCATCCCAAGTCGACAGTTTTGAGCGCACCGCCAGCCCCGCCCGACGGAATAGCGGCGTAATCTCATCATCGGTACCCCGTTCCAGCAGAATAAACTGCTCTCTTGCCAAATCGGTAAGAGAGACGAACTCCGCCGTGGCAAGCAACGAATCTGTCGGCACCACCGCCATCAGCTCATCACACACTAAAGACCGTGATGCCATGCCGTTTTCTCGGGGCTCACGCGGGATAAAGCCCAGGTCGCAGCGCCCCTCCGCCACCCATTGTTCAATCTCTGAGTAATCGCCCATCAGCAACTCATAATCGACGTCCGGGTGATCGGCGCGAAAACGCGCTATGACCGGTGGCAGCACGTGGGTCGCCACACTCGAAAACGTACCAATGCAGATCTTGCCGCGCATGAGCCCACGCATCTCGTCCACGTGTCGCTGCAGGCGGCCAAACTCCTCGCAGAGCGCCTCAACCGCCGGCATGATCTGCCGCCCATCGGCAGAAAGCACCACACCCTCGCGGCTGCGGTCGAGCACCTTAAAACCCCAATCGGTCTCAAGGTCGCCCACCATGCGGCTCACGCCCGACTGCGAATAGCTCAGCCGCTCGGCGGCGCGCGTAAAACTGCCGGCCCGCACGGTCTCGAGCAGAACCTGCATCTTTTGAATATTCGTTTCCACGGCACCCCTCCACCTTTACATGAGTTTTTGTCATGTTATCCATGCATTATATTCGCTTTTCTTCTAAAGCCAGTTCACCCATAGTGAACATGTTCGGATATAGAGGGGATGTCAGCACATGAACAACGGATTGTTTACGTACTTAGCAGCATTGCTATTGTTTGGCTCCAACGGCATCATCGCCGCTGCCATCGCGCTGCCGAGCTCCGATATCGTACTGTTGCGCACGTTTTTGGGCGCTCTCACCCTTGCCGCCATCCTCTTCATAACCAAGCGCCATAACCTGCAGGCTCCGTCTCGCCCCCGCGAGGCCGCAGCGCTCATCGTCTCGGGCGCCGCGCTGGGCGCCAGCTGGATTTTCCTGTTCCGCGCCTATCAGACGATCGGCGTTGGTATCTCCTCGCTGTTGTATTACTGTGGCCCCATCATCGTTATGGCCCTCTCCCCGCTCATTTTTGGCGAAAAGCTGACCGGCGGCAAAATCGCCGGCTTTGTCGCCGTCGCCTGCGGTGCTTTTCTCATTGCAGCGCAAGGTCTAGGCGGCAATATGCCCATTGCGGGCATCGTCTGTGGAATCGCCTCGGCCTTCTGCTATGCATTGATGGTCATCGCCAGCAAGGGTGCGCCGCACATCGAGGGCCTCGAGAACTCCGCACTCCAAGTGAGCGCCGCCTTTGTGACCGCACTGGCCCTCACGCTCATCACGCAGGGCGCTCCCTCGTTCCTGTCCGCCGGCGTCGCCGCCAGCATTGATTGGCGCGCCGTCGCTATGCTCGGCGTCGTCAACACCGGCATTGGTTGCCTGCTCTACTTTAGCGCCGTCGCCAAGCTGCCCGTCCAGACCGTCGCCGTCGTCGGCTACCTCGAGCCGCTTTCGGCGGTCGTGTTCTCGGCCGCCCTTTTGGGTGAAGCCATAACACCGGTCCGCCTGATGGGCGCCGCGCTTATCATCGGCGGCGCGATTTTTTGCGAACTCGCCGGCAAACGCGCAAACGCCAAGGCTGGCATCGCCCAGACAGCACGTGCTTAAAAGCCCCTGCTTTGAAATGCTACCTGCGTAGATAAATAATCCCCAGCTGAGGATTATTGTCTAAAATAATCCGATGTGCCAAACTGCTCTTGTATGTATAAAGACGGCATAAAGTTTTTTGTCCTAGACAGATAACCGGATGTCTAAGGGAGTCCACGTGGCACACAACAAACTGGAGGCAAACCTCCAAGGCCAGCATGGGCAGGGCGGGCACGGAGCCATTCCCCTCTCCGCTGGCATGCTGCTCGTAACGCTCGGCGTCGTCTATGGCGACATCGGCACGAGCCCCATGTACACCATGAAATCAATCGTCGCCAACAACGGCGGCATCGGTACCGTCAGCGAGGACATGATCCTGGGCGCGCTTTCGCTCGTCATCTGGACCATGACGCTCGTGACCACGGTCAAGTACGTGGTAATCGCCATGAAGGCCGACAACCACAACGAAGGCGGCATCTTCGCCCTGTTCAGCCTCGTACGCAAGGTGGCACCATGGCTGATTCTGCCCGCCATGATCGGCGGCGCGGCGCTGCTCGCCGACGGCATCCTCACCCCCGCCGTCACGGTCACCACAGCCATCGAGGGTCTGCGCACCATCGAATGGGGCCATGCGCTGCTGGGCGACGGCCAGACCAACGTCATCATCATCACCATCATCATTATCTGCGGCCTATTTGCCATGCAGCGCGCCGGCACCTCGTCAATCGGCAAGCTCTTCGGCCCGCTCATGACGCTGTGGTTCCTGTTCCTGGCAGGCGCCGGTCTGTTCAACATGCTCGGCAACCTGTCCATCTTGCGCGCGCTCAACCCCATCCGCGGCATTATGTTCCTGTTCTCGCCCATCAACCATTCGGGCATTATGGTGCTCGGCTTTGTCTTCCTATCGACAACCGGTGCCGAGGCGCTCTATTCGGACATGGGTCACGTGGGCAAGGCAAACATCTATGCATCCTGGCCGTTTGTTAAGGCGGCCCTTATCCTCAACTATCTGGGTCAGGGAGCTTGGCTGCTCGCCAATAACTCCAACCCCCAGATGCTTGCGATGGATATCGTCAACCCGTTCTATATGATGCTCCCCGAGCCCCTGCGCCCCTTTGCCATCGTGCTTTCGGCCGTAGCGGCCATCATCGCCTCGCAGGCGCTCATCACCGGCTCGTTCTCGCTGGTATCCGAGGCAACCCGTCTCAATCTCATGCCGCACCTGCGCATCCACTACCCCAGCGACACCAAGGGCCAGCTCTATATTCCGCTCGTCAACAACATCATGTGGATCGGCTGCATCTTCATCGTGCTGCTGTTCCAGAACTCCGAGCGCATGGAGAGCGCCTACGGACTCGCCATTACCGTGACCATGCTCATGACCACAACGCTTTTGACGAGCTACATCGCCGGCATCCTCAAGCACAAGCTGGGTGCCTGCGTCTTCGCCCTGCTTTTTGGTGCCATTGAGCTGTGCTTCTTCGCCTCGTGCCTCACCATGTTCTTTGACGGCGGCTATGTGATGATCTTCTTGGCCTCGCTGCTGTTTGGCCTTATGTACGTGTGGCGCCGCGGCACCGCCATCGAGCGCACGCAGACGATCCTGCTGCCCGTCTCCAAGTACATCGATCAGCTCAACCGCCTGCGCAACGACGAGACCTACCCCGTGCTCGCCGACAATCTGGTGTTCCTCACCAACAACCCCGACCCGCTCACGCTCGACCGCGACGTGCTCTATTCCATCTTGGATAAGCATCCCAAGCGCGCCAAGGCATACTGGTTCATCAACGTGCACGTTACCGACGAGCCCTATACGCACGAGTATTCCGTCGAGACCTTTGGCACGGACTTTTTGTTCCGCGTGCGCCTGGACTTGGGCTTTAAGGTCAACCAGCGCGTTAATGCCTACCTGCGCCAAATCGTTGGCGACTTGATGGCATCGGGTGAGCTGCCGCCGCAGCATCACACCTACTCCATCTACGAGACGCGCGGCAACGTGGGCGACTTCCGTTTTTGTATGCTGCGCAAGATGCTCGCCCCCGAAACGGACATCAACCGCAATGACCACCGCGTGATGGCCATCAAGTACGCCGTCCGCCGCGCCTGCGGAAGCCCGGCACGCTGGTACGGTCTCGAGAACTCGGCCATCATCATCGAGTACGTGCCGCTGCTTGCCCGCATGCGCCCGGCCGTTAAGCTCGTGCGCACCCAAGTGCCGCTCGAGGTTCAGATCGAAGAGGCCGAAGAAATGGAAGTCGACATCTTCTCGGACGACCTGGTCAACGGCAACGAAGCCGGTAAGAATATGAACGTCGATCCCACTGAGCTGCTCGAGAGCGTCGCCGATACGCCCGAGCAGCAACTCGACGGACTCGAGAGCACCCAGTTCAACGACGCCAACTTCTAACACGCCACCAGCCATTGACGACAACGGCCTCGCATCTCATAAGAGGTGCGAGGCCGTTTTATGTCGCAACGGACCAGTGAGCTACGAACGGCGCGGCTCGGGAACCACGAGCCTATGGGGGCTCGCGCCCTCGGCATCCATCAGGCTCACGTAGCGAATCGACGGATCCCCATACATCGCGTAGTAATAATTGCCCGTGCGCGCGCTAAAGCATCCGGTATAGATAGTCTTCTCGAACTTGCCATCGCCCATCCTGGACGCTCCCTCGATCATCACCACACCCTCGAGCGAGCGGAACATGCGAACGACGTTTTCGGTCTCGCTCTCCTTTTGCGGGTAATTGGCATTGAGGTACGCCGCCTTTACAAAACGGCTCGGCGAATAGCAATCGCCCGGAATGCCGCGCATGCCGGCACCGGCTCCATAGGGCTTAAGCTCGGCGCCACGCCATGTCGCCGTCTGCGGAAAATCGCTTGTGGCGGTGATATAGGTGCGCAGGTTTTCCATGTGCCACGGGAAGGTCGGCTGGTTGGCAAGGGTGTCGACCGGATCGTCGTATACATGCAGGCCGTCAGCCATCATCTCGACCACGATACTGCGCTGGCTGTCGCCGATAATCCAATGGAGCAGCGACACGCCCAGCCCCTCTCCGGCAGATTTGGCGACAATCACCGTGTCGCGCAGCGCGGCCTCGACCTCATCGACCGTCGAGAACGTCGCTGCCACCCACAGGGGAAACTCATAGGCCGCGATATTGGTCTTGCCGTCGACAGGGTCCTCGGCATACTCGGCATAGCCGGGAAAGTTGAGCCCCGCCACAGCCAGGCCCGCATCGTTACCACAGTCGAAAAACATGGGATAGTTCTTGTAATCGATGCACATGCCGATTACCGCGTGTGCCGCCGACGCATCGTCGATAAACGAATACGGAATGTGGAACCCGCGCGGCATCACGCGAACCTGTTGGCCGTAGTCAAAGCTCCAGTCGAGGTTGCGGCCCAGATACATGTGGCCAGAATTATCGGTAAATCGAATGCTCGTGCACATAGCGCCTCCTAGCTTTACGTTCCTGCTAAGGTTATTGTCACCAAACAAAAAGGCGCTAAACACAAAAGCCCGGACATGACAACAATGTCACGCCCGGACCAAAAACGACGAAGTGCGGTGCTGTGGTCGCCCTAGACAAGCTTGCCAAGACAGTGATCGATCATATGCTGAATCATCTGCGCCTCGAAGCCGACAAAGTCCTGCTTGCGCTCGCGCATCTTGCCATCGACGATCTGGTCAAAGGCAACCTTGCACTTGATATAGCGCGTGGACTTGGTGACCTCCTCGTGCGTCAGGCAGCTCTCCTCCATCTTGCTGGCGCCCAGGCCAAACACCAGACGGGGGTTGTAGAGCACGTGGGGCTCGCCGGCGTCGTCCAGGTAGACGCAGACCTTCTTGGTAACGCCAATCTGGTTAGCGGCAAGGCAGCCGGCATCGTCGAGCGACTTGATGGTATCGATCAGGTCCTGAGCAACCGACTCGTCCTCGACGGTCGCAACCTCGCAACGCTGGGACAGGATAGCCTCGTCGTGGCAAAGCTCTTTAATCATACGTTCCTCCATAGGGGTCGTTGTAACCGCTTAAGTATACGGTACCCACACATTTTCATGCGATAAATACCGTCCGTCTGTTACAAAGCGCCGAACATCAACATGCGAGGAACAGCAAGGTTGTAAAGACGATATAGTAAGTGAGTTCGTGTCAATCGGCCTAAACTCGGGGCCGAACAAGGAAAGGGTATGCATGGACGAACTTTTTCACGTCAGTGAGCGCAAGTCCACAATCGGGACCGAACTTCGCGCTGGGCTGACAACATTCCTGGCGATGGCCTACATCATCGCCGTCAACCCCGCAGTGCTCTCGGGCGCTGGCATCGATGCGGGAGCGCTCGCCTGCGCCACCTGCCTGGGCGCCGGCATCATGACCATCTGCATGGGCATCTTCGCCAACCGCCCGCTCGCCTGTGCGTCGGGTCTGGGCATCAACGCTATGATTGCGGGCATCGCCACCACCATGTGCGGCGGCGACTGGCACGTGGCCATGAGCGTTATCTTCCTCGAGGGCGTCGTCATCTTGCTGCTCGTCCTTTGCGGCCTGCGCGAGGCCATCATGGACGCCATCCCCGTGGTCCTGCGCCACGCCATCTCGGTGGGTCTGGGCCTGTTTATCGCCATGATCGGCCTGTGCGACGCCGGCATCATCACCGCTGGCGCCGGTACGCTCGTCGGCCTGGGCGACATCGCCTCCCCCACCTTTATCGTCGGCATCATCTCCATCGTCGTGACGGTTGCCCTAGCTTCCCGCAACGTGCCGGGCTCGCTGCTCATCGGCATCATCGTCGCCGTTATCGCCGGAATCCCGCTGGGCGTCACCCATGCGCCCGAGGGCCTCATCGCACCGCTCGACTTCTCGACCTTCGGCGCCCCGTTTGCCAGCACTGCCGACGGCAACCTTGCCATCGTGAAGGTCCTGACCGACCCGATGCTGCTCGTCGTTGCCTTCTCGCTGCTCATGAGCGACTTCTTCGACACCATGGGCACCGCGATGGCCGTCGCCAAGCAGGGCGAGTTCTTGACCGAGGACGGCAATGTCGAGGACATCCGTCCCATCCTGGTCGTCGACTCCGTGGCCGCTGCTGCCGGTGGCTTTATGGGCGTCTCCTCCATCACTACCTTCGTCGAGTCCACCTCTGGCGCTGCCGACGGTGGTCGCACGGGCCTCACCTCCGTCACCACCGGCGTGCTGTTCATTCTCGCCGCGTTCTTCTCCCCCATCGTCACCATCGTTTCCAGTGCCGCCACCTGCGGTGCTCTGGTCTACGTCGGCTACCTCATGATGAGCGAGGCCTCCGAGATCGACTGGTCCGACGTGTCGCAGGGCTTCCCGGCGTTCATGATTGTCGCCGGCGTGCCCTTCACCTACTCCATCTCCGCCGGCATTGGCCTGGGCTTTATCGCCTACGTGATCGTCGCGCTCTTTAAGGGCGAGGCCTCCAAGATCAAGCCGCTCATGTGGATCGCAGCCCTTGCCTTCCTCGTCTACTTCTTCGTAGCGTAACGGCAAAGCTGCCAAAGCAGAACACCAAAGCGCGGAGTCGCATCGAGCGGCTCCGCGCTTTTCTTTTAAGCCCAGGCAACGCACGGATGCGCGATGTATTGCTTCCCAAGTTTTGGACATTTTGCCCTCCAAACGGCACTACCGCCGGCTACATCCTGCAGATATGCTGGGCGTAATCGCATAGGCCCTATGAGGATGGGAGTAACCATGGCCGCCTTGTTCACGACCCCCAAGCGCAATGACAAAACCTCTGGAGCCCATTTTGTCGAGCCCGACGTGCGCCGTCGCACGCTGCTCGCACACGGCAGCTGGCGCCGCGTGACACGCCGCATCGTTGTAGGCGCCGTATGCGCGCTCACGGTAAGTTCGTTGCTCATGCCGAGCGTCTCGCTCGCGGCCGAGTGGGTGGACGTCGGCGGCACCCAATACAACGCCGGCACCGCGGCGGGCGACGCCGCCGGCACCTGGAGCTGGGACGGCGCCGACGACATGAAGCTCAACGGCTATAACGGCGGCGCGATCGAGGCAGCGGGCAAGCTCAACGTGAGCTACGAGGGCAACAACACCGTCACTAACGACAACGGCCGCGGCATCAAGGTTAAGGATGGCGCGAACGAGAACGCCGAGCTTAATATTCAGGGCGACGCGTCCAGCACGCTCAACGTGACATCTTCTCGTGACGCCATCACTTCCGTCGGCAACATCAACATCGACGGCGCTGGCACTGTCAACGCCACGAGCACCGAGCACGATGCCATCGATGCCGGGGGCGATGTCACCATCAAGGGCTCGGGAAACGTTAACGCCACGGGCGATTCGGATGGCATCAGGGCCGACGGCAACATCACGATCGACAACAGCGGAACCGTCACCGCCAAGGCCACCGAGGATCAGGGTATCGATGCTAACGAGAACCTCATCATAAAGGGCGGCGGCAAGGTAGAGGCAAGCTCTATCAAAGACAATGCGATTTGGGCCGACGGCAACATCGAGATCTCGGGTGGCAGCCAGGTCAAGGCAAGCTCCGAGGAAGACGCCGCCATCGACGGTAAAAACAGCCTCACGGTCACGAACGCTTCCCTCAACGCAAGTGGCGTTGGGTATGGCATCTATGTCTACAAGGGCATCACGCTCGATGGCGCGACCGTGACGGTCCGCGCAAGCTCAGATGGCGGGGAAGCCAGCGCACTCTTCACCGATGAGGACGACATCGTCATCAAGAACGGCTCGACTGTGGATGCGCTCGCAGAAGGCAGGTTCTCGGTTGCAATCTCCACCAGTAATTTCTACTCCAACGAAGCGGGTGGCCATATCTACATCAGCGACTCCGTTGTCAAGGCCATAGCCCGCTATGCCGAGACCGGCGGCGACGGCCCCGACCACTACAGTGGAGACCAAAACGACGAAATCATCCCTGAGTCCGAGGGCCTGAACATCGGCATCTTCGCGCAGACCGAGAAGGGCATCACGCCCGCGACCATCTCGATCGTCCGCAGCAAGGTCACGGCCGAGGGAGACACGGCGGCTATCTTCGCCCTTGCCATGAGCGCGGACGGCAAGGCGATCGGCACCATCGAAATCAAGGACGCCACCATCCAGACGCCTGCAGGCGGCAAAGTCATTGACTATCGCAACAAGGAAGAGCTCAGCGACGGCATCGTCTACGAGGCGGGGCAGACCATCGGCACGGGCGATGCCACGATTGACTCCCCCTATGACGCCGCTGTCGCCAAGAGCACGGTCATCGTGCCTCCCGAGGAGACCAAGCCCGAGGAAAAGCACGGCAAGACCAAGCCCGAGGGTTCCAAGTCCGAGGGCACGAAGACAACCAAGACCGTTGCAGTTGCAGCCAAGGGAGCCAAGACCGTCGGCAAGCTCGCGGCAACCGGCGACACCTCGAACGCAGCCATCGTGGCAGCCGCCCTTGCGGGAACAGCCGCCATCGCCGCAGGCGCCCTGGCGAGTCGCAAACGCTCGTAAACACTTTTTCGCACAGGACGGGTGGATCGCAGCCCTTGCCTTCCCCGTCTACTTCTTCGTAGCGTAAGGGCAAGGCTGCAAAAGCTGAACAATAAAGCGCGGAGTCGCCATGCGGCCCCGCGCTTTTCTTTTAGCGTTGGTCCCTGCGCCGGCGTGCGGCCTATTTCTCCCCCATTTTGGCCATTTTGCCCTCCAAACGGCACTACCGCCGGCAACATCCAGCAGATACGCTGAACCTAGCCGTATAGGCCCTATGAGAACGGGAGCAACCATGGCAGCCTTGTTCACGACCCCCAAACGCAATGACACTACCGCCGGAACCCATGTTGCCGAACCCGACGTTCGCCATCGCATAGGACTCGCGCACGGCAGCTGGCGCCGCGTGACGCGCCGCATCGTCGTAGGCGCCGTGTGCGCGCTCACGGTGAGCTCGCTGCTCATGCCGAGCGTCTCGCTCGCGGCGGAATGGGTCAAGGTCGGCGAAACCAAATACAACGCCGGCACTGCGGCGGGCGACGAGACCGGCACCTGGTCGTGGGACGGCGCCGACGACTTGAAGCTCAACAACTATAACGGCGGCGAGATCCAGGCCGCAGGCAAGCTCAACGTGAATTACTCGGGAAACAACATCGTCACTGCCGACTGGATCGAAGGCATCAAGGCTTCTCATGGCAAGAATGAGAACGCCGAGCTCAATATCCAAGGCGACGCGGGCAGCACGCTCAGCGTGACATCTACTGAGGACGCTATCCTCTCCACGGGTAATATCAACATCGACGGAGCCGGATCCGTCAACGCCACGAGCGCTGGGTTTGATGCCATCGACGCCGAGGGCGATCTCGCTATCAAAGGTTCGGGCAACGTCAACGCCACGGGCGTATCGGATGGCATCAGGGCAAACGGCAATATCACGATTGACGACAGCGGGGCCGTCACCGCCAGGGCTACCAAGGACAAGGGTATCGGAACCGACAAGAACCTCACCATCAAGGGTGGCGGCACAGTCGAGGCAAGCTCAGCCGATGGTGAGGCCATTTGGAGCGGCGGCAACATCAATATCTCGGACGGCAGCCAGGTCAAGGCGAGCTCCGAGAAAGACGCCGCCGTCGAGGCCAAGGGCAGCCTCGCAGCCACAAACGCCTCCCTCAACGCAAACGGTGTTGAATATGGCGTCTATGCCCACAAGGGCATCACACTCGATCATGCAAACGTGACAGTCCGCGCAAGTAAAGGCAGATACGGTGACGCCATTGCCCTCTTCACCTACCAAGACGATATCGTCGTCAAGAACGGCTCCACCGTGGACGCGTTTGCGGAAGGCGAGGTTTCGGCTGCATTCTCCACCAGAAACGATCGACCCAACGAGGAGGGTGGCCACATCTACATCAGCGACTCCGTTGTCAAGGCCATAGCCCGCTATGTCGAGAACGGCGACGGCCCCATCCCCTACAGCGAAAACCAAGATGGTGAGACGAGCCCCGAGCCCCAAGGCGAGAACATCGGCATCATCGCCCAGACCAGCGAGGGCGTCACACCCGCAGTCATCTCGATCATCCGCAGCAAGGTAACGGCCGAAGGAGATACAGCGGCAATCTTTGCCCGTGCCATGAGCGCTGACGGCAAGACAATCGGCACCATCAAGATTGAGAACGCCGCCATCCAGACGCCCGAAGGCGGCAAGGTCATTGACTATCGCAAGCTCCGTGACGGCATCTACGAGGCAGGCCAAGCCATCGGCACGGGCGACGCTGTGATCGACTCCCCCTATAACGAAGCTGTCGCCAAGAGCATGGTCATCGCACCTCCCGAGGTAGCCAAGCCGGAAGACCCCAAGCCCGACGAGACCAAGCCCGCAGAAAGCAAGCCCGCGGAGTCCAAGCAGAACCCCAAGCCTGAGTGCTCAAAGCCGACCAAGGCCGTTGCGGCTTCAATCACGAAAGCCAAGACTACCGGCGTGCTCGCGGCAACCGGCGACACCTCGGGTGCGGCCATCGTGGCAACCGTCCTTGCGGGAACAGCCGCTATCGCCGCAGGCACCATGGCGAGCCGCAAGCGCTCTTAGACGCCTCTGCGCACATGGCAGCTCCCGCGAAGGCCCCGAGTCCCAGCACCGTTTAACAACGCCACCGCCGAGCTCCCCTCCGGCGGTGGCGTTTTCCATATGCGTCCGCAGGGTATGCACGAGATTGTCTTTGGTCTAGCCCAACCTGCATGAGCCGGCGTGCGACAATGGGGGCCGTCGATATCACAACGCCGAGAGAAGCCCGTCATGGAAGCGCATCAAAAGCAGATAACCGTTCATGCACAGCATGCCGAAAGCGCACCAGTCATCTATCTTCCCGTGGTCATGGGCGACGGCACGGAGGTTTATGAACGCTGCCGAGAGCTCAACTGCCCGCCCTTCACGCTTGTCGGCATTGGCAGCCTCAACTGGAATCGCGAGCTGAGCCCCTGGGTATGCGACGGTACCGTGCGCGATGCCGAGCCCTTTGGTGGACAGGCCGCTGGTTTTCTTGACGAGTTGTTGAAGCAGATAATCCCAGAGGCCGAATCATCGCTCCCGCAACCGCCCACCTGGCGCGGCGTTGCCGGCTACTCGTTGGCGGGTCTTTTTGCACTGTGGGCACTTTGGCAAACAGATGTCTTTGAGCGCGCGGCGAGTGCATCGGGGTCGCTGTGGTTCCCCGGCTTTATCGACTACGCGCGCGAGCGCACGATGACAGCTACGCCCGACGCCGTCTATCTGTCACTCGGCAAAAAGGAAACCAAGACGCCCAACCGCATGATGCGGCACGTACTCGACGATACGCGCGCGATGGAAGAGCTGTTTATCGAGCGTGACATTCCAACAACGCTGGAGCTCAACCCCGGCAATCACTTTACCCAAACTGACCTGCGCATGGCACGCGGCATCCACTGGATACTGACGCATTAAAAATGGCATCCACGCGTACATACGCATGGACGCCATTTTTAATTTGGCTGAACGCAGCTGCTATTCAGCAGTCTCCTCAAGCTCGGAAGTATCGAACTCAAAGTCGTTACCGGGCAGGATGGCGTTGAGCACAATGCCCACCAGCGAGCCCACGGCAAGGCCCGAAAGCGAAATCGTCACGCCGCCCAGCTCCAGCACGATGGCACCGGCGGTACTGTAGGCAATGCCGAGCGAAAGCACGAGCACCAGAGCCGCCACCAGCACGTTGCGGTTGTTCTGGAAATCAACCTGGTTCTCGATGAGGTTACGTACACCAACGGCGCTGATCATGCCGTAGAGCACGAGCGACACACCGCCGATAACGCATGCCGGCATGGCGGCAATCACCGCAGCAAACTTGGGGCAGAACGAAAGCACAATGGCGCAGCAGGCGGCAATGCGAATCACACGCGGGTCGAACACACGCGTCAAGGCAAGCACGCCGGTGTTCTCGCCATACGTCGTATTGGCAGGAGCGCCAAAGAGCGATGCCAAGATGGTCGCCAGGCCATCGCCGAGCAGGGTACGGTGCAGGCCGGGATCGGCAATGTAGTTGCGCTCACAAGTCGATCCGATGGCGGAGATATCGCCAATGTGCTCAATCATGGTCGCAAAGGCCAGTGGCATGATGGTGATAATGGCCGTCGTGGCAAGACTGCTATCGAACTGCGGTCCAAAGAGCGCAAACACGGTGTTGTCCCACACGACGGGCAAGCCAACCCAGGGGGCGGCTGCGACGCCAGAGAAGTCGACCTCGCCCAGCGCGGCCGCAACGGCATAGCTCACCACAACGCCCAGCAGAATCGGCACGATCTTGACCATGCCGCGGCCCCAAATGTTGCAGATGATGATCACGGCAACGGCAATAGCAGCAACAAACCAGCTGGTCTGGCAGTTAGCAATGGCAGAGCTTGCCAGGATCAAGCCGATGGAAATGACGATGGGGCCAGTCACCACCGGCGGGAAGAAACGCATGACACGCTTGGCGCCAAAGGCGCGGAACAGGGCCGCAAGCACCGGATAGAGCAGGCCGGCACAAGCTACGCCCAGGCAAGCGTAGGGCAAAAGCTCAGCCTCGCCGTTGGGCGCAATGGCGGCATAACCCGCGATAAAGGCAAACGAGGAGCCCAGGAACGCGGGCACCTTACCGCGCGATAGAAAATGAAACAGCAGCGTGCCGATGCCGGCGAACAGAAGCGTCGCCGAAACGGAAAGGCCGGTGAGCACGGGCACGAGCACCGTGGCTCCGAACATCGCAAACATGTGTTGCAAACCCAACACAAACATGCGTGGGCGGCCGAGCGACGATGCATCGTAGATGGCATCGGTGACGGCGGGCGTCGAGGATTGGGACATGGAAGTCCTTTCGAATGGAAGGGCGATCAGGCATATCGGATAACCTGCCCGAACGATACGATCCGAACCATTGTACGCGATATGCAGTACCTCGCACGCGCCGCCACCTGCAAACGCTAGCGCTATTTCCAAACGCGCTCGGCAATACGCCTGACCAGCGCAATCTTTGCCCACTGCTCGTCCTCGGTCAGCTTATTGCCAATCTCGCAGCTGGCAAAGCCACACTGCGGAGACAGATACAGGTTCTCGAGCGGCACGTACTTTGCCGCCTCGCGGATGCGCTCGACGATAACATCCTCGTTCTCGAGCTCTGCCGCCTTGGTGGTCACCAAGCCCAGCACGACCTTCTTGCCGGGAGCAACGTACTTGAGCGGCTCAAAACCACCGGCGCGGGGCGTGTCGAACTCCAGATAGAACGCGTCAACGTCCTCATGCGCAAACAGGTACGGCGCGATGGGGTCGTAGCCGCCCTCAAAAGCGTAGGTGGAGTGGTAGTTGCCGCGGCATACATGCGTGTTGATAACCAGATCGTCGGGCTTGCCCTCGATGGCGGCATTGTTGAGCGCCACGCCCAGCTCGCTTACCTTTTGCAGGTCGACCGGGCTCATGCCGGTTTTGGCAACAAAATCGGTATCGCAGTAGATGCCCCAGGTGCAGTCATCAAACTGGATGTTGCGGCAGCCCGCGGCGTACAGGTCGGCGATCACCGTGCGATAAGCGGCTGCAATTGCGTCGGCAAGTTCCTCATCGGTCTTATAGACAGCGCGCAGGCTCTCCTGCTGGCCATCGCAGCGGTCGAGCGTAACCTCCGAGAACGTCTGGATCGGCGCCGGAATGGTCTGGCGCGCAACCTGACCCTCCCCCTCGAGTGCCTTGACAAACTTAAAGTGCTCGACGAAGGGGTGGTTCTCGCCGCTGATGGGGCCGGTCACCACGGCGGTGTCAGCCGTGGTCTCCTCGTCGTGGAACATATAGCCCGTACGCGAGGTGCGGCGTTCAATGCCGTTGAGCCCCCACATAAAGTCGAGGTGCCAGTAACTGCGACGAAACTCGCCATCGGTAATCACCTGCAGGCCAGCGGCCTTTTGCTTGTCCACCAGGTCGCGAATAGCCTCATCCTCGACGGCCTTAAGCCCCTCGGCATCAAGCGTGCCTGCCGCATAGGCAGCGCGGGCATCCTTTACGGCCTGCGGACGAAGAAAGCTGCCGACGATATCAGCGCGAAACGGCGCGTTCGGTTGAATTGAAGTGCTCATAGATATCTCCCTTTGCATTGGTTGCTTTACTGGGACAGAGTATGAGCGTTCATATGACCATCGTAAAATATACGTTTACAACAGTTTGATATAGATAGTTCCTATATCAGTCTGGACTGCCGTAAAGAAATTTGACCCGCGCGGAGCACAGCAGCCTAGATATGCTGACGGATCGCGTCGATATAGGCTTGGCCGTAGCGCGTGAGCGTCGTATTTTTGCGCGTGATGATGCCGATCTCCATGTACTCATCCACATCGAGCGGAATCGAGATAATGCCGGGGCCGTTGAGTTCGTGGCTAATCACGCCCGAGCACACGGTGTAGCCGTTGAGGCCCATGGCCAGGTTGAACAGCGTCGCACGGTCGCGCACGCGGATATTCTTGCGACGCTCAAACGTCGAGGTCAGCTCCTCGGAATAGTAAAACGAGTTGTAACTGCCCTGCTCGTAGGACAGGAACGGGTAGTCTTCCAAGTCCTCGAGCGTCACGCTGGAGCGGGCCGCCAGCGGATGGTCGGCGCAGACGAAGACATGCGGCGTGGCGCAGAAGAGCCCTTCGAACACGAGCTCGTTGGCCACCAGCATGCGCTCGATGACCTCGCGGTTGTGCTCGGACAGATATAGGATGCCCAGTTCGCTTTTCATATGCGCGACGTCCTCGATAATCTCGTGAGTCTGCTCCTCGCGCAGGGTAAAGTCGTAGCGCGCGGCATCGAACTCACGGATCACATCGACAAACGCGTTAACGGCAAAGGAATAATGCTGGCAGCTCACACTAAAGTGCGGCACCTGCTCGGACTCGCCCTTGTACTTGCCTTCGAGCAGATCCGCCTGGTCGAGCACCTGACGCGCGTAGCCCAAGAAGGTCTCGCCCTCCTCGGACACAATGACACCCTTGTTGGTGCGCTCAAAGATGTGCACACCCATCTCGTTTTCGAGATCGCGGATCGACGCGGTAATCGAAGGCTGCGACACAAAGAGCCGGCGCGAGGCCTCGGTGATGCTGCCGCATTCGGCAACTTTGACGACATATCTGAGCTGCTGAAGCTTCATGGCTTTCTCCCTAGACGTTCGTGACGTCGAAACCCGTCGTGCTCATCTGACGCATAAACGACGGCATCTCCCCCGTCGCGGCGCAGGCGGCAATCTGATGCAGAGCCCCGGCAACCGCATCGTCTGCCGCAGCGCCGATATGCCAGCGCGCGGCAGCCGTGACAGCCTCGTTGGCATTGGCGACTGCAACGGAGTTGGGGACGGCACCGATCATGGGCAGGTCGTTATCGGAATCGCCAAATACGGCCACCTCGTCGGACGTCAGGTCCAAAGTGCGCGCCAGCTCCAGCGCAGCGCAACCCTTGTCCCAACCTGCTGGAAGAATGTCGAACAGGCGCACACGATTGTTGGGAAACACAAGCGAGAGTTCCGGCACCTCGGCGGCAACGCGCTCGCGTAGCTCCGCGAGCTCCTCACGCGAACGAGCGCTCCAGATATTCGCCTTGAACACCGACGCGTCATCGACGACAGGACGGCACGGGGCCTCTTCGCCCTTGAGCCATGCGTTGCCGCCCGACTCCATGGCGCGGCGCACGCGCTCGGGGTCGCTCGTCACACAATAGGCATCGTTGCCCCAAAAGTCATCACCCAGGCCGTAGACCTTCAGATACGTATCGTCGGTCTCTTGCTCCAAGTAGTCAGCCAAGCGCATAAGGGCGGCGTTGTCGGTCGCATGCGAGGCTACCACCTCGCCGTCCACAAACATGACCTGGCCGTTGCAGAACGCGCCGGTCGAGAAGCACTCGGCGCGATTGCGGAACATCCAGCCCATCGCGGAGGGCTGGCGACCCGAAACCGGGCCAAAGTGCAGACCCGCCGCCTGCATGGCATGAATGCCCTCGATGGCGTAGTCGCTGGCGCCGTCATGCCCGGCTGGAATCAGCGTATCGTCCATATCGGTCAGCACAAGTTTAATCATAGAGCCCCCTCGGTCATTCTTAATCCCGTCTATTGTACCGACCTGCCAAAAAGAGACAGGTTTATATTGGCAGGTTTTATCTGGGAAAACGCAAAGCCCCAGTTGTTACCTGCCAAAATAAACCTGTCCCTTTTTGGCAGGTGCGCTAGTATAGGGAACAACAGATTCGATGCGGGAGTGCCGGCGGTGCAAACCACAAGGCTGAGAGGGCATGGGGCCCAATCCTTTGAACCTGTCAGTTAATGCTGGCGTAGGGAGCATGCCGCCTTTTTAGGGGCGCTGTCTATGCACAGCGCCCCTTTTCTATGCCAAGGAGGCATGTGCGGTGATCGATTCGGAACAGCTTAAGCAAGACGTGGTCAAGGCAGTGGAGAAGATTCGCGCCACCAATCCTATGGCGGGCTCCATCACCAACACGGTGACGATTGACTTTGTCGCCAACGCGCAGCTCGCCGTGGGCGGTTCGGCCGCCATGGTCTATCTGCCCGACGAGGGCGAGGCACTCGTTGCCGGCGGCAGCGCCATCTATCTGAACATGGGAACGCTCTTCCCCATCTACGAGCAGACGATTCCCCGCGCGGCCAAGGCGGCACACGACGCCGGCAAGCCCTGGGTGCTCGATCCGGTGGGCCTGGGCATCGGCAGTCTGCGCACCCAGCTGGTAGGCGAACTCAAGCAGTACAAGCCCACCATCGTGCGCGGCAACGCCTCCGAGATCATTGCGCTCGCCGGCCTGTGGGGTCTTGAGGGTGAAGCCGCCGATCTGAGCCGCGTGCGCGGCGTCGACACCACCGATACGGTTGACGCCGCCCGCGATGCCGCCGCGGCGCTCGCCCGCTACACCGGCGGCGCCGTAGTGGTCTCGGGCGAAGTCGACCTGATTACCGACGGCACGACCGTGGCCAAGTCCCACGGCGGCAGCCCGCTCATGTCCAAGATCACCGGCTGCGGTTGCTCGCAGGGCGGCGTGTTGGCCGTGTACGCCTGCGCCACCGACCCGTTTACGGCGGCCATCTGCGGCACCGCCGTCTACAACGTTGCCGGCACGCGTGCCGCCGCCGTTGCCGATGCCCCGGCAAGCTTTAAGGTCGCCTTTATCGACGAGCTCTACCGCGCAACCGCCCGGGACATTGCCGACAGCCAACTCGAGCTCGAGGAGGCATAAGCCATGTCCGAGCCCGCAACCAATGCCGGCATGAACACCCTGGTCGCCGTGGCCATCGCCCCGTGCGGCACCGGTGACGAGCTATCCGCCGAGGTCGCCGAGGTCGTGCGCGTCATTCGCGAGAGCGGCCTTCCTAATCGCACCACCTCGATGTTCACCGAGATCGAGGGCGACTGGGACGAGGTCATGCAGGTCGTGCGCGACGCAACCTTTGTGTTGGCGAGCAAAGGTATCCGTACCGAAGTCGTGCTCAAAGCCGATATTCGCCCCGGTTTTACCGATACCATGACCGGCAAACTCGAGCGCATGGAAGCTCAGATCAAAAAGCAGGAGGAAACACAGTGAGCATCCGCGACAACCTTGATATCTCGGCCTATCTGGTACTCGGCCCCGAAAACACCCTCGGGCGACCCGTGGGCGATGTGGTGGCCCAGGCACTCGACGCCGGCTTTACCTGCATCCAGGTGCGCTCCAAGGTGGCAAGCGCCCGCGAGATCATCGCGCTGACGGGCGATGCCGCGCAGGCTATCGCACAGGCCGGCAAAACCGGGCAGGTCGCGCTGCTGATCGACGACCGCCTTGACTGCGTACTTGCCGCACGCGAGCAGGGTATTGCCGTCGACGGCGTGCACGTGGGCCAGAGCGACATCCCCGTCGAGGTCTGCCGCAAACTTTTGGGCCCCGATGCCATCGTGGGTCTTTCGGCCCGCTGCGAGGAGATGCTCGAGTACGTCAAGACCGCCGACATGAGCCTGGTCGATTACCTGGGCGTAGGCCCGCTCCACGAGACCGAGACCAAGCGCGACTGCGGACGTGCGGCCGACGGCTCCATCATCACCAAGAGCTTTGAGGACCTGGCCGCCCTCCATGCGGCAAGCCCCGTCCCCATTGTGGTGGGCGGCGGCGTCAAGACGGCCGATCTGCCGCAACTCAAGTCCACCGGCGTCGACGGCTTCTTTGTGGTGAGCGCCGTCTGCAGCGCCGACGACCCCTACGCCGCAGCCGAGGAGCTCGTCGATACCTGGCAGCAAGCATAGACCTATGCCGAGCAGCTGCTCCGCAGCCTCATATCTTCAAGAGCGGAAAGCGCATCCCAGTTTGGACGTCCATTCTGGGATGCGCTTTCCGCATGAAGCTCCGTTGGGAAACCGCATCCCATTCCAGACGCAAATTCTGGGACGCCGTTTCCAAAACCCGCCGTCCGGGAAACTGCATCCCGTTTTGAGCGCAAATTCTGGGATGCGCTTTCCGCCGACGACCGCGACCGCGGCCCCTACCCCGCCAGATACGCTTCCAGCGCGGGCAACGTCGCCTCCGCATCGCGGCGGCCGATCTGGTAGATGCGCTCGAGCTCATCGGGCTCGCGGCACAGCGACGGCACCTTCACCGATTCGCTCGGCCGCACCACAAAGATCTCGCCAGCGGCTTCGCGACGCGCCAGGTCATCGAGCGTGGCATTGTAGACCTCGTGCCGATGCTCAAGCGCCGCAACAAACTCCGGATAGTGACGATACACGCGACGCAGCATAGGCATCACGCTATTGGGCTGCTTTACAAAGCCCGCCGGCTGCGTCAGCACCACCACGTTGCGGTCATAGCCTTGCTCAAACAGCCAAGCGCTGGGAATGGAATCGGCAACACCGCCATCCAAGTACTTACGACCCTCGATGGCAACAGGACGCGTCGCCACGGGAATCGCCGACGACGCCCGGATCCACTCAATATCGCGCTCGTCGCCATAGGGCAGGTCATGGTAGACGGCCTGCCCCGTCTTAAGATCGGTACATACGCACGTAAACCGCATGGGGCAGGCGCGATATGCCTCCAGATCGATGGGATCGCGCTCGATGGGTACCTCATGATAGGCAAACTCGGCATTGAACATATCGCCGGTTCGCAACCAGCTCGTCACGCTCGCATAGCGCTTGTCGGCGCAATAGGCCTTGTTGTAGCGAATGGCGCGGCCAATCTGGCGCGATTTAAAGTTGTAGCCAAACGCCGCGCCCGCCGAGACACCCACCATATGGTCGCAGGTTAAGCCGTGCTCCATCCATACGTCGAGCACGCCCGCCGTATACATACCGCGGTAGCCGCCTCCCTCGAGCGCAAGCCCCACCGTGCGCGTCGTGTCTGGCTGTGCCATGCGACCATCTCCGTTCCCGTGTTTTAAAGCGGAACAAGTATACCCGCCAACATATATCGACTCAGTCGCATTTATATCGAGCATCGCATCGTCACGCTACCGATTGGCGAATAATAGCCGCCCGCGGCAGGGGCACCCATATACAATCCTCTATTGTTGTTTATACTACTCAGTAGTTATCAGCAGCGAACACGGACCGACATATTAAACCAGCGACGCAGCAAGGCGGGGGCCTGGATACACGCAAAGCGTTGAGCAGCAACGCGTGTGTACAACGAGCTCGCCCGACGCAATGCACCCCGACCTCAGGAAGCCGCTTACAGCATGGATATCGCCAGCAATTACACCGAGACGCTCGAAAAGACCATCCGTGACCTTCTCGAGCGTCAGGACGATCTGATCAGGACTGCCTTTACCGACGAGCTTACCGGTCTTGGCAACCGCGGCGGTTTCACCCGTTCCTTAGAGGAGCTCTGGGAGCAGGAATTGCCCGTAACCATGGCGTTTATCGACATCGATAACCTTAAGCACTGCAACGACATCTTTGGCCATGACGAGGGCAACCGCTATATTTTGCAGGTAAGCCTCTATCTCAAGCTGTATATGGAGGTGGACGAAGCGGCGTTTCGTCTGGGAGGCGACGAGTTTGCCATCCTGTCTACGATTGCAACCGAGGACGACCTCGCCGAACGTCTGGAACGCTGCCGAACGGTCCTGCTCAAAAACAACGATGCCGAGATGCCTCACTCGTTTAGCTACGGAGTGGCACACGCCGACCCCGCCCTGGGCGAAGCCCCCAATCGCTTGACGAACGATGCCGACCATCGCATGTACGACTACAAGCTACGTCATGCCGTGCACCTTGATCGACGCAATATCGCACAAGCCCACACCGACGACTTCGAAATAAGCGATCGAATTTTCGACGCCCTTTCGATGCTCAACGAAGGCCGCTATTTCTTTATCGAGAACTTGGACAAACATCGAACCCTTTGGTCACAAGGCGCCTTGCGCGATCTTGGTCTTCCTTCGGAGCATATAGACAACTGTCACGATTATTGGAAAACGCGTGTCCACCCCGATGACCTTGAGGCCTATACCAACGACATCGACCAAATCTATGACGGCTCCAAACATCGTCACGTCATGCAGTACCGCGTGCGCAATGCCGCCGGCGACTACATCCTCGGCCGTGCTCGCGGGTTTCGTATCGACGGCGACGAAAATGTCCCCTCGCTCTATGTCGGCGAGCTCGTCAACCACTCGCTTGCCGAGACCGTCGACGCCGCCACGGGTCTCGGAACGCAGCGCACGCTGATCAACGCTATCGATGCCTGCCGTCGCGACCGTTGCGAGACGGGGCTTATAGCAGTGCGCGTTCGCGGCACGGCCAAGCTCAACGAGCTCTACGGGGCCGAGGCCGTCGACAACATGCTCGCCGAATACGCAGGCCGCATGCTGTCGATTACTCGCGGCAGGAGTCGCGTCTTCCGCTCACGCAACGCCCAGTTCGTCGTGCTTAGCAACAATTTGGATCACGAAGCATTCGAGCAACTGATCCAACATCTCAAAGAGGCCGTTTTCGCTCCCGTTCGAATCGCGGACGACACCATTACCCCCGTCTGTCTTGTCGTTCCGGCCTTTTACGAGCACCTGACCAATCAAACGGCCGCCGTTTTAGGCGAACTCGACCGTCGCATTCGCACGGCCGGCGGGCTTGTTCCCAACGACAGCCTCCCCATACCCGAGGTGGAGCGCAAAAGCGCCATCGCCGAACGCATCGATCCGCTCACGGGTCTCTATCGACCCAGCGAGTTTATGCGCCGCGCCAACGAATTTCTCGAGACAAGGCGCAACGGCGCCTGGTGTATCGCCACCGTCGATATGGGACACATGCGGCTGTTCAACGAATGGCACGGACAGGCCGAGGGCGACCGCATGCTCGCCGATGTGGGCACGGTTCTCAAGGACATCGAGAATGCCGACATGGGCGTCGCAGGGTACTGGGGCCAAGACGATTTTTGCGTACTCATCCCCTTTGAGCACGTCGCCGTCCATCAAATCTATAGCCGTGTTCGCGAAGCCGTGGCCAAGCACGATGACGGCGTGGGCTTCTGGCCGTCCATGGGCGTTTGCCCCATCGACTCCAACGAAGAAATCACCATCGATGCGCAGGCCAAGGCAATGTTTACCAATCGGCGCGCAAAAAACGACTTTAAGGAGCGCATTGCCATTTTCCGCCCCGAGGAATACGAGCACGAAATCGCGTTCCACCGCACGCTGACCGAATTCCAGTATGCGCTCTCAAACGGCCGCATTACCTACTACTTGCAGCCCCAGGTCGACATGGAGACCGGCGAGATCATTGGCGCCGAGGCACTCACGCGCTGGATTGACAAGGACGGCTCCCTCATTTCACCTGCCACCTTTATCCCCGCTCTCGAGGAAAGCGGTTTTGTGGTGACGCTCGACAAATACGTTTGGCAGGGCGTTGCCTCGTGGCTGCGCGAGCGCATCGATCGAGGGCTGCGCGTGGTTCCGATCTCGCTCAATGTGTCGCGCGTGGATATCCTTGCCTGCGACGTCGCCGAACATATGGGGGCACTCGCCGCCCAATACAACCTGCCGCCCGAGCTCATGCACATCGAGATCACCGAGACCGCTTATACGGGAGAGTCCGAGGCTGTGGATAGGCTGACGGCCGACCTGCACACTCGCGGCTTCTCGACCTACATGGACGATTTTGGCACCGGCCAGTCCACGCTCGCGATGCTCAAGAACGTCAACGTCGACGTCATCAAGCTCGACCGCACGTTTGTGCCCGATGACGGCGATCAAGGCCGCAGTACGCAAATCATTTCATCAATGCTCGAGATGGCACAATCGCTCCATCTGCCCGTTGTAATCGAAGGCGTCGAGACCGATGAGCAGGCAAGCATGCTGCGCCAAATGGGTGCCCGCTACGCCCAGGGATTCCTCTACTACCGCCCCATGCAGGCGGAGGATTTTGAAGCGCTGCTCGATGGCGGCGGCCGCAACTGATACGCTCGTGCGCAAACGCCACCGTCGAGGGAGCGTTTGTTCCCATGAGCTAACTAATACCCCAATCTAAACCGAATTGGGAGTAAGATACAAACCATTGTTCCATCCAAGGAGGTCATCCATCATGAACGAGTCGTATCGCCTGGGCGAGCAATCAATCATCGCTCATCTTCAACGACTTGCGAACGGGGCCTCAACCACCGAGCTCGATGTTGCCGCGCTGCCCCCGGAGTTGCGTGCCATCGGTGAGCAACTGCAGAAAACGCTCGCCATCCTGCAACAAGAACGCGAGCTGCTTGAGCACGGCGCCTATATCGACTCGCTCACCAATCTTGGCAACCGTGGCGGACTCGACCGCCATGTCGATCAGCTCTGGCGCAAAGGCACCCCCTTCACCTGCGCCTATATCGATATCGACCGCCTTAAGCATTGCAACGATAAGTTTGGCCACACCGAGGGCAATCGCTACATTCTGAGCATCTGCCGCGCACTCACCGAGACAATGGAGCACGATGAGTTGCTGTTCCGTATCGGTGGAGACGAATTTGTACTTATATCCCCCACGACAGACGAAGCCGAGCTCGAGCAGCGCCTGGAGCGGACGCGTGCCAATCTTATCGAGGCAACATCAGGCGACAAGGCGCCCATGATCGCCAGCTTTAGCTTTGGCTGCTCGCGCGTCGACCCACTTGCAGGCGATACGCGTCGCCAGATGACAAAGGACGCCGACCGCAAAATGTATCGCTACAAGCTCATGTACCGTGTGCAACAACCGGAAGAAGGCGATGCGCTGCAACGCCCGATCACCGAACAACCCCCCTGCAACGACCGAGTGTTCCAAGCGATCTCCATGAGCTCCGAGACACGCTATCCGTTCATCATTAACCTCGACACCGGCGAATCGCAATGGTCGGTTAATGCCGTGCGCGATTTTGACCTACCCTCCCAGCATCCCTACAACTCGCTCGATATATGGCTTGCCCGTGTTCACCCCGAGGACCGCGACAACGTACGTGCCGAGCTCGATATGGTGGTAAACGGCACGTGGCACTTCCACTGCATGCAGTATCGCGTCATGAATACCGCCGGAAAATACGCGCTTTGCGACTGCACAGGTTACCGCCTGGACGGCACCGATACCGAGCCCAACATGTATGTGGGCATTGTCACCAACCGAAGCTTGGCAGATACGACCGATTCCGTGACCGGTCTGGGCGATATCCACGCCCTGGTCAACGCCATTGGCGAGATGCGTCGCGTGGCACGAAACGCGGGCTTAATCGCCATTAAAATCGACGAAATCGCACAGGTCAATGCCCGCTTTGGCTTTGATGCAGGCGACCGCGTTTTGGCAGAAAGCGCCGCCTGCCTCATGGATTGTTCGCGCGGCAAGGGTCGTCTGTTCCGCTCGACCGGACCGATGTTCGTGGCGCTCTTTGACGAGCTTGATCCCGAAGAGACCGACGCGGTTGCAGACGAAATCGAACGGTTCTTGGGATCGCCCGTGCTCCTTGGCTCATTTGAATATCAGCCGCCCCTTCGCGTGGCGACGCTTCATCTGGATGCCGTCGACCGACAGCCCGTTTCCATTTTGAACGAACTTAATGCGCTGATTAGAGAGGCGCCACAGGTACCGGGCACCAAGCTGGACTAGCGTTATGGGGCGCGATGCGAAACACAGCCCGTTTCGCATCGCGCCCCACGCCATCTGCCCGCTCGTGCGATAATCCTCTGCAGAAGTCACCGATAGCAGAGGGAGTTAGTGATGAAGGTTCTTTTGGTCAATGGCAGCCCCAAGGCAAACGGCAACACCGCCCGCGCACTCGCCGAGGTCGCCGAGCAGCTCAACGCCGAGGGTATCGATACCGAGATGTTTCAGCTGGGCGCCAAGCCCATTCGCGACTGCATCGGTTGCGGCCAGTGCGGCAAGCTCGATTGCCGTTGCACCTTTGACGACGATATGGTCAACGAGCTGATTGCCGCTGCCGAGCAGGCAGACGGCTTTGTCTTTGGTTCGCCCGTCTACTACGCGCACCCCAGCGGACGTATCCTCTCTGCCCTCGACCGTGCATTCTATGCCGGCAGCAAGGCCTTTGCGCACAAGCCGGGCGCCGCTGTCGCCGTTGCCCGTCGCGGTGGCACGTCGACCACCTTCGATGTGCTCAACAAGTACTTCACCATCAACCAGATGCCCGTGGTGGCATCCACCTACTGGAACAACGTCTTTGGCGCCATGCCGGGCGAGGCCGCCCAGGACGCCGAAGGCCTTGCCACCATGCGAAACATCGGCAAAAACATGGCCTGGCTCCTGCATTGTATTGAAGCAGGACAGGCCGCCGGCATCGAAGCCCCCAAAGCCGATCGCGAGCGCACCAACTTTATCAGGTAGAACGGCGGAACATGAATATCCAGATTTTTGGCACCAAAAAGTCCTTCGATACCAAGAAAGCACAGCGCTTCTTCAAAGAGCGTCGCATTAAGGTGCAGTTTATTGACCTTAAGGAAAAGGAGATGAGCAAGGGCGAGCTCACGAGCGTGATGCAGGCGGTCGGCGGCATCGACAAGCTGCTCAACCCCAAAGCCAAGGACGAGGAGACGCTCGCGCTCATCCAGCACCTCACCCCTAGTCAGCGCTTCGACAAGTTGCTCGAAAACCAGCAGGTTCTAGCCGAGCCCATCGTGCGCAACGGCAAAAAGGCCACCGTCGGTTATTGCCCCGATGTATGGGGAGCCTGGGAGTAGCCTGTGTTATTTGCCGGCGCATGGGTATAAGAGCAGGCGTTTGGCATAAGATTCAACTGTAAGCCATGTCTAACAAAGGAGGGCACATGCCCAACAAACCCGTGAAGATCATCATGCTTACCGGATACCTCGGTGCCGGCAAGACCACGCTGCTCAACCACATCCTCGCTAACGACGGCGGCATCCGCGCCGCCGTGATCGTCAACGATATCGGCGAGATCAATGTGGACGCCAGTCTCATCGCCGACGGCGGCCTTTCCGAGACCGATGACCTCATCCCGCTCACCAACGGCTGCATCTGCTGCACGCTTTCGGATGACCTGGCCAACCAGCTGCAGGGCATCGCAGATTCGGGCAACTTCGACTACATCATCATCGAGGCATCGGGCATTTGCGAGCCCATCCCCATCGCCTACACCATCTCGAGCTTCTGCGACGAGGCCAAGGTGGGCGGCGAGCCCAAGCTCGCGCTCGACAACATCGTGGCCGTAGTCGACTGCGCCCGCATGTACGACGAGTTCAACGGCGGCCGCGACCTGCTGGCCGAGGATATCGACGAGGACGACATCGAGAGTCTGCTCATCCAGCAGATTGAATTCTGCTCCACGCTGATCCTCAACAAGACCGATACCGTGACGCCCGAGCAGATCGCCGAGCTCAAGGCCATCGTGCGCAGCCTGCAGAAGGACGCCGTGATCGTCGAAGCCCAAAACGGCGAGGTCCCCATGGAGGAGCTGCTCGACACCGACCGCTTCGACTTTATGCGCGCCTACAACTCCGCCGCTTGGATCGAGGCCATGGAGCATCCCGAGGAGCACGACGACCCCGAGGTGCTCGAGTACGACATCGAGACCTTTGTGTACTCGCGCCGCAAGCCGTTTGACCTGCAGAAGTTCACCGATTTTGTTGAGCAAGAGTGGCCCGACGAGGTCATCCGCGTCAAGGGTCCGCTGTGGCAGACCGGCGATCCGGACATGTGCTACATGTTTGAGCAGGCCGGCCACCAGATGCGCCTGATGGAGAACGGCCTGTTTGTCGACTCGGCACCCGAGGGTGAAAAGCAGAAGATCATCGACGAGAACCCCGAGATCATGCAGATTTGGGACGACGAGACGGGCGACCGCATGACGAGCCTGTGCATCATCGGCCGTCACATGGACAAGGATGCGCTCATCGCCTCCCTCGATGCCTGTCTGACTGACTGGCACCGCGCCTAGGTTTATCCAAGCGGGCATTTTTCCGCCTACGTAACCGCCAAACCACCACGAAGGTGCCCTTCGTGGTGGTTTTTCGTTCTGAGCCAAGGAGATTCATGTTCAATATCGTGCTGTATGCACCCGAGATTCCGGCCAATACGGGCAATATCGGCCGTACCTGCGTGGTCACCGGCGCCCGCCTGCATCTGGTGGAGCCGCTGGGCTTTTCGCTCGATGACAAGACGGTACGTCGCGCCGGTCTGGGCTATTGGCAAAACCTGGACGTGACGACCTATGCCGGCTGGGAGGATTTCCTTGCGCGCAACGACCTCTCCCCTGCCGACGAACGCCTGCATCTGCTGACCAAAAAGGCGCGCCGCACCTATGCGCAGAGTGCCTACCGCGATGGCGACTACTTGGTCTTTGGCAGCGAGAGCTCGGGCATTCCCGAGCCACTGCTTGCCGCGGCGCCCGAGCGCTGCGAGCGCATCCCGATGCTGCGCGATTGCGATTCGCTTGACAACGCCGAGGCCTGGGAAGCCCACGAGGAATCGCTCGGACATACCGAGGACAGCCACAAGGCCATCCTTCAACAGGATATCTGCGGCAACTTCGTCAATCCGGACGACTACCGCATCAGCGCCCTCAACCTCTCCAACAGCGCCGCCATCGTCCTCTACGAAGCCCTGCGCCAAACAGGCTTTCCGGGAATGTGACAATGGAATTGTCCCTTTGTCACATTCAAGCACCATGTCGATGACACACACCTAATTGATGCACCAAATAACGAGCCGTCGCTTTTAATCAGAATTAACTAGAATAAAATGGAGTTAAACGGCGATGTGAAAGGAGAGCCTTGTGGAATATCTCGAGAACCCGTTTACCCCCAGTTTTGGTGAGGTTCCTGCCCATCTCGCCGGCAGACAACAGATTATTCGGGATTTGGACCGTGCCTTCTTGAGCCAGCGTAGACGCCCGGAATTGACCTCGATCTTCTCAGGCGCGCGTGGAACCGGTAAAACCGCTCTCATGTCGTCGCTCGCGACAAGGGCGGAATCCCACGGCTGGATAGCAGTAAAGACGACCGCGCTCTCGGGAATGCTTGAGGAAATCGAGTTCGGGGCGAAACGTGCTGCTGGCCATCTCATCGACCCATCTAACAACTTCGAAGTCACCGGTCTCGGAATTGCGCCGCTCGGCAGTATCGAGGTCAATCGCATTCACGATGCCTCAACCTGGCGTTATCGCATGAGCGACATCATCGACCAGCTCAACGAGGCGGGCACCGGGCTGCTCGTCACGGTTGACGAGGTCGATCCGACGCTCGACGAGATGATCCAGCTCGCGGCCACGTATCAGCACTTTGTGACCGATGGGAAACGCGTCGCCCTGCTCATGGCGGGACTTCCCAACAACGTCTCGACGTTGCTGAACCACAAGACGGTCTCGTTCCTTCGCCGCGCCCAACAATATCATCTGGGGCGTATCGCCGACTACGACGTGCGCGAGGCCTTGATCCGAACGATCCAGGAAAACGACCGTCTGGCGGATGCCGAGGGAATCGATAAGGCCGTTCGCTCGATTTCGGGCTTTCCTTTCCTTTTGCAGCTTGTGGGTTACCGCGCCTGGGATCTCACGAGCAACTCGAGGGAAATATCATCTCGCGACTTTGACCGGGGAATCAAAATCGCACGCGATGAAATGGACGACAGAATCCTCGCAGCGACCTATCGGGAACTCACTGCGGAGGACAAGCGATTTCTCATCGCCATGCTCGATGACGAGGAAGAGTCCACCACCGCTGACCTTGTCGAGCGCCTTAAGCGTTCGCCGCAACAGGTCTCCCGCTACCGACGCCGCATGATAGACGCCGGCATCATTGGAGAACGCGGGCGCGGAATCGTCGCTTTTGAATTACCGTTCTTCCGCGACTATCTCGCCGCTCAATGCGTGAAATAGGCATCGGATGTGACAAAGGGACTGTCCCTTTGTCACATTCTGCTAGAGGTAATGGCCAGTGATGCTTGCGGAGCAGGCAGCGATGTCGCCCGGCGTACCGGTGCAGACGATTTGCCCGCCCGCGTCGCCGCCACCCGGGCCCATGTCGATCACGTAATCGGCGTTACGGATAAGGTCGAGGTCGTGCTCGATCACGATAACCGTGGCGCCCTTGGCAACAAGGCCATCAAACACACTCAGCAACACCTGAACATCGAGCGGATGCAGGCCAATCGTGGGCTCGTCGAATACGAATACGGCATCGTCCTGCACGCGGCCCATCTCGCTCGCAAGCTTAAGGCGCTGCGCCTCGCCGCCCGAAAGCGCCGGCGTGGGCTCACCAAGCGTGAGATAACCCAAGCCCAGGTCGTGCAAGGTCTGTAAACGCACCTGAACCTTCTTGAGTCCGACGGTCGCGTCGAGGGCCTCATCCACGCTCATATCCATGAGCTGCGGCAACGTAAGCAGGCTGCCGTCCTTGCCCTCGCGATGAATATGCGAGGCCGCGTCTGCATAACGCGAGCCGTGGCATGCAGGGCAGACGATCTCGACATCGGGCAAAAACTGCACGTCGAGCGATATCGAGCCCGTGCCATCGCACGTAGGGCAGCGCAAAGCGCCAGTGTTGTAGCTAAAGGCACCCGCTTTATATCCTGCCGCCTTGGCCTCGGGCGTACGGGCGAAGGCGCGGCGCAGCTCATCATGGATGTCGGCATAGGTCGCTACCGTCGAGCGTACGTTGGCGCCGATGGGCGTGGCGTCAATCAGGTTGGCGCGCGCGATGCCCTCGGCATCGACCCAACGCACGTGCCTGGGCAGGCGCTCGCCAGCTGCCTGCGCCTTGAGTGCCGGGATGAGCGTCTCGAGCACCAGCGTCGTTTTGCCCGAGCCCGAAACACCCGTCACCGTGACAAGGCGACCGCGTGGGATATCGACTTCGAGCGGTTTAACGGTATGGATGGCATCGGTCGCCATCCGGATATGACCTTGGTCGAACAGTTCGTCGTCAGTCACCTGCGGGCGCAGACGCTTGGGGTCCGAGCGCAAGAACGGCGCGATGCGGCTGCCCTGCGATTGTTCGACCTCGTCTACCGTACCGGCGGCGATTACATGGCCGCCGCCTGCTCCCGCAACGGGGCCCATCTCGACCAGATAGTCGGCTTCCGCCAGCACGCGTGTATCGTGGTCAACGACAACCACGGTGTTGCCGTCATCCACCAGATCGCGCATCACGCCTACCAGGCCGTCGACATTGGCAGGATGCAAGCCAATCGAGGGCTCGTCCAGCACATACAGCACGCCCGTCGATCGGTTACGCACCACGCGGGCGAGCTGCACGCGCTGACGCTCGCCCGTGGAGAGCGTGGCACCGGCGCGGTCGAGTGAAAGGTAATCGAGGCCCAGATCGACCAGTCGACGGGCCGTGCTCAAAAACGAATCGCAGATATCCGTCGCCATGGGCTGCATCTCAGCCGGCAAGGATGCGGGCACCCCGCGCACCCACTCAATCGCCTCACCCAGCGTCATAGCCGCGGCCTGCGCCAGATTGATACCGCGCACCTGGGGATGGCGTGCGGCCTCGGAGAGACGCGTGCCGCCACAGTCACGGCATGGCCCCTCGCGCAAAAAGCGCGCCACGCGCTTGAGGCCCTTGTCGTCCTTAACCTTGGCGAGCGCATTCTCGACGGTATAGACAGCGTTGTAATAGGTAAAATCGAGCGGCGTGGCGCCCTCGCCGTTTTTGGGAACGTAGAGAATGTGCTTTTTAACCGCCGGACCGTGGAACACGATGTCGCGCTCTTGAGGCGTGAGCTGGTTAAACGGCACGTCGGTGCGCACGCCCATCTCGCCGGCTACCTGCTTCATCAGATCCCACATGAGCGTACCCCAGGGAAGCACCGCGCCTTCGTTGATGGTCTTTGACTCGTCGGGCACCAGGCTCGCTTCGTCCACCTCGCGCATGACACCGGTGCCGCCGCAGGTAGGGCACGCACCGCCGCTGTTAAAGGCAAGGTCCTCGGCACTCGGCGCGTAGAACTCGCGGCCGCATGCGGGGCACGTGAGCGACAGGCCCGCAGCCACGTTAAGGCTCGGCTCCACACGCGCCCCGCAATGTGGGCACACGTGATGGGCACAGCGGCTAAAGAGCAAACGCAGACTGTTGTTGAGCTCGGTCATGGTACCAAAGGTCGAGCGCACGCCTGGCACACTGGGACGCTGATGCAACGCGAGTGCCGCCGGTACGTGCAATACCTCGTCCACCTGGGCGTGCTCGGCCTGCGTCAGGCGACGTCGAGTATAGGTGCTGAGCGCCTCCAGGTAACGGCGCGAGCCCTCGGCATAAAGAACTCCCAGCGCCAGCGAGCTCTTGCCCGAGCCCGACACGCCGGCAATGCCCACGAGCCTCCCCAGCGGAATATCGATATCGATGTCCTTGAGATTGTGGACACGTGCACCGCGCACCTCGATAGCCTGCGGGCTCATCTTCTGTTCCGTCACCTTTATCACCCTACTCATGCCATAAAACGCGGTCGCGGATATACTCGCCCAGCATGGGCACGGTAAACCGCACAAGGCCGTATCCGGCGGCCTCGATGACGCGCTCGCGAATCAGGCTTGCGCGATATTTACTCGCCCAGCTCTGGGTACGGTCGCAGCGCTCAATGATATCCGCCGTGCGCGTCGGCTTGTCCTCGTCAACCGCCATAGCCTCGATAAAGAGGCGCTGAGGGCTGCGCAGACCGTAATACAGAGGTGCGTCAACCGCTTCGTAGAACTCGGAGACGGCATCCGCATGGCCATTCTCGACATCGCGCCTTTCGATGACTTGCGAGCCACGCCGGACAGCAGACCGCCACATGTAATAGCCCACCAGCTGAACCATATAGGGATGCCCCATGCTCTTGCGCGCCGCAAGGTCCGCCGTCTCCGCGTCAACGTAAAGACCAGCGTCTTTGACCGTCTGGATATACGAATCGCGCACTTTGGGCAAAGATATTGCCCCCAACGTACGCTGCTGGGCACGCCGCAAAAACGTCACGCTCGGCTCTTCGAGCAGATCGTCAACCATACTGGGCAAGCCGGCGAACGCCAGCGCAAGACCGCGCTGGTCGCTATCGGGCAAGCCCGTGGCATCCTGGTCTCCGAGCACCTGCTGATAGAGGACGGCAAGAGCCGCCAGTTCCTCGATAGACACCGATTGTGCCTCGTCAATCGCAAACAAGACGCCCTTGCCCGGACCGAGCTTCTTGAGACGCTCGTTGACCAGCCCTCGCAATGTCTCGCCTTTTGCCCGCGCCGCCTCGACCGACATCCGGCCAAACGACGGCCCAAACTCCATTGACGTCACAACGGGTTTATTCGAGCGAAGCGCGTCGGCCAAGCGGTCGCACAAACCAAGCGAAGCGGAATCGGAGACAACCGCCCATCCGCGCTCGCTGGCTAGACGTTGCAGCTCCCGCAGGAGAACCGTTTTGCCACAGCCGCGGTTTCCCGTAATGAGCATGAGCCTGCCCGGCGCTCCGGCGCCGTTGTCGAGCCCTTCCTCAAAATCTTCGATGACCGACTCGCGACCGATGAGTATCGGAGGCCGCTTACCAGCTGTGGGCTTAAAGGGGTTTGGATTCATATCGGCCTCCTCGGATTGGCAAACCCTGGTAACAGTTATACCAACTTATACTGAGTTATACCAATAGCATGTGACAAAGGGGCTGTCCCTTTGTCACATGTGGCCGAAAAACTCGGCGTCTGCTGCTCGCCAGGGACGGAAGGTGGCGGGATCGATCTTTACGTGCGCTGCGGCGGGCACGTCATACCATTTGACCGTGTAGCCGGCGCCATGAGAGCAAAAGACCGAGTCGGGCGTGTTGGGCAGATCGGCCTCGGGCTCATAGGCGGCCGTCTCGATTACGCGCTCGGCATCATGGCAAGCCGCATAACCGGCGAACTCCAGGTACAGATGACCGCGCCCGCTCGTGTAGGCAGCCACCTCCAGCGCGTAATCCTGTACCTCGGATACCGGCACGCGACCCACAAGCTTCGCCCGGTCGGCCGCCATCGCCGGCGGCTCGTACTCGGCGCCCATGCGCGTGACATCCGAAAGCGCCCTGCCCACGCAATCTCCCGGCACCTCGAGCTCAAAGTGGTACCACGGCTCCAACAGCACCGCCGCACCCGCCTCGCGTGCCCGCATCAAACCCTGACGAATCGCGCGGTACGTGGCCTGACGAAAATCACCGCCCTCGGTGTGTTTGGCATGTGCACGGCCACCCGTAAGCGTGATGCGCACATCGGTGATGGGCGAGCCGGTCAACACGCCCAGGTGATCGCGCTCCATGGCGTTGGTGAGCGCCAGGCGCTGCCAGTTCAGATCGAGCTCGTCAGTCGAGGTAGCGGTACCAAATTGCACGCCTGAGCCCGCCGGCAGCGGCTCAAGGCGCAGGTGCACCTCGGCGTAATGGCGCAGTGGCTCAAAGTGGCCCACACCCTCGACCGGCTGCGAGATCGTCTCCTTATAGAGAATGCCGCCGGACTCAAACTCAATCGTAAGGCCAAAGCGATCGGCCAACACCCGCTGCACGACCTCGAGCTGCACGGCTCCCATCAACTGCAAGTGAATCTGCTCAAGATGCGTATTCCAGCTTACGCCGAGCATGGGGTCTTCGTCCGCCAACTCGGTCAGCGCTTTAAACACCGCATGGACATCGTGTTCGCCCGGTAGCACCGTATAGGTGAGGACCGGCGCAATGACAGGTGCATCGCCCGCGGGCTCCGCGCCCAGGGCATCACCCGGGCGAACGTGTGCGAGGCCCGTCACGGCGCAGATGCCGCCAGCGGCAACTTCCTGGGCAAGCTCATACTTCTCGCCGTTATAGATGCGTACCTGATCGACCTTCTGCTCCCATGCCTCGGCACCGGAACGTCCGTCAATCATCTGTTTGGCATGCAGCGTGCCGCCGGTCACTTTAACCCAAGCCAAGCGCTCGCCACGATCCCCGCGGCTGACACGATAGACGCGCGCAGCAAACTCCGGGAGCCACGCCTGTTCACGCATCAGCGCGCATATGCCATCCAGCAGCTCGTCAACGCCTTGGTCCTTGAGCGCCGAGCCGGCAAAGCAGGGAAAGAGCTTGCGCTCGGCAACCATGCGCGACAGCGTTGCAACAGAAAGCTCGCCCGTCTCAAGAAACTCATCGAGCGCCGCCTCGTCCAACGCAGCAGCGTCCTCCTGAACGGCACCACCCGCCAGTAGTTCGCTGGCATCTAGGCAGCCCTCGGAAAGGCGCTGCCCAAGTTGTGCCAGTAAAACATCGCGGCCGGGATGCTCCAAATCAATTTTGTTGATAAAGACGAACGTCGGGATGTCATAGCGCGCAAGCAGGCGCCACAGGGTTTCGGTGTGTCCCTGCACGCCATCGTTGGCGCCCACAACCAAAATCGCGTAGTCGAGCGCGCGCAACGTGCGCTCCGCCTCGGCAGAAAAATCGACATGCCCCGGTGCATCCACGAGCATGACGTTGGCATCTCCGTGGTCGAGCACGGCCTGCGACGAGAAAATCGTGATGCCGCGCTCGCGTTCGATAGCGTTGGTATCCAGGTGCGAGTCGCCGTCGTCCACACGGCCGCGCTTGCGAATGCGACCTGCGTTGAACAGCATGGCCTCGGCCAGCGTAGTCTTGCCGGCATCGACATGCGCCAAGATTCCAACGACCGCTTGCTTCGACATGGCTCTCCTCTTATTGCAAGCCCGTCGCGCACGGCGACAGGCATTCTCGTTCCACACTGGATGATACAATTTACGAGCCGGCGGGCGAAGCGGGCCCTATCCCCCGACCGAGCTCATCGCCCTGCGTTGCCGCGCGGCGATTTTCGTAGGTTCGCGCCTTGCGAAAGCCGGCACCTCCCCTAACAGCGCAGCGACCAAAAATGGCCCCACCCGGGGCCATTTTCATGTACATGGATTGTTGATACGCGTCCCCGCTCTTATGCCTCGCGCAGCCAATCGAACGCGACGCGCGGCGTGCCGTCCGACACATACACGACGCCGGCGCGCTCGAACCCCGCCTTCATGCTCGCGCCCTGCATGGGCAGGTTGTCCGCGTGCGTATCGATACGCAGATGGTCGGCGCGCTCCTTGGCAAAGGCAAACATCGCCGCCGCGATACCGTGCACGGTGCCGTCGGATGCCACGCGATGCAGCACGGCATACGGAGTGTCGCTGCGCCATTGACCGTCCTCAATCACGTCATAGCACTCGTCCGGACCCGGTAAAAAGGCAAACGTCGCCACCACGCGGCCGTCGACTTCGCACACGTAACTGCCACCAGCGGCAATATCGGCAGCCAGCTGCTCGGCCGAAGGCGTGCCCTCGGGCCACTGCGTGGCGTTGCCATGCGCGCGCATAAAGGCGCGGGCCGCGTCATAGATAGCCATGACGGCGGGAATGTCGGTATCGAGGGTTTTTCTGATCATCACGCGGCGACCTCACGTTTATTGGTATCACTTTGATTGAGCAATGATACCAACGTTTGGAGAGGAGCGCGAAGCAGATGGGGAGCAAAAAGCGAGCCGCCTGGTCAAAAGCCAAAAGCGAGTTTTTGGGCGCTGCCACCGGCGGCGATATGAGCGACCTGTTTGCACGCGAGGACGAGCGCCGCGACGCCCTGGACGCCGAGCGCGACGAGGCTTGGCGCTATAAATCGTGCGAGCGCAAAAACCGTTACGACACACGCGCCGAAGCCGAGGCCGTTATGGCCGACTGCGAAAACCGCGGACGGCGTGGTTTGGCCTGCTACAAATGCGAATACTGCGGCGGCTGGCACCTGACGTCGCACCCTTGGAAATAGACCCCGCATCGGCACGGCGCTGGCGAAGCGCCAGCCATCGTGCACAAGCTACGGGCGCGGCGGCACCAAAACATCGTAACGAACGGCCTTGCCCGCAAGCTGATAGCTCGGCTTAACGCCGGCAAGCAGCGGCCCCTTCACCGGTCGCTTGATAACGACCTTGCGCGGGTGCACCGCAAGCGCAGCTTCGACCAGCGTCTCCTCGTCGGCGCACGGCTGCTCCAGATGGTGCAAGAGCTGAAACTTCTTTTTCACCGCCGCGCTCTTGGTGCGCTCGGGAAACATGGGGTCCAGATACACCACGTCGGGAGCCGCGAGCTCACCTTGCTTGATCAGCTCGGCCGTATGGCGAAGGCCGGCAATGCTGTCCTCGCCCGCATGTAAGCGCATGCGCGCCACGGCAGCCGCAAGCACCGGATCATCTGCCGCGCGATCCAAGGCATCCTTGAGGAGCGCCGCGATCACGCAGTCTAGTTCATATAGATCGACGGTAAAGCCCGCGGCCGCCAGCAGCAGCGAATCCTCGCCAAAGCCTGCCGTGGCGTCAATCGCCCATGGCTGCTCGATGCCTTTTGTGCGCGCAGCCTTCACCAGCAGCTCTTGCTGCAAACGACCCTGCTTGAGCCGTGGAAGCATGCGGCTAAAATCGGCACGCAGCTCCATCGCGCCGTCGGTGAGCGTGAGGCCCTCGGGCTTCCCGGTCAGCTCAAGCCCCACGGCCCGAGCAACAGAAAAGGGATCGACGACGCCCATGGACACTCCTTACCAAGCAAAACGAATACATGGGCGCCATTCATGTCGGCACCCAACCGTCCGTTATTGTCCCACATGCGACATGGTCCACAGCATCCCAATGCAAAGCACCGCCATCAATCCCGTGCACACGGCAGCGATCACAGAATCACCCATGCGCCTTCCCAACGACCGCGGTTCACGCACTTGCTCTGGTCCGTACATCATGGCTCCTCCTTAGACTCACTTCTTATCACGGCCTCATCATCACAGCGCCGCACATGAGCTGCCATCGATTTGACTTACAGCTGGCTTTCCTTTTTGAAAGATTGCCCTGCACAGGCGAGAAGCGCTTTCTAACACACACGCCGTCACGTTGAACTACAATGTGCTTCACGATATGTGCAGCATATGGGACGCGCCAGACTGGCAGCGCCCGAATCGAAAGGACTACCTATGAGCGCCGCGCGCAAGACACTCAAAATCCTTGCCCTCATCTATTTTGTTTTGGGCATCGCCAGCCTCGTCATCGGTATCACCGGCATCGCAACCGGCAAATTTGAATCCGTCTACGGATCGAACGCCATGCTCGCCGCGGTCGTGCTTGTCGCCAAGGGCGTTATCGACCTTGCCGCAGGTGTTGCGGGCATCAAGGGCGCCAACAAGCCTTCGCAGGTGGATGGCGCGTTTAAGCTCGGCATCGTTGCCGCAATCGCCACGATTGCGCAGGCTGTGCTCACCCTTCCCGCGCTCGGCGGCAGCGCCGTCAATATTGGAGCCTTTGTCATCGTGGTCTACGACCTGTTCTTTGTTCAGCAGGCACACGACGTTAAGGCCGAGAACAAGGATCGTCTGTAGGCACCTGCCCCCACAGCTCCCTGCAGCCAAGCAACTAAAAAGGGCCGATCGCGCATCTCCGCGGTCGGCCCTTTACGTTTGCCCAGATAAAACCTGCCAAAATAAACCTGTCCCTTTTTGGTAGGTTAGTGGCGGTACTCGGCGATGATAAAGTCGATATCGGTCTGAAGGGTATCGAGGTTTGCCAGGCGCTCTTTGTCGGCGGGGCGCGTGCGGTAGTAGTAGGGCGTCATCTGGAACACCGCCTCGATGTCAGCCTGGGTCTGGAGGGTGATGGAAGCTGTCACCCGCTGCGTTCCGACCAGTTTAAGCTCGGTGGTCTGTGGCAGCTTTTCGTCGTTGAGATATGGCGTGTCGTAGAGCACCTCCTTGAGGCCAAACAGATGCCGAGCACCCGGCACCACGGTGTAGAGCGAGCCCTCGGGCGCCAGCACGCGGGCAAACTCACGCTCGTTAAAGGGAGCGAAGAGCTCGGTCACCATATCGAAGGTGCCATCGGCCACGGGGATGTCCTTCATGTTGGCCACGAAGTAGGTCGCATCGCCGCGCTTGGCGGCCAGGCGCACCATCTCTTTGCCCAAGTCGAACCCGTAAGCATCCACGCCCGGCACCGCACCCATGGCGCTCGTGTAGTAGCCCTCGCCACAGCAAATATCGAGCAAGGTCATGGGGGTGCCGGTAGATGCCGCACACCCAGGCGCCTGCTCGCGCACCAGCTCGACCATCGCATCGCGCAACGGCGCGTAGTAGCCGCGGTTTAGAAAGTCACGACGGCTGCGCGCCTGCGACTTGGGATCGCCCATGGAGTCGCCGCTCTTGGACGAGCGCAGCAGATACAGATAGCCCTCGCGCGCACGGTCAAACCGATGTCCGCCCGCGCATGCAGCACCGCGCTCATCGTCCACCAACGGCTCATGGCAAACGGGACACAACAACATGGCAACTCCTTAGCGCGGACAACACAACGCCCACCATTGTCGCACGCCTCCCCCACCTAGTCATTGGGGACGTTCTTGTTCGACTAGTCATTTAAGAACGTCCCCAATGACTAGTCTGAAGGAGTGTCCCCAGCTGCCGGCAGAAAAGGAACGTCCCTAAGTGCCGACTGGATGCATTAGGAGTATCATCGTCTGCGCAAATAAGCACGAATGAGCATGTTAGAGATTGAGAGCGTATGACTGAAACCGCGTCCAAGCACATTGACATGACCACCGGCTCGCTGTGGCGCAATATTCCCCTGTTCGCCTTTCCCGTCGCCGCCACGAGCATCCTTGAGCAGCTGTCGAACCTCATCGCCACGGTCATCATCGGTAACTTCTCGGGCGACCAGGGAACCCTCGCCATGGCGGCGGTCGGCTCCAATGTTCCGCTTACCAGTCTTATGATCAACCTGTTTATTGGGCTGTCGCTTGGCTCCAACGTGGTCATCGCCAACGCCATCGGCCGCAACGATCAGAACATGGTCAAGCGCGCCGTCCATACCTCGATTCTGATGGCGCTTGTGGGCTTTGTCGTCATCGCGCTGGGCGAGATCTTTGCCGAGCCCATGCTCGCCGCGCTCAACGTCCCTGACGAAACCATGCCGCTCGCATCGCTCTACCTGCGCGTCTTTTTGCTCAGCATGCCCTCGATCTTGCTCTACAACTTTGAGGCCGCGATCTTCCGCTCCGTCGGCATCACCCGCATGCCGCTGCAGGCGCTTGCCGTGTCCACCGTCCTCAACATTGGCCTGGACCTCATCTTTGTCCCCGTGCTCCACTGGGGCGTCGCGGGTGTCGCCATCGCCACCGCCATCGCCTATACCGTCAGCGCAGTCACGCTCTTTATCCGTCTGCTCAAGACCGACTCCGTCGTCCGCGTCACCCCACGTGACCTGGCTATCGACCCCGTCGCCCTCAAGCGCATCGTCAAGATTGGCCTGCCCGCCGGCATCCAAAGCGCCGTCTTTGCCGTCGCCAACATCATCATCCAGTCCGCCATCAACAGCCTGGGCACCGAGGTCATGGCGGCATCGAGCGCCGCCATGAGCCTGGAGTATGTGTGCTACAACCTGCTCAACAGCTTTAGCCAGGCCTGCACCACCTTTGTGGGGCAAAACCACGGCGCTCGCCAGATCGACCGCTGCACCAAGACGCTCAAGGTCTGCCTGGTCGAAGGCGGCATCGTCGCGCTCACCACCATCGTCATCATCGTCGGCTTGGGACGCGAGATCCTAGCGCTCTTCAACAGCGATCCCAACATCGTCTCGATCGGCTATATCCGCGTGTGCTCGATCTTCCCGGCATACGCCTTTAGCATGTTCTACGAAAACATGTCCGGTTACCTGCGCGGCTTTGGCATCTCGCTCATGCCCGCCCTCATCACCATGATCTGCGTCTGCGGTATTCGCTTCTATTGGGTCTTCTGCGTGTTCCCGAACTTCCGCACCTTTGCGAACATCATGATGGTCTACCCCATCAGCCTGGGCACCACGGCGTTCTTTATGGTCGTGGCGGTATTGCTCTGCCACCCGGCACGCACCTACCGTCTGGCGCAGGCCAAAACCGGGGCGTTCTAGGCACACAACTAGGTAGCACATCGGCAGCTAATTGACAATATGCGAGCTCATATAGTCGATAAAGCGCCTCGTGGCGATAGGCATGGTGTCCCAGCTGCGCCAAGCCGCCACGACGTCGCGCGAGGGAGCATGCACGATGGGGCGCACACAAATATCGGCCCGCATGCCCTCGACGGTACGGCGGTAGAGCATGCTCACACCGAGGCCCTCCTCCACCATCGCCATAATGGTGTAGTCATCGGTGACCTCACTCGTCACATGCGGCGATAGCCCGTGCGCGGCAAACGCATCGAGCACCAGACTCTGTTCGCCCTCATCCAGCAGCACAAAAGGTTCGGACGCCAGGTCGGCAAGCGTCGCCTTTTCCTTTGCCGCCAGTGGATGGACGGCTGGCAACAGCGCCACCAGCTCGTCGTGATAGACCACGCGTTTCTCGAGCCCCTCGGTAAATCCACGCGCTGTAAAGCAAAAGTCGACCACGCCATCGTGCACCCACTGGGCATTGCGCGTGTAATCGCCCTGCTTGAGGGTAAAGCGCACACCCGGATGCAGGGCCCCAAAGTCGCGGATCACACGCGGCAACACAGTACGACTCACGTTGGTAAACGTCGCAATGCGAATGTCGGTCGACGAAAGCCCCAGCAACTCCTGGCGCTTGCCCTCAAGCTCGGCCTCGGCAGTTACGATTTGGCGCAGATACGGCAGATACTGTTTGCCGTCGCGCGTAAGCGAGACGCCCTGCTTGCCACGCTCGATAATCGTGGTGCCCAGCTCGCGCTCGAGCGCCTTGACGGCCTGGCTCACCGCGCTTTGCGTATAGCCCAGCTCGTCGGCGGCACGTTTCAGGCTGCCGCAATCGACCACCATACATACAATCTGATACCGCGATGCCATCGTGCCTCCACATCGATGTAGCCGTAAAACGTTTTGCCAGGGCTTTTTCTTCCAACATTAGTACTTCTTAATCATACTGAAGATACATTCGCTTTACTACATCCATATCTGGGAGCAGAATCCTTTTTGCGAAACCGTTCTGTAACAAAAGGAGTCCCATGGATCGCAAAAAAGCAATCGCGCTCTCATTTTCCGTTCCCGTCGCATGGGGCTTTTCGTACCCCCTCATGAAGATCGGCATGGACAGCATGAATGCCACGAGCATCGTCGCGCTGCGCTGCATCATCGCCTTTGCGGCCTGCCTGCTGCTCTTCCACAAGCACGCGGTGCGCATCAACCGTGACCTGATGGTCCGCGCCGCCATCATCGGCGCCATCATGGCAACCGAGATCACCTGCATGTGCCTGGGCTCCAGCCTCACCTCCGCCTCCACCGCCGGCTTTTTGCAGAGCCTGACGGTCGTGATCGTGCCGTTTGCCAACGCGGCCCTGCTGCGTCGCGCCCCCGAGCGCAAGGTGCTCATCGGCACCGCCATCGTCACCTGCGGCATGTTGCTGCTCTCGGGCGCCGACTTTACCAGCCTGAATCCCGGCGCGATCATCATGCTGCTCTCGGCCTTTATCTATGCCGGCCACATTATCATCGCCAAGCGCTTTGTCGAAGAAGTCGATCCGCTGGCTCTGGGCGTTTGGCAGCTGGGCTTCGGCGGCTTGTTCTCGGGTATCGCCGCATTTACCTTTGGCGGCTTCACGCTTCCCAGCACGCCGAGCGAGATCGTCGTTATCGTTGCGCTCGCACTCATCTGCTCTGCCTACGGCTTTATCACCCAGACGCTCGTGCAGCCCCACGTACCCGCCGAAACCACTGGCTTCGCCTTCTCGCTCGAGCCGGTCTGCTCCGCCGTCTTCTCGTTTTTCCTGGTCGGCGAGGTCCTGAGCCCCATCGCCTTCCTTGGCGCTGCCCTCATCCTCACCGGCGTCATGGTGGCAACTGTCGAGCTTCCGCGCCTTCGCGCACATGGGCATGCTCATATGGCGGCAGCGCCCGAGCACGTCTCGTAGACCCCACTCCTCATACAGCCGCGACATACAGGCAACCGGTGCGCCTTTACAATGGATGCCGACATAGCATCTGCCCTAAAGGAGCTCCATGGACACCGCAACTCGCGACCGCAACATAGCAACTTGGTTGGGCGATGCGCCGCAGCCGGTACGTGATACTACGAACCAGCTACTCGAGCGCATCGCCCTTCTGCGTGCCGAGCAGACCATCTACCCGGCACAAGACGACATCCTCAATGCCCTCGCCTACACGCCGGCCGACCAGGTCAAGGTTGTCATCTTGGGCCAGGACCCCTATCACGAACCCAACCAGGCCATGGGGCTGTCGTTCTCGGTGCCCGCTACGCAAACCAAGTTGCCGCCGAGCCTGCGCAACATCTATAAGGAACTCAAAGCCGATCTGGACTGCCCCATTCCCGCCACGGGAGACCTAACCCCCTGGGCACAACAGGGCGTCCTACTCCTTAACACGACGCTCACCGTGCGCGAGCATGCCGCGAACTCGCACGCCAAGCTGGGCTGGAGCACGCTCACCGACTACGTTATCGAACGCTGCTGTCAGCTGCCCCAGCCGGTCGTCTTTTTGGCATGGGGCCGCTTTGCCCAGCAGATGGTCGACGGCAAGCTCGCCGTGACCGGCACAGGCAAGGCAGCCGGCAAGTTCTGCCTGGCCTCTACGCATCCCTCGCCGCTTTCGGCAAACCGCGCCACAGCAGAACTCCCCGCTTTTATGGGGTCGCGCCCCTTCTCCGCTGCCAATCGGCTACTCGAACAGCACGGCTCGACCCCCGTCAACTGGACTTGCCTCGGCTAAAAACCGATACATCAAAAACGCGCCCGACGGCTTTCCGTCGGGCGCGTTTCCTATTCGGGCCAAATAAACTGGGTGCGGCCGGCCTCGCCGCCGTCAATGAGCAGACTCTGCCCGGTCATAAACCGGTTGGTCGCGCCCACAAAGTAGATCCACTCGGCGATCTCTTGGGCACTGGCCCAGCGCTTGAGCGGCGTGAGCTCCATAATCTGGTTCCACAGATGCTCGTCTTCCATCACGCAACGGTTGAGCGGCGTGATGACGCCGCCCGGGTCCACACTGTTGGCGATGGCCTGCGGCGCCAAGCGGTTTGCAAGGTTTTTGGTGTAGGCGATAACGCCGCCCTTGCTGGCAGCATAGGCGGGAAACTCCGATCCCGTATGCCCGCTCGCCGAGCCCACATTGACCACGGATTTGATAGCCGGCGCGGGCTTGGCGGCAAGTCCCTCCCCCACAAAGGCGTAGCGCTCAGTCACGTTGATGGTGCCACATAGATTAGCAGCAATGTCGTCGGCCGAATCTTGCGTACCGGCAACGTTTACGATCACCTGAGGCTCAAGGTCGTCTGGAAACGAGTCCGGCTCGCGCACATCAACAATCAGATGGCGATAGCGCTCGTGTTCGACCGCCGCCGGCAGCAGATCAAAGCCCACGACCTCGTGACCCTCGTCCAAAAAGCACTGCACGCACGCGGCTCCAATGCCGCCCGAAGCGCCCGTGATCAAAACCCGCATATCTGCTCCTTAGGCGGTTGCGTGGCGCTCGAGGTACTCAGCACCCACATTCTCGCGCTCCCAGCTGCGCACGACCTTGTAGCCCACGGGGCTCAGGAAGACCTCGCACAGCAGCTCGGCGATGGCGCCCGTCAGCGAGCACATAATGACCTGCACCCAGGTCCAACCAAAGAACGTGTGGCTCACCACAATGGCAAAGACCAGGTTGTCGATAAACTGACCGATACCCGTGGACACATAGGAGCGGAAGGCAAAGCTCGCAAAGTTATTCTTTTTGAGCATGCGGCCGAGCGACTGGTTGAGCGTGGAGTTCACCACGGCGGAGGTGAGCATGGCCAGCGAAGAGCCGAACACCACGTACCAGGTGCCGCCGATGGTAGCGTTAAGGGCGGTGTTGACCTCGATCATGCCCGTGTCATAGTAGGCGCCCCACATGCCGGGCGTGAGCGAGCACAGCCAAAAGCACAGGCTTACGGCCAGGTTGACCACCAGCGCGAGGATAGAGATTTTGATGGATGCCTTGGCGCCAAAGCGCTTGCAGATCATGTCCTGGCACAAAAACGAGACCCAGCTCACCACGAAGCCGCAGTCGAGCGCCAGATACGGCAGGCTGATAAGTTCTTTGTTGGCCAGCAGGTTCATCATGATAACGCTCACGATAAACAGCGAAACCGTTGCCGCGGGAATGCTCCGCAACAGGACTTTGTAGTCCTCCATGACCTTCTTGATCATTATGTACTCCTTTGGTTTTAGGTTTAACGAGCAGGATATCGGACCCGAACTGCTCGGCCGCCACGGTCTTGAGGCGACGGTGGGTATGATAGCCGCTCACACGGCGGCAGGCAAGCAAGCGGCGCGGCAGACCCGCAGGGCCACCGCGCCGGTGCACTAAAACGTTACGTTGCCAAACTCCGACAGAATGAGGTCGGGGTTATGGTCGGTCGCCCAGTCCACGTTCCACGGGCTCGTGAACAGCAGCAGCTTACCGCCGCGCATGTCCTCGACGCGCAGGGTATCGCGCGTGAGCGAAAGGCCCGGAATATCGATGGTGTCGGGGTCGTTCTGGATCCAGCGGATGTCCGTATAGGGCAGCGGCTGGCGGCGAACCTCAACACGGTACTCGGCCTTCAGGCGGCGCTCGAGCACCTCAAACTGCAGCACGCCAACGACGCCCACAATGACGCTCTCCATGCCGGCACCCAGCTCGCGGAAGATCTGGATGGCACCCTCCTGGGCAAGCTCCTCCATGCCCTTCACGAACTGCTTGCGTTTAAGCGTATCGACCTGCGTGATACGGGCGAACATTTCGGGGGCAAACGTCGGGATCTGCGGATACTGCACGTGGCGCTTGCCGGAGCACACGGTGTCGCCGATGCTAAAGATGCCGGGGTCGAACAGACCCACGATATCGCCGGCGTACGCCTCGTCCACGATGGCGCGGTCGTCGGCCATCATCGAGGTGCCCGTGGCCAGTTTGAGCTTGCGGTTGCCCTGCACGTGGAAGGCGTCCATGCCGCGCTCGAACTTGCCCGAGCAAATGCGCACAAAGGCAATGCGGTCGCGGTGGTTCTTGTCCATGTTGGCCTGGATCTTAAAGACAAAGCCGCTAAAGTCGTCGCGGCAGGGATCGACCGGCTCGCTGGTGAGTGTGTCGGTATAGGCGCGCGGCGTCGGGGCCAGACGCAGGAACTCCTTAAGGAAGGGCTCCACGCCAAAGTTGGTGAGCGCCGAGCCAAAGAACGCCGGGCTCAGCTTGCCGCAGGCCACGGCATCCAAGTCGAGCTCGTCGCCGGCACCATCGAGCAGCTCGATGTCGTCCATCAGGTTCTTATGGTTCTCTTCGCCAATAAGCTCGTCCATGGAAGGATCGCCCAGCTCGGCCTCAACCTCGGCAACCTTCTTGGTGGCGTTGGCATGGCCGTCGCCCTCAAAGGCGATGACGCGACGGGTCTGACGGTCGAAAACGCCGCGGAAATTGCGACCGCTGCCGATCGGCCAGTTCATGGGATACGTATTGATGCCCAGGACGTTCTCGATCTCTTCCATGAGCTCAAACGGATCGCGAGCCTCGTGGTCGAGCTTGTTCACAAAGGTAAAGATGGGGATGTGGCGCAGCGTACAGACCTTAAAGAGCTTTTTGGTCTGGGCCTCGACGCCCTTGGCACCGTCGATGACCATGACCGCGGCGTCGGCAGCCATAAGGGTACGGTAGGTGTCCTCCGAGAAGTCCTGGTGGCCGGGGGTATCGAGGATGTTGACGCAGGCGCCGTTATACGTGAACTGCAGTACCGAGGAGGTAACGGAAATGCCGCGCTCCTTCTCGATGTCCATCCAGTCCGAGACGGCATGCTTGGCCGAGCTCTTGCCCTTGACCGAGCCGGCGGTCTGAATGCTGCCGGTATAGAGCAGCAGCTTCTCGGTAAGCGTGGTCTTACCGGCGTCCGGGTGGCTGATAATCGCAAATGTACGGCGCGACGAGATTTCATCCGACAGGCTTGCCATGCGGATCCTTTCTTGCATTGAGTGCATTACGTCGTTGTAACCGCACTATTGTAGCCGCGAAACCTCGCCATAGGGCACCTATCAGGACAAATTCATCAGCTGAGCTCGCTGTGTAGCGGGCAGCCGCCTCAAGGACTGTCTCAATCTGTAACAGAAAGACGGGTTTTGAGCCTCCACCTGTTACAGATTGAGACAAACCGGCAGGCCCGCCGGCACAATCTCGATTTGTAACATCTGACCGCCCAAATTGGGTCTAGCTGTTACAAATCGAGATAAACGGGAAGGCGAGCCGCCAATGTCTCGTTCTGTAACATCTAGCCGCGCAAATCGACTCTTACTGTTACAGATTGAGACAAATAGGCGGGCGGGCAAATAAGATCTCGATCTGTAACATCAGGCGACCCAAAACGGACCCAGGTGTTACAGATTGAGATTGTTTTGGAGCAAGCGCGGTGCCGGCGGGCTATTCCACATTTAGCTCTTGCATAACTGTGCATAGTGTATATATACTGTGCTTACCGGTTATATACACGTGTAGCCCAACAGCTAAGGAGCCGCTGTGGACATCATCCTATCCAATTCGAGCGACAAGCCCATCTACGAGCAGATAACCTCGCAGGTCAAAGCCCAGATCCTTTCGGGCGCACTCGCTGCGGGAACCAAGCTCCCCAGTATCCGCGCGCTGGCGAGCGACCTGGGCGTGAGCGTCATCACCACCAAGCGCGCCTATGCCGACCTGGAGCAACTCGGTTTTATCTGCACCGTGCAGGGCAAGGGCTGTTTTGTCGCCGAGGGCAACCAAGAACTCTTGCGCGAAAACCAGCTCTGCCATATCGAAGAGCTGCTTGCGAAAGCGGCGAACCAAGCCGAAGCCCTGGGCGTCACGCGCGACAAGCTGCACGAGATGCTCGACCTTGTAGCCCCCGAAACCATGCAGTAGCCATCTGCAAGAAAGGCTATACCATGCAAACCCTGCTAGAACTCAAAGGTGTATCGCGCCGTGTGAGCGACCGTTTTTCGTTGCGCGACGTCACGCTTGCCGTGGATCCCGGCCAAATCGTCGGCTTTGTGGGCGCAAACGGCGCCGGCAAGACAACGACCATTCGCGCCGCGCTCGGGCTTATAAAGCTCGATGCCGGCGAGGTACATCTGCTTGGACAGCGCTGCGATGCCAACGCACCCGACGAGACGCAGCGCCACCTGCGCTCCCGCGTCGGCCTTGTCCTGGACACATGCCCCTTCCCCTCCACGCTCAAGGTGGGCCAGATCGAGACGCTCGTAGGCCCGGCGTACCCCACGTGGGACCGCAAAACGTTCGCCGGATTCATCAACCGATTTGGCCTCGATCCCAAGACAAAGGTCAAGGACCTCTCCCGCGGCATGGGCATGAAGCTGCAGCTCGCGTGTGCGCTCAGCCATAATGCCAAGCTGCTCGTTTTGGACGAAGCCACCGCGGGCCTCGATCCCATGGCGCGCGAGGAGCTGCTCGATGAGCTGCTTGCCTTTGTCGCCGACGGCCAACACAGCGTGCTGCTCTCGAGCCACATTACGTCCGACCTCGATCGCGCCGCCGACCGCGTCATCTGCATCGATAACGGCTCGATTGTGTTTGACCTGCCGCGCGAGGATATTACCGACCGCGCCGGCATCGCCCACTGCACCCAGGCACAGGCCGCCGAGCTTATGGCTTGCGTCGAAGGCGCCCGCGCCGCCCACCACGCCTATAGCGTGGACGTGCTCGTGCCCAACCGTCGCGATACGCTCGAGGCCTTTCCCGAGATTCCCTGCGATCGGGCAACCATTGATGACTATCTGCGCCTCATGCTGAAAGGAGCTTCGAAATGAAACGCGCCTTTATGTCCGATCTCGCCATCGTTCGCACGCTCGTCCCGAGCATCGCGGGCGTCGGCCTGTTCATCTTCGTCGTGTTGACCCTCGCCAACGCATCGGACGGTGACTCTGGCATGAGTGCCGGCGCCTGCGCGGTCAGTGCCATGTCGCCCATCATATTCATGAACTCACTGGCCGGTTTCGACAATCAAAACGGTTGGGAGCGCTATCGGGCAACGCTGCCCTTCTCGCGCAAAGACATCATCTGCGCACGCTACCTGAGCGTTATTGTCTTCTCCGCCGTCATGGCATGTGCAGCTACGCTTTTGAGTATCGTCGCCATCCCGCTCTTCAGCAGCGCGGGCATTCCTTCGACGGGACAGACGGTCTTTGAAATCGCAATCGCCTCGGCAGCATCGATGCTCATCTCCCTCATGATGGTGTTCCTGGCACAGCCGCTGTTCTTTCGATTTGGACACATGGAGGCGCTACGCCTATCCGTTGGCCTGTTTGCCCTGCTTGGTTGCGGCACCATGGCCACGCTGAGCTCCTCCAACCCCATCAGCAACTGGCTCATGTCGATTGCCGGAGCGAATCCCGACCCTGCCGTTCTTGGCTGTCTGTGTGCAGGCATCGCCGCACTTGCCCTCGTGCTATGTGCAATCAGCTGCACCGTCAGCACCAAGGTCTATCGAGCACGCGACCTGTAGGCAAGCGCGATATCATCGGGCGTGCGCCGCAGATCCGGCGCGGTCTATTTTGGGGAGGCACTCAACCTGTGTCGTAGGTTACAGCAGCATTTTGGAAATAACGATCCGTCAGGAGCACAAGCTCAACTTGAAAACCCTCACACCGGACTCGAGATACCCGTATTGACCGTACGCTACCGCGCTACTTGCGCAGCGGCTTGGGCAGCGGAATGCCTGCCGCAATGACGGCGGCGATGATCATGCAGACGATGCCCTTGAGCGGGAAGCACATGAGCAGCAGGCCCACGACCATGACGGGCTGACGCATGACGGCGCCCATCGTCGATGCCGTGCAGACGGCGACGCAAAAGACCGGATCGGCGCCGGTGAGGATGGCAAGCCCGTAGCCCAGGCTTACGCCCGAGAAGATAACCGGGAAGAAGTGACCGCCGCGCCAACCAAGGTTGATGAGGGCGGGCGTCAGCATGGCCTTGACCAGACCGGTCGCGATAAGCACGCCGGCGGGAATGGTGAGGTAGGTCTCCATGAGCACGTCGGCCTGGGTCTCGCCGGCAAACATGGTGTAGGGCAAAACCGTGCCGCAGATAGCGAGGGCCAGACCAGCCAGCATCGCCTTGACGACAGGGCGCTCCCCTATGGCATGGGCAAGCGCTTCGCTCGCGTGCTCCGAGACAAAGTACAGCCAGCCGCATACGGTACCGACCAACGCCAGCGGAATGAGCCAGGCAAGCTCGAGGTTACCCACCTGGGCAGCCTCGAACCTCGGCATGCCCATGCCGCCACCCATGAGCTGGCCGAGCAGCAGATAGGTGCCCAGACCGCCGGCAATCGCGATGCCGTAGACCACGGTCTTTTGTGCCTTGGGCAGCTTGATGGTGATCTCGTCGGACGCGGAGTCCTCGCCAGCGCCCTGGCCGTCGGCGCTACCGGCGAGCGGCGCCACAAAGCCAAACACGGGCGCGGTAAAGAGCGCCGTCAGGGCAGCCTGGGTGCCCAACAGCGTGAGCTCCCTAAACTCGGCGCCAAAGCGACGCATGCGGTCGCCGACCCAGCTGCACAGGCCCGCGATAACGCCGGTCAGGCCGGCCTCCGGTCCAATACTTCCGCCAAACAGCAGCGGCAGCAATGCCGCGAGTGAAAGCTTGCCCAGGTTGTCGTACGGGTAGCGACCGTCTTGTTTAACCTTGGCCATCACCTGGTTGAGGTCATCGGTCTTGGTGCCCGTAAGCTTTTCGTACAGACCGATCAGCAGGCCGCCCAGGAGGCAGACGAAAAACGGGTACGGCAGAAAGCCAAACGGGCCGCTTGCGAGCTCGGGCGAAGCGACGCCCAGCATATGCGGGATCTCGGTCCATAGATAGTCGATACCGTGCTCCATCGCAAAAAAGAACAGCCAGACCGCAGCGCCTGCAAACGCACCGGTCACGGCAACGCTCACTAAAAACAACGCATGATTTTTGGGTTTTGCAAGGTTATCCATCGGGGCCTCCCGTGGTCAAAATCGACAAGGATACGTTTTATTGTAAGACGGGCACAGCGCGGACGTGCCGACCATCCACGCCGCGAACGGCGCCATTGGGCGCCGCACGTGCGATAGGCCTACGGCTTAGCTGCCGATAATCGATGCGATCTCGTGCAGGTCCTCGGCAAAGTAAATGCCTTGCTGGCGCCTCGGGCTCGAAAGCCCCTTATCAATCATGTGCTCGAGCAGCGCCTCGAGGTCGTTGTAGTACCCATCCAGGTTGTACAGAATGCACGGTGCACTCAAGTGCCCCAACGACACGGCGGACATGACCTCGGCAATCTCCTCGAGCGTGCCCGTGCCTCCCGGAAAGGCGATGAACGCATCGCCGAGCTCGATCATCTTGGCCTTGCGCTCGGCCATATCGCTCGTCACGATAAGGTCGTCGATACCATCGTGCTGAAACTCTGCCTCGATAAAAAAGCTCGGCTCCACACCGGTCACGTGCCCGCCCGCATCGAGCACGCTATCGGCGAGCGCGCCCATCAGGCCCGACTTGGACCCGCCGTACACCAGCGCGTGGCCGTTGGAGCCAATCCATGCGCCAAGCTGCCGCACCGCAGGCAGAAACGCCGGGTCGTTACCGACGCTGGCGCCCAGGTATACCGTGATATTCATATTCGGTCCCCCTCATTGTGACGCGCGGCGCACGTTCTAGCGCTGGCGTCGGCGATATTCGCGCACGCGGCGCGACAGGTCGGCGAGCTCATCGCGGTCGAGCTCTTCCAGGTGCTCAAGATCATCCATAAAGCGCGCCATGGTGTCCTTTTGGCGCATCTTGATGAGCGTGTTGCAGTAGTTCACTGCCACGCCCGTGAGCATGGCGATGTAGAAGATGCTGATGACGCTCAGGACGACGGTGATAGCGCGGGCGACCGGCGTTTCGGCCGGGATATCGCCAAAACCGATCGTCGATACGGTCTCAAAGCTAAACCACAGGCCATCGCCAAACGTAAGGGTCGCAGGGTCGGACAGCCAGACGGCCGTCGAGCACAGCAGATAGAAGACGAGAAACAGGCCCGTGATGCGCGCAAAGCCAGCCTGGCGCAATACGTCGGCAAGTGTCCTCAACTTGTTCATCGCGACCCCTTTTCCCAGACGCCCCATCACGTTGCTCGGTATTGTCGCACATCCGGCACTTGGGGACGTTCCTTTTGTGTCGAACAGATTGGGAACGTCCCTAAGTGCCAACTCCGGCAAAGAGTGTCCCCAGCGACTAGTCGTTTAAGAACGTCCCCAATGACTACTACAACTGCCGGACAGATTGGGAACGTCCCTAAGTGCCGGATGTTAGGCAAGCTGAGCTGGTATCCTTATGCGGTATTATCTCGACTCGATGGGATTGCATGTGAAACCTTCCGCCGTCCTTCGCTTAGCTCTATATCGCACCCTAGCCGTCGCGCTTGCTGCGCTCACACTACTGAGCGCCGTCATGCCCACCCCGGCCTTTGCCGCCGACTCCGACCAGCAGGTCAAGACGGTCCGCGTCGGCTGGCTTGTCAACAACGAGGGCTTCCAGGAAGGCACACCGGGCGAGCGCCTCTCGGGATGGGGCTACGAGTACCTCCAGACCCTCTCGTACTACACCCCTGGCTGGCAGTACGAATACGTGTCCGGCACCTTCACCGAGCTCATGGACATGCTCGAGAAGGGCAAAATCGACCTCATGCCCAACATCTCGCATTCAGTAGAACGCGAGCAAAAGTTACTCTTTTCCTCAAACCCCGAGGGCACCGAGCGCTACTACATCTACGCCAAGCCCGATCGCGACGATCTGGCCAAGGGTGACCCCCAGGCACTCCAAGGCCTCACCATCGGCTGCAACTCTGGCGTTATGCAAACCTTCGTCGGCCAGCAGTGGCTCGCCAACGAAGGCGTCACCTGTACCTATAAAGAAATCGACACCGGCGGCGCCCTCTTTGAGGCACTTTCAGACGGCGAGGTTGACGCCGTCATCATGAACGACACCATTTCGTCGCCCGATGCGTCGCCCATGTTCTACGTAGGCTCGAGCGACTACTATTTTGCCGTCCCCAAAAGCCGCCCCGATCTGATGAACGACATCAACTCGGCCATGGCGGCAATCAACCGCACCAACCCGCGCTACAACGACGAAGTCAAATCCAACTACTCGGCGCAAAATAGCGGATCCGCATCACTTACCAACTCCGAACGGTCGTGGCTCAAGGCCAATAACAACACGCTTACACTTGGTTATCTCAACAACAATCTCCCCTTCTGCAACCAAGATGCAAACGGAGAAATGGAAGGGTCACTCGTCTCACTCGTTACGACGCTCCACGACAAATTTGGCATTACCGTACACACGCTCGCTTTTTCAAGCAACCAGCAAATGACGGAAGCGCTCTCAAAGGGAAATATCGACATCGCCCTACCGGCATTTCGCGACTACTGGCTTGCCGAGCAAATGGGGACCGTTCAATCGATTTCGATGGGAACGATCTCTCTTACCGCCATCCACGCCACCAGCGATCTCAACAAGGATCTCCGCAATATCTGTTGCACAGGGTTTTCCATCGTCAACCGCAGCGAATTAAAAACTATGTTTCCAAATGCAAATGTAACCGAGTATCCGTCTGCAGACGACATGCTTTCTGCCCTTAAGGACGGAAGATCAAGCTGCATCGTTGTTCCCAACGCACGGCTGGAAACCATCCGAGATAGCTACGATATCAGAGACTACGAGATACAGGAACTCTCACGCACGGCCGAACTCTCTTGCCTTATGCAACGCGGAAATCCCGAATTATTGAGTATCGTCAACAAGGGCATCATCAACGCCGGAGAATCGCTTTCTGCGAGCAATTATTCCTCTACGTCGTATAGCGCACAGGAATCAGACGCGTTCAGGTTTATATATCGTCATCGTAGTTCGATTGTCGTCATCATCGTCGGTGTACTGTTGACTGGGATAGCGGTTCTAACCTGGGCCCTGCAGCGAGCCAGAGTAGAGCAAAACAAGGCACTCGCCGCCAATGCGGCCAAAACGGCCTTTCTCGCCCGCATGAGCCATGACATCCGCACGCCGCTCAACGGCATTCTGGGGCTCATCGAGATTGAAGAATTGCACGAAGACGATGTCGATGCCGCCCGTAAAAACCGAACTAAGGCGCGAATCGCCGCCAACCATCTGCTCTCACTCATCAACGACATTCTAGAAATGGGCAGGATTGAAAATGGTAAGCTGACGCTTGAGCATGTCTCATTTAACCTCGAAGATCTCTGCAACGATGCAATCGTGCTGTGCAAGCTCCGCGCTTCCGATCGCAATATTACGATGCAGGATCAAAGCGCACATCCCCTCTGCAATCCACATGTAATGGGAAGCCCTACTCATGTACGTCAGATTATCATTAACCTGCTCGACAACAGCATCAAGTACAACAAAGATGGCGGAACTGTCACTTTTACATCGCAGATTAAACCGATCGATGATAGCCGAGTGCTCTTTTGCTTTAACGTCTCGGACACCGGCATCGGCATGTCGCCCGAGTTTCTTAAGCACATCTACGAACCGTTTGCCCAAGAAGGCAACGATGCCCGCAGTAAATTTCAGGGAACTGGCATGGGCATGCCGATCGTCAAATCACTTGTCGACGCCATGGGGGGGACAATCGAGGTAACGAGTGAGCTTGGAACTGGATCGACATTTTACGTTCGGATCCCACTCGCTATCGATAAGTGTCCTCAGATTCAAGCACAGTCGGATGCGAGGGCACCCAAGGTCTCACTGACCGGCATGAGCGTGCTACTTGCCGAAGACAACCAGCTCAACGCCGAGATTGCCCAAACTCTGCTCGAAAGCGAGGGCATTGTCGTAACGCGCGCCGCCGACGGCAACCAAACGGTCGACCTATACGTCGGTCGTCCCGCCGGCAGCTTCGATGCGATCCTGATGGATATCATGATGCCGGGTATGGATGGCTACGAGGCAACCCGCGCGATTCGCCTGAGTGAGAAGGCCGATGCAGCCGACATCCCCATCATCGCGCTCACCGCCAACGCCTTTGCCGAGGACGCCAAGGCGGCACACGATGCCGGCATGAATGCCCATCTGCCCAAACCGCTCGACTTTAACGAGCTCAAAAACATGCTCGCTTGCATCAAGAAAAACGGAACTGTTTCGCTATAGTTTGTGCTCAACCACCCTGCACCGTTAGAAAGGAAGCCAACGATGTTTAGGCCCTTGCGTCGAAAGAAACGTGCGATTTCCGATGAGGCGGCGCGCGAGTTGCTCGCCACCTGCAAGCGCGGAGTCTTTGCCGTCAACGGCGATGATGGCTACCCGTATGCCATTCCCGTCAACTACTTCTTTGACACCGAGCACGACAAGATTTATTTCCACGGTGCCAAGGCTGGCCACAAGGTCGATTCACTCAAGCGTGACGACAAAGTCTGCTTTACCGTGTACGGCAACGAGCGGTACAAGGACGACGACTGGGCTCCCTACGTTATGAGCACCGTGGTCTTTGGCCGTTGCCGCCTGGTAGATGAGACACCTTCGTTTATCGAGGGCAAAATCCGCCAGCTCGCGCTTAAGTACTACCCCTCTGCCGAAGAAGTCGAGGAGGAGATCGCCAAAGACATCAAGGGTGTCCAGCTCTACGAGATCTCGATTGAACATCTTTGCGGCAAGCAGATTCATGAAAAGTAAGCCTAAAAGCAGGTCTTGCAAATAGCGATATGGCCCAGTTCCAACCAACAGTGGTTGGAACCGGGCCATATGCTTATGAAGCGGCGGCAGCTATGTGCGCAAGCGCCTCAATGAGCTCCTGCGAACTCACGGGTTTGCTCAGGTGCGCGTTCATACCCGCCTCGCGCGAAAGCCTACGGTCGTCGGCAAAGGCATTGGCGCTCACGGCGATAATCGGTGTAGTCGCGGCATCCTCGCGGTCGAGCGCTCGAATCTGGCGCGTGGCCTCAAGACCATCGATACCAGGCATCATAATGTCCATCAACACCACGTCGTACTCGTGCGATGCGCTCACGGCAAACGTCTCGACGGCAGACTCGCCATCTTTAACATGTGTCACGACAGCACCGGCGCGGTCGAGCGTAAACTGTGCGATCTCGGCATTCAGGTCGTTGTCCTCTACGAGCAAAACACGCAGGCCCTGGAGCGTATCGTTGTCGCCTGCATCCACAGAAACCGTCTGGGGAATCTCGGATTGCTTGCACCTCTCAAACGGCAGGCGGATGGTAAACGTCGTCCCCTGCCCCATGGCGCTCGTAAAGCTCATGGTTCCGCCCATAAGCTCGACTAACTGTTTGGCAATAGACACACCCAGGCCAGTTCCCGATAAAGCGCCTTCCACCTGTTGTTTCTCGCGGGTAAACGGCTCGTAGATGTGCTGTTGAAACTCCTCGCTCATACCAATGCCGTTATCGGCGATCGTGTATTCATAGACGGAGATGCCGTCCATCGGCTCCACCTCGCGACACGTCATGCGAACATAGCCGCCCCGACGGTTGTACTTGACGGCGTTGCCGGCAATATTGGCCAACAGGCGCTTAAGGTGCGTCACGCTCGCTCTAACATAGGGATGATCGAGAGCCTCCTGGTCACAGATAATTGTCACCAGACGTTCCTCGGCCTGGCGCTCCAGAATATCGCGCACTTCATAGTTGAGGGCCACCAAATTTGTGGGCACGAGGTCCAGGCTGACCTGCCCGCTCTCCAGGCGACTCATATCGAGTGCCTCGTTCGCAAGGTCGAGCAGCAGTCCCGACGCCGTCCAGATCTTTGAGCGGCACTCAGTCTGCTTTTGCAGGTCGTCTGCATTGGCATTGCCCACCTCGACCATACCGCGAATGCCGTTGATGGGCGTGCGCAGGTCGTGGCTCATGCGACGCAGGAACTCCGTCTTTGCAGAGTTGGCAGACGAGGCTTCGCGCGCTGCTTTTGCCAGCTTGTCGCCATAGTCGCGCTCCTGCAGCAACAGGTCGGCAAAGCGTTGGCGCTCGGCGCGGCGGCGCGCCAACACAACAGTGGCTATAACACCGCCGTAGAGCGCCAATACACTGGCAACAACAGCGGCGACAACCTCAAAGTAACGCTGCGCGGGCGCATAGGTGTACACGTAAAAATTGCACGCTTTACCAAATGTGCCCAGATACCACTCTCCGTTGGCATTGACCAATCTGACCTTACCAGCCAGGCAACGCTCCTTAATGCCGCTGACAATGATGGCATCCGTCGCAGGCAAATCGAACACGCCTGACACGGTGGGCTCAACAGCGTTGGTCGCAACGACCTTTCCGTCGTTTTCGATCACGATGTTACCGCTATCGATGGTCTCATAACCATCGAGCAAGCTCTGCAACTTGAGCGTATTGCTCGCGACCGCCTTGGCGCTCTGGTGCCTCACCGCGACAACGATGCCCTCACCGTCCCGCCGGGCCACGCAGCCAATGTCCGCGACCGAATCGTCCGCAAGCGTAATGCGAGCGGTATAGGACTTAAGCGGATGGGCTGCCACCTCCAGCACAGGCGCCTCTTTGAAATTCGCAGCGAGCGACTCGTAGCCCACGTCATCCTTCGAGGACTCGGACACCAAGTTGCCCGATCCGTCAGTCACGATCAGCGCCGTCACATTAAACTGGTCAGCATATTGCTCCAGCGTAGCGTTATCCACCGAGCCGTCGCGCTCCATATTGCGCGCCGCCTCTCCGGCAATCTCCATAACGCGAATCAGGTTTTTGGTCGCATAGGCGTTGTTGAACGCATCGTAGGAAAGGCTCTGCGTCGCCACGTAATTGACAGCGTCGGCAAAGCGCTGTTCGGCCTGAGCTGTCGTGTAACCGTAGCTCATCACGCCGGCAACAGCCGAGAGCGCCATCCCCAACAGGGCGGCAAAGAGCCATACCCGGGCCGAGCGATCGTCCCGCTCATCTGCGGTGTGGTCGGGTGCATCAATCACGACAGGCCCTCCATATTCAAAAATGGCGAAGGGTCATCAAAGTACTTTGACACCAGGCGTTCCATGGTGCCATCGGCAAGCATTTCTTGGTAGGCATGGGTGAGCTTAACGTCGATGCCGCGCGTATCGTTGATATCAAAGGCGGTGCCCAGACCAACCTCTAGCAGCGGCTCATCCAAAATGCGATACGTCACACCATAGTCTTTTTCGTAGGCGAGCAGCGAGGACTCGTGCGCGGCGATGGCATCGACCAGGCCCTCGACGAGCGCCGGGTTCAGGTATGAGCGGTCCGAAAAGCTGTAAAGCTCCTTAATCTGCGGAACGTTTTCATTGGTGTGATCGAGCAGAATCGATTCGGGCTTGGTGGTGGACTGGACCGCCACGACTTTACCTTCAAGATCGGCAAGCGTGTAGATATCGCTCTCGGGATCGACAGCAACCACCTGTCGGCTCGCGAGGTACGGGCCGGCCCAGCGATAATCGCTTTCACGGCCCGTCATACTAAAGCTGCCCATGACGCAATCGAGCTCGCCGCTCGCCAGCAGCTCTTTGTTCTTTTCCCAATCGATCAGCTGGTATTTTGGCTTGTAGCCAATGCGGCCCAAAGCCTCGGTCAAAATCTCGACATCCAGGCCAACAATATTGCCGTACTCGTCGCTGTACACAAACGGCGGATAGAGGTCGCTGCCGACGTTGAGCGTCTTAAGGCCGTCATCTTTGACGTCTTCGGCTGGGCTTTCTACTGCAGACGTCGAGGTTCCGTCATTCGATCCAAAACAGCCAGCTATCGCCACGACAAAGACGCTCAACACTGCAAGCGCAACAAACAACGATATGGCAAGCGAGCGACGAGGCCTTTTCATCGAGCTCCAGACAATCCTGTTTACAGACTCAAGTGCAAAAAATAATAGCAGACGGAACCGCGCTCGCGCTCAATGGTTACAGACGCTTTACCCATACGGGGCCTTCCAGCCGACGCGGCAGAAGGCCCCGTATGCATCGCCCGCTTACCGTGCATTAAAAACGTAGCAGTCCAGGCGGTCGCACGCTTCCCTCACGAGCGAAAGCGGCAGCGCCAGATTCACGCGGATGTGACAGGGCCCGTGGAACGGACGGCCGTCCTGATACCCCACGCCCACACGAGCGCCCTCGTCGAGCAACCACTGAATATCGCGGCCATGCTCGCGACACCACTCGGTACAGTCTAGAAACACCATGTAGGTGCCCTGTGGACGCGAATAGGACACGCCCTCAAAATGCTCGTCCACGTAATCGCAGAAGTACTCGATATTACCGGCAAGCACCTGGTTGAGCTCATCAACCCACTCGTAGCCTTGCGGCTGGTAGGCACCGATAAGCGCATGCATGGAGAGGACATTCATCTCGTTGTAGTGGGTCTTGTTGGACACAGCGCACACGCGGTCGCGCAACGTCTCGTTATAGATGATGTGGTAGCTGCCGACCAGGCCCGCCAGGTTAAACGTCTTGCTGGGCGCGTAGAGGGCAACCGTGCGCATGCGGGCATCCTCGCTCACCGACTGCGTCGGGATATGCCTGTGACCCGGCAGGATGATATCGGACCAAATCTCATCCGAGATCACCACGCAATCGTGCTGGCAATAGATGTCCATGGCACGTTCGATCTCGTCGCGCTCCCATACGCGGCCGCAGGGATTGTGCGGCGAGCAGAACACCGCGGCATGGATGTGGTTTTGGGCGAGCTTGCGCTCCATGTCCTCAAAGTCCATACGCCACACGCCTTGGTCGTCGAGCTTAAGCGGGCTGTGGACAATGCGATAGCCCGCGGCTTCGATAGACTTGGTGAAACCGATGTAGGTGGGGCTGTGAACCAGCACCGCATCGCCCGGCTGGACATACGCGCGCAGTGTCGACACGACACCGCCCAGTACGCCGTTTTCGTAGCCGATATGCTCAGGAAGCAGGCCCTTAACGCCATTGCGGCGGCTCTGCCATTCGATGATGCGGTCAAAGTACTCGTCGCGCGGATCGAAATAGCCAAACATGGGATGCTGGGCGCGCTGAATGATGTGCTCCTGAACCGTGGGCACCGTGGCAAAATTCATGTCCGCCACCCACATGGGGATGCGGTCGAAGCCCTCGTCGGGTGCGTTCGGAGCCATGTCGGGGATCTCGCCCCAAGAGTCAACGGCAATGGAGTCCATGCCGTGGCGGTCGATGATTGAAGTGAAGTCGTATTTCATGCTGGGCTCCCGTGCAAAGATGACTGTTTCGATAGGCGTTATTGTCCACCAGCGTGGGCGGTTTTGGCATGGGGTTTGCTGTTGATTTTGGTGGGTGCAGACGAATTGCCGGCTAGTCCTGCGCGTCGTTGATGGCGGTCACCGTCAATCGGGCCCCATCGACCGTAAACGATATGTCGAGCCCAGCGTAAGCCAAATGGTAAATGCGGTTTGGCTCGTGTTTGCTGCCCGCGCGGCGCGGATCCTGGTGAAGAACCTCAACCAAGCCGGGGAGCTTTGCGGGCGGGACCATGTCTTGAAGCGCTTGCGGGAACTCAACATCGAGCTCTTGCCACGGAGCATCCTCAATCCAGCCGCCGGTCGCATCCGGGTGGCAGTCCGCAAACGGAATGTAGGGCTTAATGTCGTAGATGGGCGTGCCGTCGCGCAGATCGGCCCCCAACACATGAATGATGGGACCATCGTCAGTGAGCTCGACACGATCGAGCTTGACACAGGTGAGCCCGATGGGATTAGGGCGAAACGGACTGCGCGCGGCAAACACGCCCACACGCTCGGCTCCGCCCAGACGCGGCGGACGCACGGTTTTCGACCATTTTGCGTTGGTGCCGGACCTGTCCTGCGTTTTGGCATCGGCGGCTATGTCCTTAGCCGTGCCGCCGGGCGTGCCGTTTTCGAAGCGCCAGAGCAGCCATAGGTGAGAGAAGGAGTCCAGACCCTCAACCGCTGCGTTGGAGGCAAATTCCGGCTCAAAAACGATGCGTCCCTGCAGGTGAGGCGCCAAAAAGCTGTTGCGCGGGATGCCGAACTTCTGCGGCAGGTCGGTATGTATGTGTGCGATAGGTTCCATGTCGGTCATTGTACGGCATGGAGGTGTGGGACGTTACGCGCAATTCTTCGCCGCGGTCCCCCGTCGTGCAACCAACGGTTGCTTGGAAGGGCGCCCGCCGCCGCTTATGCTTAAGCCATCAACCAGCAGAAAGGAGCCGTTATGGCCTTCGCAGAAAAGCTCATCGCTGTCCGTCGCGCCCATCACCTAACCCAAGAGCAGCTCGCCGCCAAGCTCTTCGTCACACGCCAAGCCATCAGCCGTTGGGAGCGCGGTGAGGTCACACCGGGCATCGACATGATGAAGCTCATTGCCGCTGTGACCGGCGAGCCCCTGTCTCACCTGCTCGAAATGCCCGAGCACTACTGCCAGAGCTGCGGCATGATACTCACGCCCGACGACTGCGGTACCGATGCTCACGGCGCCACGACCGACCATTACTGCAAGTGGTGCTACGACCACGGCAAGTACACCTACGAGACCACGATGGAGGCAATGATCGAGGACTGCGCTCCGCGCCTGGCGCAAAACACCGGCATGTCGCTCGACGAGGCTGTCTCGCTCATGGGCGCCGTGCTGCCGCAACTGGAGCGCTGGCGTACCGTGCAGGAAAACGAGGAGCGCTACGGCGCCGAGGCACGGGCGCGCTATGGCGATGAGGCTATCGATGCAGCAAACGAAACGTTACTGGACATGGATCCTCAGACATGGAACGACATGAAAGAACTTGAACGCGCTATTCTGGGTCAGCTCTCGATTGCCATGGGCGACGGGGATCCCAAGAGCACCGAGGCCCAAAAACTTGTTGCGATGCATCGCCGTTGGATTAGCCTCAACTGGGGAAGCGAGCCCCAAGACGAGGCATATCTGGGGCTCGCCCACGGCTACCTCGCCGATCAGCGCTTTATCGACTACTACGACAAGCCCTGCGGCGCCGGCGCCACGGCGCTTCTGGTTCAGGCGATCGAGTCGTCGTTGACGCGCGCATAGACCGCGGCGGCTTTGGGTATTTCAATCGAAACCCCAACCGATTGGAGACCTATGGCTACTGATCACAAGCTCGAGCTGTACGTTATGACCGGCTGTCCGTATTGCATAAAGGTCAAGCGCTTTTTGGCCGATAACGGCCTAACCATCTTAGAGCGAAACATCTCGACCGATTCCGATGCCGAGCAGACACTCATCGCCGTCGGCGGAAAACGCCAGGTTCCCTGCCTGTTCATCGACGGCAAGCCACTCTACGAATCGAGCGACATCATCGCCTGGGTACAGGAGAACCTGATCTAGTACTCATTGGGGACGCACTTAAATGAGTAGTTCCACTCATTGGGGACGCACTTAAATGAGTAGTCGTTAAAGAACGTCCCCAATAACTAGTCCCCCGCCGAACCCAAACGTGTATGTCAGCATCCAAAGTCGACATTTTTCGACATCTTTGGGTGCTGACGTACAGCTTTTGCAACATAGTCGTTGGGGGCGTTCTTAAATGACTAGTCGTTAAAGAACGTCCCCAACGACTAACTAGCCGTGAAAGCGGGCTATGGGCGCAAGTGGCTGTTCGCGAAAGACGCGCTCGACGGCGGCGCGGTATTCGTCGACCTTTTTGGTCTTGCGCACGATCTTGTGAACGTTAGCGGGATCGGCGAAGGCGCATTTGGCGTAGAACCACCACTCCTTCATGCGAAAGACCGCATTGCCGCCAATCTCTTCCGCATATGCCGCAAACAGCGTGTCGTGGAAGCGCTGCAGCTCAGCAGCCGTGGCAGTAGGGCCGCCCTTAACCATGCGAGCCAGCGCGGGGTTCGCAAGCAAGCCGCGCCCCAACATTACGTGACGCGTTCCGGGATAGGCCTCCACCAGCGCATCCATCTCCTCAAGATCAAAGATGTCGCCGTTGTAGGCCACCGGGAACGGCGCCCGCTCCAGCGTCTCGCCGTAAAACTCTTTGCGCGGCGAACCCACATAGCGGTCCTTTTGCACGCGCGGATGCACGATTAGTTCTGCCAACGGCATGCGGCAATACAGATCGAGCACGCGCTCGTATTCGTCGTCACTCTCCAGCCCCAGCCTGGTCTTGACCGACACCGGCAACGGCGACCGCCCGCACACATCGTTCAAGAACACCTCGAGCTCGTCGAGATTGCGCAAGAAACCCGAACCCTTGCCCTTGGCGACAACCGTTCCCGAAGGACAACCCAAGTTGAGATTGACCTCGCGATAACCCATGTCGGCGAGCACCTGTGCCGCCCACACAAACTCGTCCGCGTTCTTGGACATCAGCTGAGGCACTACGTTGAGCCCCTGGTTATTGACAGGGTCGATCTCCTTAAACGCCTTGCCGCCAAAGCGGTTGCCCACGCGCGGCGGCGGCAAAAACGGCGTGTAATAACAATCGAGTGCGCCAAAACACTCCGCATGCACGCGACGGAACACATGCCCGGTAATCCCCTCCATAGGGGCCAGCGATAAATACATCAACATCCACTCTCAACTCAATGTGACAAAGGGACAGTCCCTTTGTCACATCCCATTCAAGCGGTTCAGGAACTCTTCGCAGGCGCGAGAACGCAGGCGATATTTTTTCCACACCAGATACGATGCAATGGTGAGCGGCGGCTCAAACGGGATAAAACGCAGGTCGCTGCTTTCATCTATCTGCAACAAGCTTCCAATACCAACCGCACATGCGGTGCCCGAACGCACCAGGTGCGACGCGTTGCCGATCAGATCGAAATGCCCCACGACGTTGAGGTCATCGAAGCTGAAGACGCCGCCCGACCACACTTCGAGATCGAACGCTCGATTCGAGGTACGCGAACTCACCAGCAGCGGCATCTTCGCCACGTCCGCAGGCGTTAACACGTCCAGGCCACCCCATGGACCGCTCGCGGCGACAACGGCGCCGGCCCGGTCAGCCTCAGGCATACGGATCCACTCGTATTTCTCGACGTTAACGGGCTCCAACAGCAGGGCAAAGTCGAGCAAGCCACGCTCCAAGCGCTCCTCCACCGCATCGGCATTGCCGGTATAGAGCTCAATCGTCACTCCGGGATGACTCCGATGCAGCTCCGCAAAAGTATCGAGCACCAGCCGCATCGATTTGGTTTCGCCGGCTCCAATGCGGATAACGCCTGCAATGCCGAGCTCCCGATCCGCCAACTCTAGCTCGGTCTGTTCCACCAGCAAGACAATCTCCTCGGCGCGCTGGCGCAAGCGCATGCCATCGCTCGTGAGTACACACGATCGATTGGTGCGCTCGAACAGCTCCACGCCCAGCTCGCGTTCCAAATCGGCTATCTGGCGCGAGAGCGTGGGCTGCGTCACATGCAGCACGTTAGCAGCTTCGGTCATGTTTTCCTCGCGGGCCACAGCAAGAAAATAACGCAGCGTTCGCAGCTCCATGATTGCTCCTTCGTGCACAACGGAGAACTTCATTCGGTCCAATTCGTTTCACATACATAATCCGTATATCTAGCTAGTTGCTATAGGCAATATACATTATCAAATCTCGGAACTATCGTTACAGAAGAGAACTATCGAGAAAGGAAGCGCATGGAATACATCACGCTCAATAACGGCATCAAAATCCCCCAGCTAGGACTTGGCACGTATCTGCTTAAACCCGACGATGCCCAATCGTCGGTTACCTCCGCACTCGGCATGGGGTATGAGCTCATCGACACTGCCAATGCATACGTGAATGAGCGAGCAGTGGGTCGTGGCGTGCGCGAATCAGACTTGCCGCGCGAAAACGTGTTTCTCGAAACCAAGCTCTGGCCCTATTTTTACAATAGCGACACCGCCGTCGACGAAACGCTCGAGCGTCTGAACACACCTTACATCGACCTCATGATTCTGCACCAACCCGCAGGCGACTACTTGGCGGGCTATGAGAAGCTTGAGATCGCGTACAAGGAAGGCAAGCTCCGCTCCATCGGAATCTCCAATTTCGACGAGAACGAAATCGAGAAGCTTCTCGCAAATTGCGAGATCGTTCCATCCCTTATTCAGGTCGAGTGCCATCCGTATTTCCCGCAGACCGAACTGAAGAAGTTGCTCGCCCAGCACGACATTGCATTGCAGGCGTGGTACCCGCTCGGCGGGCGCGGTAACAGCAGCATCATGAACGAGCCCGTCGTGCGCGACCTCGCTGTCAAGTATGGCAAAACGCCTGCTCAAATCATTATGCGTTGGCATATCCAAGAGGGAAATATCGTCATTCCAGGCTCCAAGAATCCGACGCACATCGCCGACAACATCGATGTCTTCGACTTCGAGCTCACGGACAGCGACATGACCGCCATGGCTACCCTCGATCGCGGGAAACCCTTCTATGAGCGCACGCCCGAGAAGCTTGCGCAATATGCCGCCTGGCACCCCGACGTTGAGAACCAGAAATAGGAGCATCATGCAGTACACAACCCTTGGCCATTCCGGCATTAAAGTCTCTAAACTCTGCCTGGGAGGCATGAGCTTTGGCGAGCCCAGCCCCGACTTTCATCAGTGGACCATCGGACCCGACGACACACGCGCCGTCATCAAACGCGCACTCGACACCGGAATCAACTTTATCGATACCGCGAACTGCTACAGCTTTGGCACGAGCGAAGAGTACATTGGCGCCGCCCTGCGCAATCTGGGAATCGCTCGCGAGAGCGTCGTGCTGGCTAGCAAGGTTCACTTCAACGAAGGCGGCCTTTCCGCCGACGCCATCAAACGCGAGATCGAAGGCTCGCTCAAGCGCTTGGGCACCGATTACCTAGACCTCTACATCATTCACCGCTTCGATTACGACGTTCCCATGGAAGAGACCATGGAAGCGCTCGATGATCTGGTGCGCGAGGGCAAGGTTCGCGCGCTCGGCGCCAGCGCTATGTATGCTTACCAGCTGCACAACCTGCAGATCGTCGCGCGCGACCACGGATGGGCGCCCTTTACGAGCATGCAGTGCCACTACAACCTGCTGTACCGAGAGGACGAGCGGGAGATGATTCCGGTGTGCCGCCAGTTTGACATGGCCCTTACGCCATACAGCCCCCTGGCGTCGGGACACCTCTGCCGCCCCACGTGGGAAAGCTCGAGCACACGTGGCACCACCGACACGACCATGGCCAACAAGTACGACCATGATCGCGCCATCGACATGCCCGTCATTGAGCGCGTGGCCAAGATTGCCGCCGATCATGACGTGCCGATGGCGCAGATTGCGCTGGCATGGCACTGGGCACGTGGCGTCGAGGCCCCCATCGTGGGCTGCTCCAAGCCCGAGCGCGTCGACGACGCCGTGGCCGCGCTCGACGTAACGCTCTCGCCCGCCGAGATCGAGTTCCTCGAAGAGCTCTATCAACCGCACGCGCTCGTTGGTCCCAAGGCCCGTCCCGGCGAAAAGCCGCTTGCCGGCACCACCAAGGTCAAAACCACAAAGTGATGCCATGGACGACGACATCATCGACGGCCTACGCGACGCCGGCTGCAGCGAAGAGTTTATCGAGCTGTACGGTACTGCCGCCAGCGACTGCGCGCGCATTTGCCTACTAAAACGGCATCGCCGCGAATTGCTCAATGATATACACGCAGGGCAGCAGAAGCTCGAATGCCTTGACTATCTCATCTATCGGCTACGCAACGCCTCAACCGGATGCTGTTCAAGCCGCTCGGTATCGCGGCCATGAGGCGGCACTTAATAGCACCTCACCATGGCACCAAATACTGCCTCACCATAAAGCCTAAACCGCAGCAACGAAAGGAACTCCAATGACTAAGGCACTTGTGGCATATTTCAGCGCATCGGGAACCACGATGGACGTTGCGAGCCGCTTGGCTCGCGTGACGGACAGTGACCTGTTCGCCATTGTGCCCGCCAATCCATACACAAGCGCCGACCTTAACTGGCGCGACAAGCAGAGCCGCAGCACACTCGAGGCTGCCGACCCCTCCTGCCGCCCTGCCATAACCTCTAGAGTGGAGCACATCGAAGGCTACGACACCATCTTTTTGGGTTTCCCCATCTGGTGGTACGTGGCACCGGCGATTATCAACACATTCCTTGAGTCTTACGACCTGACAGGCAAGACGATCGTCCTGTTTGCCACCTCGGGCGGAAGCGGAATGGGCAAAACGGCGTCGGTCCTTAGGGCAAGCGCTCCGGGCGCAAAGATCGTTGACGGCGGCATTCTCAACAACGCAAGCAACGCCAGCCTCGAGAAGTTCGCGGCAAGGTACCTCTAACGCGACAAAGGCCGACAAATCGGCGGCGCGGCGGGCACGATGAAAGCGGCATCATCGAGTGGATATAGGAGCGCCTGCCCTATTCCAAAGTCGCCACCCTAACCTTTCATCCACTCCAAAACATGTACGTCAACATCCAAAGTCAACATTTTTTGACATCTTTGAATGCTGACGTACAGCTTTTTGTATGGACCGGAGAAGGCGCAAATGGCGAACCCATCGAGCCGTCAAGACACTTTAGCCGCATGACCATGCACTCATCGATGGCAGGATTCCCTATACTGAGTCACATATGACGGTATCGCGCCAAAGGAGAACGCCGTGACCACGTCGCAGATATCCCTGCTCGCGCTCATCTCGGTTGGAGGCATCGGCATCCTGCTTATCGGAATGAGCACGCTCATGAAAGCCGCCGCCCGCAGGAAAGCCAAGGCCTGCACCGCTATGGTCATGGGAACGGTCATTGACCACCGCTTTATGGGCGAAGGCAGGATGTATCCCGTTTTGGAGTACACCGTCGACGGCACGCAGTACCACGTGAGAAAACAATTCCGCGGCGTAAAGACCAAAAGCTTGTCGGGGCTCCCCGTCCGCACGCAAAGCGCGGCGTACGAAGACGCCAAGGGCTGGTTGCACGTACATACAGGGCCCATCGCACGCCTAGATACTCTCGCAGAGCAGCTTTGGCCCCTCGGCAGCCAAATGACTGTGCACTACAACCCCAGCAGCCCAGACAAGAGCTATGTCGAGCGCCCTATCGTGGGCGACTTTGCCACGCTGATGTTTAACATCGCGGGTATCTTGCTCATCGCGCTGAGTATTTTGCTCTTTGTTCTTATCCAGCGCTAGCTCAGACTGATACATCCCGCGCGCCGCGCGCCGTAACGACCGCCACGACTCCAAGGACCAGCTATGGCAACACTCTCCGAACAAGAACGTAAGCGCATCCAGCGATACTGCATTTGCCCCAAGGTTGCCGGCGCGGCGCTTGCCATGGCATTCGTGCTGCCCTTATCGATCATTCCTTTCGAAATGGTCGACGACATCGTCTTCCATCACGAAGGCTTCCAAGAGACAGGCATGATGACCGCCTTGGTGCTCACCGCCATCGAGCTCGTTATATTCTGCTACTGCGCTCTCGCCCCGCGCTTTGGCATGCGTGGCAAGCAGTGGAAGGAAATGCAGCGCCGGCTCGCCGTCGAGCAGAGCGAGAAAGACCGCTCGGCACAAATCGCAGGCGTTGTTGGCACGCAGGCCGCCGCGCGTCTGCTCAAGAACAGCGACAACGAGACCGCGCGCAACCTGGGCGGCGCGGCAGAAGTCGCCGCTGCCGTAGGCGCCGTCGCCACCGCGGCAGACGTGCTTACCGAGAGCTTCGCCAACGCGAAGGCTATGGCAGAGGCCTGTGGCGTGTCTGTCCCCCGTGCAAAGAAGTGGGTCGTCGCGCTTGTGGCGCTGCCCCTCGCGATCGTATGCGGCGCCTATATCCCGCAGCTGGCGCAGGGAAACATCGAGATGCAGGGGAACGCCGCGGCCGCGGCCGAGCAGATCGCCATCGCACGCAAGGCATTAGAGCCCTCATGCGAGTACGTGTCCGCCGATGACCCCTACGAGCGATATCAAGATTACGGCTATCACGTCCGCGGTTATCTGCACGACGGCGACTCCGATACCCAAAAGACCTATACGTACATGGATTTTGACAACAAGGGAACGCTCGCGGAAGTGAGCTACGCGGCAGAGGTCGACCCCGATGCGAACCTCGAGGACAATCTCGCCCGTATCGAGCTCGACCTTGACGAGCTTTCCTCTGTCGTCCAAACCATAGACGTCAAGACCGCAAGTCCCGAGCTCCTAGCACCGCAGAAGCTCCCTGAAGAGTTTAGGCAGGCTTTTTTGAACGGCTCGCTCTACGAGAGAATCTCTATCAGGACGAGCGACGGCCCCGTCAAAGCGTATTACTCGTTTGATACGGAACCCGAGGACGAGTTTGACGAGTATACCCATCCAGCCATCCGCATCACGCTGATGGGCAAAACAAGCTAGGCGCAGGAGAGAAATGTGACAAAGGGGCTGTCCCTTTGTCACATTATTCGGAGCGTAGGGCTTCTACGGGGTCTTTTTTGGATGCGCTGCGGGCAGGCAGCAGGCCGGCGACGACCGTCAGCAGCACCGAAATCGCAATAAGCACCAGCGCATCCTGCACGGGCAGGCTCATCAGGTTGGGGACCTGTTTGGCCGCAAGCGCCCAGGCATTGACCGGAAAACTCACGAGCACCACGACGACGATGGCAAAGACGCCGGCAATGAGGCCCTCGATAAAGGTCTCGGCATTGAATACGTTGGCCACGTTGCGCTTTGACGCGCCGATCGCGCGCAGGATGCCAATCTCCTTTTTGCGCTCCAGTACGCTGATGTAGGTGATGATGCCGATCATGATGGAGCTCACGACCAGGCTGATGCTCACGAATGCGATGAGCACCAAGCTGATGGTGTTCACGATGTCGGTCACCGAACCCATGATGATACCCATGTAGTCGGTGTACGAGATTGCCTGTTCATCGTGGCCGGCAGCTTTGACCTGCTTGTTGTACGCATCGATGTGATCGAGCACGCGCTCCTTGGCCTCAAAGTCGCGCGGGAAAATCTTAACCGAGATGGGGTCTGCCTCATCCGCATAGCCCAGCGTGGTCAGATTGTTATCGTAGGTGAGCTGCGACGCCTTGGCATAGCTCATCATGAGCGAACTCAGGTCCTCGGCGTCCATGTTGAAGTGGATAGCATGAGCAAAGGCACTCGCATCCACGTGCATGGCGCTCGCCAGGTTGGCAAAACTCGAAGACATCTGCGTCGCCATCTGGTCCATGAGCCCTGCCGCGCCCGCCTTGAGCTGGGACGATACCGTCGACGCTATCTGCTCGCTGATTGCCTTCATCACCTGATCCATAGCCTGCTGCAGATACGGAGCCAGTTGCTTTTGCACATAGTCGGTCATCGCCTGCCGCAGGCGCTCGGCCAGGGCATCGCCGCCGAGCGCTTTGAGCTGGGCCAGGATTTGCTGCGCCGTGGCATCACTCTCAAGATACGTCGAGAATGCGGCAGCGAGCTTTGACGCGTCCTTAAGATTATCGGGTGTCAGCGCCCTAAACTGATCAGACTGCAAAAAGCCCGTAAACAGCTGGTTGGCGAGCATTCCCACCTGCTGCATTTGCTCGGGTGTGAGTTCCAGACCGTCAAAGATGCCCGAGAAATCTGGGGTCGGTGCTTTTGCCATAATGTCGCTGAAGTCAATGCCCTTCCCAACGCCCGAAAGGTCAAGGTCCAGCCCGGACAAGTCGATACCAGAAAGGTCTATACCGCCGGCCGCACCCGAGAGCGCCGACGAATCGAGAGAGAACGCACTCTTCAGCGCCGCTTCGTCCACACTGAACATGCTGCCCAGTTCCACGCTCTGTTTGGCCTCGCCTTGCAGTTCATCGAAAGACTTGCCCGTAAAGACATCCGTCTCGGGGTGGGCAAGCTGCTCCTGCACGATTTGCAAATCGGCAGCACGCTCCATAAGCTGGCGAGTCAGCGCATGCGTATAGGCAATGCCCGGGGACAATGCGCTCGCGTTTGCCGCCTCGTTGGGTCGCACCACGCCCACAATGCGCACGTCAATACCGTCGGCAACCTTGGCCGCCATAAAGTCGGCATCGCCAGACATGTCAGTCCACATGCCGGTCTCTTCGTTTTTGCGATAGGCATCGGACGGCGACAGCACCTTAAACGTCGTGGACAGCGCATCGTCGTAGGTAAAGTCGGTGCCGGCCTTGGGCGTCTCGACCTTGCCGTCGGCCGTCATGGCACTGTTAACCAGGTCGTTAAACTCATCGATATCCAGCGCACCGATGCTATAGAGGGTGTAATCGCCCACCGTGCCGCGGCTCGAAAGCACCATCACGGCCTCGTTGGCAGACGTAGGCCAATGGCCGGCAACGACATCGTACTGGCTGTCGAGCAGGCTCTGGTCGTCAATCATCTCGTTAAAGACCGAGGTCCCCATGGAATCCATGCTCACCGTTGCCGCCGAACTTGCGCCGCCGCTCATGGCCTCGGTCATGGCGTTGGGCACCAGCCGGACAGGCTTCTCATCGCCCTTGCCGGCACGATAGACAACCGGCGATACGCCGTAGCCGTACTGAATGGCGTTGACCTCTTTATCGATGCCGTCGCCACCGGCATCGAGCCATGCCTTAAAGCTCGTCATGTCGTTGGACTTAACGCTTGCGAACATGTCTTTTACGGCCGTGACCACAGGGATCTTATCGGTTCCCTTATCTTTGCCACCGGTGGCGTCGGATGAATCCTCGCCCTCGGACACCTCATCATCCGTAGCCCCATGCCCGCCCATCATGGACGACAGGTCATAATCTTGTTTGGAAATCGTCAGCGGGTAGCTCGAGAGCGTGTCCTCCTCGACCTTTTTGATGTAGTCGTTTACGCCGTTGGAGAGCGCCAGAATCGCCGCAATGCCGATAATGCCAATCGAACCTGCAAAGGCCGTCATGGCCGTGCGGCCCTTCTTGGTCATGAGATTTCGGGCAGAAAGCCCAAGCGCCGTCACAAAGCTCATCGAGGTTTTGCGCGTGGGCTTGGCCTCGCGACGCGCGGCCTCGGCAGCATCAAAGGGATCTGAATCGTCGGTGACCTTGCCGTCCGCCAGGTTGACAATGCGCGTGGCGTACTTGTACGCCAGCTCGGGATTGTGCGTGACCATGATGACCAGACGGTCGCGCGCAACGTCCTTGAGCAAATCCATGACCTGGACGGACGTCGTTGAATCCAAGGCGCCGGTCGGCTCGTCAGCCAGCACAATCTCGGGGTCATTGATCAGGGCGCGGGCAATGGCCACGCGCTGCATCTGCCCGCCCGAAAGCTGGCTCGGGCGCTTGTCAACGTGCTCGCCCAGACCGACTGCCTCGAGCGCCTTGCGCGCACGTTGGCGGCGCTCGGCATGCCCCACGCCCGTGAGCGTAAGCGCCAACTCCACGTTTTCCAAAATGCTCTGATGCGGAATGAGGTTATAGCTCTGGAACACAAAGCCGATGCGATTATTGCGATAGGCATCCCAATCGCGGTCGTTGAAGTCCTTGGTCGAGATGCCGTCGATCAGCAGATCGCCCGAATCGAAATGATCGAGTCCACCGATGACGTTGAGCATCGTAGTTTTACCCGAACCCGAGGGACCCAGAATGGCTACGAACTCGTTATCGCGAAAAGACAGGCTTACGCTGTCGAGCGCTACCTGCGTAAACGACTGCGTAACGTACCTTTTGCAAATATCTCTGAGATCCAGCATGGACGGCAACCTCTCTCGCGCGGGCGCGCTCGCCCGCTCCCCCGCCGTTCACGTTCGGCGCGCTTGTCCTACTCTATCCTCATTTTTGGCCGATACCAGTGAGGAATGTAACGAACCGCGCCAAAAAACGAACGGGACAGCACGCCGCATGGCGCACCATCCCGCATATAACATCCCCGATGTGACAAAGAGGCTGTCACTTTGTCACATTCCAATGCGCGCTACTTTTCGAGCCCGCACGGCATAACGTTAGCGCTGCCGCGGCGAGCCTCAGTCACGGCTGCAAAGAAGCGATAGCCGCCCGAGAAGTTAAAGCACTCAAAGCCATGCTGCGCCAAAATGCGGCAAGCAATGTAGCTGCGAATGCCGCTCTGGCAAATTACGTAGACCGGCTTGGCCCGGTCGAGCTCGCCCAGGCGATTGCGCAGATCATCGACGGGAATGTTTACGAAACCATCGATATGCCCGCGCTCATACTCCCCTTCCGTACGAACATCGAGCAGCTGCACGCTGCCATCGCGTGGCAAGTTGGGCTCATCCTCCCAATGCCACTGCGCCAGTATGCCGCGATTGAGGTTCTCGATCATAAAGCCCGCCATATTGACGGGATCCTTCGCCGATGAGTACGGCGGCGCGTATGCTAGGTCCAAATCCTTAAGCCTATCGCCGCGCATGCCTGCCTGGATGGCAGTCGCCAGAACGTCGATACACTTGTCCACACCATCGATGCCCACGATTTGCGCACCCAGCAGGCGCAATCCCTGCTTCTCGAAGACAACCTTCATGGTCATGGGCGTTGCACCCGGATAATAACCCGCATGCGAACCGGGCGACAGGACCACGCTGTCGCAGTCAATTCCCGCCGCGTGTGCTGCCTTTTCGGATAGTCCCGTGCTTGCCGCCGTCAAGTCGAATACCTTGATAATCGATGAGCCCAACGATCCGCGGTAGCAGCTGTCCATGCCGGCTATGACATCGGCAACGACACGCCCCTGCTTGTTGGCGGGGCCGGCGAGCGAAATGACCGCGTCCTCGCCGGTCACCTGATGCGTGACCTGCGCGGCATCGCCCACGGCATACACGTCGGCAGCAGAGGTCTCCATGCGGTCGTTGACCACAATAGCCCCCTTGATGCCCAGTTCGAGCCCCGCCTCTTGCGCCAGATGGCTCTCAGGTGCCACGCCAATGGCAAGCAGCACCATATCGGCTCCGATAGGGTCATCGCCCGCAACATGGGTGACAACGCGGCCATCAACTTCCTCAAAACCTGTCACATCGGCCTTGAGGCGCAGATCAATACCGTGCTCACGCACCTCGGTATGCAAAAGGGTCGCCATGTCGTAATCCAGGTTGTTCATAAGCTGGACGGGACGCTGCAGAAGGGTCACCTGGAGCCCTAGCTCGCACAGATTCTCCGCCGTCTCGACGCCAATGAAGCCGCCGCCGATCACGACGGCACTGCTCGGTCGCCGCTCTCGAACATAGCTGTGAATACGCAGCGTGTCCTCAACGGTGCGTAGGCTAAAGATTTTATCCGAGTCGATGCCCGGCAACGCAGGGCGAATCGGCTTTGCACCCGGCGACAGGATGAGCTTGTCATACGTCTCGACAAATTCCTCGCCCGTCAGCATATTGCGAACCTCGACCGTATGCGAATCGGGATGGATGGCAAACACCTCGCGACTCGTCTTGACCGCAATGCGAAAGCGATCCCAAAAGCCCTTGGGAGACTGCAGCGTCAATGCACTCTCTTCTTCTATCACGCCGCCAATGTAGTACGGAAGCCCACAGTTGGCATACGATACAAAACCCGTGCGCTCAAAGATGACAATTTGGGCCTGCTCGTCGAGCCTGCGCAAACGTGCCGCCGCCGATGCGCCGCCCGCGACGCCTCCAACGATAACCACCTTCATAGCTAACTCACCACCTTTCCCGTATAGCCGCTTATGCCGCCGATATTCTTGACACTGCCATACCCAGAACGCTTAAGAAAACTCACAGCTTGGTTGCTTCGCGCACCGCTCAGGCAATGCACGAAAAGCTGCGTGCCCTTGTCTGGATACAGCTCAAGCACCTGGTTGATACGATCGAGCGGAACGTTGACGCTGCCCGGAATGTGGCCCTGTCCATACTCGTCAGCACTCCTCACGTCGAGCAGCACCGCCCCCTTAGAAGCCTTCCATTCCTGGACGCCCACATTCATGTCCGGTCCTGCAAACAAATCAAACAATCCCATAGCGCACTCCTTTGCTGGTTGCTTTGGGCAAGTATGCCAAGGCACTGCGGTCGCGTTCTGTGACCAAGTCACCAAACGGAAAATATGTTGCCGACGGCAGATACAGCTGCGCGGTAGGTCTAGACCAACCGTGCCAACCCATCTACATCACGCACGATAATCCGTCCGCGCCTAACCTCGATGAGCCCGTCCTGCGCAAGACGGCTCAGAGCGCGCGTCACCGCTTCGCGCGCAGAGTTGATGTCGCGTGCAAGCTCGTCTTGCGTTACGGCAACTTCTGCTGTGCCCGCAACTCGGCAATGCTCGAGCACGTAGCTGGCGACGCGCTGATCGAGACGCTTAAAGAGCATCTGCTGCAGCACGCATACCACCTGGGAGTAGCGCTTCACCTCAACCTGGAGCATAAAGGCCTTAACGTAGACATTATCGCGGGCGAGCTGGACGCACACGCTCGCAGGCACCACCAAAAGCGATGACCTGCGTGCTGTAACCACCATGGTGTCAAATGAAATCTGCTCGATAACGCACGAGGCCGTGGTGACACAGCACTCTCCGCAGCCAACCCTAAACAGCGTGACCTCCTTGCCTTCCTCGGAAAGCAGGCTCACGCGAATGTCACCTTCGATAATAAAGATAATGCCGGTGCAAGAATTTCCGCTGCTACCGATTATCTGCCCGGCATCAAAGGATCGCAGCGACGAGCGCTCTGCCACGAGCGTCTGCTCATCGGATGTAAGTTGTCCCCAAAACGGCAACCGCTCGACCATGCTGCCGACCATAGCCGCCCCCTTTCGACGTATACCCATGATGCTACCCCGAAGCAGAAAAAAAGAGTCGCTGTTTCCAGCGACTCCCCTTCAGTTGCCTGTCCCACGAATCTACTGTTCGCTCTTCGCGAGTGCTTGATCGATCAGTTTATTGAGCGCCTCGCGCTGCTCAGCGGAGTTGATGCCGCCCATGATCGGCTCTCCCACAATGTTACCGTTCTGGTCGATCACGTACGTGGTCGGGAACGAGTACAGGTTGGAGGTGAACTTGCCGGCCTCGCTATCCGACTTGAACCAGATGTTCTTGTACGTCACGCCCTTCTTGGAAAGTACGTCCTTGGCGTCTGCCACCTCGTCTTTGTTGCCATCGAGCGTAAAGGAATTAACGCCCACGACCTGGCCGCCCTTCTCGGCAAGCTCCTTGTTGAGCTTCTCCAGATCGCCCAGCTCTCCCACGCACGGCTTGCAGGTGGTAAACCAGAAGTTCATGACGGTGACCTTGTTCTTGGAGAACAACTCGTCGCTGTTTACATCGTTGCCGTCCAAGTCCTTGCCCTTAAAGCTGGGGAACTTCGTCTCCCCGCTCTCGCCGTTGGTCATGCCTGCGGTCGAGGCATCGACGCTCTCTCCCTCGCCGGGCGTGCTGCCACATCCGGGAAACTCCTTCTCCAGCGCCATGAGCTTATCCTCGATCTCCTTGACCTGCTGCGCGCCGGCCTTAAGCGTCTTGAGCTCGTCAGCCGTAAACTGATCCTTGGCGCCCTCGATGGTATCAAGCAAAAAGTCGCCGTAGTTCTTGCCGTCCTCAATCATGGGAGTGTCTTTGTTGGCCGCAAGAAACACCTTTTCCCATAGGGCGTTATCGCTCGCAAAGATCTCGTTTTCCTTTTGCAGCAGCTGCTGGTACAGCTCGGCCGCCTCCTCGGCGCTCGACGGCTTTTGTGCCACAAGCTCGGCGATTTGCGTATCGCCGCTCGTGGCATCCTTTGCGTCGCCCTTGGGGGCAGAGCACGCTGCGAGAGTCAGCGCCAGCACGGGCAGCATCAACAAGGCCGCAATTTTTGACAGTTTCATGGTTCCTCCGTTTATATCGAAGCTTATATAGATACCTATTTGTTTTCGCAGGCTTGCGCGGGCTGCGCGGGTTTGTCGCCCGTCACACCCAGCCCGTAGCGAAAGCTAATGGCATCGACGGGGCATGCGCCCACGCATTTGCCGCAACGAATGCACTCGGCATGGTTGGGCGTACGCGTAACGTCCACGTCCATCTGACACACTTTGGCGCACTTACCGCACGAGACGCATTTGCACTGGTCAACCTGAATCCCCAGCAACGACACCTTGTTCATGAGTGCATAAAACGCACCGAGGGGGCAAATCCATTTACAGAAGGGGCGGTAGAACAGCACGCTCAGCACCGCAACCACAATGAGGATCGCGAGCTTCCAGGTAAAGAGCTTTCCCAGCGCGGAGCGGATTCCCACGTTCATGATGGACAGCGGAATCGCGCCCTCGAGCACACCCTGCGGGCAGATGTACTTGCAAAAGAACGGGTCGCCCATGCCCACATCGTTGACTACCAGAACGGGCAGTAGCACCACGGCAAACAGCAGCACGGCGTACTTGATGTACGTGAGCGGCTTGAGCTTTTTCGTCGAGAGCTTTTTGCCGGGAATCTTATGCAGAAGCTCTTGCAGCCATCCAAACGGGCATAAAAAGCCGCATACAAAACGTCCCAGCAGCACGCCGATCAGGATGAGTGTTCCGGTGACGTAATACGAAAAGCTGAACTTAGACGAGCCCACCACCGACTGAAACGACCCGATGGGGCACGCACCTGAGGCCGCCGGACACGAGTAGCAGTTGAGCCCCGGCACGCAGACGGCTTTGCCCGCCCCCTGGTAGATGCCTCCCTTGGCAAAATTAGGCAGGTGAATGTTGGTCGCAAGCGTTGCCGCCGCCTGAATCAATCCGCGAAATCTCGCCAAAAGATGCGATACGGTATTTTTTCTTTTAACCAATTCCGATACACTCCAAGCACAGCCTGATTGCCTTGGCCAGCACGGCATCTGCCTCGCCGCGCATAATGCCAAAGCCAACCATGGCTACCCCAACGATCAGCAAAGCCACCTGCGCCACAGGCTTAATCGCTTTGAACAATCTGACCACTCCTTTCGTTTCGCGACCCATTGGACCATACCGACTATAAAATCCGTGTTAAGCGTGAATGACTATGCAAGGAGAACGTTATGCGCATCTTGGTCGTCGAGGACGAGCGGGCGCTGTGCGATGCGATCGCACGCAGCCTGCGCAACTTGGCCTATAGCGTCGACTGCTGCTACGACGGGCAGCAGGCCCTCGATCTACTCGATGTCGAGACCTTTGATCTTGTCGTGCTCGACCTCAATCTCCCCCATGTCGACGGCATGACCGTGCTCAGGCAACTCAGGACAACTGATTGTGAGACCAAGGTGCTTGTGCTCTCGGCACGTGGCGAGGTCTCCGACAAGGTAGCGGGGCTCGATGCGGGCGCCAACGACTACCTCACCAAGCCGTTCCATCTTGACGAGCTGGCGGCACGCATACGCAGTCTCACGCTCAGGCGCTTTACGCAAAACGACGTTGTTCTAGCCTGTGGATTGTTGAGCTTTGACACCAAGGCGCGCCTCGCCTCCGTGGGCGGCGAGACCCTATCCCTCACGCGCAAGGAGACCGGCATCTTGGAATACCTGATGCTTAACCAGGGGCGGCCGGTGAGCCAGGAAGAGCTTATCGAGCATGTATGGGACAGCAGCGTCAACAGCTTTAGCAACGCGACCCGCGTGCATATCTCGTCGCTGCGAAAAAAGCTGCGCGGTGCGTTGGGGCACGACCCCATCCGCAACCGAATCGGCGAAGGCTACGTTATGGAGGACGGCAAATGAAGCGGCTGTCGCTGCAGTGGCGCATCACGTTGATGACGGCACTGCTGATATGTTCGACCTGCGTACTTATGAATTGCCTGGTTGGTTACTCCGGCATGCGCTACATGGACTCGATTGGTGCAGAAGCGTCGGCGCACAGCAAGGTGGAGGCGGCCTCGCCCAGCTCATTTGACCCGACAAACAAAGAGCTCGACGACGCGCTGACCATCGTCGTGAACGACGCCCAAGAATCGTTTGGCGCGACGAGCTGGTACATAACCGCAGTGGTAACGCTGCTCGGCGGCGTCCTGGCCTACTTTGTGAGCGGGCATGCGTTGCAGCCGTTGCGCTCCTTTGCGGCACAAGTCGAGAGCGTGCGGCCCGATAACCTCGCCGACACAAAGATCAGCGAGAATGTGCCCTCTGAGCTCAGGCGCTGCAGCGCGTCGTTTAACGACATGATTGCCCGCCTTGACGAAGGGTTTTCTGCACAAAGACAGTTTACGGGCAATGCGGCACACGAGCTGCGCACGCCACTTGCGCTCATGCAGGCCCAGGTTGAGCTGTTTTGCGCCGAGCATCCCGACGCCGACGCCGATACGGCGCGTCTGCTCAGCCTGCTGCAGGAGCAGACCGAGCGAATGACACACATGACAAAAACCCTGCTCGAGATGAGCGAGCTACGAAGCGTCCCCTGCAACGACTCTATTGAGCTGGCGCCGATGATCGAAGAAGTGCTTACCGACCTGGCGCCCCTTGCCGAGCAAAAAGACATCACGCTTGCAAGCGAGGGCGACGCGCAAACAATCGGCAGCGACACGCTGATCTATCGGCTGCTGTTCAACTTGACCGAAAACGCCATTCGCTACAGCGCGCCCAACTCGACCGTGCAAATCGGCGCCCTCGCCGAAGGCGACCGTGTACTGTTGCGCGTGCGCGACCAGGGGCCGGGCATTCCCGAGCAATACCAGACGAGCATTTTTCAGCCCTTCTTTCGCGTCGACAAATCGCGTAGCAGGGCATATGGCGGCGTGGGACTGGGACTTGCGCTGGTCTGGGAGATCGCCGCACTCCACGGCGGCTCCATCGAGGTCGAAGAGAGCTCGGAGCGCGGAACGACCATGCTCGTAACTCTTCCCACTCGCGCACTCGGCTCATTAAAATAACGAACGGGATGGCACGCCGCGTGGCGTACCATCCCGCACATAATATCGAGGATGTGACAAAGGGACTGTCCCTTTGTCACATCTGCTAGTTCTCGTCGCCTACCAGCTGAGTTAGCTTACTCCCACTCGACCGTGCCAACGGGCTTCGGCGTGAGGTCGTAGCAAACGCGGCAAATACCGGGGACCTCGGCGGTCACGCGAGCGGTAATGCGCTTGAGCAGCGCCCAGTCGAGCTCAGGCACCTCGGCGGTCATGACGTCGACGGTGTTGATGCAGCGAATAATGCAGGGCCAGTCGTAGGCGCGCTTGCCCTCGCGCACACCGGTAGCGCGGAAATCGGGCACTACGGCAAAGTACTGCCAGATGGTCAGGCCGGCCTTGTCGATCTCTTCGCGCACGACGGCATCGGCCTCGCGCAGCACCTCGAGACGGTCACGGGTGATGGCGCCAAGGCAGCGGACGCCCAGGCCAGGACCGGGGAACGGCTGACGCTCAACCATGTTCTCGGGCAGGCCGAGCTCACGGCCCACGACGCGCACCTCGTCCTTGTACAGCAGCTTAACGGGCTCGCAGAGCTCAAATTGCAGATCCTCGGGCAGACCGCCAACGTTATGGTGAGCCTTCACGCCGTCCTGCGACTCCAGAATGTCGGGGTAGATGGTGCCCTGGGCGAGGAAGCTGACCTCGTCGCCAACCTTGCGGGCCTCTTCCTCGAACACGCGGATAAACTCGGCGCCGATAATCTTGCGCTTGGTCTCGGGCTCGTCGACGTCGACGAGCTTATCGAGGAAGCGGTCAGTGGCGTCTACGTAAACCAGGTTGGCGTCCATCTGGTTCTGGAACACGTCGACGACCTGCTCGCTCTCGCCCTTGCGCATCAGGCCGTGGTTCACATGCACGCAGATGAGCTGCTTGCCGATGGCCTTGATCAGCAGCGCCGCGACGACCGAGCTGTCAACGCCGCCAGAAAGGGCCAGCAGGACCTTCTTGTTGCCGATCTGCTCACGGATTGCAGCAACCTGCTCTTCGATGAACGCCTGGGCAAGTTCGGGAGTGGTGATACGCACCATGTCGTCGGGACGCTTGTTGGGATCCATGCAAAGCTCCTTTTCGGTTCGATGGGAATGCGCTACACGTATGCAAACGCACCGTCATATGACCTCATTATATGCAGAGCGAGGTTCGTTTCCCATCGCTGCGACGGAGCTTTTTGCAGGGGTGGCAATTTTTCCTAATGTCGAGGTCAGCTAGGCTTCGGTAGCCACCTTGGGAGCATCGCCAATAGACTCTTCCTTTATACGTTCGGCATAATCGTAGGCGATAACCACAAATTCCAGTCCCGAGCAACAGGAGTACAATTGCTGCTAGTGTTGCCAGCTGTTGGGAGATGGAAGATGGACTGCGATGGCTACCCGCGCATTCCCATGCCGTTGATGTGCACCGCCTTTGTGCCGGGGCAGATTGACGCTGCGGTTGCAGGCATTTCCGACCCCGATTCACGCACCATCGCCACGGCGGAAGCGCTGTACTTTCGCGGACAGGCCACACTCGCCGCCGAGACAGCACGCCCCTATCTTGACGCCACCGACCCCGCACTGCGCTATTCCGCATGCCTTATCTGCGGATATGCCAGTCTGTCGCTCAACCGTATCGCCGATGCCCGTCGTTGCCTTGCGGGCATCCTCGATACGCCAACTGACGAGGAATCGTCTGCCGTCCACGCCACACATATCCTGTTCGCCTCCGCCGCGAGCGTCCTGTTGCACTTGCCTTCCCCGTATTCTGCCGAAGAGTTTTATCCGCTTGCGGCACATCTGCCCGAAGGCCTGCGCCTGTTCGCCAGCTACGTGATGGCGCATGCCCTGTACCTGCGCGGCGAATATGGCCGCAGTCTAGGCATGGCGGAAAACGCCCTGATCATGAAACAGGGAAGTTATCCGATCTCGGAACTGTTCCTGCACCTGGCAGCTTCCATGGCATGCATGAGCCTCAAGGACATCGACGCCGCAAAAACGCACTTCGGAGCCGCTTGGGACATTGCGCGCCCCGACGGCCTTATCGAGCTCATCGGCGAGCACCACGGCCTTTTGCAGGGGCTTATCGAGGCATGCCTAAAAACGCAATACCCTGACGACTTCGCGCGCATCATCGAGATCACGTACCGCTTCAGCTACGGCTGGCGGCGCATCCACAACCCCGATTCGGGCGAGGATGTGGCCGACGATCTAACGACCACGGAGTTCACCATGGCCATGCTCGCCTGCCGCGGGTGGACCAATGCCGAAATCGCTCGTCATATGGGTGTGTCGCCGGGCACCGTCAAAAACCGACTATCCGGCGTATACGCAAAGCTTGGCATCGGCACACGCGCCGAACTGGTCGCGCATATGTTGCGTTAGCGACCGGGCTGCCAAGCGCATCGAACGCGCTCCGGGGCCTGGCGCTTTCGCGCGCTCAAATTGGACATTTTGGCCATCGAACGGCACTACCGCCACGGGGCACCTTCTCGCAAAATTGGATTATTTCCTCCGATGTTTGCGGGATGGGAGCCAAAGATGCTTGATCGCCGTTCGTTACTTGTTGCCGGAGCGTCCTCGCTGGCGAGCATTATGTTGCCGCGCGTGCCGGGAAGCGCAAACGCCTTCATATTGCCGTTCGCGCCCACCGCAGCCTATGCTGACGAAAAAGATCCCTTCAGGGTGCTCGTTCTCTCGCGCACCATGTTTGGTGTGGTCGTGGTCGACGTCGCCAATAAGAATACGCCCATCGCAGGTGCCCAGGTCACGCTCGCATCGCGCTATGCCGCAGACAAGCAGCTCACCGCCACGACCGATGACGAGGGCACGGCCATCTTTGAGGTCGCGCCGCTTTCGGAAGGCTACGTGGACGAGGCAACGCTCCTTGACGCGTACGACTTTAACGGCGGCATCTCCATTAGCATGGCGGGCTACCGTGATGTCGAGATTCCCCTCGCGCGTATCCAGGGCGGCACCGCCATAACCGCGCCCACACGTCCGCTCTCCGACGGCGAGCCGTACTTCCGCCAGCTCACGTTCGACGAATGGGACATCCAGTACGCCGACACCACGTTTATGGCAATGCCAGCGGACGAAGCAGCAAACGACCAACCCGACACGCACGCCTTTACCGTTCAGGCACATCTGCCACAGGGCGGGCAGGCAACATTGCATATCAATAAAGTGATGCCCGCTGCGGGCAGCTCACCCGAAACCGTCACGCAGATTGGCCAAGTCAAGGCCAGCGCATCGGGCGCGGATAATCTGGCGACGTTCACGCTCGAAGACAAGTTCCTCGATGCAGCGTCGAGCCTTCTGGAAGAAGGATGCAAGTTACGCTTTGTCCTCGACTACCAGGGCAAGACCTATACACTCTCCTCCCCCATGGCCGTTGTCACTGCGCCGGCCGCAAAGGCGGAATCGGGCTCGACCACTATCGTCCCCACTACCATGGACCAAGAGATCACTCCGTTTGATTTCCCCGCGGCGTTTCCCGGCATCGGCGGCAATAAGTTCACGTGCTGGATGCCCACATTTCCAATCCTCTTCGATTTCTCGTTTGCTGGATACGTGCTGTTTGGCGGAGGATACAAACCAGCCAGCTATATGAACGATTCGGGCAACCCTGATCCGGAATACTGGAAGAAATCGCCGCGCGAGTCGGGCGCCAAGCAGGCAAACCGCTACCTCGACGAGATGGAGGGGAATTGGAATCAGTACAAGAGTATGAGTGCCGGTTCGGGTACCGATCCAAGAAACACCAAGCTCCTTCGCCACCATTGCACGCTGCTGTTCACGATGGATATCGCCACACAGCTGTACGGCTCGCTTGCCTACGATTGGGTGGGCAAAACCTGGGGCGACAACAACGACCCCGCATACGGCAATATTAAGGCCCTCTTCCAGGTAAGAACCGACCTCAATTGGACCGAGCAGTTTACCCTAGGACCGGTGCCGTTTTTCCTAAACGTCAACCCCTGGGTGCTGGCAAAACTGGCGCTCGCCGTGGGTGCCCACACACACGGCAGCGGCGCGGCGTTTTTTAAAAACATTTCGCTCGACTATTCAAACACGTCGGGCTCGTTCACCATCCAGATCGGGCTTGCCGTCACCTTTGGAGCCGGCGTTGCAGGCGTCGCTTCGTCTGCCGTGCGCGGCGCCGCATCCCTCACGCTGTTCATTGGGTACGAGAAGGCAGATGGACACCAGCTTCCGCGACTGCGTGTAGGTGCAGACGTCGATGTCGATGTGATACTCCAGTTCGTAATGTTCAAGTGGACCACCAAGGCTTGGTCGGGGTCGTGGCCCACACTCCTCGATTCGTGGAATATGTCGGTGAACAATGGCAACCAGTATGTGCTCCAGCGCTCTGAGCTCGCATTGGGTGGAGATACGCCTTACACGTTGGATGCCTGCTTCGGCACGCCCGGCAACATCGAGGCGGGCGTGCCGCAATTTATCGCATCGGCCACCATCGTCACCAACGCCGAGCTGCTCGCACGCGCCGAGGTTAAGGCCACTGCCGTAAACGCCGCGCCTGTCGTGCGCGATTGGGATCAAGCGGTCACGCGCATTGAGCTCGAGGCGGATGCAGAAAGCGACGACACGGGACAGATCGAGCATTTCGTCCATGCACTGATAGAGAACGACGAAAACGCCGCGTCGATGTATGCGTACACCCATATCGGGCAGGCGAAGGACGCCGCTGCGGACCCCAACGCCAATTCTGCCGGCGTGTCGGAAGACGAGCGTGGCGGCGTCAAACCCTCGAGCGACAACGTGCTGTTTTCCGGCGTGCTCAGCGAAGCCCACATGAAGCTAACGATGATTGCCGGCGTAGAATGCCTGTTCCGTATCGCCTCGGTGCGCTACGGCGACAATGGCCGCTCGCGCCTGGTGGTGCACACAAAGGCAAACGGCACGTGGTCCGCTCCCACGCCCGTGGACTTTCCCCTTGGGTTTGGCGAGGGCGACGTGGAGCGCGACGGCATATTCGATTACGACTTCGACGTGGTGGAATATACGGACGGAAGAGGAAACCAGGACGCCTACGTGCTGCTGGTCTCGGGCGAGCGCCCCGCCGGCGACAACACCCTTTTCGATACGGCAAGCACAGCCGGCATACTGTCCGTTGTGCGCCTGCGCATAAGTAATGACGAGATCCGCGTGGTGTCGCATACGTCATGGCGCAGCATCTCGCGCGGCCGCCTGCAAGAGGATGGCTACCATTGCCTGCAGTGCCCGCGCATCACGGCAGGCAAGACGCTGGTCGACGGGCGCCTGTCGGGTGCCTACCTCCACCGCCGCGGAACCACCGCAGAGAAGGCGCTCGGCAGCGAGGCCGAGGTTGCGCTGGAATGCTTTACCCTGTGGTCGGATGATTTGGGCGACAGCCTGACGTTCCGCCAAGTTCTTCGCTTTCCGCAGGCACCGTCGAGTATCGAGCTGAGCGAGCCCGAGAATATCAACGGCAAAATGGTGGTGCCCGTTGCGTACGAGACCGCAGACGGTTGCGGCTGCGCATCGTACGCCGTGATCGGCCAGTCCATTGCGGGCTGGGGCGTTATGCCACCAGACGCCACGGTGCCCCATGCGGTGCCGTGGCCACAACATTCGGGCTTTTTGGCCACCGTCAACGAGCAGCTGCAGCATATTACTTGGACGCGAGGCGCATCGGCATTTGCAACGCAGCCCGTGGGTGCCGCAGGCTGTGGCCCGGCATCGTTTAGCGTAAGCAACAACGGCAGGTGCGCGCTCTATGTAGAGAACACCGATGGCAAGGTGGGGCAAACCTACGACGAAGAAGGCAACCCGGTAGCAGTAATGAGCAAGCACTTCCGCATCTTCGCCAGCACCTTGGCAGGCGATCTGTTCACGGAGCCGTTCGTGATGTGCGAGCTGGACCATCCCGTCGATCAGATAACGACATTTTTGACGTCGGGAGGCATGCTCTCCGCGCTCGCCACGCACATTGTGAGCGCGGAGAAGAGCGAGGCAGAGCTGCACGGCATCGAAGTGCCTCTGGTGGCGTGTGCCACTCCGACGGGCGCGGTCGCTACCTCGGGCGCGGTGGTGCCCGGAGCAGCAGGCGAATCCTTCATGGTCACGGTGCGAAACGACGGCAACACTTTGCTGACTGCCGGCACAATCGATCTGTACCGAGAGGGCTCCAGCCAGCCGTTCTCCAGCGCATCCATCGGATTCGGAGCGAACGCACGCATGGCTTCGATCTACGATCCAGAGCTTGCCGAAGACGCTTCGGCCAACGACATGGCACACGTAAAGTACGCGCTCGAGACGCTGGGCGCACGTTTTGCAACGCACCCGCTGGTAGCCGACAACGGCAACGCCGTGCTGGCACCGGGTTGCACGGCACAGTTCCGCATGAGCTTCGCCATCCCCGAGAGTTGGAGCGACGAAGTGGGCAAACGCGTCACGCTGTATGCGAAGGCGCGTAATCTGGTGGCGCTCGATCCCGTAACGCTCGAGGAGATCCGACCGGGCGCAAACTCGGCGCTGGGTGCCGTACTGCACGAGCTTCATGTGCCCGACGCGGCATGCGAACGCTCGGAAGTTCAGGTCGGTGTATGCGACAGCGCGGATACGACAGGACTTCACGACGCCCCGATGACGGTCGACGGCGATGGTGGCTCGAGTGGCGGCGGTACTGACGAGGGCGGCGGCTCCGGCGGAAGCAGCTCCGGCAGTGGCAAGGACCACGGCAATAACAAGCGCTCCGGAAAAGCGGGCGCGATTGCGGGCACGGGCGATGTCAACGCTCCCCTGACAGCAGCCGCAGCAGCACTCGCCGCGGCAGGCGCCGGCCTCGTCGCCTACAGCGCCCGCCGCACGGCGCTCGAAACCGACACCGCCAATGAGGTCAATTCGGATAGGCCTCGCTAGCTCCTACTTACTTTTGTGAGAGGCGCCGACTCGGCTAATCGAACATCAAAATGGGCTGGTTCTGGATACCCAGAGCCGGCCCATTGCGCATTAGATGTCGTCTGAGGAGTCGAGTTCTGCCTCAAGCTTGGCACGGCGTCTTTTCGCCGTGAAAAACGTTGCACACAGGACAGCAAACGTGGCCGCGAAAATCGTCGCACCGCAGAACACGCCCGTGGCCAGGTTCGCCAACCAAAAGACGCTTTCGAGCGGTACGATCTGCGCCTCAGCGACACAGCGCATTGCGGCAATAACAAGCGCGAACGCGGCGCCGCTAAGACCGCTGACAAGCAGGAAATATCCAACAGGAAGATGCTCGGTTTGCCCAAAACGATTGGTATCGACATAGCCCTTCCGCGTTTGCAGTCCTGCGCAAATCAACATCACGAGAACGAGCCACAAATACATGGCTGCCTCGAACGGCGTTGCAAAGCCATGCGGCATTTCACTAGCGTCGCTGTGAACCCACGTAACCTGTCGAGCTATAAACTGGTAGAAAAAGATCATCAACATGCCAAACGAAAGCAGCACGAAGCCAATCTTGTAGATCTTCGCGTTCTCAGCCTCCAGGCGTTCATCCTTTGGGCCGGCATATTCACGCCACTTTTGCACGATTTTCAGATCTTCATATTTCATAGTGAACTCCTAAAGAGCATTAGGGTCGGCGTCGGTTTCGTCTTCCCAAAACAAGTCGTTCAACGTAACGCGCAGCGCCTTACAGATTGCCACGCACAAATTGAGCGTGGGGTTGTAGCCGCCCGCCTCGATAAGGCCGATGGTTTGGCGCGTAACGCCCACGGCTTGGGCTAAGTCAGCTTGCGAAAGGCCAGCCGCCGCGCGTGCCGCCTTCATGCGTAGGTTCTTTTTGCCCGGCATGGAGTTCCTTTCGTAGTAATGGACAGATATCCGTTGCAACATGACAGAAATATATTGCATCCTTCACAAGATGTCAACTATATCTGTCATTATGGAAACCATGTCCGCCATCGCCATGTGGACATAACAATTTCGATTCGCTATTCAATCTTACTCGGACAAAACCGAGTCGGAAGGACCCGAGTAAGTGGAACTTATCAGCATGGCCAACGCGCACGCCAATAACCGGATTTGCCGGAACCATGCGTGCCCCATCGTTTAATAGCTCCGTTATTGTTCGATGATCTTCTTGACGACCGCGGGAACGCCTGCCGCCACCACGTTGTCCGGAAGGTCTTCCGTCACGACGCTGCCCGCGGCAATTACGCAACCGCTGCCGATGGTAACCCCCTGCAACACGGATACGTTCGCGCCAAACCAGCAGTTATCGCCTACAACAATAGGCAGAGCCTTCTCGAGACCCAAGTTGCGGTCCTTTGCCTTTAGGGGGTGCGAAGCGGTGTAGAAGCCGCAAAACGGCCCGATAAACACGTTGCCACCAAAGGTGATAGAGCCGCCGTCCATAAAGTAGCAGCCATGGTTTACAAAGCAGCCCTCACCAAAGCTCGTCTTGCTCCCGTAGTCAAAGTAGGCAGGCGAAAGGACCGTCAGCCCTTGCGGAAGATCGGTATCGAGCAAGGATTTCAAAGCGTCAAGCTGCGCGTCGCTTCCGGGTTTTGCCATATTAAAGTCATAGCAGAGCGCCTCCGCCTTTGCGCGTTGCGCCAGGAGCTCCTCGTCAAAGTTGGCATCATGCCACTCCCCGCGCTCCATCTTCTCTTTCTCAGTCATTGCGCCCCCTCAAACAACATGCAGTCTTGATGCGGCAATTCTACCAGCCGATAAGCCACGGTTTTAACACGAGCACCACGCCGCGCAGGGAATGACCGCAGAAGCTAAAGGTCACCGACTCCGAACGCGCGTTCGATGGAATTCGTGTTAGTTGGAATCGTCCGAGGCCTGGGCTATGCTACCTTGACTATCTATATGACTACAACGCAGCAAAGGAGCATCGAGAGAGCGAGCATGGCAAAAAACACCGCAAACTATGGTAACGACAGTATTCGTCAGCTCAAGGACGAGGAGCGCGTACGCCTGCGCCCCGCCGTTATCTTTGGCTCGGACGGACTCGACGGCTGCGCGCATGCCGCCTTCGAGATCCTGTCCAACGCCGTTGACGAGGCGCGCCAGGGCTACGGCAAGCTCATCACCCTTACCGCCTTTCGCGATGGTTCCATTCAGGTAGAGGACAACGGCCGCGGCTGCCCGCTCGACTGGAACCCCTCCGAGAAGCGCTTTAACTGGGAGCTCGTCTTTTGCGAGCTCTACGCAGGTGGCAAATACAACAACAACCAGGGCGGCGACTACGACTTCTCGCTCGGTACCAACGGCCTGGGCTCGTGCGCGACCCAGTACGCATCCGAGTACATGGACGTCACGGTTTGGCGCGACGGCAACAAGTACTCCCTGCACTTTAAGAAAGGCAAGGTCGTTGGCGCCAAAAAGAAAGCGCTTGAGATCGAGCCCAGCGACGAGGACCGCACCGGCACCACCATCAAGTGGCGCCCCGATCTTGAGGTCTTTACCTCGATCAGCATTCCCCACGACTGGTATCGCGAGACCATGCGCCGCCAGGCCGTGGTCAACGCCAACGTGACCTTCCGCCTGCGCATTGAGGGCGACGATGGCGAGTTTTCCGAAGAGGATTTTTGCTATCCCAAGGGCATCGAGGACTACGTGCTCGAGAAGGTCGGTACCGACTACCTTACCGAGCCCTTCTTTATCGAGGCTGACCGTCGCGGTCGCGACCGCGAGGACCTGCCCGATTACAACGTCAAGATCACCGCGTGCATGTGCTTCTCGCGCACCTTCATGATGCAGGAGTACTACCACAACTCGTCATGGCTCGAGAACGGCGGTTCGCCCGAAAAGGCCGCCCGTAGTGCTCTGACCAGCGCCATCGATGCCTACATCAAGCAACAGGGCAAGTACAACAAAAACGAGAGCGGCATTAAGTGGCAGGACGTCCAGGACTGTCTGGTGCTGGTGACCAACTGCTTCTCCACCCAGACGTCCTACGAAAACCAGACTAAGAAGGCCATCAATAACCGCTTTATCCAGCAGGCGATGACGGCATTCTTTAAGGAGCGCCTCTCGACCTATCTGATCGAGAACAAAGACGCCGCCAACAAGATCATGGAGCAGGTGCTCATCAACAAGCGCTCGCGCGAGAACGCCGAGAAGACGCGCCAGAGCATCAAGACCAATCTGCAGCAGAAGACCGACATGGCCAACCGCGTGCAGAAGTTCATCGACTGCCGCTCCAAGGACAAGAGCCGTCGCGAGATCTACATCGTAGAGGGCGACTCGGCAGCAGGCGCCATCCGCACCTCGCGCGATGCCGAGTTCCAGGGTGTTATGCCCGTCCGAGGCAAGATCCTCAACTGTCTGAAAGAGGACTACCCGCGCATCTTTAAGTCCGACATCATCATGGACCTCATGCGCGTGCTGGGCTGCGGTGTGGAGATCAAGGACAAGCGCATCAAGAACCTTGGCGCCTTTGACCTGGACAACCTCAACTGGAACAAGGTCATCATCTGTACGGACGCCGACGTCGACGGTTATCACATCCGCACGCTTGTGCTCACCATGCTCTATCGCCTGGTGCCCACGCTTATCGACGAGGGCTACGTGTATATCGCCGAGTCGCCGCTCTACGAGATCAACTGCAAAGAGAAGACCTACTTTGCCTACACCGAGCTCGAGAAGAACGGCATCCTCAAGGAGATTGGCGACCAGAAGTGCTCGATCAACCGCTCCAAGGGTCTTGGTGAGAACGATCCGGACATGATGTGGCTCACCACCATGAACCCCGAGACGCGCCGCCTGATCAAGGTAGAACCCGAGGACGTCACCAAGATGGAGACCATGTTCAACCTGTTGCTGGGCAACGACGAGACGGGCCGCAAGCGTCACATCTCCGAGCACGGCAAGGAATACCTGGACCAGCTGGACCTGCAGTAGCAGCAAATCGATAACGACGGCCCATAAGAAGTTCAAGAGGAAATCGTGGCAAAGAAGAAGACGAAGAACCAGCCAAAGAAAAAGCAGGTCAACGCCGAGAACGTCATCGGCCTGCACTCCGAGGTCACCGACCAGCCGATTACGCAGACGCTCGAGGTCAACTACATGCCCTACGCTATGAGCGTCAACGTCTCGCGTGCATTCCCCGAGATCGACGGCTTTAAGCCCTCGCACCGCAAGCTGCTCTACACTATGTACAAGATGGGCCTGCTCAAGGGCGAGCGCCAAAAGAGCGCCAACATCGTGGGCCAGACCATGAAGCTCAACCCACACGGCGACGCCGCCATCTACGAGACGATGGTGCGCCTGGCCACGGGCAACGAGGCGCTGCTTGCTCCTTTCGTGGAGTCGAAGGGCAACTTTGGCAAGTACTATTCGGGCGACCTGAGCTACGCCGCCTCGCGTTATACCGAGGCCAAGCTCTCCCCCATCAGCGCCGAGATCTTCAAAGACATCGACAAGGACCCGGTCGACTTCGTTGACAGCTACGACGGTGCCATGAAGGAGCCGCGTCTGCTGCCCACCACGTTCCCCAACATCCTCGTCTCGGCCAACAAGGGCATCGGCGTCGCTATGGCGTCCGATATCTGCGGCTTCAACCTCAACGAGGTCTGCACCGCCACGATGCACTACCTGAAGGACCCCGACTGCGACCTGCTCGAGTACATGCCCATGCCCGATTTCTCGACCGGCGGCGAGATTATCTACCGCCGCGAGGAGATGGAGAAGATCATCGAGACCGGTCTTGGCAGCTTCCAGATTCGCTCCCGCTGGCGCTGGATTCCCGAAGAGCGCATCATCGAGGTGTACGAGATCCCCTACACCACCAAGACCGATGTCATCATCGAACGCATCGTCAAGCTCTCCAAGGAGGGCAAGGTCAAGGAGATCGCCGACATCCGCGACGAGACCGACCTTTCGGGTCTGCGCATCGCCATCGACCTTAAGCGCGGCGTCGACCCCGACAAGCTCATGGCCAAGCTCTATCGCTCGACCACGCTGCAGGATTCGTTCTCGTGCAACTTCAACGTGCTCGTCGACGGCTATCCCCGTGTTATGGGCGTGCGCCAGATTCTGCACGAGTGGGTCAAGTGGCGTATTGCGTCCACGCGTCGCCGCATTAACTTTGACCTGGGCAAAAAGTCCGAGCGCCTGCACCTGCTGCACGGCCTTGAGGCAATTCTGCTCGACATCGACAAGGCCATCGCCATCATCCGCGGCACTAAGCTCGAGGCAGAGGTTGTACCCAACCTTATGAAGGGTTTCGACATCGACGAGACCCAGGCCGAGTTTGTCGCCGAGCTTAAGCTCCGCAACATCAACGAGGAGTACATCCTCAACCGCACCAAGGACATCGCCAAGCTCGAGGGCGAGATTGCCGAGCTTGAGGAGATCCTCTCCAGCGAGGAGAACATCAAGAAGGTCATCAGCGACGAGCTAGCAGCGGTCAACAAGAAGTACGTGATGCCGCGCCGCACGGGCAGGATCGAGCCCCATGAGGTTATCGAGGTAAGCTTGGAGCCCGAGGTCGAGGAGTACCCGGTCACCATCATGCTCTCGCGCGATGGCTACCTAAAGAAGATGACGGACCGCGTGCTCAAGAAGGCGACCACGCTCAAGTACAAGGACGGCGACAAACCCTTTATCGAGTTCCCGTCCTCCAACACCCACGAGCTGCTGGTCTTTACCAACAAGAGCCAGGTGTACAAGTGCAAGGTCACGGCGTTTGAGGACACCAAGTCGGCCCAGCTGGGCTCGTACCTTCCGACCGATCTTGAGATGGAACCCGACGAGAGCGTCATCTGGGTCATCGACCCCGAGGACTACAAGGCCGACGTGCTGTTCGTCTTTGAGAACGGCCGCGTGGTGCGTGTCGCGCTTTCTGGATACGTTACCAAGACCAACCGCAAGCGCCTTAAGAACGCCATCTACGGCGGCAGCAAGCTGCTGTATGCGCAGGTGCTCAAGGAGGACCGCGACCTCGCGCTGGTCTCGAGCGACTACCGCCTGATGAACTTCAACACGTCGCTGCTCAAGACCAAGACGACCACCAACACGCAGGGCGTCCAGGCCTTTACGGCCAAGAAGGGCCGCTCGGTCACCACCGTCGGCACGACCGAGGAGATCCTCGGCGCCGGCGTCTCGGCCGAAAAGTTCACCGCGCAGAGCCTCCCCTCTGCCGGTGCCCTCATGAAAGAAAACGACATGCCGAGCCTGTTTGACTAAAACAACGGCGACCAAACCGTCATGGTTTTACAAAGCAGCGGGGCCCGGAGCGCAGTAAACGCTGTGCCCTGGGCCCTATGCATTACACCAGCATCATCCCTATAGACAAAATGCCGCATAAAGTGGAACAGACATAAGCCCATCATTCATTCCAAAGGGCTTAGTCGATAGCCTGATAAGGCGTACGCCCGGATGGGTCTTTTTAAGTGAGGACAGGCTTCGAGATCTTGTGTTCTCTCCCGCCTTGACTTCAATCGCAGACAAGCATCCCTGCTTCTCTACTACAAAGTCGATTTCCGCACGATTATCTCGCGCCCAATAATGCAGCGGATAGCCCATGGCTGAAAGCTGTTGGGCGACGTAGTTTTCGGTAAGTGCACCCATGAATGTGCCGCCGATGCCGGCAAGAATATCGGCGCGTTGAGCACCGGCCTTGGAGACGAGCAGCCCTGTATCCGCCTGATAGATTTTAAAAGCAGAAGGGTTAACGAAGGCCTCTAAAGGGCTTTCGATCTGCCCGACTAGGCTGCAGCGCGCCACCGTACCCGACAATACAAGCCAGTCGAGAGCATCTCCAAAGAGAGACGCATTGCCCCCCGCTCGCACTACCTTGTATTGAAATTTACGATTCTCTTTGGCAAGCTGCTGTGGAATGGAATCGAAGCACGCACGCGTCTTTGCGCTCAAGCGCTCATCAGCATATTTATTAGTGTCGGCGGAGTATCCGTCGAGAATAATCCGATGCTTTTCGGCCACATCAATGATTGACTGATCATCGATGTACGTTTGGACCGCCTCGGGCATTCCGCCAACAACAAGATACTGCCGATAGAGCCCAAGCGCCTTTTCATGAAGGCTTGGCGCAAGAGGACCCATAAACTCGAATGATGAGCGTATCTCGTCGACCAGCTGATCGTGCCCCATCGCCCAGAGAAACTCCTCGAAATCGAGTGGAGTCATCTCAATCAAGTCGGTCTTTCCGACGGGGAACGAATACGACTGTTGGTTAATGGCAACCCCAAGAAGCGACCCAGCAGCCGCAACGTAATACTCGGGAGCATCTTCGCAAAAGTATTTAAGGGAAGTAAGCGCTTCCTCGCATGCCTGAATCTCGTCAACGAACAGTAAGGTTTTGCCAGGCACGATACGCTGTCCCGTACGAGCCTCGATCGCGCGTACGATCGAATGAGGGTCAAGACCGCCCGAAAAATCCGCTCGCGCCGACCGGTCGTTCTCAAGATTAACGTAGACAACCGATTCGAAAAGATCCTGAGCGTACGTTCTGAGCAGATAGGTCTTGCCACACTGGCGCACGCCTTTGACCAGCAAAGGTTTTCTATCAGCTCTGTCTCGCCATTCCCTAAGTAGCTCGTCTGCCTTGCGACGCATACGCAACCTTCCCTCATTAACTTCTGTTTGACAATATTTTAACGCGGATTAATTTGTTTTCAGTTATTTTTCTGCGTTTAAAAAATGTTCTATACGGCGCTTGAGGGAATGCGCCCCTATCTCTCGGTAAGGACAGCAAGCATTTCCACCAACACCGATTGCCATGCGCTCTTCTTGCCCTTAGGCGAGCTTGCGAGCGAGCTCTCGCACCTCTTCCAGCTTGGGCGATGAGGCCATGCTGTCGCGCTCGGTCATGCCGCTAATGGTGACAATGCCCTGGTCCTCCCACTTGCAGTACGCACAGGCCGACTTGTACATAGCGATCGCCGCATCATAGACGCCCTCGCTGTGGCTATCGAGCAAAAGGGCCGTCTTGGTGAACGGGAAGCCCGTAGCACCGAAGGCGTACAGGCGGTCGATGACAGCCTTCTCCTGTGCGGTGATATCAAACCAGTAGATAGGCGAAGCGAAGACAACCATGTCGGTGTCTTTCAGCGACTCAATCACGTTGGCCATGTCATCCTTCTGCACGCAGACGCCCTCATGGGCGAAGCAGTACTGGCATCCCAAGCAGCCGGCGATCTTCTTGCTGGCAACGCGGACGACCTCGACCGTATTGCCGCCCTCACGCGCGGTCTCGGCAAACGCCTCGACCATGGTATCGGTATTAGCGCCCTTACGCGGGCTGCCGCTCAATACAACGATTTTCATAAGAATCTCCCTTCTTCATGCCGCAGGCGCACGATGATTCGGGACAGGTTTTCGTTAGCACCCTCGTAGCGGCTCTCCGCCCCCCCAGCGATGTGTCCGCTACGAAACAATTGTCTTGTAATAAGCGCCGAAGTCTGCCAGCGAGTCCATGATGGGCATCATCTGGCGGCCGAGCTCGGTAAGGCCATACTCAACGCGGGGAGGATTCTCGCCATAGTCATGGCGAAAAACCAGCCCATCATCCTCCATCTGCCGCAGGCTGTCGGTAAGCACCTTCTGAGAGATCCCCTCCAGGTTGCGGCGCAACTCGTTGAAACGCCAAGGGCGTACGCGTAAGTTACGAATAATGAGCAGTTTCCACTTACCGCCAATGAGCGCTACCGCCGTTGCGACCGGACACTCCGGAAGCTCCTCTTTCGCCATCATGGGAGACCCAACCTCCTTGACCATACCGGTTTCACAAAAAAGCACGCAGTTACAAATATGTGCGTACTCGTATTTGCATGTGCTTTCGCGTTGAATATATCTCACGCAGGAGATGCCTGCAAGGTAAATCAACCCCAAGAGAGGAACCATTATGGCTAATTATGCAAAGACCCACATCGGCAATGAGAGCCGTGTCGAGCTGCACGAGGTGCTCGGACTTACCGGAGCAGAGGTGAGTGTCAACAATCTTCCCGCCGGCACTGGCGTTCCGTTCGTCCATGCACACAAGGAAAACGAGGAGATCTATGGCGTGCTCGAGGGCGCAGGCTCGGTCACGATCGACGGTGAGGATATCGAGCTTGCGGCCGGCGACTGGCTGCGCATTTCCCCCGCTGCGCATCGTCAGTTCCGCGCCGCGTCCGACTCGGGGATCACATACGTCTGCATTCAGGTCAAGCAGGGATCCCTCGACGCCTTCACGGCCGACGACGCTATCATGTTCTAATTCGCGATTAATCCGCAAGGGGCGGATACCGCCCGCATGCCCCCTTCGGAATAGGTGCTGAGCAGCTCCTGGGCGTGGGCGAACTCGGGTCCCCGCCTCCAACCGAGCAGGCGGTTGACCGCGAGATTTCCCTGGACGTTGTGGGCGAAGAGCAGATAGGCGTCCTCGCGCGAAAGCCCAGTCTTCTCCATGATCGAAGGAACCATCTGCTCAGCGCCGCGCTCGACGACTCGCTGTGCCACCCGGGCGTACGCGTCGTCATCCGAGTAGAGCAGATAATAGTCATCATTTGCCGGCGGGCGCTGGCAGAGGGCGCCCGCCTCCGTTCCCTCAAGTGGCGGCGCCTCCGCCAGAGCCTCGTCGATAAGTTCGTCGAGCAGCGCGAACTTGTCCTCGTAGTGCAGATAGAACGTGCCGCGGTTGATATCGGCGCGGCGGCAGATATCCGCTACCGTCATCTTCGCGAAGCCGACCTCGGCCAGCAGCGCGAAGAACGCCTCCCGTATGACCGAGAGTGTATAGCGTCGGCGACGATCGATCTTCCCCACTTCCATGGCCCCTCCAATTGCAGCGCTCGACAATATCCAGCAGCCGCTCGTTTATCGACAGCAGCTCGAAGCTGTTCATTGCTCTGATGCAAATCAACATTGATACTTTTTATAGACACCTGTTCATTGTAGTTGAAAGAGAGTATCAAGTGACTCTATACGAACAGCTCGTTATCGAACTCACCAACCGATCGTTTTCCCATCAGGCCGCCTACCGCGCCGGCGGCACACCATATGAGCTGAGCGACCGCGAACCAGAGCCCTACAACCAGCAAATCGAAACGTTTGCCTGCATGATCGAAGATGCCGATTGCGTGCTGGTAGGCGGGGCTTCCGGACTCTCCGCGGCAGGCGGCGGCGACTTCTACTACGAGGACAACGCGACCTATCGCAGACATTTCGGCAAATTCGCCGAGCGCTACGGTTTCAGGGGCGCTTTTGAGGGGTCGTCTTACCGCTGGCCCACCGCCGAGTCGCGCTGGGGCTACCTTGCCACCTTCCTCGACACCACGCTCAACGCCCCGCTGCGCGAGCCCTACAAAGATCTCGACGCCATTCTTGCCGAGAAGGACTTTTTCGTGCTCACCACCAACCAAGACACGCAGTTTGTGAAGATCTACCCCTGGGAGAAGGTGGCAGAGATCCAAGGCGACCACCGCTTTTTCCAATGTTCCCGCTGCTGCACCGATGACGTATGGGATGCGACCGAGCCGGTCTCCCGCATGGTAGAGGCCATGGGAGACGGCCTTGAGGTTCCGACAGAGCTCGTGCCGCGCTGCCCGCACTGCGGAGCAGAGGCGTTCCCCTGGGTTCGCGGCTACGGCAACTTCCTGCAGGGCGAGCTCTACGAGGAGCAGTACCGCAAGGTGTCCGACTGGCTCGACGCGCACGCACAGCAGAGGATCCTTTTCCTCGAGCTGGGCGTGGGTCGCATGACGCCTGCGTTTATCCAAGAGCCGTTCTGGACCCTCACGGCGCAGTTGCCGCAGGCCAGCTACATCGCCGTAAACAATAAGACGCAGTTTCTCCCCCGCGCGATCGAGAATCGGGGGCTCGCCGTTCGCGCCGACATCGCCGACGTGCTCGCCGACGTGCGCAAGACGTTGGGGAGGTAGCGCATGGAGACGGCGAAAGCAGTTCGCATAGGCAGGACGCTAGCCGAGGCGGATCTTGTCATCATCGGCGCCAGCAACGGACTCGATATGGCGGAGGGGCTCAATCCCTTCTGCACCGATGCTCATTTTCGGGAGGCGTACGGAGACCTCGCCCAGGCCGACGGTATCGGCTGCATACTGCAGGGGCTGGCCTCCCCGGATGCAAACGTGCGACGCCGGTGGAGCGAGCGGTTCCATCAAAAGGAGTATGTCGAATATGAGCCCAGTCCACTCATGAACGGGCTGCGGCGTCTTACGGAGCACGCCGACACCTTCGTGGTCACATGCAACATCGACGGGCACTTCGCGCGCGCCGGGTTCGACGAGGAGCGCGTGCTCGAGACTGAGGGGAGCACGCGCACGTCGGTTGACGAGCGGCGCCTCGCCCATCCAGACACCCTCGCCATGACCCAGCTCGACGAGCTCGCGCGTCTTGTGCAAGCCCATCGCAACGGCAGGGTCGCCATCCTCGAACTTGGCGTGGGACTGCACAACGGCGTCATAAAGCGCATGCTCGCCCAGATCGCGAACGCCTGCGAGCACGCCACCTACATCGTGTTCAACTACGGCCAGGCCATGGCGCCCGACGCTTCGTGCGAGACGATTCTCGTTGACGGCGATATGGCCCCGGCTTTCGAGGAGATCGCCCGATGCCGTCCCTAGAAAGAGAAGTGATGAGGCTTCGAAGTCTTATCGACGATGCCGACGCCATCATCGTCGGCATCGGCTCGGGCATGTCGAGCGCCGCCGGGTTCAACCATTACAACCGCGCAGGCATGACGCGCGCCGGAATGGAGGACTGGCAGCAAGCCTTTGGCTTCAAGAGCCTTTTCGATGGCTTCTACCACCTCTACCCCAGCCTCGAGCAGCAGTGGGCATACTATGCGCGATACATCGACTTCATGCTGCGCGAGTTGGCCTCGCAGCCCTATCTCGACCTACGGTCCCTCATCGGCCATAAGGACTACTTCATCCTGAGCACCAATGTGGACACCCAGGCCGAGAAGACGTTTCCCGACGAGAGAACCTGTAACTATCAGGGAAGCTTCGCGCACCTTCAGTGCAAGCAGCCATGCTGTGACGAGCTCTTCGACGCGAGCCCCTACGTCGAGCGCATGCTCGCGGGCATGGCGGGGTTCGAGGTCCTCAGCGAGGATGTCCCCCGATGCCCGCACTGCGGCTGGCAGCTTGTGCCGTGGGTGCGCGACGACACGTTTCTGCAGGGTGCGGCCTGGCGCGAGAGCCTCGGACGATACGAGCGCTTCGTGCGCGAGCGCAGCGATCGCCGCGTGCTGTTGCTGGAGCTCGGCGTGGGCGAGATGACCCCCGGCATCATCACGCTCCCGTTCTGGAGCATGACCGCGAAGCTGCCGGATGCGCACCTGTTGAGCGTCAACATCTCGAACGGCTCGGCTCCGCTGCAGCTCGGAAGCAAGGCAGAGGCGATTCAGGCAGATTTGGGCGCGCTGCTCTCGGCGGCGCGGACGGGCGACGGTGCTTAAGCCTCCTTGTTGGTCGCTTTAAGGTATGCATCGTCGCCCACGGGCTCCAGCCACTCGTTGGAGGTCTCCTCGCCCGGAACCTCCAACGCGAGATGCGAGAACCAGCTGTCGGGCGCGGCGCCGTGCCAGTGCTTCACCCCCGGGGCGATGTTGACCACGTCGCCGGGGCGCAGCTCCTGTGCCGGCTTTCCCCACTCCTGGTAAAACCCTCGACCAGCCACGCAGACGAGGATCTGCCCACCGCCGCTTTTGGCGTGATGGACGTGCCAGTTGTTGCGGCAGCCGGGCTCGAACGTCACGTTGTGGACACCGACCTGCTCGGTGGAAAGGGGCGCGAGGTAGCTTTGCCCGATAAAGTACTTCGCGAAGGCGTCGTTGGGGGCACCGATGGGGAAAACCATCTCGTTTTGGTGCTGAGCCCTTGCGTCGGTGGCATCGTCGGCCGCCCAGACCTCCTTCGCCATGCGGAAGGCAGCCCACGCCTTGGGCCAACCCGCATAAAACGCCGCGTGCGTAAGGATTTCCGCTATCTCCGTCCTGGTCACTCCATTGTTCTTTGCGGACATCAGGTGATATTTGAACGAAGAGTCCGTCAGCCCCTGCGACATCAGGGCAACCACCGTCACCACGCTGCGGTCGCGCAGGGAGAGCTCACTCTCTCGGCTCCACACCTCGCCGAACAGCACGTCGTCGTTGAGCTGTGCGAATTTGGGAGCGAACTCCCCCAGGGCGTCTCTGCCTGCCGTCTGTTTAACTGCCATGATCGATTTCCTCCTGTCGATAGTTTTGGCACAAATCTGTTTCCGCGCGGCCAAACAGCCCGGCTAGATTCCCATGCCCATTCGCCGCGCCTGCTCCAGAGCGGGATGCCCGGCGATTTCGCCCACGCCGTTCACGCCGCCGGCGAAAACCGTTCCAGCGAGCGTGCAGCGGGAGAAACAGTCAACCCATCCCTGCATCGCCTTTTTCGCCCCGTCGAAGGTCGAGCGCCCGTTCTCCGCCGCCGTCGCCAACAGATATGCCTCGGTGAATGCATAATCGGAGCCAAAAAGCGGGTTAGCGCGGTCCAGCATGGTTTTGAGCTGGCCGCAGACGCTGTAGTAGTAGACGGGCGTTGCAAACACCAGCACATCCGCATCGTGCATTTTGGCGGCAATTTCCACGGCATCGTCTTGGATGACGCAACGCCCCAACTTTAAGCAGGCAAGGCAGCCCCTGCAGAAGCCCATTTGCTTCTCGCGCAGACGCACGGTCTCAACGCTGTGACCTGCCTCCCGCGCGCCGTTGGCGAAAGCCTCCGCCAGCGTCTCGGAATTGCCATTCTTTCGTGGACTTGAAGAAACTATCAAAACCGTTTTGCCCATTACGGAATACCCCTTGCGCTCCCGATTTACATTGACGAGAATGAAGGTAATACCTAAACCTGACTTTAGGTCAAGGAATGAATTCGACATTGTTTCGGAGGAGCCATGTACACAATCGGACAGGTGGCGGAAATGTTCGGTTTGCCCGCTTCAACGCTGCGATATTACGACAAGCAGGGATTGTTCCCGGGGCTGGAGCGGGCATCCGGCATTCGCCGATTCAGCGATACGGAACTCGAAGCGCTTCGGGTCATCGAATGCCTAAAGAAGGCTGGAATGGAGATCAAGGACATCCGGCTGTTCATGGAATGGTGCGCAGAGGGTCCCTCAACATACCCCAAACGCAAGGCCATGTTCGAGGAGCGCAAGGCCCACATGGAGTCGGAGATCGTGAACATGAACCGCGCGCTCGACATGCTGAAGTTCAAATGCTGGTACTACGAGCAGGCAATCCAAGATGGCAACGAGGATAGAGTGAAGGCGCTGATTCCCGATAATTTGCCAGAAGAAATCAAAGATACCTACGATAACGCCCACACTCAATAATGCCGCCCGATGCTCAAGGGGCTTTGGCAAGGAGTCGTTTTAGGCAGATATGCAAAAAGATAGCCTCCGAACCAGAGGGTCCGGAGGCTTTTATTCCCGTTATTTCGCTGGTGGCTTTACTCTATGGCGGCGCCGAAACAGCATCAGGCGGTACTCGACGGTATCAAAACGCGAGTTCAAAAGCCAGTTCCCGCTATTCCCGCTCAGTGACTAATCCAGGCCGAGTGTTGTCGATGCGTGTCGCGTCGTACCGCCTAAGGGCCAATTCGTGCGCAATTTGGGCGAATCAGGCCCTTAATTCGCGATTTTGTGAATGACTCAATTGATTCGCAAAACCGCAGGTCGCCTTTTTAATCACTCCCTAGTTTCCGCCGGGGTTCGTAGCGGGTGGCGTGAAAAGGGGTGATTCAAAGGGTCGGAGAGATGTCTATAGCGCAATCTTCTGGTATTGGCGCAGTGAGGGACTTCTCACCTCCATCAGTCCAAATCGTCAAGCTCCGAAAGACGTCGAGCTAGAGAAAAGGACCTATTTCCCGTCATGGATTGGGTTTACCTGCATGACTAGAGCCCTGGTGTAATTGGCTTGATCACCGTTCCGGGAACCGGTATCGACCTACCTGTCCGCCGAGCTCTTTCTTCAGCTCCAGCCTAGTATCTGATTCGCGCCGTTATAAGCGAAAACCGAAGAGATGCGTCTTAGCCAAGAAAAGAAGGTTAGCCTCATCTTACTGCATGATTCGTGTGTTATAGTTAGATGGCTCTAACTGTTTGGGGGCGACAGCCATGCACGAACGCGAGGGTTTCTGGGACAAGAACGCCGGTCGGTATGACCGTTTCATGCGAAACGACCGGGCGGCGTATGAGAAGATGTATGGGCTGATCCGGCCGGTGGTGAAAGCAAAGACCGTGCTGGAGGTTGCCACCGGCACGGGGCTTATCGCAAAGAGCGTCGTGGATGCGGCGGCGCGCATCGAGGCTACGGACGCCTCTGCAAAGATGATCCTTGAAGCAAAGCGGGACAATCAATCCGCAAAGCTGCACTTTTCCGTACAAGATATGTTCCGCCTGCCCTATGCACAGAAGTCCTTCGAAGTGGTGATCGCGTCCAACGCGCTTCACATAGTGCCGCATCCGGAAAAGGCCCTGCAAGAAATCAGACGGGTGCTGAAGGACGACGGCGTGCTCATCGCGCCAACCTTCACTCACGCGGGGAACTCGGTTTCCGGCAAGGCAAAAGCCTTTTTCATGAGTATGGCGGGATTCCCCCTCCACAGCAGGTGGACAAGCGAGGAATACCTACGTTTCCTGCGTCAAAACGGCTGGGCGGTGCAGAAAAGCGCGGTGCTGAAGGCCTCGTTCCCGTTGACCTATGCGGAATGCACGAAATCGGAGGGGCCAGATGTCGTTCTTTGAAAACACCCGCAAGCCCGTGGGCCTCGGCGGAAAACTTATGGTTGCCATGATGAATCTGGGCCACAGCCCTGTGGCGCGGTGGGGACTTCAGTTTCTACGACTTGCGCCAAACGCCAAGGTGCTGGATTGCGGCTGCGGCGGCGGGGCGAACATAAAACGGCTGCTGAAAAAATGCCCGCATGGCGTCGTCAAGGGCATCGACTATTCGCCCGTCAGTGTGGAGAAGGCTAGAAAGCTCAACCGAACTGCAATTCAGGAGGGGCGTTGCGCCGTTCTGCAAGGCAGTGTGGCGGATATGGCGTTTGAGGATAGCTACTTCGATGCTGCCACGGCCTTTGAGACCGTCTATTTTTGGCCTGATTTGCCCCGATGCTTCCGTGAGGTCTGGCGGACGCTGAAGCCAGGCGGGAAAATTCTTATCTGCAACGAGAGCAATGGCGATACAGACAGGGACGAGAGGTGGACGCAGATCATCGGCGGCATGACCATCTACAAGGACATTGAATTAAAGGCGTGTTTGGAGCAGGCGGGTTTTCACGAGGTGCAGATACGCAAAAAGAAAAAGTGGCTCTGCGTCACGGCGCGGAAGTAAGGGCATCAAGCACGGGCATTTTTGCATCCATCCTGCACATGGCGATAGGCATGACGGTCATAGCGGCTGTGCTGGCGGCAATTATGACAGTTTTTATTCACTGAGGAAGAAACCTATGAAATGTAAAATTGAGAAAAACACCGTGCAGGAGACGCTGATCCTCCCGCTGTATTCCCGGAAGCTGTGTACGGAGCTGTACCCGAACCTTTACCGGGATGAAACCGCGGTTCGTCTGCTCGACCAGATCGACTACGATTTTTCAGGGGCGGAGAAAAGCTCCCGCAGTCTGATGCAGCGGTTCGGTGCGCTGGAGGTGGCCATGCGGCAGAATGACCTTACCTTTGAGGTGCAGGCGTACCTGAAAACGCACCCCTGTGCGACGGTAGTCAACCTGGGCTGCGGGCTGGATAACACCGGCAGAGCCTGCGACAACGGCAGATGCAAGATCTACAATCTGGACTTCCCGGATGTGATTGCCTTGCGGCAGCAGCTACTGCCCGCCGGGGATCGAGAACAAAATATCCCCTGCGACCTGAAAGACACCGCATGGTTTAGCAAAATCGATGCCTCCCGCGGGGCGGTGTTCTTTGCCTCCGGGGTGTTCTATTACTTTCTGACCCAGCAGGTCCGGGAACTGGTGCGGGGGATGGCGGACGCTTTCCCCGGCAGTGTGCTGGTCTTTGATGCTGCCAATCGGGCGGCAGTAAAGATGATCGCAAAAACATGGCTAAAGACCGCAAAAATCAAGGATGTGGGGGCATATTTTGCGGTTTCGGATGCCGCCAGGGAAATCGGCGCGTGGGACAGCCGTCTGCAGGTCACAAGTCGCGGCTATATGCTGGGCTACAACGATTTGAGAGACCCTTCTGTCAGCGGCTTTTTCCGGTTTCTCGCAAGGGTCGGTGACAACGGGATGAAAATGCAAATCGTGAAAATAAGATTTTGAGAGGCGAAAACGAAGCGCATTCACTTTGACGTCGAAGAAGACGGCTTTTACGGCGCATATTGGGCATGCAAGGACACGCATACAGCAGCGGGCACGGATTCAATTGAAACCGTGCCCGCTATCTGATACTATATTATTTTATCGAACGTATGTTCTACTCCCACTCGATGGCGTCGGTCCTGCCGTCCCGTCATTCCAGTTACACCCAGTTTTCGGCATCGACACGGAACGCGTGCCGCCGAATGACGCGATGTCGCGTTTCGTCGGCTTCGGGGACAAAAGTTGGGACAACCTCAAAAACTTTTTTCAAACTCAGGGCTTTGAGTTTTTGTTTTTGTCCCAAAGTGCGCGGTGGGTCGCCTTTGGAGGCTCGATGGCGCCGAAAACGCCCGTTTTGAAACTCAACCGCCCTTTTGCCTGCAAGCCACCAGCTGCAATCGCAAGTGAATTAACGCGGGTGGCTTGCGCGCCATTTGCAAAACCCCAGGTCGCAGGTCTTCGCCATTCGTGAACAAAGTGAGTAGTCTCAGGTGGCTTGCTTATGAGTTGGCGAACGGGCCTTCAGGATTCAGGGCAAACATGCCGGTAGAATAGGATTCTCAGATCAATGACAGGAGACCGAGCATGGCCGAACCCCACGATAGGAAGCCGATCCTCACGATCGAGCAGCAGATAGAGCACCTCAAGCAGAAGGGCGTAGCCTTCGAGCTGTGTTCCGAGGAAGAGGCCGCGGACTACCTGCGCGACAAGTGCAACTTCTTCAAGCTCGCATCCTACCGCAAACTCTTCTCGAAATACGAGGGAGGCCCGCGCGACGGCCGCTACGTAGACCTCGACTTCGGCCAGCTGCGCCTGCTCGCGGCGCTCGACCAGGAGCTGCGCCACGCCCTGCTCGGCATGGCGCTCGACATCGAGCACTTCCAGAAGGTGACACTGCTTCGCGAGATGGAGGACCGTGGAGAGGACGGCTACGCCATCGTGGCCGACTACATGGCATCGCTTACCACTGCAAACAGGGAGTACCGCCTGCGCGAGCTCAAGATGAGCGGCCGCAGCCCCTACAGCTCGAGCCTCTACGCGAAGTACTCCGGCGACACGCCTGCCTGGGCCTTCCTTGAGCTCACCTCGTTCGGCACCCTCATCGACTTCGTGCGCTTCTGCGCCAGGCGATGGGGCGACAGGCGCCTCGAGGCCTCCCACTACGACCTCAAGCGCGTGAAGTCCGTCCGCAACTGCGCCGCGCACGGCTCGTGCCTGATCAACTGCTTCGCCGAGAGGGGCGCCGCCCGGGGCTCGGCGTCCCACGGCGTCTCCCGAAGGGTCGCCGCCGTGGGAATTCCCAAGGCGACCAGGAGGAAGTGGATGGGGAATACGGCCATGCAGGAGGTCGCGACCGTGCTCGTGGCGCACTCCGGCTTGGTACCCGAGGGCTCCTCGCGCTCGCGCGCCGCATCCGAGCTCGCCGAGATGTTCGCCAGGGCCGACGGCGAAACCGAGGCGCTGCCCGACAAGGGGCCCGACGCCGCAGCTCGCTCCGCGCTCGAGTTCCTTCGCAGGTTGACAGAATCGCTCGGGTTGGTAGAATAGCCCGCAGATAGCAAAACCTTCACGGTTTTAGGGGCGGACTTGCGCAAGCGACTCTGCCCTTTTTTTATATTCACTCGCTATAGGAAACGGGTGATACCTGGGTCAATGACAGAACTGAGAAGCCCGGAATAATGGATGCGGTATATCCGATTTCACTGAGAGAAATTCTCCTAAATCCCGGAACGACAACGCGAATCTACTGGAAAGTGAGCGCTGTCGCGAATATTGCCTTAGCCCAGAATCAAGCCCGGAACGATTCGATCCTGATGGGCACTTAGTCAACGAGAGCGGTACGAGAATGTTCGACCCAGAAGACCCGGAAAGGCTTGGAGAAGAGGTCATCGGCATGAGGAATAGGGTGCGAATGGCGAAATGCCTGCTGATAGACGACCAAATGGCCATGGTCCGCGAGGTCTGGCCTCAAGTCGTTCAGCTCGACGAGGGCGTGGCGGACCTCGGCGATATTGTCGTTCGGGCGACCGAGAACAGCTGCAGGGTAACGGAGAAGCCCTAATCGAGCCGTCGACGCCCGCTCGTCCATCCCAGCTTGCCCAGACGGCCCTCCCGCAATGTCCTTGTCCCAACGGATGGGTACCATTTACCCGGGTGCACCTGGGGCAACGGGCCGGCAGGCCCGCGAAAGGTCGCTCGCATAACACGCAACATCAAACACGACAGAAGAGGCGAACGACAGATGCCGGACCCCGGACCACAGCACCGCGGAAGACGTGCATTCCGACCACGACCGAACGAACCTCGATCCTAGCCAGGCGCTCGCATGGGCGCCTTTTGCTTTTCGGGGACTTAGCCACGAGCTAAGGCGCGCAACTCATGGCCGTTTCGTGGAGGCCCGATCAGCTCGACCCACCTCGACCCGTCTCCGCTCCCGTCGGGCGCGCCAACCGCAATCAGGCGGTTCAATCGTCGCGCAGACGAAAAGGGACACGGTGCCGTGCGGCGTGCCCGCGTCGTGCCGCACGGGAAGATTGGAGGAACCATGGCACACACAGCCGATTGCGTCGCGCCCGAGGGAAGCCGAGATCGGGACGAATGGATGACGGTGATCGAGATGCAGGAGTACATGAGGGCGAGCCGAAACAAGGCGTACGACCTCATCTGGTCGGGAGAGATCGACTCGTACAGGCTCGGAAGGAAGCTCCTGGTGTCGAGGGCGTCAGTGGACGCCTACATCGAGTCGAGGAGCGGCAGGAAATGACGGCGGCGACCGCCCCGGGAGCCGCCCGCGGCCGGGCACGCGAGGGAGCCTCGAGACGAAAGGAGCTCGAGGACGACCATGACCAAGAGCATTAGCAGGAGCCAGGTGAGGCTCATCGCATCGACCAACGCGATATTCGGCGCCGACGAGGCGTGCGCGATGCTGCGCATCAGCCGCGACGCAATGTACCGGCTCGCCAAGGACCCCGACGACCCGTTCCCGATCCGCTACATCGGCGGCAAGACGCGCGACGGCATCGTTCTGCACGACGAGCTCGTCGCATGGGTCGAGCGGAACAGCATCGTCGGCTCGCCCAGAAGGGATTAGCGCCGATGGCAGCCGCAGGCCCGAGGGGACGCGACGGCCCCTCCCCGCGCGAGTTCACGGCGGTACGGCACTTCATGATGGCGGACCTGGGCCTCTCCGGCCTTCCCCTGCTCGTCTACGCGCGCATCTTCGGCTTCTGCGACGCCGGGTGCGGCTACTTCGAGAGCAAGGGTGGCCTGGCACGATTCCTCAACGTGCAGGAGCGCAGCGTCCACCGCGCCATCCGCGACCTGCTCGACCGGGGCCTCATCGAGGAATGCGGCGTGCACGCCCCGGCGCGCGGGCACGCCACCAAGCGGTACCGCATCGTGCGCGAGAGGCTGCCGCCCGGAGCGCTGGCAACCCCTGACGATTCGTCAGGGTTCCCGGCGCGAAAGGGTGACGAAATGACAGGGTTCGCCGAGAACAAGGGTGACGAACCGTCAGGGTTCGCAGCCCGAACCCCTGACGAGATGACAGGGAAACCCCTGACGATATGCCACCCAATAAGCAAAAGGGACAACAAGGACTTCAGAAGATAAGGAAGGGGCGCCCGATGGACCGAGCGGGACTCATCACCCTGGAGCAGGCCCGGGCGGCCGGGCTCTCCTTCGACGAGCCGGAGCCGAGGGCGTGCCCGCACTGCGGCGCCGCCCTCGATCCGCTCGGCGCGGCGCTGGCGGGCAGGGTCGCCTGGGTCTCCGCCGCCCCCTGCCCGTGCGAGGGCGCAGCCAGCGAGCGGGAGGCCGAGGCGCGAAGGCGCGCGGCCCTCGCCGCCAAGGAGGAGGCCGCCCGCCGGGAGAAGGCGCTCTCGCGCGCGGGCATCCCCAGGCGTTACTGGGCCGCCGAGGCCGACCGCCCCGAGTTCGCCGAGTACATCGCCTCGTTCGCGGGCAACGGGGGCGCCGGGCTCTACATACACGGGGGCGTCGGCGCCGGCAAGACGCACGCCGCCTCCGCCATGGCCAGGCTGTTCGCCGAGGCCGGCTACGACGTCGCCTTCACGACGGCCAAGGGCATGCTCGAGCGCGTGAAGGCCACGTTCGGCGAGGGCGGCACCGAGGCCGCCGTCGCGCGGTACGCCAAGTGCGACGTCCTCGTGCTCGACGACCTCGGCAAGGAGGACGCGACCGAGTGGTCCGTCGGCACCGTGTTCAGCGTGCTCGACGCGCGCTACGAGGACATGCGCCCGACCATCGTCACGTCGAACTACGCGCCGGGCGCGCTGGCGGACAGGCTCGCAAGGCGCGGCGAGCGCGTAACGGCAGAGGCGATCGCGAGCAGGATCTCCCAGACCTGCAGGCCCGTCTACCTGGGCGGAAGGGACAGGCGCCGGCTCGGCTAGCTTGTGCGCTTCCCGTGGAGGCGCGGACGGCTCGACCCAGCTCGACCCATCGCGGGCGGCCCCGCCCTCTGCCGCAATCGAAATCGCTATACACGTCTTGGGCGGCGCCGACGCGCCGGCACGCACGCCTGCTCCGACTCGCACCGTGCCCCCATCGCGAGGACGCCGCCCGCCAAGCAACAAACGAAAGGCGGAGAGCCCATGGACGGCTTCGAGAGGATAACCGGCCGCGAGCACGACGGGCTCGTGGAGAAGTGCCAGGAGAACGGCTGGCTCAAGGTCGGCGGCTTCGACTGGCAGGACGACCCGTTCCTCGAGGAGTACCCATACGAGTTCTCCCGCACGGACAGCGTCGACAGGCTCCGCGAGGCGCTCGGCTCGGGCAACTGGGCCATACGCCAGGGGTTCTGCTACCGCGACCTCGCGTTCATCCAGCAGGTGAACGGCGGCGACGAGTGGTGGACGCTCAAGCGCGACGGCGACGCGTGGACCGGCTTCGAGAGCTGGAGCTTCGGCGCCATCGCCCAGGAGCCCGAGCGGTTCGAGCGCGCCATGCGCGACATGTGCGAGGCGACGCCGGAGCAGTGCCGCAGCGGCGAGTGGGCCCATCTGCACGAGAAGGCGCCCGAGCCGCTGGCGCAGCGCGCCGCGTCCGCCCGCGAGGCGAGCCTCGCGCACTCCGGGCAGGAAGCCCGCGCCCCAATGGCGCGCGAGAGGGCCGTCGGGGCCGAATAGGGACAACGGGGGCGCGAAGGCGCCCCTTTTTTTCATCTCGACTGGAAGGGAGGCGCGGGATGGCGAGCGACTACGGGGACGAGGCGGGCGGCAAGCTGCTCGACTGGATGCTGAGGATCGGCCAGGAGGCCGGCGCCGAGGCAATGGCGCGCAGCGCGAGGGAGCTCTCCGAGCGCCTCGCGGGAATCCGCGGGACCATCGCCGGCGGGCGCGCCGAGGCCATCGCGGCCGACGGCGCGCCGACCTACGCGAAGCTCAGCCTCGAGGAGCTCTCTGGGCTTCCCGAGTACGCGACGATCAAGGAGGTCGTCTCCGACAAGCTGCGCGCCGCGTCGGTCGAGCACCACATCATCCCCGGCGAGGGCCGCGACTGGCTGCTCTTCAAGGTGGAGGACGCCCCCGAGGTCGACGAGGCCTTCCGCCAGCTCGAGCAAGAGACGGGAAAGGCCGCAGATCGCGCCAGGGAGCGGCTCTCCGAGATCGCCGAGAGGCGCCGGGCGCCCGAGCGGCTGGCGGAGCGCGCCGAGCGGGCGCGCGAGGCGTCGAGGGCCCACAGCCAGGGCCCCGGCCGGGACCGCGGCCCGCGACATATCGAGGGGCCCGAGAGATGAGGTGGCAGGCGGCGGCAGCGCTGGCCGCGGCGGCGTTCGCCGCGGGAGACCTCGCGGCCGCGGCAATCGCGGCATCGGGGGCGAACCCGATCCTCGACCCGGAGGCCGCCATGGCGGCGATCCCCGCGGCGCTTTGCGCGGGACAAGTCTTCTCCGCGGAGGCGCTTCCCCTGTGCGCCGGAACCGCCTGCGCGTGCGGCGCGCTCCTCGCCTGGGCGCGCTCCATGGGATCCAAGGGCGCCCGGCGCGACGGCGAGGAGCACGGTAGCTCCAGGTGGGCCACGCGCAAGGACATCGCGCCCTTCGGCGATGCCAAGGACCCCGACAACAACATCATCCTCACCGACAACGCGCGCATCCGCCTCGTGAGCCGCAGGTTCGACCTCTCCACCGACACCAACGACAACGTGCTCGTGGTGGGCGGCCCGGGCACCGGCAAGACGCGCTACTACGTCAAGCCGAACCTCCTGCAGGCCAACGCCAGCTTCTTCGTGACCGACCCGAAGGGCACGCTCATCCGCGAGATGGGCGGCGCGCTGGCGGAGCTCGGCTACGAGATCCGCGCGTTCGACACCATCGACTTCACGCGCTCCATGCGCTTCAACCCCATAGCCTACATACGCGACGAGGCGGGCGTCATCCGCTTCGCCCGCGGCATCGTCGCCAACACCGAGGGCGACGCCGACCACAAGGGCGACCCCTACTGGGAGAAGGCCGAGCGCCTGGTCTACACCGCGCTCACGGCCTACCTCGTCATGCACTGCGAGCCCGCCGACCGAAACCTCGACGGGCTGCTCACGCTGCTCTCGCTCGCCGACGCCCGCGACGACCCGGGCTACATGAGCCCGCTCGACATGGTGTTCCGCGAGCTGGAGACCGGCGAGCGCTACGTCAGGCGCGGCGGCGCCTCGGCGGAGGGCGGATCGCTGCGCGGCTTCGCCGAGGAGGACGGCGCGTGGGAGTGGGTCAAGGTCCGCGAGCCCGCGCCGCCCGACGACTTCGCGCTCGCGAGCTACCGCGAGTTCCGCGTGGCCGCCGGCGACACCATGAAGTCGATGCTCTCGAGCTGCAACGTCCGCCTGAAGCCGCTGTCCATCCGGGCCGTGCGCGACCTCACCTCCAAAGACGAGCTCGGCCTCGCCCACATGGGCGACGAGGGCGCCAAGGTCGCGCTCTTCGCGTCCATGAGCGACACCGACTCGACCTTCGACTTCCTGTTCGCCCTGCTCATGGACACGGCCGTGAGCGCGCTTTGCGCCGAGGCGCTCGAGGCGCACGGCGGATCGCTGCCCACGACGGTGCACTTCGTCTTCGACGAGTTCGCCAACATCGGGCGCATACCCGACTTCGAGCGGACCATCGCCGTCACCCGCAGCCGGAACATCGCGGTCTCGATGATCGCCCAGTCTCTCTCGCAGCTGAAGGAGACCTACGGCGACAACAACGCCGAGACCATCGTGAACGCCTGCGACACGCTGCTCTACCTGGGCGGAAAGGCGAACGAGACCAACGAGGAGATCAGCAAGATGGCCGGCAAGCAGACGGTGGCGAGCGAGACGCAGAGCGACTCGCGGGGCGCCGGCTGGACCCGCACCGTGAACCGCGGCATCTCCGAGCGCGACCTCATACAGCCCGCCGAGGTGGCGCGCATGCCGCGCGAGGACGCGCTCGTGCTCGTGAACGGGTGCATGCCGCTCATGGACCGGAAGTACCGGCTCGAGCGCCACCCGCGCTCGCGCCTGCTCGAGGAGGCCGCGCGCCGCGGCCCGTTCGACTTCGCGGAGTACCGCAGGCAGAAGGAAGGCAACTCGTGACGGGGCCGCGGAGGGCGCGTGCCTCCCCCGCCGCGGGGGAGGAGCAGCAAGGAACATCGTCAACCGAAAGCAAAGGAGAGCAGCATGCTCGCAAACGTCATCAAGCTCGTGTCGGGCTGCGTGACCTTCCTCGGCGGCTTCCTGGTCGCGTGGGGAGCGGTCTCGCTCGGCCTGGCCATCAGGGAGCAGCAGGGCGGCCCGCAGATCGCGACCGCCATTTCCACCATCGCCGGCGGCGCGATCATCATCGCCGCGTCGGTCTACTTCGGGCAGCTGGACACGTCCTGGCTGCCGGCATAGGGGGCGTCGCGGATGGCGCTCCGGATACCGGTCCAGAAGGACATCGGCGAGTACGAGGAGAAGATCGTCGGGAAGATGAGCCTGCGCACGCTCGCATGCGTGTCGCTCGGCTTCGGCAGCGCCATCGGGGCGGCGGCCTTCGTCCACCTGGGCCTGCGTGCCGACGTCGCGGACGCGGCCTTCCCGATCATGCTCTGCAGCATGCCGTTCTGGCTCGCCGGGTTCTGGCGGCCCTTCGGCATGCGCGCCGAGGAGCTGCTGCCTCTCCTGGCGGCACACGAGCTTTCCCCGCAGCTGCTCGCGTACGAGCCCTGCCTCGCCGCGAGCCTCCCCGAGGGCTCGCCGCGCCCGGGCCGCCCGGGGCGGCGCGCGAGGCGCAGGGCAAGGAAGAAAGGAGCCGAGCTCTATGAGCCGAGCAAGAACCAACAAGGAGAATAGGCCGAAGCGCCCGAGCACCCTCGAGCTGCTCCTCGGCGGCACGGGCGGGCGCAAGGACGCCTCGAAGGGCGCGGAGGCCGAGCGGCAGAGGCGCCGCCGGGAGCGCGACCGCTCGCGCGAGATGGCCGCCTACGTCGGCTACGACGCCATGTACAAGGACGGCATCGCCCAGGTGATGCCCGGGGTGTTCAGCCAGACGGTCGAGTTCTCCGACATCAGCTACCAGTCCGCGCGCAAGGAGGCGCGCGAGACGGCCTTCACCGTGATGAGCTCGCTGTTCAACTACTTCCCGGCGGACTCCCACGTGCAGCTCCAGGTCGTGAACGCGCCCATCCCAGCCGACGAGGTCGGCCGCAAGGTCTTCTTCGAGCCCGGGGAACGCGCCACCGCCGGGCTCGCCGAAGAGTACAACCGGATCCTCAACGACAAGATGCGCGAGGGCGTCTCGAACCTCGTGCGCCACCGCTACCTGACCTACGCCGTGGGCGCCGACGACGTCGACGCCGCGGTGCCCAAGCTCGCGCGCATCCGGGGCGACGTGGAGCAGACCCTCGCGCGCATACGCTGCTCGTCGCGCGCCCTCGACGGCGCCGAGAGGCTCGAGCTCCTGCAGGGGCAGCTGCGCCCGGGGTCGCGCTTCGAGTTCTCCTGGGACAAATTGTCCCCGACGTCTGGCGCGCGCACGAAGGACTTCGTCATGCCCTCCACGCTCGACTTCAAGCCCGAGGGCAGGTCCGACTGCTTCCGCAGCGACGGGCGCTACGGCGCGGTGCTCGCCGTGCGCAGCTTCGGGTCGGTCATCGAGGAGACCTACCTCGCCTCCATCATCGACCTGCCGCTGCCGCTCAACGTGACGTTGCACGTGCAGCCCATCGCGCAGAGCGAGGCGCTCGCGCTCGTGAAGCGCCAGATCGACTGGATGGACAAGGAGATCATCGACGAGCAGATGAGCGCCGTGAAGAAGGGCTACGACTACCAGATCCTGCCGCCCGAGCTGCGCTTCTCGAAGGAGGAGGCCGAGGAGCTGCTCGACTTCCTGCGCAACAAGTCCGAGCGCCTGTTCGTCTACACGGGCCTCGTCTACACCTGGGCCGACAGCCTCGAGGAGCTCGACCGCCGCGTCCAGCAGGTGACGAGCGTCGCGCAGGGCTGCACGATCGGCCTCGAGCCGCTCCACTTCCGCCAGCGCCAGGCGCTCAACTCGGTGCTCCCGCTCGGGAACAACCACGTCACCGTGAGCCGCTACCTCACCACGGGGCAGGTGGCGATGCAGATGCCCTTCGCGAGCCAGAGCCTCGACGAGGCGGGCGGAGGCTACTACGGGCAGTCCAAGGAGAGCGGGAACCTGGTGCTGTGCGACCGCAAGCGCCTGGCGAGCCCCATGGGCTTCGTGTGCGGCAAGCCCGGCTCGGGCAAGAGCTTCTCGGTCAAGCGCGAGATAACCAACACCGTGCTCGCGCACCCCGAGGACGAGGTCGTGATCTTCGACCCGGCCGGCGAGTACGGCAACCTCGTCGGCGCGCTCGGCGGCGCGAACGTCGAGCTCGCCCCGGGATGCTCGGCGGTGCTCAACCCCTTCGACACCGCCGACGTCGCGGACCGCGCCGACGCCGCCAAGCTCGCGTACAAGACCGACGCGGTGCTCGCGCTCTCGAGCGCGCTCATGGCCGAGGGCCGCGAGGGCCTGCCGGAGCGCGACCGCTCGATCATCGCGCGCTGCGTCGGCGAGGCGTACCGGGAGTGCGCGAAGGACGGCCGCCTGCCCACGCTCGGCGACTTCCACGCGGCGCTGCTCGCTCAGCCCGAGCCCGAGGCCGCCGACATCGCGCTGCGCTACGAGCGCTACGTGAAGGGCGCGTTCTCCTTCTTCAACGGCCAGAGCAACGTGGCGCTCGACAACCGCATCACCAACATCGACATGCACGGCCTCGGCCAGAACATGCGCGTGTTCGGCATGATCACGGCGCTCGAGATGGTGCGCAACCGCGTGATGGTCACGCCGCCGCGCCCCAACTACACGTGGCTCTACATCGACGAGGTGCAGAGCCTCTTCGCGCACCCGACGGTGGTCGAGTACTTCGCCCGCCTTTGGCGCGAGGGGCGCAAGTTCGGCCTCATCTGCACCGGCATCAGCCAGAACACGAGCCACATGCTGGCCAACGCCGAGGCCCGCGACATGGTGCTCAACTCCGAGTTCTTCCTGCTGCACAAGCAGTCCACCGCCGACCTCGACGCGTGGGCGGAGATGCTCCAGCTCTCCGCCACGGAGCGCGGCTACATCGGAGACGCCGTCAAGCCCGGCGAGGGGCTGCTCATCAGCGCCGGGATCCGCGTGCCCATCACCGACGACTTCCCGAAAGGCCCGCTCTACGACCTGTGGAACACCAAGCCCGCAGAGGTCGCCGAGCGCGAGATGCGCCGGGCGGCGCGAGAGGCGGAGGAATAGGAATGGCCGGCCCGAGCGAGGGCGGCGGGATGCTCGAGGTGGTCGCGGCGCAGCGCCGCGACGTGCTCACCACGGGCGACGTCGCGGAGACCGAGCGCGACGCCCTGGGAAACGTCTCGGAGGGAGCCGGCCCGCTCGACCAGGCGGGAGGCTCCGCCGCAACGGCGAAGGGGCGCCCTTCCAGGCCCGACGCGCCGGAAGGCGGGCTCGGGGACAAATTGTCCCAACCCGCCGGAGACCGGCGCGCGGCGGCAGCGATGCGCTCGCGCGTCGAGGCGGCGAAGCTGGCGATCGCCCGGGAGGCAGTCTCCCAGCTCGACGACTCGGAGGAGCTCGAGGGCGCCTCGGGCATGTACGACGCGGGGCATGCGGCCAAGAAGGCCGCGGGAAGGCTGCGGCAGAGGAAGGCGAAGAAAGCCGCCCAAGGCAGCCGCAAGGCGGCGACCGCCCTCGGCGCCCCAAAGGGAGGCGCGCGCGGCCCCGAGGCAGCCGGCGCGACCGCCCCGGCCAAGCACCAGGCGGCCCAGGCG
>UQHT01000006.1 GCA_900540875.1 uncultured Collinsella sp.
GCCGAGCACAAAATGGATTCTAAAAAACACCTTGCCAAATAGGAGCGTCAGGACGAAAGAACCCCCGCCGCACGTTGTGCGCAGCGGGGGTTCTTTCATGTCCGAGGACGTCCGCGAAGGTCAGCCCTCAGATCCTGCGGTGGGAGACTTAGGCCTCGTTGTACACCGTCTTGAGCTTCAGCAGGTGAGCGTAGCGATCCATAGCGGCCTGCTCGTTCTCCTTGAAGAGCTCCTCGGCGCGCTCGGGGAAGGAACGCGTCAGCGAAGCGTAACGGGCCTCGTTCATCAGGAACTCCTGATAACCGCCCGCGGGCTCCTTGGAATCGAGCGAGAACTTCTTGCCGGCAGCAGCCTCGGGGTTGAAGCGGAAGAGGTTCCAGTAACCGCACTCGACAGCCTTCTTCATCTCGGCCTGGCAGTTCTGCATGCCGCCCTTCTTGATGGAGTGCATCTCGCAGGGGCTGTAGCCGATAATGAGGGACGGGCCGTCGTAGGCCTCGGCCTCGTGGATGGCCTTGAGAGTCTGAGCCGGGTTGGCGCCCATGGCGACCTGCGCCACGTAGACGTAGCCGTAGCTCATGGCAATCTCGGCCAGAGACTTCTTCTTGGTCACCTTACCGGCAGCGGCGAACTGAGCGACCTGGCCCAGGTTCGAGGCCTTGGAGGCCTGACCGCCGGTGTTGGAGTAGACCTCGGTGTCGAAGACGAAGACGTTGACGTTGTGGCCGGAAGCCAGGACGTGATCCAGGCCGCCGAAGCCGATGTCGTAGGCCCAGCCGTCGCCGCCGAAGATCCAGAAGGACTTCTTGGTGAGGTAAGCCTTGTCGGCGAGGATCGCCTTGGAAGCATCGCAGCCGCACTTCTCGAGCTCGGCAACGTAGGCAGCGGCAGCGGTCTTGGAGGCCTCGGCGTCGTTGACGGAGTCGATCCAAGCCTGGCCGGCAGCCTTGAGCTCATCGGACGGACCATCGGCAGCGATGATGTCCTGGGTAGCGGCGATCAGCTTGTGCTGAACGGCCTCATAGCCAACGGCCATGCCCAGACCGTGCTCGGCATTGTCCTCGAACAGGGAGTTGTTCCACGCCGGGCCGTGACCGTCCTTGTCCTTGCAGTAAGGAGCGGTGGCAGCGGGGTTGCCCCAAATGGAGGAGCAGCCGGTGGCGTTGGAAATGAACATGCGGTCGCCGGCGACCTGGGTCACCAGACGTGCATAGGCGGTCTCGGCGCAGCCGGCGCAGGAGCCGGAGAACTCCAGGTAGGGCTGCTTAAACTGGCTGCCCTTGACGTTGGCCGCGATGAGCTCCTTCTTCTCGGAGACGTTCTCGACCATGTAGTCCCAAACGGGCTGCTGGTCCATCTCCTGCTCGGTGGGAACCATCTCGAGGGCGCCCTTGGGGCAAACCTTGACGCAGTTGGTGCAACCCATGCAGTCGAGCGGGGACACAGCCATGGTGAACTTCATGCCCTTGGCCTTGGGGCCCATGGCGTCGAGCGTGCGGGTAGCCTCGGGCGCGGCGGCAGCCTCGTCCTCGGTCATCGCGAACGGACGGATGGTGGCATGCGGGCACACGTAGGCGCACTGGTTGCACTGAATGCACTTGGTCTCGTCCCAGTGGGGAACGACCACGGCGACGCCGCGCTTCTCGTATGCGGAGGCACCCAGCTCAAACTGGCCGTCGGCGCAATCGACGAAGGCGGAAACAGGCAGGCTGTCGCCGTCCATGCGATCGATGGGCTCGAGCAGGTTCTTGACCTGCTGGGCGATAGCGGACTTGGTCTCCTCGGAGAGCTCGACGGGAGCGGCGTCCTCGGCGGTAGCCCAGTCGGCCGGAACCTCGAACTTACGGAAAGCGGTAGCGCCGGCATCGATGGCCTTGTGGTTGGCGTCGACGATAGCCTGGCCCTTCTTCATGTAGGACTTGGTGGCCGCGTCCTTCATGTACTGCAGGGCGTCCTCGGCGGGCAGGACCTTGGCCAGCGCAAAGAAGGCGGACTGGAGCACCGTGTTGGTGCGCTTGCCCATGCCGACCTTAGCGGCCAGGTCGATAGCGTCGATCAGGTAGACGTTGACGTTGTTGTTCGCGATGTAGCGCTTGGCCACGGCGGGCATGTGCTCGGCGAACTCCTCGTCGCTCCACTGGCAGTTGACCAGGAAGGTGCCGCCCGGCTTGACGTCGCGGACCATCTTGAAGCCCTTAACGATGTAGCTGGGGTTGTGGCAAGCGACAAAGTCGGCCTTGGTCACGTAGTACGGCGAACGGATCGGGGAATCACCAAAGCGCAGGTGCGAGACGGTGACGCCGCCGGTCTTCTTGGAGTCGTACTGGAAGTAGGCCTGGACGTACTTGTCGGTGTGGTCGCCGATGATCTTGATCGAGTTCTTGTTGGCGCCGACGGTACCGTCGCCACCCAGACCCCAGAACTTGCACTCGATGGTGCCGGGGGCTGCGGTATTGGGCGCATCCTCGGCCTCGGGCAGGCTCAGGTTGGTCACGTCATCGACAATGCCAATGGTGAACTCGCGCTTGGGCTCGTCCTTCTTGAGCTCCTCGAAGACAGCGAACGCGGACGCGGGAGGCGTGTCCTTGCTGCCCAGGCCATAACGGCCGCCGACGACCTTGATGCCCGTCTTGCCGGCCTCGTAGAGAGCGGAGACGACGTCCTGGTAGAGCGGCTCGCCGATGGAACCCGGCTCCTTGGTACGGTCCATGACGGCGATCTTCTGGACGGTCTCGGGGAGAACGTCGACGAAGTGCTTGATAGAGAACGGACGGAACAGACGAACCTTGACCAGGCCGACCTTCTCGCCGTGAGCGTTGAGGTAGTCGATGACTTCCTCGAGCACGTCGCAGAAGGAGCCCATGCACACGACGACGCGATCAGCATCGGGAGCGCCGTAGTAGTTGAACAGGCCGTAATCGGTGCCGAGCTTCTCGTTGATCTTCTTCATGTAGCCCTCGACGACGGCGGGAAGCTCGTCGTAGACCTTGTTGCAGGCCTCACGGTTCTGGAAGAAGATATCGCCGTTCTCATGGCTGCCGCGGGTGTGCGGGTGCTCAGGGTTGAGCGCATGGTCGCGGAAAGCCTGGACGGCGTCCATGTCGCACATCTCGGCAAGATCCTTGTAGTCCCACATGGCGACCTTCTGGATCTCGTGGCTGGTGCGGAAGCCGTCGAAGAAGTTAAGGAACGGGGTCTTACCCTCGATGGCGGCAAGGTGAGCCACCGGCGAGAGGTCCATGACCTCCTGGACGTTGCCCTCGGCGAGCATGGCGAAGCCGGTCTGACGACAGGCCATGACGTCGGAGTGATCGCCAAAAATGTTCAGGGCGTGCGAAGCGACGCAACGCGCGGAGACGTGGAAGACGCCCGGGAGCTGCTCGCCCGCGATCTTGTACATGTTCGGGATCATCAGGAGCAGACCCTGAGAAGCCGTGTAGGTGGTGGTCAGAGCACCGGCGCCCAGCGAACCGTGAACGGTACCGGCTGCACCTGCCTCGGACTCCATCTCGACGACCTTGACCGGGGTGCCGAAGATGTTCTTGCGACCCTGGGCCGCCCACTGGTCGACATGGTCGGCCATCGGGCTGGACGGCGTAATGGGATAGATTCCCGCTACCTCGGTGTACGCATACGAAACATATGCGGCCGCCTCGTTGCCGTCCATAGACTTAAACTTACGCGCCATATACCCCTCTCCTCTCATATAGGTATACAGGCCCCGGCGATCGCCGGGATGTTGGCGTGATGGGATTTTCGCTGTTGCTTCCAATCATCTGGCAGGCAGGCTCAGCAGCAGGTACATGGCGTGGAGAGAAGGCATGCCGAGGCGAGGAGGGCTGCACGCGCTCCACAAGCCCAGCTACCCGTCTTGCACATGACCGAGCGCCGCAAAGGCCGCATGCCGGATGCTCCCGGGCACGCCCCGGCGATGGGAAGCGCCCGCAACGGAAATCCGCATGCGGGTTTATTGTACCCCGCCGTCAAGTGTAATTTCGGCAAATATAGGCGGGCGGTAAAGGTTTACCTCGGGTGACTGCCGGGAGCAAAATGATCCCTTGGGGACGGAGGGACCATTTGGCGGGACTGGCTAGAGGGCACCGAAGAGGATGGCGTAGGTAGTGGATTCTCCGAGCTTGAGCTCGTCACCGGGGTTGAGCTGGGCGGAGCGGCCGGGCTCGACCTGGGTGCAGACGTTCGTCGCGTCGTTTACCACCACGGTTCCGTTGGTGGACGACAGGTCCTCAACGTACCAGACATTTTGGTCATCGCACCACACGTGGGCATGGTGAGCCGAAACGTCATCGCCCACATCGGTGATGCCGCCCTCCCCCGTTGCCAGCGCGCCGATCTCGACGCCTTCCTCACTCGGCTGAATCCAGCGCGGGACGCTCACCGCGTAGCCGTTTTGCACGCGCAGCAGTCCCAGCGGATGCGCCGGCGCGACCTCGTGCTCGCCCGACTTGGAACCAAGGCGGGCGTGAGAGCAAACGGCATAGGGAACGAATCTTGCGGATGTACTCCTCGACGTCAGGCAGGTAAGCCCCACGAAGTCACCGGGGAGGCCCAAGCGGCCCGGCACCACTTCCAGATTCTGACCAGGGCGAGTCGTTCGCCGGTGGCTGAAGGCTCGCTCCCACCCAAAAGGGGAGATTCGCGTTGTTCCCCAATCGCTCTCGCATCTTTCATTTTGCTCGAGGTGGGCTATAAAAACTTTCCTGGTGAAAGGCGGCGATTGGTTTCCTTTCTTTCTAGAGGAGCGCGCCTGTAATCTGTTTTCATCCTAAATCAAGTTGAGATCGGACCTTCCAGAGGCAAGTCGACTCAAACTGCGAGGCTCCATGTTGGAATAAAGAGCGCTGTCGAAGTGCCAACAACACAAAGCTTGCCAGTCTCAAATAGAACCTTTTGGGAGTCCGATTGGGCCGCACACCGAATCCCCGCTGGTGGTTTTTTATAGCTGCGTAACAATAAACAAGGTTAGTGCCAGTCCAGCATGAAATTGAGGAACGTATGCATTTTTTCTCAGTAAGTGATCGTCGTTACTGCTTCGATGAGGTCACTCGCAATTGCTTTCAGGTTGACCAAGCATCAGAAGATGCGCTTCGCATATTTGAAGCATCGGGAAGAACGGTCAACTCGAAGTTGCTAACAAAGTCACTTGCTGCGAAAGGCTACGACCAAACGACCATAGCAGAACTTGAAGACGACATTGATGAGTATCAACGATTGTCTGAGCGGACTTTCTTAACAAAAGACACGCCTCGAAAACTTAGATCCATCGAACTCCACGTTTCACATGCATGCAACCTTGGTTGTAGTTACTGTTTTGCCGGTAAAGGAGATTATGGAACGTCTCCTCTGCTGATGACAGACGAGATAGCCTTCAAGGCGGTCGACTACCTCGTCGCAAGTTCATCGGAAAACGAAACGCTTGCAATCGTCTTTTTTGGTGGGGAACCCATGATTAACGAGCCGCTGATATGGAAAACGGTCGACTATTCAAAAAGAATATACCCCAATAGAAACTTTACCTATTCTATTACGACCAACGGAACGCTTTTGAATGACACTGCTGTGAATTCTTTCAAGGAGCACGGGTTTTCTGTTCTGATTAGTCTCGATGGTACAGGATGCAAGCACGATGCATCGCGCCCGTACAAGACGGGAGGCGGCTCTTTCTCCGATATCGACAAAAACGTTCGTCGTTTTTCCGAGTCGTTCCCCTTCGGCGCAAGAGCGACCTTAACAAATAATAACTGTAACCTTGTTGAAGACTATCTTCAGTTTAAAGAGATGGGCTTCAGAAGGATTTACTTCTCGCCCGTGAGCTCATTCGATGAGAATATCAAACTCGACGAACACTCATTAAACAAAATCAGGGCGGGCCTAATAGATTTGGCGGATCAATATCTCAAACAGATTGATCAAGGGGAAAAGCCCTTGTTTAGAACATTGAAAACTGCAGTTGATTTGATTATGAGCAACAGGATCGCCTTTGTCGGATGCGGGGCTGGCAGGCGTTTTATTTCCGTGACTCCCGAAGGGGACGTATACCCCTGTCACAGGTTTGTCGGGATGATGCGATTCAAAATGGGCAACATCGTCACCGGAATTGACGAAACTAGGTATATTGAAAACTGGAGTCAGGGTGTCGAAAAAAGAATTGACTGTACGGACTGTTGGGCTCGGTCTTTCTGTGGTGGGGGCTGTAGCTGGGAGGCTGCAGACGAGCACGGCTACTTGCCCAAGAGTCTACACCCTGCATCATGTGAATATAGAAAAATGTGCTACGAGATGGCTTTTGACCTTATTTCCCGCCACTCATCTTCGCAGGAGAAAAATCAACGAGAAGCTACTGTATCGGAATAAGCGGTTCAGCGCATTGCTGTCACCATTGTGGAGGTGTTCGTTCTTCTGATTACCGTCTGCGAAGCTTATTGCTACGTTCGCCGAAACCATTCTAGAAATATGGTGAACTAGACATCTTGGTTTGTTATACACAATATTGAGGTTTTTCTGCACTCAAAGGGAGGTAGTCGTGAAGCATATTCATCCGATTAATCCAGGAAGTGGCGACGAGGCAGGCGTGAAGCCGATGTCTTTTGACTGCCTCTTGGGCATTACTGACATCTGTACTGTTTATGATAAAGCAGATGGCTGTGGTGCATACGATTACTGCGACTATGACATGGATGGCGGCAGCATCTGCGTTGTAGATCACTGTGGCATTGATCAAACGTAGTCTCTAATTGGATTAAGGTGAGGAGCTGTTATGAAGCATATCCATCCTGTTGGTTCAAATGAACATACTCCCGTTGAGCCTTGTTGTCTTGGAGTTGATATATGCAATTTTTACGACATCGCCGAGTGCCCTGTTGCGGATTGGTGCTATGTCGATAAAGAATCAAGCTGTGTTTTGCCAGCAGATTGGTGCGATCCAGTTGACGAGTAGTTTTTGTGTCTAGGAACTATTTGGTCCAATTCAAAATAAGATGGGGACAAATACCAAAATCTAGTGTCTGGGAGGAGTTATGCCATTATTGCAAGGTCTCGTTGGATTAACCTTTGTACTTGCTTTATATCTGGCACCTTTTTTATTGTTATTCTTCATTATCCGATTCTTTCTTCGGAAAAAATAGGAGTATCACGCAAACATTAGCGTAGCTTTCTTCCAATATGAGCCGAGCATTGGCAAGTGGAATAAGAAGCCCGACCGTTCGTCACATGAAAGTGATCGGACGGGCCTCTCAATTTAACCCGGGCCGCCACCCATAGCGGCTTTCCGGGCGTATTTTCGGTGCAAAGCAATCGTCAGTTTAATCCTATGCGTCGATACCGCATTTCATTTGTTCGGCTCGTATTCTACGGCCTTGTAACCCTCGCACTCTCCGGCAAACGGATTGAACACGAAGGCAGAGATGATGTGTGCGTGGACATCGAGGCTGCTGTAGGCAACATACTGGGGCATGGACCCCCGCTGCGCGTGGCATGCGGCCCGGCATATTCATTGCCGTCCAACCCCGTGTAGTTGCAGCAAAGGGTGGAACCTCAATGCTCAGCTCATGTTGTCCGTGGGACACGAGAATTGTAAGTACACTTTGGTGTGATTCTCACGATGATACTGAGCCACCTGGAATAAGATACGTCGCGACAACACTTCGCTTCACCTCTGTCTCGACAAGACAACGTAGACTAAAGTTTCCTTTAGTAAGAGAATGAGAACTATATCTGAAAGCGTTGCGATGGCGTGAAGGCACCGAGTCCGAACCGACTGAATGCTACGTGCATCTGCATCGCTTTTTTGTTATCTCTGTCAGTTGGGTAGCACTACACTTGTCAGCATTTACCCCGGTACATGCTGCCTAAATCCACTACCCCTTCTACCGCGCCGACCATCTCGTCATCGTGAGAGACAATGATGATCAGCTGGCTTTGCTTGTTGCGCTTAACATAGGCCGCAAGCTCGGCGCGGCTTACAGCGTCTAACCCAGTCGTGGGCTCGTCGAGTACCAAAACTGACGACTTGCGTGAAATCGCCGACCATAAGTACACTCGGCGCAGCTCACCGCCCGAAAGCGCGGAGCAACGTTTCCCGAGCAACTCCTTCACGCTGTTTTCCAGCGAAAGTAGGCCATCTACACCCCGGTGATAGGAAGAAAAGGGCGTGTCGAAATACTCTAACAGCTCTTTCACCGTTTCGTCCGGCGCGAAGCACGACTGTGGGCAGCACGATATCTCTCTCGCACGTATGTAATCCAAGTCGCATTCTTCGATTGGCACGCCGTTGTATTTTACTTTGCCTTTCGATGAGTATAGCCCGAGCATCAAGTAAAGAAGTGACGTCTTGCCTCTTCCGTTTTCCCCAACTATGCAATATGTACCAGGACCGGAAAACTTGAAAGAAAACCCGCCGAGGACCTCTCGGACAGATCCGTCTGGAAGGGCAACCGAGAATTCCAAATCAGATACCGAAATGTCATTTATTTCATCGAGTTTAGCTAAATCGGTCCGATTCCACCCCGATCTCTCCTTTTCTCTCGTCGCGATAGCCGTCCTATCCCATGATGCTTTGGCATCTTGATAGGATTTGAACAATGACATCATACTTTTCAAAGTCTTAAAGAGAACCGCGAAGTATGTACCGATGATAGTGTACTCGCCTATTGACATAGTTCCGTTAATGATTCGTACTCCGGAAACAACAAGTATCACCGCTTGAAACAACGCTGCGAAAAGACCATCGAGCGATGTCAGAGAATATGATAGCTTTCCGGAGCGCAAAACTTTGGGAAAATAGCTCTTAAACCCAGCGTCGAGCGCTTGTTCGCTCTTGCCGTACGAAGATGTCAGTTGAATGTTGAGAATCTGATTAAGCTGCGATGCAATTGCGGCGTAAAAGGCGCTGTCCGCCTCTTTCTTCTCATACGTGACCCTATACAAAAGTTTCCTCAACCCAGTAATTACACAGAAATACACGATGAGGAGAATGATGGAAAACACCGCGAGAGTTGAATCAATTGACCATATGATAAGCAATACGATGGGAATGGCTACAATGGACAGCGGCGCACTGATAAAATTCGCCAAAACGAAGGATGAGACCACGCTAGAGTCGGAAATAATCCGTTGCGTTGTATAGGCTGGATCGATGGTCCGACTCACCAAGTAATCGTCTCTTTCAAAACGCAAGACGGCCTCCCTGAGAAGATCAAAGGAAAGTCTCGTGGTTATGCGAATGGAAAGTGTTCCTGCAAAATAAGTAAAGAGGGTGGAGAAAACTCCTATTGACGCAACCAGGAGCGCGAAGAGTACGGCGTCTCTTTCGCTGCGGTTACCGAGAAGAAAATCTAAGAATTTCCCGTTCACGTATGGCATGGCATAGGAGAGAGCGGTTCCAATCACCGTGATAGCAATGAAGACGAAAGCCCCTTTTGCTCTGATGAACCTCGAGAGAACGCATCGAATCAAGGAAGGCCCCAATCTACCCGCCACAAAACATCAATCACTGATACCTTACACCTCAACACAACAGGAGCGAAGATTTGCCAATGAGACTGCTTTAAGATTGCCTTGGGCCAATACGATCTCAAGCTCTTCCTACAAGAGAGTCGGAATCGGACATCTCCTCCGACGAACCTGGCAATCGGGCGGTTGAAATATCTTTTTCAACCGCCCGATTGCCACAATAGATTTGAGCATCCGCCCACAAACGTCCGCGTTTTATACCCATCAAATCCTTTGCCTTTTGTCGTCTAGACTAGAAAAATCGCTCGAAATAACGCAACCGGCCTGCTCGCTTGAAGAAACCTAAGCCCGTAACGTAGATGTGCAAACTTCCGAAACGCCTTGCGCGGCATTGTGCGTATAAACTTCGTCAACCGCCTCAGAAATATCTGAGTATCGCGCCGGGTCAAAAGCATACGATGTCGCAGCTATACCCTGCACCCATTCGGAACGCGGATTAATTGAATAGCCACACAGCATCATCATACATGCATCTAGACCTGATTTCCCAAGTATCCGACGTATTGATGAGAGCATCGCGGGTCGCCCCCGCACCATCGTCGTCACCCCTATTAGCAGTATTTACCGTTTTTCTCTAAATGCGTATCGCCACCCTTAAGAATACGAAGTGTTTTATCCAGACCCGATTGTCCTCCATCTCAAACGAAGGGATAAGGAATCTCATCCGGAATCGGCAGTAACGGAGGATTCACAACGACAAGCGAAAAACATGAGTCATCTCTCAGAGGGGAGTAAAGGCTCCCCTCAAGCACCCTAGTTTCGTCATCCAAAGAGTTGATGGCAGTGTTTTTCTTACAAAGGTCGACAACAAAAGGGTTGATTTCTACAGATGTTACATCCATGCCACAGTTGGTAAGTATCAGGCCCTGTATTCTGGGGCCAGAACACAAATCGAGAGCCTTCCGTGCGCTCTGCGGTGTAAGGCGCCAATCTCAGCAAATCTGTCCCACAATACTGCGCTGAAGAACAACACGGAACCCCTGAGCCAAACTCCCCTATACCTTATTAAGGCTAAGACAGGCAAGTTCACGCACCCGGCATATTCCAGAATAACATCCTATTGTTTTAGATGCTCTACAAGCATGAACAGCCGCGAATCGGAAAGATCTTCTAGTTTCGCCCCGACTGACCGCCAAGGGCCAAAATGGCCTCTCCATCCCCAGGCGACCGGCTCTGGCGCGCCGAGGAGTGTCCCCAAGTGCCGGCAGAAAAGGAACGTCCTTAACTGCCGGCTAGAGGGCACCGAAGAGGATAGCGTAGGTGGTGGATTCGCCAAGTCTGAGCTCGTCGCCGGGGTTGAGCTGAGCGGAGCGGCCGGGCTCGACCTGGATGCAGACGCGCGTGGCCCCGTTTACCACCACGGTTCCGTTGGTGGACGACAAGTCCTCGACGTGCCAGATATTTTGAGCATCGCACCAGATATGGGCATGGCGGGCCGAGACATCGTCGCCGACGTCGGTAATATCGCCCTCACCAGTGGCCAGCGCACCAATCTCAACACCCTGCTCACTCGGCTGAATCCAGCGCGGGGCGCTCACGACAAAACTGTTTTGTACGCGCAGCAAGCCCAAGGGGTGCGCCGGAGCGGGTTCGCGTTCGCCCGCGGTCATCGACATGCCAAGCGAACGCGGCGTGGAGGTGCCTCCGCCACAGGTCGCGTGCGCGTAGTCGATGGCATAGTTCACCGAGGACCGCACATCCGCCGAACAACCGACGGCGACAAACAGCACCAGCACGGCCTCGGCGCGCTCGGCGGGCATGAGTTCCGCCGCCTGGGACAGGCGATCGAGCGCGTTGCGATAGAGATTCGTGTCCTGATGGCACTCTTCGAGCGCGCGTACCATCGGTTCACCTGCAGAACCGCACACCATATTGATCACAGCCGTGGAGTCCATGGGATTTCGCTGGCGCAGGGCCAGTTGCGACATAATACGCGCAGCCGAGGTACCGTATTCGGCAAAGTAGCGCTGCTGAAGCGTGCCGACCGGCGCGCGAACGATAAAGCGGGAAACCCAAGAGCGATCGGCGGCCCGGCTCTGCGGGCTGCGGCCGTCGGCGAGCGGACGGGACGAAAGCACCAAGCCGCACAGCTCGATATGGCTCAGATGCGCCGCGCGCTTAAAGATGTCAAACATGGCCCCGCATGGGGTGAGCTCAACTTGAGATGCCATGACCTAGGCCTCCTTGGTCGTAGAAATAGAATCGGACGATACTTCGACAGGTCCGCCAAAAGTACGGGCAGCTGCGGCTCCACCGGCAAGCGGAGTCGCCATCTGGGCTTTTGTGCGTCGCGGTGCCGAAACGGGAAGTTCAAAGGCAAAGCCCATCGCAAGCAAAAACCACGTAAGCGTATAGGTTGCAATCAGAGCGGCAACAAGGCCGCCCATCACGGCGCGTTGGGAAAATACGCTACATGCAGTCACAACCAGTACCGGAACCTCGCAGGCAGAAAGCGCAAGCACACCCTGCAGGAACCCCGAGCGCCGATCGCGCGCAAGTGCCCCCGCGGCAACGCCGGCCATGCCTGGCAGCGCCAGCGCCAGTGCGGCAATAACACCCGGTAGCGACCCAGACCACACGAGCGATCCCAAAGTCGCCGTCACGCGAGCGCCCGACGCCAGCAGCGCGGCCGAAACCACGACCACAGCCCAAACCACGCCACAGACGACCGTCGCGCCGACCATCAGCGCGCGACGAACCGCGCGGCCAGACGCATCCATGGGGCACGGCGTGAGCGGCTCGCCGCGGAGCGAACGACCGACATTTTGCGCATAGTGGTCACAAAACGCCGAGAGTGCCGCCTCGACCGCCGCCGGCTCGGGACGATCTTTTTGATGGCTGGACAGACAGGCCATCACCACGTCGAACAGTTGGGCATCGACAAACGCCAGCGCATCGCGTAGTTCCTCGGAATCCGGCTCAAGCCCCAGCTGCTGGGCCTGCTCGGCCGCGGCGAGCGCCACATCGGGCTCACGACGAAGCAGCTGAGTCAAATCGCAACCGGGCGCATGGGCACCAATGGGATAGTCGGGCAGCGTGTCCATCTTGAGACGGTAGGGGCTGGCGATGTCGCGCGTCTTTTTGCGCGAACCCGAGGTGCCCGAAGTGCTCGGCGCGGCTTCGTATGGCGCGACGCCGGCAATGAGCTCGTAAACCGTGCTTGCCGCGGCATAGACGTCAATCGCCGGCGACATACGCAAAGCGCGCAGGTCGGGAATATCGTCGGTGAGCATCTCGGGCGGAGCGTAGGCAACCGTCGCGCGACGCAGCGTGGCATAGCGTTCGGTAAAGGATGCCTTGCCGCCGGTACCGGCCACGGCCGACGCAGGCTCAAGCGCCAGCGACGAGCCAAAGTCGATCAGGCACAGGTCAAAGGTGCCCTCGGCAAGCTGCCGGTCAAGCGGCAGGCGCGCCGTACGCACCATAATATTAGCGGGCGAGATATCGCGATGGACAAAGCCCTCCCCCACCAGGCTCATGCGGCAGAGCAGGTCGAACAGGTCGCGACCCAGACGCGCCGCCACAAGCGGCGACAGGCGTCCGGCATCGTCCACGGCGAGTCGCGAACGCAAGCGGGCGAGCGTCTCGCCCTCGACCCATTCCATGACAATTGCAGGCACACCGTCAACCTCGCCCCAGCCATAGAGGCGGGGAAAGCCCTTAAGGCCCGAAAGGGCACGATGGCATTCATATTCCTCGCGAAACGCCGCCTTGAACTTGGCGACCAGCGCCTCATGGGCGACGGCATCGTCAAACTCATCGCGCGCCGGCAAGATGAGCTGCTTGAGTGCCACGGCCTCGCCTTGGGCGTTGACGGCACGCGTCACGCGGCCGATACCGCCACGGCGCATGGTGGCATCGTCGGCAAACAGCATCGTAAAACGACGCAGATAGGCAGGCAGTTCGTCCTGACCGAGCGCAATGGCCGGCTCAAACCCGTCGACACGCGCCAGACGCAGGCCGACCATGGGATCGCGACCGAGCGATTGTGGTGTGGTGGATGCAAGATCGGTCATCATAGGGCAAGCGCCGCCACGTTATTGTTGAAGTTACCGAGCGCGACGTCATCATCGCCGTAATGGCCGACCCATTGACATAGGTTGGTGTAACAGCCCCACAGATTGGCATACTGCTGATACCACTTTGACCGGGGCGAGAATGTCTGACGACCGAACTCGGCTCGAATGACAAACATCTCCCCGACCAGGCTGTCGCACGGCCTGGGATCTCCCGTAGAGTTATAGGTCGAAACCACGTCATTGGCACGAGAAACATAGCCGTCGAGCATGTTGTACTTGGTCACAAGCCAGCTGTGAATGCTCTCTTCCTCAGCAGCGGAAAGGCCACCGGAGTTTGCATCGTTGTCAGTGTTTCCGCCCGTCGAGCCGCCGTTTCCAGACCCTCCGGCAGAGGAACCCGACCCAGAGCCGCCGCCCGAACTCGATGAATCCGAGCCGGAGCCAGAAGTATCCGAGCTACCGGGCTTTCCGGACTGCTGGGCGTCCTGCTCCTTCTGCTGCTCGACCTTATTCACCGTTGCCGCCACGCTATTGTTGGACAACCGATCGATGATCTTGGTGTTGGTGAGCACGATGGTTTTGCCATTGGCAAGCGTGACTTCGTTGTCCGGGGCCTCGGCGCCGTCCGCGTCGTCAGTGCCAAACACAATATGCGCGACCACACTTGCCCAAGCATATCCAGTCGTGGTGCCCAGGTCACTTTTGACCTCATGCCCTACGCGCGGTTCGCGTGCGGCATGTGCCTGTATCATGGACGGCACGGTCATGCCATAGGCAGAAACGCCAGCTATGACCAGCACCAGCGAGCAAGACAGCAGTGCGTACGCCCGCGGCGCCAAGCCCAGTCGGCGTCGCATGCGCACCGCGGCGCCGCGCTTTGTCTGAGTGCCACCGGGCCGCATGCGTTCTCCTCCAACAAAAACACGCCGCTCGGGAGCGGCGCATTCATTCGAATCCATATTTGAGTGTATCAGCGAACCCAAAAGGTTGCGCAACGAATGGGCAAATTAAGGATGCGAATGGAAGCATCCATGCGATAAGCGGATACAAAGCATCTTTGTTGCACAACAAACTTACAGTCGCACGGGGAATTATGACTACCCCGTGCGTCGCGATGAAGACATACGGCAGGAGCAGGCTCGCCACCTAAATCGTGCGACGGGCCTCGATGGCGCGCCCAAGCGTAAGCTCGTCGGCATACTCCAGGTCGCCGCCCACGGGAAGGCCGCTCGCCAGACGCGACACCTCAACGCCCAGCGGCTTAATGGTACGCGCCAGGTAGCTCGCCGTGGTCTCGCCCTCGATATTGGGGTTGGTGGCGATAATGACCTCGGTGATATCCTCGTGCCCCAAGCGCGCCAACAGCTCACGAATGTGCAACTGCTCGGGACCAATCTTGTCCATGGGACTGATCACGCCGCCCAATACGTGGTAGAGACCGTGGTAGCTGCCCGTGCGCTCAATCGCCTGGACATCGCGCGGCTCGCCCACCACGCAAATGCGAGTGGTATCGCGCATCGAATCCTGGCAGATGGAGCACTCGTCGGCCGTGGCGTAGTTAAAGCAGCGGCTGCAAAAGTGAACCTCCTGCTTAACCTCCAGGATAGCCTCGGCCAGGCGGCGCGCCTCCTCGGCATCGGCCTCGAGCAGGTAATAGGCGATGCGCTGGGCCGACTTGGGACCAATGCCCGGCAGACGGCCCAGCTCATCGAGCAATTTTTGCAGACTATGGTTGGCACTCATATATATGCGTGTCTTAGAACGGCATGCCCGGGATGTTGAGGCCGCCGGTGATGGCGCCCATCTGCTTGTTGGCGAGCTCGTTGACACCGCGGACGGCCTCGTTGACGGCAGCCATGATCATGTCCTGCAGCATATCGACGTCCTCGGGATCGAGGGCATCGGGGTCGATGGTGAGGTTGACGAGCTCCATCTCGCCGTTAACGGTCACCTTGACCATGCCGCCGCCGGCAGAGGCGTCGACGGTCTGGGACTTAAGGTTTTCCTGCGCGGCGGCAAGCTGCTCCTGCATCTTGCGAGCCTGCTTCATCATTTGCTGCATGTTCATACCGGCCATGATGGCTCCTTTACGTGCGGCCGCGCGACAAGCTGCAAGGGCAGCCGGAGCGCGACGGGACTTTCAAACTCAAAAATCGTACCACGGCGCGGGGCAAGCAAGCGGGGCGGACACGCTACCTCAGTCGATATACATGTCCTTGAGCGTGACGCACGCCCAAGATTATGCAAGGTCGAATTATGCAAGGTTGCATAATTATCTCAAGCTACATCTAGCAGAGCTGGAACCAGGCAGTTTATGCGTAGGGCTACAAGGCTACATGGCAAAATGCCGAGCCGCTGCTCGAGGCGGCACGCATGGCGGCCGGGTATAATTTGATTGTCATAGATGACGATTTGGAGGTGCCCTCGTGAATGTCCCAGCCGTACTCCAAAACATCCGCTCAAAACACCCCGTTGCATATGTGGTTCTCTATCTCTTTGTCGTCTGGGTATTACTGGTTATCATCACCCATGCCATAGCTTTTGGAGCAGAACTGCTGATAGCCAGCTCGGACCAGCCCGTCGTCAAATGGGAGACGACCGATGAATGCACCGACGGAACCCGAACCATTTACTACAACAGCCCGTCCCTCTACCAAGAGTTCAAGGTCAAGATAAAGGACTCCAAGATTGTCGATGCCGAACTGGGCTCTTTATTTACAATCGGAGCAACCGTCAACGCCGAGCAAGTCGAGTACACGGACAGCCATGCGACGTATCGTATCGACCTCAGCATCCTAGGCCGACCGTCACGCGCCTGTCTGCTCGAATGCGATATACGCGGCACCACGTTGCACATGTCCGAAATACAGATGCGCCCGGGCAAGGGGTTCTCTTCTTGAGCAGTATACCCGCCTGCGCAGCTACTCCACCGGCTTGAAGATGGTGGACTGGCCGAAGACGCTGCGGATGAGGGCTTTGGCCTCGTCCTCGGTCTGCGGGATGCTCGGGGCTGCACCCTGATGGCCGAAGGGGCCGCCCGCACCGGAGTTGGACTCCCAGGGAGCTGCAGGAGCGTCCTCCTCTTTGGGGGCAGTTGCAGCGGACTTGGGCGCGGACGCCGCACCCGGCACGTCGAACGGAGGCAGATCGTCCCCACCAGCATCGGCAACAAAACCGCCAACCATGGCATCGTCGTAGGGAACCTGCTCGGATTCCCATGGCGCAGACGGCGCGGCGGGCTGAACCTTGGGAGCGGACGCGCGCTCGGGCGCTCGGGGCGCGGGCTCGGTCGGGAGCTTGCCCGTGGCAGGAGCGCCGGCGGGGTTGTCGGAGCGCAGCCAGGGGGCTTTGCCCAGGTCAGACGACTTGGGCGCGGGCGAGGCAGGCTTGGGCGCGGGTGTCGGAGCAGCCGGTTTGGCCATGACGGGCTTAGGCGCCGACGGGGTCGGCGCCGCTATCGGTGCTGCTTTTGGCTGCGTCGCGCTGGCGCTCGAGGATGCAGGGGCCGCCGAGGACACGGGTTGCGGGTCCGCAGATACCGCAGCCCGTGCAGATGGAGAATGCTCCTCATGTTGAGGAGCCGGCGTGCCACCCCCATCCAGGACATAGTCGACGGTACGACGACCGAAGACCGCACTGACTGTCGGCAGGACCACCGACTGCGTGTCGGCGCGTCCAAGCATCTTGATGGCAAAGGTCGAGCCCGCGGGGAACGAGACCGTGAGCCTGGAGCCGTCGTCAGCCGTGGCGCGGGCATTGAGCAAAAGCCCCGCGTAGGAAGCCTGACGCGCCTTGACACGCTCGACAACCTCGGCCCATTTGCGCTGCAGCTCTCCGGCATCCTCGACCGCGGGCGTCTCGGCAGTACCGGCGGCGGCAACCTGGGCGGCATTGTTGGACTGGGGCTTAGGTGCCGGAGCGGTGGCAGGCGCGGGAGCCGCAACGGGCTGAGGCGTCGGAGTCGGCGCAGGCTGAGGTGCAGGCGCTGCAGGCTTGGAAGCTGACACGGACGCAGAACGGGACGCAGGCTGGGCAGCCGGAACAGCAGCACCACGGTCCCAAGGCATACCGCCCTGGCGCGCGGACGTAGCAGCGGGGGCAGCGGATGCCGCCGGAGCGGCAGCACGAGCGCCCGAAATGAGCGTCGGCTGTTGGGCAGCAGCGGGTACGGATGCTGCAGGCGCGGCGGCCTGAGCAGCAGCCACGCTCGCCGGCACGGCGCCGTTGGCAACCATGGCCTCCAAGCGGGCCACGCGCTCGGCCAATGCCTCAATCGTTAAATCGGCCTCGGGACGTGCCAGGCGCGTGCAGGCGATCTCGAGCACCAGGCGCACGTCGCTCGCGCCCCTCATCTCCAGTGCGGCATCGTCGAGCACCGTCAGCACACGGGCCAGGCGGTCGGCAGGATGCTCGCCAAAGGCAGCGGCCTCGGCAGCAAGCGCCTCGGCCTGCTCGGAGCCGCCCTCAAACAGCTCGGCACGGGCACCGGCAACGCAGGCAACGTACACGTCACGCACATGCGCCACCAGGTCGCGCGTCAGCTCCAGCAGGTCGTTTCCTTCCTCGACCTGCGCACGGATCAGTCCATAGAGCTCGGCAACATCGCGATCGGCAATGGCGCGGGAAAACTCGCCCAGAATCTGGTCCGAAACCTCGCCTAAAAGCGAGCGGGCGTCGTCCGCATGCACAGAACCGTTGCCAAAGACGCTCAGCTGCTCCAGCGTGGACAACGCGTCGCGCATACCGCCCTTGGCATGGCGCGCCACGATAGCCAGCGCCTCATCGTCGTAATCGAAGCCCTCCTGCTCGCACACGTATGCCAGGCGACGCTCGATATCCTCGTTGCCGATGCGATGGAAATCGAAACGCTGGCAGCGCGAGAGGATGGTCTCCAGAATCTTTTGCGGGTCGGTGGTGCACAGCACAAAGATCACGTGTGCCGGCGGCTCCTCGAGCGTCTTGAGCAGCGCGTTGAACGCCGCCGTCGTGAGCATGTGGACCTCGTCGATGATATAGATCTTGTACTTGCCGCGCACCGGGGCAAAGTTGACGGAGTTGATGATTTCCTCGCGCACATTGTCCACGCCCGTGCGGGAGGCGGCATCGAGCTCGTAGACATCGGGGTGGTTACCCTCGGCAATGAGCTCGCACTCCTCGCAAGTACCGTCGGGCATGCAGCCGCTTGCACCCTCGGCGCGCGCCGCCTCGGCATTGCGGCACAGCAGCGCCTTGGCCAGAATGCGCGCCATGGTGGTCTTGCCCGTGCCGCGCGGTCCGCAGAACAGGTAGGCGTGGGACAGGCGCCCCTCGGTGATGGCGTGCTCGAGCGTCGAGACGATATGCTGCTGGCCCACCACGGAGTCAAAGGTGAGCGGGCGATACTTTCGGTACAACGATTCCATGGGTGCTCCCCCGGGTATACTGAGTCTTGTTGCCGCGGCGGCCATGCGGTCGCACGGCATACTGCATTCCATAATAACCCGTACGGCGAGCCCGCCGCGATAGGAGTCCAAAGAGCATGGCAGACGCAGAGAGCAACCTCGTTCCCTCCGAAGCAGCCGACCAGGTCGAGGTCGCGCTCGAGGAGCAGGCCGCAGCCGACGACGGCATCCTGTACCTCAACGAGTACCAATACGAAAACGACCTCGTCACCGACTTCGCCCGCCTGGTCGCCTCGCCCAGGCGTCGCGGCTCGCTGTATGTCGCCGCGGCAATTGCCGCGCTCATCGGCATCGGCATGCTGGTGGCCGGCGGCAACTGGATCAAGTTTGGCGTCGTCTTGATCGTATTCGGCGCCTTTTTGGCCTGGTGGAGCAAAAACCTGCACCACACCCTCGCCCGCGACTTTATCGACGCCGTTGAGGCCGACGAGTCCATGGGTGGCCGCTATCGCCGCGTCGCCGCCAACGAGGACGGCCTGATGGTTTGGGGCACGAGCGGCAAGTCGCAGTTCTTCCCGTTTGAAAAGCTCGACCACGTGCTCGACGGCGAGCGCATCTTTGTGGCCATGTTCGCCGACCAGGGCGTGACGATCCCTAAGGACACCTTTGTCCGCGGCGATGCCGAGCAGTTCGGTCCCTTCCTTAAGGCGCGCATCAACAAAAAACTCCGCATCGAGACCAAACGCAAGAAGATGAAGGCAGAAAAGGCCGCTGCCGAAGCAAAACAGGGCGACAAGCCCCAGGAGACCAAGGGCAAGCAGCGCAAGCAGAAGAAGAGCAAGAAGAAGCGGTAGGCCGGCCGACACCGAAGGCGCCTCGTCCCGCGCCCGATTCCGGGCCGGGGCGCCTGGAATCGGGCGCGCGTACCGCCAATGGACCCGTTTTGCCTTGCTCTCGAGCTATTTCACTTCAAACCTTAAGAGCCTCCGCTCCGGCAGATCGGTCATCTTCATCGTGTAAGTCCCGGGAAATGCTTTCTCAAAACGGACGGTCTCGTAACCTTCGAAATAGTCGTTGGTGTTCTGCATCATAAATGGGACGAGCAACTCGTTTTCTGCCCCAACCTCCACGGCAAACGCAGCAGAGCCGCCAAGGACCGGCATGGCTTGCGTTATCAGATCGGTATTGACTACAAAATCATAGTTTGGCGCAGACTCCGGAACCAGATGCCAAACATACGCTTTGATTCCACCGTCGATATTATCCCTATTTCTGACACGCATCTTTACGGCGATAACGCACGTGATGTCGGCATCCTTCAGTCTCGTTTTCGTATCCACGGTGCCATATTTTGAATAATCGTCATGTGCTCGTTTGAGATACTCGCGCGGCGTGAGCAACTCTGCCCCGTCTATGCAAAACGAATACCCATCAGTCACCACATCCTTCGACCCCAGAAACGCTCCATCCATCGAGAGCCATTCGCCCTCCGCGTAATATTTCTCAGGAATGACCGTCCGGTTCCCGTTAACGACGCTCACCCTCATGCCCGCAAGGCCGGCAGCAGCACAGCAAAAAAGCGCGAGCGCCGATCTTCTCGTCCACAGGGTCTTCTTCATCGCGCTCACGACCTTTCCCGAACTTTCACAACGGCACCGTCGCGCATGCAGTAAACCCGATCGGCCAGTTCCTCGAGCACCTCTCCGTCATGGCTGGACAGAAGGACCTCACGACCCGTTGATGCCGCCATCGCCACAACGCGCTTGAGCATTTCAACGCCCGCTTCGTCGAGGGCATTCGTTGGCTCATCGAGAACAAGCAGCTTCGGCTTCTCCATAATTGCCGCAGCTATCCCCAGACGCTGCTTCATCCCAAGCGAGTATGCTCGGAACTTCTTTTTTTCGTCTGCATCGAGCCCCACGAGCCGCAGGGCAGAGCGAATGTCCTCGGGGGTGGCAACGCCCTTGATCTGAGCGATGAGCTTCAGATTGTCGTAGCCAGACAGATATCCCAAAAAGGAAGGCGCCTCGATCAACATCCCCAGACTCGGCGGGAACGAGATGTCCGCCCCAAGCCTTTGGCCATCGATAGAGATTTCGCCTTCGGTAGGCTTGATCAACCCGCAAACCGCTCGCATGAGCATGGTCTTACCCGAACCGTTTATCCCCTGAAGCCCGACCACAGTCCCAGGGTCAACCTCGATGGACACGTTGCGCAGGACATCGTTTTTACCCATGCGCTTCGATACGCCCCTTACGATCACACTCATATCTTGTCCCCCTTTTCTATAAGGTCGGCCCTTCGAAACCACAGTCCACCCAACGATAGGCATAACGACATAAGCCCAATTGATGACAAGACACTCGAGCCCGCCGCGATTCCCTCTTTGACAATTCCACCCCAGCGCAACAGCATCAAGGCGTTACCCAATAGCGCCCAATGTCGTGCATATGCCGAGCAGATCAGGTAGCTCATTAAAACCACAAACGAGACTGACGACCCAAGCACAAACCCAACCGCTGCCTGCGCAAACGCAAGCGCCTCAAAAGCAAATAAGAGACCTATGAAAAACGGCAGCGCATCTGCCTCGGCAGCTTTGAGAAACCACGGCGCCAAATTAGCCAGTTGAAGCGACTCACCATGAATGACCGCGCTGAACGAGGAGCTCACCACCAAGCTCCAAATCACAACAGAGCAAACCACCACGAGCAGTGAAAATGCCGTTACTGCCGCCACCAAGATAAAACGCGAGACCCACCAAAGGGTTCTTGCCCGGCATCGAACAAGCGCTTGCAAACCAAACCCGTGCAACGATTCGGTCGGATAGTCGAGTGTTGTATAGAGAATAAGCAGAATGAGAAATAGCCATCCTAGCGGAGGCACAAACATGACCCCGGGCCTAGGCTCAAACGGAGCAGATCCGGCAAACACGAGCGCAAGATTATCCGCAAACCCCAAGGTATCCGTTCTAACCCCATACACAGAAGACAATCCGTAGGCGTACACCAAGTTCGCAACGGTCACTGCCGCAATTGCAATAAAAGTGATGATGTTCTTCTTCAAAACGGTCCTCAGGTCCGCGGCGACCAGCCTAAACAGCATCAGACCACCTCGCGTCTTTTCCACGCCCCAGAAAAAGCCAACGAAGCAAGGGTCAATAATATGATTTCCGCAAAACCGGCTCGAATGTCTGGCCAGTTATTCAGCGATTCCGACCTGATGCTGTTGAGGATATTGCAGTTAAACCCCACACAAGCCATTACGCCGAAGATCCAGCCATTTGCAAAATGCCACGCAACCATTAGCAGATACGGGACAATTATCGCTTTGATTCTGCTACGAAACAAAATTGAGAAGCCAGTTACAGCCATGGATAAAGTCCCGAGCGTGACAGCATCGAACAGCGTGTATGCGAGCACATATGACAAAGGATGCGAATAAAATAGACCGGAGAAGTAGCTATGCAGGTAAAGTCCTACGTAAGTCGACTCATCGACCCGAGGAAGATACGCAGGAAAAAGCATCGAGACGATCAGGAAATTGACGAGCAGAGGAATGGCAGTCACTGTAAACGCGGAGAGGAAAGCAGACAGCATCTTTACGTTCACGTACGCCTTTCTGGAAACGCGCGTGCATATCTGCATGTCATAACCACTCAAACGCTCAAAGAGACACGACCAAGATCCAGCCAACATTGCAAGCAGGGGCAGTGCATAGAAAAACACCGACGCAGACAGTGGCGCGTTCGCGCTCACAACAATCCAGTTACCGAAGCTGCTTTCACGTGTTTGACCGAGATAATTTTCGGCTTGCACGCCAACGCCGTAACCAAAAGAAAGAAGGTTGTGGCGCTCTTTTTCCAAATTTGCCCACGGCTCCAGCGCGGCAGCTATTGCAACTGCGACCGCAATCAAGAGAGCAAGGATAAAAGCTGGACGTCTAATCGTTTTCGACAGTTCGTATCTTGCGAGCTTTTGGTTCATACGTCCTCCTCCCCCTTCCGACCCAGAAAGCCAGAAGGGAGCCATTTCAAACAACTATGCGGGAAGCTTGTGGAAATGCCCGACGCAGTCGGGGCTCCATACGCCAATAACAGTGCCGTAGCCAGACTCCGCCCATGCAGTCAGTCGCGCCGCAGATCGCCCGTTCTCACGGACGAGGTTATACATTTCCCACTGTCCCTTGTGATTCGAACGATACGTTCCCTGAGTACAATTCATGCTGCCGCTACCGCTTGTGTTATACGCACCGTCTGTATATAACCGAAGCGGATTTCCCGTATGGCCCTGGATATCCAGATAGAGCGATGAGGAATCATCCTTTTGACGGTAGCCAGTTGCACTCGTCCCGGCACATTGAAAACTAAATGCCTTATCGGCATTGTTCGTACAGGTCGTAATTCCCGTATCGGCGTTTTGAGTAATGCTGGAAACCTGAGAGGTGTCAAACTCCTCTTGTGCAAACGATGCAGCGGGAACCCCTAGGGACAGACCAGCTGCAATCACCAAGCCGACTCCGATTCGAGCAATAGCGCTCCTTGGCTTAATCATGGCCTTCTCCAATCAAAAGCGGTTAACAATGCGTCGACGCACGGCAACCTTCGCATGAATAGAGAAAGATGTCTGTAAACACCCGCTATTGAGTTGATTGCTCAGGCGTTTACACGTTATTTACCTGCGATAACAATAAAATTAGCTCCGCCTTATTCTTGATCTTCAACTGGCGGTAAGATGCAGACCGCAGCGCTTGCACCGTAGATGCAGCGTAACCGACATCCTCCGCAATGGCCTTTGTCGTTGCCCCCTCTGCCGTCATCAGCAAAATTTGCGACTGAACATCAGAAAGGGAGCGCGACGTAAGCAGGGCCAGCTGGCGCACGCGGGCCGTTTCGGTGGACCCGTTCGCCCGGTACTCCAAGACGGCCTTCTCGTCCTCAACCGAGCGGGCGAGCGCGATGTGCGTAACGAACATGGGCACAGACCAGCAAACAATCACCGTTGCCACGACGACATTGACAGCCGAACTTTGCCCCAACAACGACGCGAGGAACAACGGCTCGAAAACCGTCAGATCCTGCACCATATTGAGCAAGACAGCCCAAACAGGAGCCGTCGCCCCGAAGCAAAGCATCCATATCCCAAGCATTTTGCGCTGCGGACAGCTTCGCATCACTATATATGTGAGCAGCACCCCCGTCAGCACCGCAAGTCCATGGATTCGCCCCCTAGCGACCGCATAGATTAAGGCAACCATGCCCATTGACACCAACGGCACGATAGCCCGAGCATGGGCATGCACCTTAAACGGACGCAGCCCAACAGCGAGCGAAGCCGTAGACGCCACGCCGCAAAACAGGACCGGCACAGCCATCAACGGAACGCGTATGCACATCAATGCCGCGATATAGATAAAAGACCATTCCACAGCAGATAGCACCGCCCATACGTACGGGCTTCCGAGCCAAATCGCTTCACCCGCTCTATCCAGCGCAGCGCCACGATTCGCTTTTCCACCCGCGTAGCGTAGCGACAGAAGCAGTCCGAGACCCAATGCGTAGCTTAAGAGGGAAAAGGCGACAGCCCGCGAAACACCGGACCCCCAATCGCTATCCGCCATTACCAAGGGCCCCGCCGCAAGGAGGATAAAGAATAATGTGAGCAGGTATCGAAACAGCCGGCGCGTTCGAGCTGATGCCACTATATCGTCAGCATGCCGCTGCGGTAGCTCATGCCCTACAGTATCGCCCTCACCCGCAAACAGCGCCACGAGCTCGCGTGAGCCCGCAACCGACGCCTTCCCGTATGCTCGGTGAAGCGTTGTTCTCACCGTCGATGGCTTCGTATCCGTCTCCTTGGCAATTTCCGCCGGCGTTTTCCCTTTGAGCAGCAGTCGAACAAACTGCTCTTCTCTAGGCGACAGGGCAGGGGAAAACACCCCCGCATCGAATGTGTCGGACGCACAGGCGATATCCGAATTGTTGTCCCGTTTCCCCCTTAGCAACATGCATACGAAGGCAGCAGCGATAACGGACCCCATCGCCAGCAATGCAATGACCACGGCATCGCTTGCGAAGTATGCCGCCTCAACAGCCGGAATAAGACCAATAGGAACTGCTACGAGCACAGAACAGGCAAACACGTCGCGCCGCCCATGGCCAAAGGCACGAGGGCGGCAAAACGGCGGGGCCACAGTCAATGCGAGATAGACCAACGGAATTAAAAGCGCAAGGCCAATTGACGCGGCCGTTACAGGGGGCATCCCCCATGGCTCGGGAACGACTCTCCATGAAACTCGACAGCAAAACAGCAGGCAAGACATGACGGCTATTGTTTCTGTAAAAATCGCGTCCTGCGGGTGACGAGTTTCCCTTTCGTCAGTCCGTGTCGACCTCTGCGTCAAAGGAGAGTCCGCCGTGCCCCAAATAACATATGAGAGAAGCAGCGACCCAACAAAGCACGAGACACACGAAACGCCATGTAACAACCAAATCGGTGCAAACACGATTGGAATAGAGTCTCCGCGAGCATAGAAAGCCAGGTCGGCCCATTCGGGAACCGTTGCAATAACACCAAGGAAAACACCGATGGCACCGAGATGCCTCGGCCTTCTCATTCCCCCCTTGCATAGCGCAGCACCATGAACAAACGCCGCGAGGCATGCGCCCAGGATAACGAGCCAGGTCATTGCACCTGACGCTAGGCCGATTGAAGATGAAAACCGGTGATAAGGGGTGACCGCCATTACGACAAGCGCAATGGCGCAGGCAAATGTAGCAGAACGGCGGGAAAAGAGCATACGGCCTCCATAGCGTGTCATTATATCGCTCGAGCCGCTCGTTTATCTCTGTTCTCACACCAGCCAGCATCAATGATTCAGGCGAACTCCAATCCGCGCCAGATCACGGTCCGGCTTTTGTTCGCAGTCCCCACATCAAAGCGGGATGCGGTTTCCTTTTGGACGCCGGTTCGGAAAGCGCATCCCGTTCCAGGGCAATATTCTGGGATGCAGTTTCCGCAGCCCACCCCATTTGGAAAGCGCATCCCATAATTTGGCTGAAAACTGAGATGCGCTTTCCAAACGAGCCGAAACGGGCCGAATCGATCGGGCCACCTCGCATCCCGCTATCCTCGCCATCTGCCCGAGCGTGCTACACTAGCAGCATCTATGCCACCGCGAACGGCTCGGCCCCGCGCCCGCCGCTCGCAAACGAACTTTAAACGCACGAGGGTTGGCCATGCCGCTTTTCTCGCAACATACCGCCCGGTTCTCGCCGGACGTTCCTTTGGAGGGCACCAGCTCTCGCGAGCTGCTCAAGCGGTACCAGCCGCTCGAGACACTTGCGACCGGCGGTTTTGGCTCCATCGAGATCTGCCGCGACACGCACCTGCGCCGCCGCGTCGCCATTAAACGCATCCCCCTTATCAACGGTGCCGGCATGCCCGCTAGCGACATCATGGATGTCCTGCGCGAGGCGCACACTGCCGCCATGCTTCAACATCCCAACATCGTGCAGGTTATCGACTTTACGCACGACACAGCCTATGCCTACCTGGTTATGGAATATGTCGATGGCATGTCGCTGGCCGAGTTTTTGCACCGCGCGGACGGCCACTCACTTACCTTTGACGAGGCCGCGGCCATTGCCGATGCCCTGGGCCAGGCGCTCACCTTCGCCCACAGTAATGGCGTACTCCACCTGGACATTAAGCCCGCCAACGTGCTCATCGACCACTCGGGCAATGTAAAGCTCACCGACTTTGGCATGGCGCGACTGTCGTCTGCCGGTGGCTTTGGCGGCTCACGCGGCGGCACCATCGGCTACATGCCGCCCGAGCAGCTCGATATCGAGACCGGCACGGTCGACGAGCGCGCCGATGTCTTTGCCCTCGCCTGTGTGATCTACGAGGGCCTGTGCGGCAGCGCTCCCTTTATGGCGGCCACGCCCGCCGACTCGCTCGGCCGCATCATCGGCGGCGCCACCTATCCCAGCGAGCTGATACCACACTTTCCCCCGGGAGCCGAGGCCGCGCTCATGAGCGCGCTCTCCCCCATGCCGCAGGACCGCCCCAACAGCATCGAGGCATTTTGTGACCAGCTGCTCGCCGGCTTGGGCAGCGTGCGCGAAGGCCGTCGCAGCCTGGAGCAAATGGTTGGCGAACTTTCGGATGACGAGCAGGAGCTCGACGATATCGAGCCGTCGCACTACGAGGACGACGCCATCGAGGTCGACCCCGCACTCGGCTGGGCGGGCACGCGCTGGAGCCATGCGCGCGACTACACCATGCGCGCTATCTCGGCGCTAACGTGCGGCACCTTTAGCTTTTTGCTGATGCAAACGGCCGGGGTCGCGGCGCTTCCCGGCCTGGTCATTGCGGCCATCGCGATCGGAGCGGCGGCTGGCCTGGCCCCCCAGATTGGCTCGGCCATCTCGGCTGTGGGCTTTTTGGTGCTCATGGCCAACGCCACCATGCAGGCACAGGGCATCCTGTCGATGCTGCCCGTCGCGGTGATCTTTGCTGCCGCCATGTCCGGTTGGTGGATCGCCTGGGGTCGCACCGAGGCTGCCGCGAGCGCCGCGCTCACCTGTGCACTCGCGCTTGGCTGTCTGACCGGCAATACCTTCCTGGCAGCTGGGGTCGCCGCCGGCGTCGCGTCATTTTGGCTCGGCCCGGCAAGCGCCGCCGCGGCAACGGGCATGGGCGCGCTTTTTGCCCGTCTGGCCACGATCGCGCTTTCAGCCGAAGGCGTGCTGGGGCTCGGTAACGTTGCCGCAGCGCTGGGAGACCCGCTCCTTTGGGCTGCCTTTGTGCTGGTCGCGGCAACTGCCGCAGCATCATCCGCGTTGCTCAATGCCCATGCCAAGCGTGCCGATCAGGGATCAAACCTTGCCGCAATCGCCGCCATCGCCGTCACCGGCATCGGCTGCGCAGCGGCGTCCTGTCTTGCACACCATATGGAAATTGCCAGCCTTGCAGCCGCGGTCATCGCCAAGGCGGCGGTTGCGGGAATCCTATCCTCTATAATCGTTGGGATATGCCTATATTTGCTCGGATACCAAAGAACCTATACGGAGAGTGATCTTTCGTGAACTTCCTGAACATCTTCGAGGACCACGTGGCCGGCATCTTCGGTGCCACCCGTGCCCCGTTCTCCTTTAAGAAGCTTGCCAAGCAGGCCGCTCGCGACATGGAGGATCAGACTCTGGTGATCAATGGCGTCAACACGGCGCCGGCACTCTATACCATCCTGATCGCCGCCGACGACGACCCCATGCTCGCCCCGTTCTACCCCGAGCTTTCGCGCGAGGTCCGCGAGTTCGTGAAGGCGCAGGCCGAAAAGCGCCGTTATGTCTTTGTCGGCGAGCCCCTCGTGCGCTTTATGATCGATCCGCAGCTGCGTGCCGGCAAGTTCTCGGTCTTTGCCGAGAACGTCGATGCCCCCACGCTCGGCCGCCTGTACGAAGAAGAGCGCGCCTATCAAAACGGTCTGGGCCAAAACAACTCCGCGGCAAGCCGTGCCGCCAGCGCCCCGCGCGCCGGCCAGCAGCAGTTTGCTGCCCCGCAGCAGCAGCGCCCCGCCGCCATGCCCCAGCAGCAGCCGACGCCTCGTGCCGCCGCTCCCGACCCGCTTGCCGTAGCAGATCCCTTCGCGCCTAGCGTCCCCGACCCCGCCGCAGCACCCATCCCGGTGCCGCAGACCGTCTCGCGCGACGCGCTTGCCGGCATGGGCGGAGCCGCCGCGACCGGTGCCGCCGTGGGCCTAGGCGCCGCAGCCGGTATCGCCTCCAACATGGCGAGCACTCGCGCCCCGCAGCGCCCGCTCGCCCAGCTCGTCGACGTCGTGAGCGGCGAGAGCCATAGCATCACCTCCGCACAGGTGACCATCGGTCGCGAGCGCTCAGTTTCCGACATTGCCCTGCGCGACCCCAACGTGTCGCGCCGCCACGCCCAGCTCACCTTTACGGGCTCGGATTGGTCGATCGAGGACCTCAATTCCACCAACGGCACACTCGTCAACAACCGCCGCATTACGCGCTGCCCGCTGCGCAACGGCGATCTGCTGACGTTTGGCCTGAGTACCTTTGAATTTAGGGGATAGTCGCTTATGAACATCGATATCGTCCTTTTTGCAGGCCGCATCGTCCTGGTCGCCCTGCTCTATATCTTCCTGTTCGCCGTCATGAAGACCGGCGTGGGACTTGTGCGCGGACAGCGCCGCGACTCGGCTATCTGGACGATCGATGTGGACAAGGGCCCGCGCGGTATCCGCGGCATCCACGTAGACATGCTCGGCCCCGTCATCGTCGGTCGCTCGCCATCTTCGGACATCTGCATCAACGAACCATTCGTCTCGGCCTCGCATGCGCGCTTTTCGCTGCAGGGCCCGGCGCTCATCATCGAGGACCTCAACTCGCTTAACGGCACGCTCGTCAACGGCCGCCAGCTTGTGGAGCCCGCAACGCTGCGCGAGGGCGACGAAGTCCAGATTGGCGACGTGGTCATGAAGGTGAACCGTCGATGATCGACGAGGAGAACAAGTCCGCAACCATGACCGAGGCACCGGCTGCCGCCGTAGCTGCACCGGCCCACGCCGCTCCGGCGGACTCCACACCCGTGGAGCCCGAGGACACCGTGTTCTCCCTGCCTCTTTCGCATGTAACGCATGATATTTCGGATTTCGCCGATAACGAGGGCGAAGAGGATGCCGTAGCGGCGCCCATCGGCGCACATGCTGCGGAACAGCCCACAGCGCCCGAAGCAACCCCGGCGCCGGCTCACTTTGCAGAGCCCGTCGCCGCGGCAATCAACGAGAGCGCTGCGGTGTTTGCGGCACCCGAACCCGCCGCGCCGGCGTTTCCCATAGCCCCGGCATCCGAGGTTGCGCCCGCGTCTACGCCGGCGCCCGAGGCGGGGCCATCCCCCGAGGACGGCCCTGCACCCAAGGCCCCGCAGCCTGCGCCCGCAAGCGAGTCCGATGCCGTGGCCGAGCCCGCCGCCCAGTCGCAAAGCACACCCGCGCCGTCGCACTTTGCGACGCCCGAGCCTATAGACGTCAGCCCGCAAGACGACGAGTCGATCGCCTGCGCGTCCGCAGAGCCCGGCTCCCCGGACACCGGCGATTCCGAATCAAACGCCGAGACCGACACCGTCTCTCCCGGTGACACAGCCGAGATCGACGTTGCCGCCGTTGAGGCCAAGCTCAAAGACCCCGGCTCGACCATGAGCTTTGAGCCCCTGACCGAGGAGCGCATCGAGACCGACTCGACCTATGATGCCGGCACCACCACGCAACTCATGTGGGGCGCCCGCTCTGACGTTGGCTGCGTACGCCCGCACAATGAGGATTCCTACCTGGTGCAGTCGCCGCTCTTTTGCGTATGCGACGGCATGGGCGGTCACGCCGCCGGCGAGGTAGCCTCTTCCATCGCCGTCGAGACTATTGCCAAGACGGCCCCGCAGTCCGCCGACGCAGCACGCCTGGCCGCAGCCGTCGAGGCAGCCAACGCCGCCGTAATCGAGGCGGCCCTGAACGGCCTGGGCAAGCCCGGCATGGGCTGCACAGCCACTTGCGCCTATATCGAAAACGACACGCTCGCCATCGCCCACGTGGGTGACTCTCGCGCCTACCTGCTCCACGAGGGCACGCTCATCCGCGTGACCCGCGACCACTCCTACGTGGAGGAGCTCGTGGACGCCGGCGAGATTACGGCAGACGAGGCTCGCGTCCACCCCAACCGCTCGGTCATCACCCGTGCGCTGGGCTCGGACCCCGCCATGTATGCCGACCACTTCACTCTGCATATCGAGGAAGGCGACCGCCTGATCCTTTGCTCTGACGGCCTTTCGAGCATGATTCCTGATAGCGATATCGAGAACATCGCCACGCAGTCCTCAACCGCGCAAATCTGCGTCGACAACCTAGTGGACGCGGCGCTTGCCGCCGGCGGCCACGACAACGTGACCGTAGTAGTCGTTGACCTGGTTGACGATGGCGTTATGCGCGAGGCGCAACGCGTGCGTCGCCGCAACATTACTATCGCCGCCATCCTGGCCCTCGTCTTTGTGCTGGCAGCTGGCATCTGGGCCTACACGGGTGTCACCGGCTCGTACTACCTGGGTACCCACCAGGGCAATGTCGCCGTCTGGCGCGGCCTGCCCGGCAAGCCGCTCGGACTCAAGCTTCACTGGCTCGAAAGCGAAACCAGTATTAAGCTGTCCGACCTGCCCGAAGACACGCAAAACCGCCTCAAGGCGGGCATTCCGCAAACAAGTGTCGACGATGCGCAGGACACGATATCCAAGTACCGCCACCAGATCGACGAGGAGCAGACCCGCCAGGTGATCGACGCGCAAACGATTCGCGACAACACCAATCAGGGATCGACCTCCGAATCAGATTCCGAGAAAACCGCCGAACAGTCCGCCGAGGCCGAAGCCTCCGAAAAGAACTAGAAAGGGAGTGCCGCTTATGAGTCGCCGCAACACCGAGCTGCTCTTGCTCATCGCCTCGGCGTTCCCCGTCATCCTACTGTATGCGATGTACGTCCTCACCGCGGGCGCTGCCATCTCCTTTGAGACGCTCGCCGTACCGATCGGCCTCTTTGCCGCCTTTGCCGCGGCCCACATTGCCGTGCGCATCTTGGCGCCCGGTGCCGACCCCGCCATCCTGCCCATTGTCTTTGTGCTTTCGGGCATCGGTATCACGTTCGTGACGCGTCTCGCACCCGCTCTCGCGATCTCACAGCTCATCATCCTGTTTGTCTCGGTGGCCCTGATGGTGGGAACGCTCGCACTGGTCAAAAACCTCGACGTAGTCATGCGCTACAAGTACACCTTTGGCATTATCGGCATCATTCTGCTGATGCTGCCTATCTTTATCGGCACCACGATCTCGGGCTCCAAGCTGTGGATTCGCATCGCGGGCTTTACCATCCAGCCCGGCGAGTTCGCCAAGGTCTTTATCGTGCTGTTCCTGGCCGGGTACCTGGCCGAGAACCGCGAGCTGCTCTCCATCTCCAACCGCAAGATCCTGGGCTTTAAGATCCCTCGCCTGCGACTGCTGCTGCCGCTGTTTGCCGTGTGGGGCGTGTGCCTACTCGTTGTCGTCTTCGAACGCGACCTGGGTTCGGCCGTGCTGTTCTACACCATCTTCTTGCTGATGCTCTACGTTGCCACGGGTCGATTCTCGTATGTCGTTATCGGCCTTGCGCTCTTGGCCGTCGGCGCCGTGGGCGCCTACAAGTTCCTGTCGCACGTTCAGGTGCGCTTCCAAGTTTGGGTCGATCCGTTTAAGGACGCCCAGGGCCAGGGCTACCAGATCGTCCAGTCGCTCTTCTCGCTTGCCGATGGCGGTCTGGTCGGTGTTGGTATCGGCAACGGCATGGCCAACAACATCCCTGTCGTCGAGTCCGACTTTATCTTCTCTGCCATCGGCGAGGAGATGGGCCTTTTGGGCGGCGGCGCCGTGCTCATCCTGTTTATGCTCTTTGCCGTGCGTGGCCTCACCACGGCTGCCCGCGCTAAATCCGATCTCGCCGCCTTTAGCGCCACGGGCCTTACGGCCGCCATCAGCTTCCAGGCCTTTTTGATCGTGGGCGGCGTTACCCGCCTGATCCCGCTGACCGGCGTCACCCTGCCCTTTATGAGCCAGGGCGGTTCCTCGCTGCTGGCAAGCTTTATCATCGTCGCGCTCCTGCTGCGCGCCGGTGACGAAGCGACCGGACGCGAGGCCGAGCTTACCGGCACCGGCACCATGACCGCCATCACCGATGATCAGGTCGCATCCGCCGCCGCCCCGACGGGCACGCGCTTTGCCACCTCGTCTTCCTACGGCAGCGGCAGCCATTCCGTCGGCTCGCGCATGCGCCGTCGCCTGCTCGACACGCCTGAATCCGGTGTGCTCGGCCGCGTTGCGCTCGCCAACCGTCTAACCCGTGCGGTGCTCGCCTTTACGGCGCTGTTCGCCATCCTTATCGGCAACCTCACCTATGTCCAGGTCATCAAGGCCAAGGACTATCAGGATATGCCGACCAACAACCACACTATCGCCCGCTCCAAGTACATCCAGCGCGGTTCCATCATCACGTCCGACGGCGTGACGCTGGCCGAGTCGCTGCAGCAGGAGGACGGCACCTACGTACGCTCCTACCCCAACGGCAACCTGGCAGCGCACGTGGTTGGCTACGTGAGCCAGCAGTATGGCACCACCGCCATCGAGAGTGTCATGAACGACACGCTCACCGGCTCCAAGGATTACTCCAGCTGGAACAACGCCATCGCGTCGCTCGCGGGGCAGACCCAGCCGGGCAATACCGCCAAGCTCACCATCGACTCGCGCATCCAGACGGCTGCCGAGCAGGCGCTCAAGGGCTTTAAGGGCGCTGTGGTGGTCATGGATCCGCGCACCGGTGCGGTCCTTGCGTGCGCGAGCTCGCCCACCTACGACAACACCAACATCGATGCGCTGCTCCAGTCGGGCGGCGGTGAGGACGGCTCCATGTACAACCGTGCCATGGACGCACTGTACACCCCGGGCTCGACCTTTAAGGTCGTCACGCTCTCCGCGGCACTCGAAACCGGCACCGCCAGCCTTACCAGCACGTACCAGGCGCCCGGCTCCATGGACATCGGCAACGCGCCGGTCACCAACTATGCCAACGAAAGCTACGGCACCATCAGCCTGCAGCAGGCCTTCGCCGTGTCGTCCAACGTCGTCTTTGGCCAGGTGGCCAACGAGATTGGCGCCAGCTCGCTCGTCCAGTTTGCCAACGCCTTTGGCTACGGCCAAAAGCTCGGCCAAGATCTGACCTCCGCCGCCTCCATCATGGCCGACCCGTCGCTTATGACCGAGTGGGAGACCGCTTGGGCAGGCGCCGGCCAGCCCGTCGGCATGGACCACACGCCTGGCCCGCAGACCACCGTTATGCAGAGTTGCGTGATCGCCGCCGCTATCGCCAACAGCGGCGTGGTCATGGACCCGTTCTTTGTGTCCCAGATACTCGCCCCGGACGGAACCGTGGTTAAGACCACGCAGTCCCGCTCTCTGGGCCAGGCTGTCAGCTCTGCCACGGCCGACCAGGTCAAGCAGGCCATGCTCGCCGTCGTCCAGTCCGGTACCGGCACCGATGCCCAGATTCCGGGCGTCAAGGTTGCCGGCAAGACCGGTTCGCCCGAGACCGGCGGCACCAACGTCAACTCTACGTTTGTTGGCTTTGCACCTTACGATTCACCCACGGTTGCCATCTCGGTGGCCCTGGAGGATTACGACAAACACGACGTCAAGGCGGCTAAGATTGCCGGTATCGTCCTGACCGCGGCGCTCGCCGCACAGGGGGCGTGATGCCCGTGATCAAAGCGGATACTTGGGACGCGCCACGGCCGATGAGCTAGCGGCTACGCGCCACACGGCCCCAGCGGCCACACATTTGGTACTACACACATCGTTGAGCGAATAGTTATGTTAGGAGCAGGAATGGAACAGAGGGTCCTCGGGGGAAGATACCTCCTCAAGGATAAGGTGGGAACGGGCGGTATGGCGACCGTCTACCGCGCACAGGATCAGGTCCTCGACCGCACGGTTGCCGTCAAGATCATGCTGCCGCAGTATGCCGGCGACGCCACCTTCGCCGCTCGCTTTAAGCAGGAAGCCCAGGCAGCTGCCGGCCTGTCCTCCCCCTATATCGTGGGCGTCTACGACTGGGGCAAGGACGGCGACACCTATTACATCGTCATGGAGTACCTGCGCGGTACCGACCTTAAGAGCGGCATCAAGAGCCACGGCGCCCTCGATCCCAAGAAGGTCGCGCAGATCGGCTCGCAGATCAGCTCCGCGCTTTCGGTCGCACACAAGCACGAGATCATCCACCGCGACATTAAGCCGCAAAACATCATGGTGCTGCCCGACGGCAACATCAAGGTAATGGATTTTGGCATCGCACGCGCCAAGAACAGTCATCTCACGCAGGACAACAATGTGCTGGGCACCGCCCACTATGTAAGCCCCGAGCAGACCCGCGGCCAGGACCTCGGTCCCACCTCGGATATCTACTCGCTGGGTGTCGTCATGTACGAGTGCGCCACCGGCCGCGTACCCTTTGACGGCGATGACGCCATCTCGGTCGCGCTCAAGCAGGTCAACGAGCTCCCCATCCCGCCGAGCCAGATCAACTCCGGCGTCGATGCCGACCTGGAGCGCATCATCCTCAAGTGCATGGAGAAGGACCCGGCAAACCGCTTCCAGACAGCCGACGAGCTGCGTCAGGTGCTCAACAGCTATCTGTCCGGCCGTGCTGTCAACGTCTCGGAGCCCACGCGCGTCATCGGTGCCGCCGGCGACTTGGGTGCCACCAAGACCCGCGAGCTTTCCGACTCAACGCGCGCTATGGTTCGTCCCGTCTCGGGCGTGAGCGGTCAGAATACCGCCCGCAGTGCTGCCTCGGGCTCCACGGGCTCCTACGAGGCTGAGAAGCCTAAGTCCAACAAGAACAAGATCATCGCCGCCGTGATTGCCGCCGTCGCCGTGATTGGCATTGTAGTGGCCTTTGCCACGGGCATGTTCAGTGGCGAACAGGTCACGGTGCCCGACGTGCTGGGCAAGGACCAGGAAACCGCTATTGAGCTGATCAAGAAAGCCGGCCTTGAGGTTGGCTCCGTCGACCAGAGCTACAACGACGATGTCGACGAGGGAAAGGTCGCCGAGCAGACCCCCAACGGCAACACCAAGAAGGCCAAGGGCACGAGGGTGAACCTGGTAATCTCCAAGGGCCCTAAGCCCTCCGAGAAGGTTGAGGTTCCGCAGCTCATCGGCCTGACCAAGGACCAAGCCGAGGCCGCACTGGCAAGTGTGGGCCTGAAGGGCAGCGCTTCGGAAGAAGCCAACGAGGCCGAAGAGGGCCAGGTCTTTGAACAGAGCACTGCTGCCGGCAAGGAGGTCGAGAAGGGCACAACCATCTCCTACAAGGTCTCCAGCGGCCCGGACACCACCTCGGTGCCCGATCTGACCGACATGACCGAGGCCCAGGCACGCAACGCTCTCGACATGGCTGGCTTTGGCGTCGACGTGAGCTACCAGGAAAACGACTCGGTTACCGAGGGTACCGTAATTAGCTGGAACCCCAGCGGCAAGCAGAAGCCCGGTGCCACGATCACCGTCGTCATCGCCAAGAAGTCCGGCAAGGCCAGCGTCCCGGGCAACCTGTACGGCAAGAGTATCTCCGCCGCCGTCACCGCGCTCAACAACGCCGGTTTCTACAACATCAGCTTCTGTGACCAGAACGGCAACCCTGTGAGCGGCAACGAGAATGCCACCGTTACGGGCGTCTCCCCCACCGGTAAGCAATCCACCGACAGCACGATTACGCTGACGGTCGCACTTTCTAGCTCGGGTTCGGGTTCAGGCACGAGCACGGGCGACGATTCCGGTACGACCAACTAGTCGCAACCCAACCGCTCATTACGGCTCTCGCCGCAAACATATTCGCTCACAGGCGCCCGCTTGCTCCCCCAGCAAGCGGGCGCTTCGTTTTTGACATGGCATGAACCAGAAGAGCCCGGCACCGTGGTGGTACCGGGCTCGATCAATCTCTGGTGCCCCCGGGCGAATTCAACCCCCCCCCGCGGGAAATTGGTGACGCGGGTGTCGACGGTCCGAATCCTGCCCTTAGACCAGAAGAGCCCGGCACCGTAGCGGTACCGGGCTCGATATTCCTCTGGTGCCCCCGGGCGGATTCGAACCGTCGACACCCGCTTTAGGAGATATGATTTAATGCTACCCCCTACTATTCATCAAGCATCATTGAACACCATATAACCGCAGATAAACATAGCAGTTTGTGTCTTTTACCTCCGGTAGCTGCGCCTACGCTTTTACAAACATATTACTAACAGCTTTAGCTAAACTGCACTCAATGAATTGTTGAAAACTATTCAAAGAAACGGAGTGCAAAGATGTCAGAACAGCCACTAATTAGCGGAAGAGGCACGTGTTGGAAAGACAAGAGATCACCTAACACCTATCGCTATTATTTTTCCCTTGGGGTCAAGGACCCTAAGACAGGGCGTTACAAACGATCCCCAACTTATACGGTTCGTTGCAAGACTAAAACAGAAGCTAAGGCTGCAATGCAGGCCAAGCTGGCTGAAATCAACTCCTCTGGCACGATCACTAAAACTAAAAAGCCCACTTTGCTTGCGTCCTACTGCTGGGCCTTTCATGAAAATAGGGACACCGAGCTTGTGCCAACGAGCTATGAAAGAGAAGCGTACGATTGCAGGCATATCGAAGACCTATTCGGTGCGTTTCAGACAATTGAGGGGCTAACTCCCGATCTAATCGAAGAAGCATATGCCGAAGCTCGTCGTACGGGAAAATACAAACCATCAGAGCTTGTACGAATCAATTCAAAACTGCGTCAGATTCTGTCGAATGCAGTCGCAAAGAGAATAATTGACCGAAACCCCTGCGCTACCGTTCATGTTCGCAGACCACGCAACAAAAGAGAATCACTGACAATCGACCAAGTAGCTACCCTATGCACACATCTTCAACACATTGAGCTCACCGCCGAAGCTGTTGGTACGCTAGTACTAGTGTATACGGGTATGCGGAAAGGCGAGATGCTGGGCCTCGAATGGCGCGATTGGGACCCTGCCAATAAAACCTTGAAAATTGACAGGCAGTACACCAACGACCATGAACTGAGGGCACCCAAGTCACAAGAAAGCCAACGCAAAATCCCCGTTGGAGAAACCTTGGCCGAACGCCTTCAATCATGGTCAGCCATACAAAAAGAGCTCCTGGCCTCTCTGGGGCTGTCCCAGACTGGCAGTACTCCCATCATTAGCGATATTGCTGTCAAGCAGGGGGTCCCTACTGTCTGTCACATGAAAAACTACATCTTCAACCATTGGTTTCGCGATTTCGCAGTTAGCTGCAATCTTGGAATCTATGAGCCGAACAATTCGACTGGCGGAAAACTATATAAGGGCATCTGCCCGCATCAGCTCAGGCATTGTGTAAGCACTTTTATGCTGGCGAACGGATCGGACGTTAGAAGCGTGCAAGGTATTCTTGGCCACGCGGACCCCAATATCACACTCAAAACGTATACAAGCCTCGTTCAACAATCAGAAATAAAAGCAGTTAAAGGCTACGAAGACTTCATCAACGCCTATATACAGAAAAGCGAGAAATAGCATGTCATTCATTCATCGTTTCATCAATAATATTACGGTACTATACTACTATTTCCGCAGGTAGACGCTTTATTTGATTGACATCTAATGAGTTTTAATAGATTCTAAAGCTGTCAGATGGCTACGCATGTAGTCATAAAAACCGGCCCCCCAAGTGCTTATGAACCTGGTAAGTCTTACAAGCACAGGGAGGGCCCTCATTGAAAGGATAGCTCATCATGGCTACTCCACAGATTAGCACTCAGGCGTCCACACCGACTTTCCCCACTGGTGCCGCTCAGTGCGATCGGTTGCTCCGCGTTAACGATATCCGCGAACTCACTGGCTGGAGCGAAAACACCGCGCGCAAGTTTATGCGCGAGTCCGGCAAGCTCATCCAAATCCATCGCTCGAATTACATGTTTGAAAGCTCATTCTATGAGCTTTTCAAGCAGCTTGAAGGTCGTACCGCCCACCTTGACTAGGCGGTAAACATGAGCGAGCTACCGTCAATTTCCGACATATTCAACGATGATGTTACCGAGCAACGAAAGATTATAGAGAAAATGGATAAAGCTATTTTTATTTCAGTGCCCGAGTGGGCGTGCTGCGTCACCACCGTTGCCGCCGAGCGTCTCATCCTCGGCCTCGTATGGAAGTTTGGAAAACCTTCCAAAAACAAACGGCCCATGGGCTTTTGCGCTAGAAGCAAATGGATTGAGGATCACTACCACTTGAGCAAGAACACGATATCCCGAGCCTATACTTCTCTAAAGGATAAGGGGTATATTCAAAAAACTGGTGATGGCAGCTGGATGCTTAATTACGCTGCAATCTACCGCGCCGCGATCGAAAACGCTTGGGAGCCCCCGAAATCTTAAGTCCACAGCCCGACTATCGACGTGGGCTTCTGTCAAACAACCGAGTTAAAAACCACTGAGCCAGAATCCGCTTCAATAGAAGAGGATTCTGGCTCAAATGATATCCGACCATTCACGCAGCATGTCTACCGCAATCTGGCAAGAATCGAGGACGGGGAAACCGTCATCGAGGTCGTGAAGGTCGGTAATCGCCAGGCGTCTACAAAAACATGCCGCGGATGTAAAATGAAGCAGGGTCGAACCGAAACAGTTCCCGGACAATTGGCGTCCGGCCAGACACTTCGATTCGACCCTTTCTCATACCTGCATCTAAAATACTCCCATAATCATTCTCGACATCTTTAACGCCATCACTCTCCCGCCACCAGCACGTCGTAGGTGCTATTTTCAACGAATCGATATGACCGCCCATTCATGTTCTTTAAGGCACGTGATACCATGAAAACGTGCGGTATTTCTCCAATCGAAAACCTGCGTGAACGTATGACTTGAGACGCTTTTAGAACTCACCAAGCGCAGGACAAACACAACTCAACAGCGGCCGCGTATTTGTTCCCAGCCGTACGGCATGGCGGAGCCATGCCCATTGTTGATTGGAGTGCCGCACGATGACAGACAACCCGAACGACAGAAAAATCAGCGAGACGCCCGGCGCGAAGGACGTCCTCGATGAGGCCGCCGAGCAGATTGAAAAGGCTTGGCGAGAGAAGCTGCTGCGCGAGACCGCCGATCTCAAGACCGAGAACGCGTTACTCAGGGCCCAGCTCGACGAATTCAACCGCAAGCTCGTCGAGGCGAGAGACCGGAACGAAAGACTTGAGGCCGACTGCAATGAGCGGGTCGCCTTTATCGAGGAGAAGTTCGAGCTCGACACCGCGAGCATCGAGCTCGAGAACAATGAGCTCCATGCCGCGAGCGTCAGATACCTCGCCGATGCCAGGGAGCTCAGCAGGCAGGTCGTCCAGCTCCACGCCGAGGCTGAGGCCATGTCCGATGAGATCGAGCGTCTGTGCGTCGAGCGTGACGCCGCGTTGAAAGCCCAAGCCGAGCTGAGCGATGCGCTACTGGCCCAGCGCGACCTGATGGCCGAAGTCGCCGCCCTCAAGGACCGCCTCGCCGCCTCCGAGCGGCGGGCGACCGTGGCCGAGGCCAAGGTCGAGGTCATGACCAAGATGAGGGGCGAGTAGTCCCGCGCCCTTCCTGTCAGGTAACTGATTTCTAGAAACCTTCTAGAGCGCTTTTAGAAGGTTTCTAGAACCGGGCGCAGCATCTTCGATCGGCACGATGTCTCGGTAGATAAGGCGATGCCTGGTGTCGCACCATTTATCGCGATGGTAGTGACCGAAGAACCAGACGCGGTAGCCGAGCCGTCCGTCGAGCTCACCCAGGAAGGTTTGCAGCGGATCCCCGCGGTACTCACGTCCGCGTTCGCGACACAGCCCCTCAGCAAGGGCAGCCGGAGCCTCGTGAGTCACAACGTAGTCGACCTTCCAGCCCACGCGGTCGAGCGAGGAGCGGCAGTGTTCCGTCTCTTTCTCGCTCGGCATCTCCTCGGGCCACCAGCTCCTCCCCTCCTTGCGATACTGCCTGTCGTTGCTCGCGGCGCCGCCCATGGCAAGGACTGTGAGCCCGTCGATATCGAACACCTCTCCGCGCATCAGGTGCAGCACGTGCGGTCGTGCCTCATGGACGAGCCCGCCGTTCCACTCCCGCACCGGCAGCCCGGCCAGGGCGTGGTGGTTCTCATGGTTGCCGTCTACGAAACACGTGGTCCAGGGCTTCGACTCGAACCAGTCGAGCCAATACCTCTCAGCATTCGAGCCATCCCAGACAAAGCCGAAGTCGCCGGCCACGATCACCGCGTCATCGCGCGTCAGGGTCCGGCCCAGCGGCCAATTTTTGAATGCAAACCGGCTGGACCCGTACTCGGCCCTGCCGTGCACGTCGCCTGTCACATAGACCGTCATCAGTACGCACCCCACGGCAGGAGTTTGTCCCCGAGCCTCACGATCCGGTCATACAGCACCGTGTGCCGTTCGTCCGGGTTGCCGTCTCGGTGAAAATGGCCGTAATACCAGTGCTTATAGTCCAGGCGATCCTCGATCTCGTCGAGGAATCCGGTCAGCCGGTCCACATCAGGGCGTTCCCAGCCCGGGTCCGGGTAGAGCGTCGGCGAGAGCATGCGCGTGGCGCAGGTATGGGTGATGACGCAGTCGACCTTCCAGCCGACCTCATCGAGCTTGGCCCGCGCGGCATCGAATTCGCGCTCGTCCGGAAGCTCCTGAGGCCACCAGCTGGAATACGGCACGCGGTATTCCCTGTCCACGCTCGTGGCACCGCCCATGGTGAAGACCGTCGAGCCGTCGAGCTCGAAGACCTCCCCGCGCATGAGGCGGCGGATAGACGAAGTATCCGACAGGCGTTGCGTCAGCCCACCGTGCCACAGTTCCATGGGTCGCTCCGCCCAGTGATCGAAGCGCTCGTGGTTGCCGTCGACGAACAGCACCGTGTAGGGGCGCGACTCCAGCCAGGCGATATCGGCGCATGCCTCGGCAGAGAAATCCCACGGAAAGCCAAAGTCGCCGGCGACGATGAGATAGTCGTCGCTGGTAAGACTGTCGCCAAGCTCCCAGTCGCGGAGCTTTTGCATGTCGAGTCCACTGTGGATGTCGCCCGTCACATAGACCGTCATCGGATCGCCTCTTCCCTCTTGTACGCCGCCAGCTCGCGCTCGACCTGCCTGTCGCCGGTCTCGTTGACCCACCAGGGCCATTTCACCCGGCCGCACGGCTCGTCGACCCCGGCGAACCATTCCCTCAGCTCGTCGAGGCTCACCGGGGAGTGCCCGTTGGCATCGCAACCGACGTCGTAGCGCAGAAGGCCCTGCTTGCGGTTGAACTCGTTGTACGCGCCGCCGCTGCTGTGGATGTGCCCGTGGAGGTGCCACGATCCATGGCTCATGCCCTGCCAGTCGGCCATGGGGTAATGGCTCAGGACGATCTTCTGCCCGTCGATCTTGAGCACGCAGATCGGCGGCTCCACGGTGAAGGCGCCCGCGACCGCCGGCTGGGCCCAGTCCTTGTCGTGGTTTCCCGGGACGAGGTGGATGCGCCTGCAGGCGATCCGCTTGCGCAGCCCGTAGGCGTCCTGGGCGGTCATCTTGAATGAGAAATCCCCCAGGATGTAGAGCTCGTCGTCCACGGCAACCTTGCCGTTGATGTTGTCGACGATGGCATCGTTCATCTGCCAAATCGTCTCCCACGGGCGGTCGGTGAACTTCAGCACGTTCTCATGCCCGAAGTGGGTGTCGCTGGTAAACCAGATCATATTTATGTCTCCTTTTATCGCTAAAAAACGTTCTCCTTCGAGGTCAGGAGACGTTTTATGAGCGACATGAGGTGCATATCCCTCATGTTTCAAGCTCCAATCTGCCGGATTTGCCCAACTAAAAGTTTACGCCCACGCGCCCACGCGCGAATAGGATTTGATTTTTGAAATATGGACGAATTCCTTGTCAGGAGGGTAAAATGGTGCCGACGGCAGCCCAAGTTGTAGAGAGCTGGGCAGAGCCGTTGCTTAATGAAGTTGGGTCATCGTCTTAGCGACGGTGGCCTTTCTTTTTGGGCTTCGAACCCTGCTTGAGTGCCTTGGAAAGGCCGACAAGGGCCGTGAGGAGCGAGACCGTAGCGGTCAGGAGCTTCACGAGCTCGGTGAAATCGGTCATGGGCATCACCTCCCATCAAATGGAGGGCTCTGCCCGGCACGAGGGCTGCCGACAGCAAGGACGATTCTATCAGAGCGGCTGACTCCCGCCGATCAATTCATACTCCTCACCCTCGCCGAATTGCGAGCATGAAAGAATCGGCACTGGATGGCAGCACGCTAGGGCACCAACGATAGGCTTTCCAAAACTAGCGAGGCGTGTCTCCGCGTGAGAAATCACCGCGATCGACAACGCGATCGTCCATCTGTCGCGACACGGCGCTACCGCTGTGCGCCTGGCCGGCGGCGCGAACACGGTCGTCGCCGGCATCGACAACGCCGCCGGAATAGCGGTTGCGAATCTCCCTTGCGTAGCCGCGACGCGCAAGAAGCTCATCGCGAACCGCCGGATCTTCGAGCAGATCTTCATCGCACTTCGGTGCGATGAACTTAGGGAAGAGATTGTAGGCGACGCCCTTGCTCGCCTTTGCCTGCTCGACCCACGCCGAATACGCTTTTTTAAGCCGTTGGATGTAGATCTCACAGCGCTTCTCGTATGGAAGGGCTCGCTCGGCTTCAAGCACGTTATTTTTGAAGGCCGCCTCAAGTTGCTTGACCGCAAACCGACCGTCAAGACGGGTCAGGTTGAAAGTGCACTTCGGGTTGCCGGCCTCTTTGATATCAAGATCTGTCGCATAGACACGATTGTTCTTGATGAAAATGTCTACGCCCCATGAGGCAAGTAATTGCAAGTAATTTTTTGAACTGCTCCATATTCTTCGGGTGGTAGTCGTTGATTGCAATATGGATCAGCTCGCGCAGATTGTTTTTATAACTGTACTCTCCGCGATCGACAATCTCCTTTTCAATATCGCGCGGCTGTCGATCTCGAATCTTCGAATTCTTCTTTCCCTTTTCGAGCTGGGCGAGATTCCAGTCCTTATCGAGTTCGCGGACCCATGAGGCGCGTTCGTACTTTCCATGCCGCCCGCCCGTCTCGCAACGCTTGCCAGTTAACAAATCGGTACGGTTGATCGCCATGTGCACTGCATAGCGTTTTCCCGCCTTATCGCTTTCTTCGTGCAGCGCGAGAATCACCTGTTGATGCAGATAGTGCTTCGCAAGCCATTGCTCCGCGTAGGCCAAACATGCATCGGGGGTCATCTTGCCCCCGTTGCATGAGCATTCTTCCGGAAGGAACGCGAGGATCTGATGAAGCAAGATTACGTTTTTGGCTCCGGCTCTCGACGGCTTGTCGTGATGGAAAACCTTTCTGGTTCTATCCATTTTCGAAAACCAGCGATCGCTGTATTCGATGTTCCAGCCACCACGCGCAAGCGCATCTTTTCCGTTGATGTATTTACGGACGTTCTTTGCGTAGCGATCGCTCGAAACGCTTTTCTGTTTGATAACCGTCACTTCACATCACCACCAACGAAATAGCGCTTCTCGAGCTCATCGATAAAACAGTCCAGCTTACGCCCAACTTGGTAAACCTTTTCGAGTGTGCGGAAAACAGCTTTCTCGTTGTACGCGGGAAGCCCCTGGGCGTTCACGAAGTACATCAGCTGATTGAGATTCGTTCCTTCCTTCAGAAGTTCGTGATAAATCTTGTCGATCGACGCCCGATCGACATCGATTTTCTCGACATTCCCTTTGAGCAGTACGCGCCGCGCATACGAGCTCACGGTCACGCCAAGGGAATCAGCATTGCTTTCGATTTTCTTTTTTTCTTCCGGCGAGACCCGGACGTGAATGTCATCGGTTCGGAATTTCTGCCCAGCGATTTCCGAAAAACCAAAATCGATATCGAGATCGTCGGCATTGCACAAAACGAAGCGGATGAGTTCCGCCTCGCTCATCTCATGTCGCTTTGCGATTGCAGCGATGGTTTTCTTCTCGTCATTTGAAAGAGACGCCTTGACGGTGTGTGGGCGGAGCCTGCTCATGATTCCTCCTCGGAAAACGAATCAGCGATCGGAGAGGCCTCCGATCAAAACCTGCTATGCGATTCGCTTTCCTTGATGAGGAACGGCTGGCGTCGTTCCAAAAATGAAGAATCGTCGCCGCGATTCTTCATCGCGAAGTTTCAACTTCACGATAACCTTATCGCCGCAGCAGGCGATAGGCAAGGTCTGTGGCGTGGTGTTTTTGGGGTCCGAATGGGCCCACAAAAATGCCACCCACAGTCATCTTGCAATCACCGGAACGGCGATTGGGCGGAGCGTAGCGTAGACACGAAATGAGAGGCCTCGTTTCGAGCGAAAGGCTTCGCGGTGTCGTAGTGTCAGCGGAGACCGTGAGCGGAAGCGAATTTTTAACGCGAAGGATGCTGAGTGTTAGAAATTCGCTGTAGCGAGAGCGGAGCGGTGATGCGAATGCGAGGGATGCCGAGTGTTTGCATTACCGCGCAGCGGACTCCGGGCGAGGGCTGAAGCAAGTTGATGGAAGACCTTACCGATTTGCGGAAGGTTTTGCCCAAAGCATCCGGCACCGCCGGATTCTTTTGGAACGCCCTCTCGTTTGATTGCTTTCCTATCGTTTGCTCCTAGACTGGGCGTCTAAAAAAGGCGGCCGAACCGGCCGCCCACAAATAAATAAACATTTACCGAATGTAAGAGGAGAGGAACGATGTACATTACTCCCAGTGACCGGCGACGTCGACAACCCAATGTTGTCCCGTAGCCTGCTGTTCATAATGTCCTTGGTCCTCAGAGGTGGTATACGAATCATTGATTGCAGAACCGCCGTTAGGATGCTTCGCATCGCCAAAAGTAGCGTGAGCGTGAGCGTCCATTTCGGCTGCAGATCCAAATGCTGCGTGGCATGCACTGCAGATCCAACGTTCATGGCGCGTATAAACCACATTCGGCACCCAGACCTGGCTGTAATCTGTCTCCCAGTGTCCCTGCTCGGCAACCCACTTCTTCTGGCTACCGCCGTTGGAAGAGGAATTGTTGCTGCCGGAACTCTGCGAATTGCCGGAATTCTGCTTGGAGTCGGAGGAGTTTCCCTTGCTGTCAGACTTCGACGAGTCGGAAGACTTATTATCCTCTTTCTTGGAGTCATCGGGCTTCTGGTCCTTGCCGTCGGATTCTTTCTTCTCCTCGGACTTGGTTCCAGAGGTTTGCGCCGCCTTTTCTTCGCTTGGCTTCTTTTTGTCTTTGTTCTTTACCGCTGTGGCGGCCCTTTCCGTAGAGCCGCTTCCTTGCTTTGCAACGCCGGCACATCCAAGTTGAGGTGCCGAAAGGCACACCAGAAGCGCAACGATAATAGCCTTTTTTCTCACACCGATCTCCCCGTCCATGAAACCGGGCGTTGGACACTAGCCGATATCCAACGCCCGACTCGCTTTTACATCTGCTCGCGGCGCTTCTTCCGGTCGAGGAAGACGCCGGCCGCCACGAGGACGGTACCGCCGATGACGAACGTCTCGCCGATGAGTCCCGCGCGGTCACCGGTCTGGGCGAGGTTGCCGGGCTGGGCGGTCTCCGTGCCGGCGAGATGCTTCGGGCTGTATGCCGCCTGTTTCTTTGCAGCCTCCTCTGCCTCCTGTCGTGCGATCTCATCGGAAAGCTTCTGCTCCGCTGCGATGCGGTCGGACTTCGCCTGCTCGTAGGCGGCGAGCGCCGTATCATAGCCGGGCTTGAGCCCGTCCACCACAGCCTGCTTCTCGTCCAGGATGGCCTTGGCGGGCGCGACCTTGGCACGTGCCTCGACTGCTGCGGCGAAAAGCGCGTTGAGGGCGTCATCTGCGTTCGAGTCATGGCCGGAAGCAATCGCCGCGTCGGCATCGATGGAGTTCAGCTTCGCCAGCTTGGCGTCTGCCTGCGCCTTCGCCTGTTCGGCGGCGGAGACAAGGGACTCGGCGGCGACGGCGTCAGCCTTCGCGGCATCGAGTTCGGCCTTGGCGTCATTGACGGCCTTTACTGCATCCTGCTCGCGCTGCTGTGCCTCTGCGAGCTTCGCGGCAAGACCGGTGAGGATGTCGAGGTTCGACTGTGCGTCCTCGAGATCGGTCTGGGAGCCGGTAAGCTTCTCGGCGGCAACGCCGGTGTCGGCCTTTGCGGCATCGACGGCACGCTGGGCATCCGCGAGGGCGCTTGCGGTGGTATCCGCCTTTTGCTCGGCGGCTTCGAGGAGCGTCGCCTTCTCGGCCTGGTCGGCTGCCGCCGCATCGTGGACGCTCTTTGCGGTATCGACCGCCTTCTTGGCGTCGGCGACGTCCTGGAAGAACTTCGCGAGGTCGGCGTTCGCATCGTCCACGCCCTGCTGCTTGGCAGCGGTGTCCTCCTTGGCGGAATCCAACTTAGACTGTGCGGTCGTTACGGCTGCGTTGGCGGCATCAAAGGCGACCTGCTTCTGCTGGACGGTCGACTTTGCCGTATCGACTGCCGCGTTGGCGGCATCGAGGTTCGATTTCGCCGCATTCAGCTCGGCCTGGGCAGCCGTGACGCCCTGCTGCTTGGATGCGACATCAGCCTTGGCTGCATCGACGGCACGCTGGGCATCGGCAACGCCCTGCTTCGCGGCATCGACACCTGCCTGTGCGGAATCCACCGCGACCTGCTTCTGCTGGACGGTTGCGGCGGCGCCGGCGGCTGCCTGCTTCTTGGATGCGAGATCGGCCTTGGCTGCGTCGAGTGCGCTCTTGGCGTTCTTGAGACCGTTGATATAGGAGGTCAGCTTTTGCTCGTACTCGTCGACGGAGATGGGGTTCGTGTTCCAACCGGAGCCGGACCAGCCGGAGATCTCTGCGGTGTAGCACTGCGTCTGAAGCCCGGACATGGTGCCCTTGGTGCAGGTTGCCATTCCCATAACGGCGAGTTCGGGATTGATGATGTTCATGTAATGGCCGACGGTGCCGCTGCTGCCGTTCTCCCAGCGGCAGTTGTTTGCAATCCAATGGTTGATTGCGACGCCGTTCTTTGCATAGAAATCATAGGCATCCTTGCCGACAAGACCGGTGACTCCATAAAGGGCCTCCGTTGCCTTGTCGAAAAAGCCCTTCTCCTGCTCGATCCACTGCCCACTCGGATCGATTCCGTAATTCCATGCCAGGTTTTCGGCAAAATTATATTGACGGGCATGATCGAGCACAGTGTCACTGTAGTTGGCATCCGCAATGGCACCGGCGATGAGCTTGTAGGTGACCTGGAGCTCGGACAGGCCGACCGACTTGCGGTAGTCGTTGACGGACTTCATCCACCTGATCGCATTGAGCATGTTATCAAGGGACGTGGCGTCCTTGGAGTTGCCGACTTCGGTCTTTCCGGCATATTTGGCGTTCGGGATGATGTTGACTGCGTCATCGGCACCCATGGCACGGAAGAAGCCGATGGCTCCCTGCTTGAGCTGCGCGTCGGCGGAATCGAGTTTCGCCTGTGCCTCGTCGACCTTCTGCTGGGCGGCGATCACGGCAGCGTCTGCGGTATCCTTTGCGGCCTTGGCGTTCGCGAGCTCTACGTCGGCGGCTGCCTTGGCGGACTCGGCATTCTTGACAGCCTGCTTCGCTGCATCCAGCTTGGCGACGGCGTCGACGTTCGCCTGCTTGGCTGCATCGAGGTCGGCGTTCGCGGCATCGAGTGCGGACTGGGCGGCGTTCACGCCGGATTCGGCATCGGCCGCGGCCTGCTGCTTTGCGGAGAGGGACGCCTGGGCATCATTCAGCTCGGTCTGTGCCGTTGCTGCAGCGGACTGCGCCTGCTCGAGCTCGGACTCGCACTGGGACTGTGCCTCTCGTGCGGCGGCGAGGGCTGCCTCTGCGTCCGCGACCTTCTGTTTCGCCGCATCGTACTCCGGGCCGCTCGCACCGGCCTCCGCTGCGGCGAGGTCGGCTTTCGCCTTCTCGTAGGCGGCGCTGGCGGCTGCGGCCTTCGCATCCGCCGCGTCCTTGTTCTGCTTGGCTGCGGCGAGGACGGAATCGGCGGAATCCTTTGTAGACTGGGCCGCAACCAGCTTGGACTGGGCATCGGCAAGCGTCGCGTTGGCGTTGTCCAGTTCGGCCTGTGCCCTGTCCACGGCAGCCTGGGCGTCGCGCACGGCCTGCTCGGCGGCACTGATTGCCTCCGGGGTGGCGCTTACGGCATCTGCCTTGGCTTTATCGAGGGCATCCTTGGCATCCTGGGCCGCCTTGAGGGCGGACTGGTACGCTTCGTCCTTCTCGGACGCATCCGCCTTGGCGTCTGCGAGACCCGCCTTCGCCTGCTCGAGGTCCTTGCCGGCGGCATCGGCGGCGTCCTTGCCCTCCGCGACCTGACGGGCATACTCGTCCATCGCCGCTCGGTCGGCTGCCGTGCCGGCGCTGACTGCCGAATCGTAGGATGCCTTGGCCTGGTCGCGGGCGGAAGCCGCCTCGTTGTAGGGACCGGCGGCCTCATCGTAGGATGCCTTGGCGGCGTCCTCCTTCGCCTTCGCCTCGTCGACCGCCTTCTGCAGGTCCGCGATGGTCTGCGCGGCGGATTTCGCGCCGGTACCGGATGCCGCGCCGGCGTGGGCGGCGATCGGCGACATCACGGCGGGGTGCTGCGGGCCCCCGTCACCGGTCTGGGCGAATGCCGCGAACGGTGAGATGAGGCTCGATCCGGTCATGGCGGCCATGGTCGCCGCGGTGACGGTCAGACGCGCGATCCCCTTCGGGGCGTGAATCTTTTTGTTTGGCAGTGCGGCGAAGTGATCGCCACCGGCAGCAAAGTGCTTTCCCTGAGTCATTGCTATTCCATTCCTTTTCCATGCCATGTCCGACTAGGCATCAGAACTCTTTCCAATAAAGGTAATTATGCGCCTTAACAGGGATTGTTGTATATAGTCCGTTGGCATAAATACAACAATCCATGACTCTTTTTGTCATGGATACGAAGACGCTTCAGAAATCATTCGGCATGAGATGCAAAGAGCTCCGCGCTGGACTCGGGTACAGCCAGGAGCAGTTCGCCAATTTGATTGAGATGGATCGTTCCTACTACGCGAGCATTGAAGTCGGACGAAGAAATGTCAGTCTTTCAAACCTTTGTAAAATTGCCAATGGATTCAACATGTCAATTGCTGCGCTGATGACTGGTGTCACCGATACAACGGATTGGTCAATCAATCAGCGAACGCAGTGAGCGAATCAATCGACGGCGTAGCCGGCGGCAAGGACACGGTACGTGGCCGCGCAGCGAGCTTCGCGAGCGAAGAGGACGGCATCGCCGTCCCTATATCTTTCTAGTATATTTCTCTATTAATTGGTTTCACCAAAATGGGTATAGCGCAAGCTTCTGAACAGGCGTTTTTATCAAAACTCAAAGCAGCCGAATCATCAAAATGGTGAAATTTTTTACCCAAATTGAGGAAGCGCTTCACCAAAATGGAACCGACTAACGGCTGTTGAAAACTTTTTATCCCCAAAATGGTGATTTCCTGTTTTCAGTGGAAAACTCGGTAAGTTAAATTATTTACTTACCAGATTTACAAACAAAAGCAGTTCTTAACCCTAAAACCAGAACAGGTCAGAAGCAAAATTAACTCCTGACCTGCGATTTTTCTGGTGCCCCCGGGCGGATTCGAACCGTCGACACCCGCTTTAGGAGAGCGGTGCTCTATCCCCTGAGCTACGGAGGCATGTTGTATTAGTGTAGCAGATTTACGCCGCTGTAATGCAGCGTATACCCACTCTTCGAAGTTGCGGTGGAACAGCCCTCCGGAAAGTGCGTCCCACTATCCAGGCAAATTCTGGGTCAGACTTTCCCCATGAGACCTCGCTGGGAAACTGTGACCCAGAATTTCGGCTCGAAACGGGACACGGTTTCCCAAACGACCCCGTTCCGGAAACTACATCCCGGAATCGACGCTCGAACTGGGATGCACTTTCCCGATCGAGCCACATGGGAGACTGCGCCCCACTTTGAGGGGGCGCTCTTTAATGACTACTTGCCTTTGTGGAAAAGGTTTTTGATAACGGAGGGGATGCTCTTGGCGCCCTTGGCCGTCACATCGATAAAGTCGGGCGAACGAACGAGCTTGTCCTCGTCAATGTACTTACGCACCGCGCGAAGCGTTTCCTTGTCATTGCGCGTCGAAAACGTAAAGTGGCCATTCTCTTTGGTAAAGATGGCAAAACGCGTAATCCTCTTGGTGCCGCGCAAAACCTCGGCGGCGATATAGTCGACCTCATCCCACGGGATTTGGATATAATCCTCGGGATTGCGCTCGTTATAGTACTCAAACGCCTTATTGCCCACCATCACGTTACCGTGACTGGTAAGCCCCATCAGGCAGGTTGCCGGCGTTGCCAGATCGACCGTGCTGTTCTGAGATTGCGCCATACGCGCCTCGCCCTCCAATAAAAACAATCGGACCGCATCCAGTGTACCCACCGGGTGCGGTCCGTTTCAATGGCTCAAAAGCCCTTGCCTAGCAACTCTCGGTCTTAAGCCGAAGCGTGCTTACATGAAGCCGCAGACGCGACCAATGATGCCGACGGCGAAGAGAGCCAGGATGATGACGATCGGGCTGACCTTCTTCTTGAGGAGCTTGCAGACCAGAAGAGTCAGGCACACGGCGGCAAGGCCGGGGATGAGCTGATCGAGGTTGGCCTGAAGCGTGGTGACCTTCACCGGGTCGAGTGCGTTGGCACCGACAGAGCTGTACATCGTCAGTGCCTGCTTGATGCCCTCAGAACCGGCGGGCAGGTTGGCCCAGTCGATATAGGCGCCAGCGGACTGCGTGACCTTGGAGACGACCGGGGTGAAGGAGATGGACACCCAGCGCTCGACCAGGGCGCCGATGATGAACATACCCAAGATGGAAGCACCCTCGGTGACCTTGCCCATCAGACCGCCGGAGAGGTCCTTGGCGATGGAGGAGCCGACCTTGTAGCCAAACTCCTGCGTGTACCACAGGAAGGCGTAACGGATGATGTTCCACGCGAAGAAGAACAGCAGCGGACCGGCGATGCTGCCGGACAGGGCCAGGGAAGCGCCCAGTGCGCCCAGAATCGGGCGAAGGGTGAACCAGAAGGCGGGGTCGCCGACGCCGGCGAGCGGGCCCATCATACCGACCTTGACGCCCTGAATGGCGACGTCGTCAATCGGAGCACCGTTGGCGCGCTCCTCCTCGAGGGCGAGGGTAACGCCAATGACGGGGGCGGAAACATAGGGGTGGGTGTTATAGAACTCCAGGTGGCGCTTAAGAGCGGCAATCTGGTCATCCTTGCTGGTGTAGAGCTTCTTGATCGCAGGGATCATTGCGAAGCACCAGCCGCCGTTCTGCATACGCTCGTAGTTCCACGAGCCCTGAAGGAACTGATGACGGAAGCAAACCTTCTTACGGTCAGCCTTGGTGAGCTGAATCTTGTTCTCTGCCATATGTATCACTCCCCTCCTACTCGTAATCGTTCAGAATGTCGCCGAGCGGGTCACCGGAGCCACCGCCCATGCCGCCACCCTGCTTGGCCAGATCCTTAAGGCCAAGGTAGATGAGGGCAAGGGAGATGCCGATGAGGCCAAGGGCGATCAGCGTGAGCTGAGGGATGGCAGCAAGGACAAAGCCGAGGATGAAGAACGGCCAGGTCTCCTTGGTGGCCATCATGTTGATGACCATGGCGTAACCGACGGAAGCGACCATGCCGCCGCCGACAGCCATGCCGCCGGACAGCCAATCGGGCATAGCGTTAAGCGCGTTGGTAACGGCCTCGGCCGGGATGATGCACAGAAGTACTGCCGGGATGGCGATACGAACACCCTGCATGAGGATGCCGGCGTACTGCCAACGCTCGATGCCGGCGAAGTCGCCCTTCTCGGCGCAGGCGTCCATGGCGTGAACCATAGCGGTAGCCAGGGTACGGCAGATCATGGTCAGGAACAGACCAGCGACCGACAGCGGGACGGCGACGGCGATGGCGGCGGTAACGGCCTTGGCCGAATCGGTGGCGCCACCGTTGAGGGCGAGCACCATGATGATCGAAGAAGCGACCGAGGCCAGAGCGGCGTCAGGCGCGACGGCGGCGCCGACGTTAGCCCAGCCAAGGGCCATCATCTGGAGCGAACCGCCCAGGAGGATGCCCTCCTGAAGGTGACCGGTTACGAGACCGATAAGCGTGCATGCCACGAGCGGCTGATGGAACTGGAACTCATCCAGAATGCCTTCCATACCGGCAAGCAACGCGACAATCGCAACAAGCAGAATAGTGATTGCAGACATGTATCGGACCCTCCTTTACTATGCTTGAGCGGCCAGTTCGGCCTTAGCTTTCTTCAACATGGCGTCGAGATCCTCGGAGGAATCCGAAGGAACCTTGCGGACCTCGAACTTGACGCCCTTGGCCTTGAGAGCCTCGATGGTCTTGACATCGTCATCGCCCATAGCGACAGCGTTAGTGACGACGACCTTGCCCTTGGAGTGGGCCATGGAACCGATGTTGGCTTCCTTGATGTCGACGCCGGCCTCGATGGCCCTGAGCAGATCCTGCGGGTTCTCGAACAGCAGCATCGCCTTGGTGTCGCCAAAGCGCGTGTCCTTGACGACCTCGGCCATCTTCTTGATAGGCACGACGTTGGCGTGGACTCCCGGAGGGGCAGCCTGCTCGATCATGGTCTTGCGGAGCTCGTCGTGAGCAACGCCGTCGGAAACCACGATGATGCGGTTGGGGTTGATCTGCTTGGTCCACGTGGTGGCCACCTGACCATGAAGCAGACGGGTGTCGATACGGACGTGGGCGATCTTGATGTGCCCGTCGCCGATGACCGTTCCCGGAGGGATGGCGCCTGCAGGAGCAGCGGCGGCCGCAGCCGGCTTCTTCTCCTCGGGCTCCAGAGACTCGGGCTTGACGCGCACGCCGGCCTTAGCCTCAGTCACGAGATGTTTTGCGATCGCATGTGCAGTGTTCTTTGCGTCAAAGCGCTGCGAATATGCCTCGATGAGCATAGGCAGGTTGACACCGGTGACGATAGCCCAGGAATCGTGGCCCTCGATGAGCCCGCTGATCTGGTTGAACGGCGTGCCGCCCCACAGATCAACGAGGAAGAGCACCTGCTCCTGGTCCTCGAAGGAAGCGATTGCTTCCTCGACCTTGGCACGGAAGTCGTCGGGGCCCATGCTCGGCTCGAGCGAGACCACGGCAACAGACGGCTGATCGCCAAAGACCATCGAGCCCGTCTGCTTGATTCCAGCCGCCAAGTCACCATGGCTAGCAAGAACAATACTTACCATCACATAACCTCCTTTTTGTCTACGTATTTCCTACACGACATGAACGAAGTATACCTGTTTGGATTGTGGAATTATAGCTGAATCCGCAAAAGGTTAGATTATTTGTTTAAACGTCTAGGTTTGTTACAAGTTGATTACGTTGCTATTTTTCGACTCATTTCCCACTAAAGCGTCGCTCATCAAGTCATGTATTTTACAGATACAAGCATGCTGTTCATTGATACCGATTTTAAGCAAGTGCGAATGCGCTTGTACTGCCGCTATTTTGTTTAAACAGATATGACTTGACTATTTTCGTGGCTTATGCAATAGCGCAAGTAGTCTTTGGGGACGTCCCCAAAGACCAGGGGCTAGACGATGTGGAGAGGGTTGGCGGCGTCGACGGCATCGGGGGCGTTGGAGAGGCCGTCGGGAGCAGCGTCTGTCGGGTCCTCATCGGGGGTCTCGATCTGCTTGATCATGACCTCCTGGCCCTGGAGCAGATAGGTATCGCCGCTACCGCAATGGGGGCAGGTCTTGCCGTGCTCGGCTGTCGCGTAGTCGCGGCCGCACGCCTCGCAATGCGTCACAGCCTCGACGGGCTCCACGATAAGCTCCGCACCCTGCGTGATGGACTTTTTATCTGCCGCCCAGCGCCAAGCGTCGAGCAGCAAGTCGGGAACGACGCCCGAGACCTCGCCCAGCAGCAACGTCACGCTCGAAACGCGACGCACGCCATGAGCGCGCGCCACATTCTCAACATCGCGAATGATGTGATACACGATTCCGAGCTCGTGCACTTTTGATTCCTTCCGTCGTTCCCGTTTTGGCTACTTACTTGCGACCGAATTTGATCTTAATCGCACGTTTCAAAGCATACTTACCTAGGCTGGGGAGCTTTTGCTCGTATTTGACCATCGTGGAGCACTCGGGGCGGTCGCGATCCAGATGGATGGCGTCAAACGCGCACTTGGTGGTGCACAGGCCGCAGCCGATGCACTTGTTGGGGTCGACGATCGAGGCACCGCAGCCCAAGCAGCGAGCGGTCTCGGCGCGCACCTGCTCCTCGGTAAAGGTCTCGACGTACTCGCTAAAGGGCGCAGCCTTCTCGCGCTCGCGGTCGACACGTGCCACCTCGCGGCTTGCGTTGTCATAGCTCTCAATCACAACATCGTCGCGGTCAAGCGCGGTGTAGCGGCGCTGGTTGCGGCCGATGGTGAGCGTGGAGCCCGGCTGCACAAAGCGATGGATGGACACGGCGGCCTCGTGACCGGCGGCGATGGCGTCGATAGCAAAGCTGGGACCGGTGTAGACGTCGCCGCCCACAAAGATGTCGGGCTCGGCGGTCTGGTACGTCTGCGGATCGGCAAGGGCACCCTGGCTGCGGCCGAGCTCCACCTTGGAGCCAGCCAGCAGGTCGCCCCACACAATGGACTGGCCAATCGACATGACGACACGGTCGGCATCGACACGGCGCAAGTCGTTCTCGTCATACTCGAGCGCAAAACGGCCCTCGTCGTCAAAGACACGCGTGCAGCGCTTAAAGGTGATACCGCACACACGACCGGCCTCGTCCAGGTGAATCTCCTTGGGGCCCCAGCCGCAGCTAATGTGCGCGCCGTCCTCAATGGCCTCGCGACGCTCCTCCTCGCTGGCAGGCATCTTGACCTCGCTCTCCAGGCAGAACATCTCAACGTGCTCGGAACCCAGACGGCAGGCGTTGCGCGCGACATCGATGGCCACGTTGCCGCCGCCCACCACGATGGTGCGCCCGGGCAGCGCGTCGATCTTGCCGCTGTTGACCTCGCGCAAAAAGTCGACGGCCACGGTCACGTCCTCGGCATCCTCGCCCGGAATACCGGCAAGGCGGCCACCCTGGCAGCCAATGGCCACGTAAAAGGCTTTAAAGCCCTGCGCGCGCAGCTCGTCGAGCGTCACATCGCGACCGACCTCCACGCCATAGCGGAACTCGGCGCCCATCAGGCGAATGACCTCGACCTCGGCCTCGATAACGTCCTTCTGCAGCTTAAAGCTGGGAATGCCGTAGGTGAGCATGCCGCCCGGGCGCTCGTTTTTCTCGAACACGACGGGCTTGTAGCCCTTCTCGGCCAGATAGAAGGCGCAGGACAGACCGGCCGGACCGGCGCCGATGATGGCGATCTTCTGGTCGAAGCCGCCGGCACGCGTCGGGGTCACCACAGGTGGGACATAGCGAGTCGCGGCATCCAGATCGCGCTGGGCGATAAACTTCTTGACCTCGTCGATGGCCACGGCCTCGTCCACGCGACCGCGGGTGCAGGCATCCTCACAGCGGCGGTTGCACACACGGCCGCAGATAGCGGGCAACGGGTTCTCGCGCTTGATGAGCGCCAACGCCTCGTCATAGCGGCCCTGCGCCGCGAGCTTCAAATAGCCCTGAACGGCAACGTGCGCGGGGCAGGCCGTCTTGCAGGGAGCGGTGCCGGACTCATGCGTCTCGATACGGTTGTCGTTGCGGTAGTTGGGCGACCACTTGGTGTGGTCCCACTTGGTGGCATCGGGCAGCTCCTGGCGCGGATACTCGGGCACCTGTCCGCCAGCCTTTTTGCTACAGAGCTTCTGGCCCAGTTTGGCGGCGCCGGCCGGACACACCTCAACGCAGCGACCGCAGGCCACGCACTTGTCCTTCTCGACCTTGGCGACGTAGGCCGAGCGCGACAGGTTGGGCGTGTTGAACAGCTGCGAAGTGCGCAGGGCATAGCACACGTTGACGTTGCAGTTGCAGATGGCGAAGATTTTGTTCTCACCGTCGATGTTGGTGATCTGGTGCACAAAGCCGTTGTCCTCGGCCTGGCGCAGGATGTCGTAGACCTCCTCGCGCGTCACATAATGGCCGCGGTCGGTCTCGACCACGTAGTCGGCCATATCGCCCACGGCGATGCACCAATCGGCCGGGTCGTCGGCGCAGCCCTCTCCCATCACGCGACGGCTCGCGCGGCAGCTGCAGGTGCTAGCGGCATACTTACCTTCGTATTTGTCGAGCCAATGCTCGATATGCTCGATCGGCACCGAGGTGCTCGCGGCATCGATGGCCTTCTCGACCGGAATGACATGCATGCCGATGCCGGCACCGCCGGGCGGCACCATCGGCGTGGCCTTGGACAGCGGTCCCTTGGACGCCTGCTCAAAGAACTTGGCATAGACCGGATGCTCCTCGAGCTGGCTCACGCGCATGTTGAGGAACTCGGCGGAACCCGGCACCAGCATGGGCAGCACCCACTGCTTGGCGCGCTCGGGGTTTTCCCAGTTGTACTCGAGCAGACCCGTGTAGCTCATGTCGTCGAGCATTTTTTCGATATCGGCCTCGGGCATGCCGGTGAGCTTGACCATCTCGGGCAGCGTATAGGGACGGCGCATCTTCATCTTGCAGAGCACTTCGGCCTGCTCGTCGGTTGCGGCCTCGGCAAACGACCAGTACTCGTAGCCCAGCAGCTCGTCGCGGTGCAGCAGGCGGTTGGTGCAGTGCTCACACAGTTTGACGATGGCCTCGCGCGGATGCTCCGGTATCGGCGGCACGAACTCCGAACCGATGTCGGGCTCGGTGTAGCTAATCCCCGGTCCGTTGAGAATCATAGTCGTCCCTTCTCTTGCCGCGGCCCGGCAGGCACGCAGCACCCCTCTTTTTACGGGCTCGACATACCCCCATGCCGTTCACCCGTTATTGTTGACATTGTGTCAAAAATAGTATTGACGAACCGTCAACAATATTCAAGACTGTTAGGCGAACGGTCAGGCAAAAGAGGATGAAAGGCGGCAAAACATGGGCAGCAACACAGCAGATACCTCTGTGGTCGATGCCATCCCCGCGTCCGATAGCGCGGCAAAGCGCCTGACAGGTGACGAGCGCCGCCGCGAGATTCTCGCCGCCGTGCGCGCCGTGAGCTCCGAGCTGGGCGTGTCCCATCTATCCGTCTCGGCCGTGACCAAGCGAGCCGGCTGCACGCGCTCGCTGTTCTACCACTACTTTGCCGATATGGACGCCGCCGTCACCGCCGTCATGGACGAGGCAATCGACGGTTTTATCTCCGAGCTCGAGCAGTGGAATGCCAGCCGCATCGTCGGTGATATCGAGGGCGCGCTCGACACCGTCGCCCCACTCTTCAAGCGCCTGGTCGCCAGCGGCCACGAGCTGCCGAGTACGCTCACCTCGAGCAGCGGCGCGCTCTACGGCGGCTTTCTGCACAACGTGGTCCAGCGCGTGGCGCAATATATCTGCGACACCACCGTGGTGGATTTTGTCGCCCATCATGAGCTGCGCATCGACCATGTCTACGAGACGTTCTACACCCTCATCATGGGGTTGTTGATGTATATCCGCACGCACCCCGATGTACCCGACGAGACGGTCAAGGAAATCATCGCCTCGACGCTCCATATCGAGGGCTATACCGCCAAGTATCCGGAGCGCAAGCCCCAGAACTGACGACATTTGGCCAAACTGCCCGCGCTCGGAAGAGGGGCCGCGGGCTTGTGAAAGGAGAGCAGCATGCTGTTCGATGTCTGGGGTAGCAATACCCTTATCCACTGGGTCGGCTGGGCCATGGTCTTTATCGGCCTGATCGTGCTCAACGAGGTCGGCCGCCGCACCAAACTCGGCGCGGCCATCATCTTTGGCGTGGCTCCGCTGGCCATGACCATCTACTGCGTCGCCATCGCCATCGGCGTTTCGCAGGGCGCCGAATGGGCGCTCACCAACCCCACCCATGTGTACCAGAACAGCTGGTTCCACTACGCCAAGGTCTACGCGGCGCTGGCCGGTTGCTGGGGCTTCATCGCCATTAAGTATCAGTGGGGCAAGATCGGCAAGGCGCACTGGTTCCGCGCGTGGCCGTTTGTGATCGTCGCCATCAACATCATGATCGCCGTCGTGTCCGACTTTGAGAGCGCCTATCACTACTTTGTCCTGGGCCAGTCCACCTGGGTCACCTCCGAGGGCGCCACGCAGCTGGCCGGCTGGAACAACGTGTTCAACGGCATCGCCGGCTTCATCAACATCTTCTGCATGACCGGTTGGTGGAGCGTCTACGCCTCCGAGGATAAGACCGACATGTTGTGGCCCGACATGACCTGGGTCTACATCATCGCCTACGATATCTGGAACTTCTGCTACACCTACAACTGCCTGCCCACCCACTCCTGGTTCTGCGGCTTTGCGCTCCTGCTGGCGCCCACCGTCGCCGCCTTTATCTGGAACAAGGGCGGCTGGATTCAGAACCGCGCCTTTACGCTGGCCATTTGGTGCATGTTTGCCCAGGTGTTCCCGTACTTCCAGGAGGAGTCCATCTTTGTGACCCACTCCACGCTCGACCCCGGCGCCGCTACCGCGGTCTCGATCGCTGCGCTGATCGCCAACGTCGCCGCGATCATCTACATCGCCTACCGCGCCAAGAAGCTCGGCCGCAATCCCTACAAGCAGGATGTCTTTGAGGGCACCAGCGATTGGGAGAAGGCCACCGCTCGCCGCGCCAAGGTTGATTACGCGCACGCCGAGTAACATGCCCGGCGCAAACGCCGCTTGAATGTGAAGCAGCATAGCCGGCTCCGCGCAACTCAACGCATTGCAGAGCCCCCGGAATGTGATTCGTCCGCGTTCCGGGGGCCTTTTGCTGCCGCGAGGATGCGGCCGAACGATGCGCTCAGGTTAAATCGGATCTTATATTTCGTATGCGCTTTATATGGCTCCATTTTTGGGTACAGTGTTGAGCCGATATTGCATTGGGGGATATATGAGCGATGAGACGTATGGCCGCGAGGATGCGGCCCAGGATGCGGAAGCATGTGCCGAAGCCCTGGAGAGCCTTGACCGGATCGCGCTAGACGAGCTCTCGTTTAGCGATTCGGTCGTCGACGCGCAAGACGAGGTGCACGAAGACACTGAGGACGAAGGCGGCGACGCCAAAGACGCTCCTGACGAAGCCGAAGAGGACGATAGCGAGGCCGACGACCAGCCCGAATCCGACACGGGCGAGGAAACCGTCTTGCTCGACAGCTTACCGGCCGAAGATTCGCTGACTCGCGAGCTTCCTGGCCTGGGTTCCGCACCAGCCGTGGATGAGACCATCGCCATGGGCGATATTCCCCTGCCGTCCGTTCCCTCGGCACACGAAGCCGAGGTCCGCCATCGCAAGATGTCGCCCAAGCGCCGCAATCTGATGGTCGCCGGTGTCGTGGCCGTCGCGCTCGTCGCCGGCGGTGCAGGCTATGCTGCCTGGAACGGATATCAGCAAGAGCAGGCTGCCGCTGTCGCCGCCAATGCCCACACGATGATGTCGGTGCAGATTGGCGTGCATGCCGCGGGCCTCGACTGTTCCGCCGGCTCCAAGATTCCCGTACAAGTGAGTGGCCAGGATTCTGACGGATCCTCCGTGAGCGAAACACTCTATGTTGACGAGCACGGCCGTGGCATCAAACTGCTACCCGGTGACTACACACTCTCCATCGCTGCCTCCCCCATCGCGTCCGACGGCACCGTCTATACCGTGCCGACCACCAAGGCGCAGGTCACGATCAAGAGCGACGGACAGGACCTAAGCAGCCAGGCCGCCTTTAAGCTCAAGGTGCCTTCGGCCGACACGGTAACCGACGACCAGATCGATGCCGCCGCCAAATATGCCGAGGAGGGAGGCGCGAGCTCCGCCGCCACCGCCAAGGTGCTCCAGCAGGCGGCAACCGCGCGGCGCGACGCCGCCGTCAATGCCGTGAGCGCGCAAAAGGCACAGGCAGCCCGCGATGCTGACGCTCGCCACAAGGCAACCGACCTCTACCAGCTCGATATCCCCGTCGAGTGGTACGGCAAGGTCGAGACTTGGCAAAATGGCAGCACGCTATGCATCTATCTTGCCGGCGACAGCGATACGCCGATTGTGACGCTCGTCGCGGTGCGCGAGGGCGAGAGCTTTACGCCCGATGAGGGCGATACGGTTTTGGGTGCGGCCAATCTAGGCAACGGTTATACCGTCTACGCCAGCGGCCCCGTCTATCCGTACGTGGTGCCCCAGACCATCAACGGACGGACGCAGAATCCCGTGTCAACCTACCCCATGGACACGGCCATTGAGCTTGTCGAGCTCACGACCGGTAACCGCTACACCTATAGCCAGATCAAGAACGTACTGGTCGGCAAAGACGGCAAGGCAGACGCCGCGACCAAACTCGAGACCGACTACCTCGCCCAGATTCTCCTGCCGAGCATCAAGGCCCAGGACTAGCGGACCATGACACCTGAGTCCTGGCCTCGCAAATCCATAGACGATTAGGAAAGGAGCCACTTCCATGCGGGCACAGCATGTACCACGCCGTGTTTGCATGGAATATCGGCCTGCTCATCCATGGTAACGATTACCGACTCGCCAAGATCAAACTGGGCCATCGCGGCATCGAGCGCGGCAATTTCGCGCTCGCGCGTTTTCTCGCTTGTCATATCCACACTTACCTGAATCAGGCCGTAAGCCTGCATGAGCAGTGCATCCCCAGCCACAAAGTCCACCTCATGGCTTTTATTCTTATCTTTAATCAGCAGGCGGCAAACCGAACCGGGCCGCACGGCGGGGGTCCTTCTTCTGAGCGCATTGAACACCGCGGTCTCGAGCCTCTGACCATGATCCAATGCCGATGCGGGGGAGAACGCTCCGAACATCGCAGGATCGACGGCGTAGACCTTAGACGCAGACCGCGTATTATTTGCAAGCGAACGCGTGAACTCCGGCACCGAAAACAGCAGGTAGGCGTCCTCGTAATACTCAAGTAAGTCGCTGAGCGTATTTCGACTGACGGATATCTGTCTGCTCTTGAACTCGTTGTACACTTTGTTCACTGACAGCTCTCGTCCCGAAGATGCCATGCACCGCGCCAGAAACAGCGAGGCCAAACGGGGGTTCTTGACGTCGTAACGTTCAACGACGTCCATGGCGACCGTTCGCGACGCATATTCCTGTAGCAGCTGAATCGCGTCTGCGGGCGTCTGCTCAAGTGTCGCGATGAATCCCCCTCGCTCGAGATATCCGACCAGATGGTGTCGGAGCAACGCTGCAGCGCTTGAGGAGAAGGGCGCGTTCGACTCAGGAACGCCCCCCGTCTTATATCGGACGTATTCCGAAAAACTCAACGGAAAAAGCTCTCGCACAAGAGAACGGCCCCTGAACTCGCTCTCAAGTTCTGAGGACAGCATCTTAGAAGAAGATCCCGTCACGTAAACGGTCGCCTTCTCCGTATCGACCACGCGTCGCAGAAACGCACCCCATTCGGGTATTTCCTGGATCTCGTCAAAGAAAAGGTAGGCGCCCTCGCCTCGAGCAGCAGGATATAGTGCATAGAATGTATCGAGCACGTCCGCTAGTAGCGATGGCTCATACGGACGCAAGCGCTCATCCTCAAAATTGAAATATAGCATCCGGTCAAGCTCGACGCCTTGGCCCTGAAGCCGCCGCATCTCCTGATACAGGCGATACGTCTTTCCACAACGACGGGCGCCCACAATCACATATACGATGTTGTCGCGCTTTGGCTCCTGCGGGTTGCCCAGATCAAGGTCGCGCTCAAAGACCTGCGGAATCCCCTGTTGCTCAAAGTCCTTTATTTTTTGAGCCACCAAGTCGTTGAATGCCATAATTCTCCAATCTTGCTCTCCTGCTAATCAAGATTATAACGATTCTTGATTAGCAGGAGAGCAAGATTATGCGTATCTTGATTAATGGATAAGCAAGTTTTCTATTAGTGGCCCCTCCCGGAGGATATCGAGCGGCCGAGGGGGGCAGGCATGAACGCCTCTAGCCGAAAACAAAGTAGCTAAAAAAGCCCCGTCCCAAATGAGCTACTTAACGCCAGGGGTCAGCTTCGAAGAGGGGCTCGCGCTCGGGGCGGCGATCGCTGTAGGGATCGTAGCCGTCATCGTCCTCGTTCTCGGCACGGATGTAGGGGTCGCGCGGCTTGGGCGCCGGCTTGGACGTGGGCCTGGGCGCCGGCGCGCTTGTCTTGATCTCGTCTTTCATCTGCATAGCTCCTTACATCGCATCCGTTCGGCATCATCGATTGTCGCACGAAAAAGGGCGGCGGACCCCATTGGATCCGCCGCCCTTGGCGTTCGGCTCAAAAGGCAGATTGTAAGGCATGCGCCAAAAACCTACTGCGCGTTGGGGACCTCGTAGGTGGCCGCCGGCGTGTTGTCGCACACGACGGTAAAGCCGCCGTCCTTGTCGGCATCGATCGTCACCTGATCGCCCTCGCGCACCGTACCGTCGATGATGGCGGCGGCGATGGCGTCCACGACCTCGCGCTGGACCAGGCGCTTAAGCGGACGGGCACCGAACACGGGGTCCAGGCCACCCACGGCGAGCATCTGCTTGGCCGCCGGGGTGATGGCAAGCGTCATGCGCTCGTTGGCCAGGCGTGCGCGGACGTCGGCAAGCTGGATGTCGACGATCTTCTCGATCTGTGCCATGCCGAGCGGATGGAACACCACGATATCGTCGATACGGTTGAGGAACTCGGGGCGGAAGGTCTGAGCCATGGCGGCGTCAACCTGATGGCGCATCTCCTCCTCGTCCTTGCCGGACAGATCGGCGATGGCCTTGGAGCCCACGTTAGACGTCATGATGATGATCGTGTTCTTGAAGGACACCTGGCGACCCTGGCCGTCGGTCAGACGGCCGTCGTCAAGCACCTGCAACAGCACGTTGAAGACATCCGGATGAGCCTTCTCCATCTCGTCGAGCAAGATTACGGAGTACGGACGACGGCGCACGGCCTCGGTGAGCTGGCCGCCCTCGTCGTAGCCTACGTATCCCGGAGGCGCACCGATCAGACGCTGGACGCTGAACTTCTCCATGTACTCGGACATGTCGATACGCACGAGCGCGCGCTCGTCATCGAACAGGCACTCGGCCAGCGCCTTGGCGAGCTCGGTCTTGCCTACGCCGGTGGGGCCCAGGAAGAAGAAGCTGCCGATGGGCTTGTCCGGATCGGAGAGGCCCGCACGGCTACGGCGCACGGCCGCGGCCACGGCGGACACGGCCTCGTCCTGACCGATGACGCGCTTATGCAGCTCGCCCTCCAGGCCCTTGAGCTTGTCGAGCTCGCCCTGCATCATCTTGGACACGGGCACGCCGGTCCAGGCACTCACGACCTCGGCAATCTCGTCGGAGGTCACCTGCTCGTTCAGGCCCTCGCCATCCTGCTGCTTTTGTGCCTCGAGCGCAGCCTCGGACTCCTGAATCTGCTGCTGCAGGCCCGGGATCACGGAATAGCGTAGCTCGGACGCACGGCCCAGATCTCCGTTGCGCGTCGCGCGCTCCTCTTCGCTCTTGGCCTCGTCGAGTTGCCCCTTAAGCTCCTGCACGTGGTCGATGGCGTTCTTTTGGTTGAGCCAGCCGGCCTTTTGCACGTTGAGCTTTTCCTGGACCTCGGCAATCTCCTGGCGCAGGGCTTCCAGACGCTCCTTGGAGGCGTCATCGGTCTCCTTCATGAGCGCCTGCTCCTCGATCTGCAGCTGGGTGAGCTGACGCGTGGTGGCGTCGATCTCGACCGGCATGCTGTCGAGCTCCATGCGCAGGCGGCTTGCGGCCTCATCGACCAGGTCGATGGCCTTGTCGGGCAGGAAGCGGTCGGCGATGTAGCGATCGGAGAGGTCGGCGGCGGCCACGAGCGCGCTATCGGTGATATGCACGCCGTGGAAGATCTCGTACTTCTCCTTGAGGCCACGCAGGATCGAGATGGTGTCCTCGACGGTAGGCTCGCTCACCATAACGGTCTGGAAACGACGGGCGAGCGCCGCGTCCTTCTCGATGTACTTGCGGTATTCGTCAAGCGTAGTCGCGCCGATCGCGTGCAAGTCGCCACGGGCAAGCGCCGGCTTGAGGATGTTGCCGGCGTCCATGGAGCCCTCGGTAGCGCCCGCGCCCACAATGGTGTGGAGCTCATCGATGAAAAGGATGACCTTGCCTTGCGCCTTTTGGACTTCCTTGAGTACAGCCTTCAAGCGGTCCTCGAACTCACCACGGTACTTGGCACCGGCGACCAGCGCGCTCATGTCGAGCTCGATGAGGTCGCGGTCGCGCAGCGTGCTCGGCACGTCGCCGGCCACGATACGCTGGGCGATGCCCTCGACGATGGCCGTCTTGCCGACGCCCGGCTCGCCAATGAGCACGGGGTTGTTCTTGGTGCGGCGGGACAGGACCTGGATGGTACGACGGATCTCGTCGGTACGGCCGATGACCGGGTCGAGCTTGCCGGCGCGGGCAAGGTCGCAGATATTGCGGCCGTACTGCTCCAGCGCCTCAAACTGGGTCTTGTCCTCGGCAGACGTCACGCGGTCATCGCCACGCAGCTCCTCGTAAACCTGCTCGATGCGCTCCTTGGTGACGCCGGCGTCGCGCAGCACGCGACCAGCCTCGCCCTTGTCCTCGGCAAGCGCCATCAGCAGATGCTCGGTCACCACAAAGCTGTCGCCCATCTTGGTGGCCTTCTTCTCGGCCTTTTCGATGACGCGGACGAGCTCGTTGGACAGGCCCATCTGCTGACCCTCGCCCGAAACCCTGGGCGCGTGGTCGATGGCATCCTGTGTGGAGCGCGCAAGCTGAGCCGGGTCGGCACCGATGCGCTCGATGATCACGGAGATATTGCGCTCGCCGGCACCGAGCAGGGCGGACAGCAGGTGAATCGGCTCCACCGCGCCGGCCTGCGCATCGGCGGCCGTGCTCATGGCGGTCTGCAGCGCCTCGCGCGACGTCATTGCTAGCTTATCGATTCTCATGGAATCACCTCTCTTGGGGCGGCCGCCCTACGGGGCGGCTTCACGTTGTTCGAGAAGTATTGTTGCCAGCTTTACGCGATCTTATACACAAATCTAAGTCTCTATTTATAAGATTTTCTTAGTGATTGAAAGATAGGACTTGAGAGTGTCGGTCCGGCGCGACCGTGGAACCCAACTGTCTCAATCTGTAACATCTGGCAGCCCTTTTCGGTCCCAGGTGTTACAGATTGAGATGGAGCGCGGAGCCCCGCCCAAAAAATCTCAATCTGTAACACCAAGCCCGCTTTTAACAGCCCAGCTGTTACAGATCGAGACAAACGGAACCACCACAAAGGGGACAGGCACCTTTGTGTTGGTCCACATCAACATCGAGCTCGCTCCTAATATCCGTTATTCCTGCTCGTATTGAGGTTAAAATGAACTGTGATTAAAGCATATTCATTTCTCTCGTTCTTGATAGCTCTTCGTCTCAAGGAGCAGATATGAAGTCGTCTTATTCTACTGCTCGCAACGTCATTGCCATTCTCGCCATACCCATCGTGATGCTCTTTCTTATCGTCGTCACACCCTTTTCCCTGGGTATCGCCTCGCCCTTCGATTTGTGCGGGATGGTCGACGCCGGCTCGCGTGCCACCTCGCTCTCCTTTATCTGCCGCGGTGTGCTCTACGAAGATGCAATTCCCACCGGGCTTTGGCGGTCAAAGCTGCCGCTGCTCGGTCAGGTCGACGGACGTTCTCCCTACTTCAACCTTGAACCTCAAGCGATGAACTATCTGATCGATGACCAACCCCTTGCCTCCATCACCCTCGCTTACGACTATGCTCCAAACACCGATGAGCGTCACATGAACCAAGTCCTCGACAAACTGCTTGAACAGTGCGGGCTCACCGATGAGGTCGGCCGAACCGTCGACAGCGACCAGAAATTAAAGCGAACAGAACTCCGCCGCATTGGAAAAATCAGAGAGCGAGGCAGAGCTGCCTACTGGCAGGCCTGGGCGATACGCGACAAAAGCGAATTTGGGCACAGCACCTATACGGTCACCGTCTTCACTAAAGATGGGATCAAGGACAATGTTGACGATTTCGCATCGTCCAAACTCGGCATCCCCAAAACGACCAAATCCGCCAGCCCGGACGAAATCCTGTAGAGGTTTTCATCGAAATGTTGCTCAACCCGAACGGCGACATCGAGCTCGCTCCCCACCACCACAAAGGTGCCCGTCCCCTTTGTGGTGGTTTTCGGCGATCATTTCCGCCCTACGATGCAAGAAGCCGCCGCAGGAACCATCCCTGCGGCGGCTTCTTTGGGTTGGCAGGGACCAATCGCCGGCGTTGAAGGCCGTTTTTAGTCTCCGACGTTGGCTTTTGGCCCCTTCAAGCTATCCGACAAATATCAATATCTTGATAGGATTTCATTCGAGCTCTTAAGCAGATATTCGCGCAGCAATGGAATCGAGAACCTCACCATGCCGCGTGAGGGCGCATCGATAACCTGTGCCTTGATAAGTTGCCGTCGTGTCGCTGTCAGGCTCGCAGGGGGCAAGGAGAGCCCCGCTGCGATCTCTTTGGTCGGCACATTCCCCTCATGCTTGGCCATGGCAATGAGGTACTCAATCGCGCGAAGCGGCAAATCGGCAAGGGCAACGTCGAGCACGGAGCCCTCAAACTCCCCATACGCATCTTCAATGCCCTTCTGGGCATCCTCAAGTGAAATCGACGCATCGCGGTCGGCATGCCTGCGCGCATTCGCGAATACGCGATAGCCCACGAGTTGCACGAGATACGCATATCCCCTCGTAGCACAAGCCGTCATTTCAAGCGCCTTGCCATCCAAGTGCAAACCGGCACCTTCCACGGTTGAAGCCATCGAATCCGAAACATCCGACAGCGGAATCGAGGCGAGCTCCTCAGCCTTAGCTCGTTGTAGAAATGTAAGGGCACGGCCGTTGATGAGGTCCATTACGCCCATGGTCAAGCCAGCAAATACAAACGCGATATTCTTGCGTTCGCGGATAAGGTGCTGCACGGCCGCTGCAACGAGCCGCACGTCATCAGCATCCGCATCCTGTATTTCATCGACCGTCACCAGCAGACCGGCACCATGTTGCGTTTCCCGCGACGCCACGCTCGTCAAGACGCCCCGCAACGTCTCAGGCCCGGTCAAGGACTTAGATACGCCCGCTTTCACCACACCAAGACTTGCTTCTAAATGAAGCTCGGTATTGTCCGAGGTGCGTGCGAGCTCATGTTGGATGGCGTCGACGATACTGCCCGCCGCAGTCACGTCAACCACGCGCCAACCATACGACTTCGCAATATCGCCGAGCTCTGTCAACAGCGCCGTCTTGCCCGACCCGCGCGGGCCGGTAATGCGCATGAGCCTTCCGGGGGCGCCCACGCCTTCTTCGATGCCGTCCCTAAAATCATCAATAACCCGCTCGCGTCCGATAAGGACCGGAGGTTCAGCGCCAGCGGTCGGCTTAAACGGGTTGATTATCGTGCGCTTCAATGTCCCCACCTTCCTACTGTCGTCGTTATCGTGATTATAGTATCAATAGTGCAAATAGTGAAAGTAGTGAGAATAGTTCAACTATTTAATCATGCGGCCGTTTCCCGCCGCTAACAACTAAAGGTGCCAACAGTCCGCGTTGGACTCTAACAGGAAAACATTTGGCCCCTCAAAAACCACCGCAAGGGGCCTTTGTGGTGGTTTTCGCTCCAACACACCCCGCTGTCTCAACCTGTAACATCCAGCGGCCCTTTTCGGTCCCAGGTGTTACAGATTTAGATGAAGCGATCGACGGCAACCGTTTGTCTCAATCTGTAACAACTACTCGGCAAATTGGGGCCCAGATGTTACAGATCGAGATTAACCGCGGAGCCCCGTCCGAAAATCTCAACCTGTAACACCAGGCCCACTTTTAGCGGCCAAGACGTTACAGATCGAGACAAACGAAACCACCACAAATGAACTGCATCCCCTTTGTGGTGGTCCAGAGAAGAATCAGCCCCGATTAAAAGAGGCGGCATCAAGCCCAGCCTACGTTTGGCGACCCCAAATCGAAGCCCAATGGGGCCTTTCAGCCCCCTCATTCCGGACGGTCGCTTTCTTTTGAATATTGTCGTAAGCTGGTATCACTTATCTTAATGAATGCATACTGTTTGCGAGGTACTCGCCGTGAAACGCTCCACCTATATCGGCCTGCTCGTCTTAGCGTTTGCGATTACCGCAGTCGGCGTAGGAATTATCTATCTCGCATTTCTCCCCGCCTCTGCAACGCAGGCGGCGGTTGAGACCGTAAGCTATCCCATCGAAATCCTCACCGATATCGTCAAACCCGATTCAATCACCGTCGATTTCGACGGTACGCCCGCAGCGCTTGGGGTCAGCAACTATCCCCGAATCGAACTTGGGGCCACGCGCTATACCCAAGATGAGCAGCTTATCGGCAAGGCAACCAGTTTACTCAAAGGCAAGACGTTTAATCGATGGTACGGCGCCGCAATATATCGAGCCAAGAAAGGCCAAATGAATGGCGGGTATTATTCGACCCTTGAACTCGACGCGGCAAACGGGAGCATACTGTGCAACGTCTCATACGACCCCGGCTACGTGGACAACGAAGGGCCGGGAGTCTATATCTCGGATGGCAACGTGATCTACGTCATGGAAGGCGACCAGACGGCAGTCGTCGATTTTATGGATCGGTGTACCGAGGATGCCTACGAACAAACCTGCGAGCCCGATCCGCAGACAGCGCGCGACAGCGGCTCAGCACGCACTTGGCTATTTGACGATGAGATAGCCTGGACCCCATCGAAATAAGAACCCGCTGGACAGGCACCTTTGTGGTGGTCCAAAAAGAAGCCGCCCCGATAACAGGGGCGGCATCAAGCAACTCTATTTATTAGCGTCCCTCAAGACCCAACGAGGACGCAGAAATGTAGCCCGGGGCTTTTCCTTTCCCGAACGCGACCCTCGCGAAGCGCGTGAGCGGGCGGGAAAGGGTAAGTCCCGGGCGGACAATTAAGTGCGTTACTCGGCAGTGGCCTTGAACTTGTTGTAGTTGATCAGGCAGCCGGCCTTGACGATGGCACGCTCCTCGGCCGTCATATCGGCAATGTAAAGCTCAATCTGCTCGACCGTGCCGTCGGCGCGCACCACGTAGGCGGCGATGTTCTTGAGGTCGCCATCGAGCGCGGCACGGATACCCGGCACAAAGACGTAGTCGCCCACCTCAAAGTTGGGCTCCGTCTCCATCTGGAAGGGCACCATGCCCCAGTTCATCACGTTGGAGCGATAGCGCTTGGTGGCGTACTCGTGGACGATGTTGGCCAGGCCGCCAATTACGCGCTGGCAGCTCGCGGCCTGCTCGCGGGCAGAACCGTCGCCCGGCTTCTTGGCGTAGAGCATGGAGCCATACTCGGTCGCCTTGGCATCGGCCGCGATGCCCGCGCCGGCCAGCGCCTCAAACACGCCGGCAAGCTCGGCATCGAGCGCCGCCAGGTCGCCCGTGGCCTCGCCGGCCACGCGGCGCTTTTCTACCGCGTCAACCTCCTTGGAACGGCCCACGTAGGCCGGGTCGCGGCGGCTCAGCGTAAACTCGGCCAGGCCCAGCGGGTTGGAGCGGAAGGAGCTCGTCTCGCCCGAGGGAATGAGCTCGTCGGTCGTAGTGACCGGGTCCATGATCTTGGAGCAAACCTTGAGCAGGATATCGTCGCCGAGCGGCTCCATCGCGGGCCACGGCTTGATGTTGGGGCCCTCGACCAGCTCGTCGGCGGGCTCAGCCTTGCCAAAGCCCCAGTACACGCGCTTCTTGTAGGGAGCGTCGTCGAAGGTGTACTCGCAGGCCTCGTCCCAAGTCTCCTCGGGTAGGTCGGTCGCCGGCGTCAGGACGCCGCCGTTGGCAGCCGTCGCCGCAATGGAGCGAGCGTCCATCAGAGCCACGGCGCTCAACTGGCCATTGCCCGGCTTGGAGCCCTCACGGTTGGGGAAATTGCGCGTGGTGTGGCGGATGGACAGGCCGTTGTTGGCAGGCGTGTCGCCGGCGCCAAAGCACGGGCCGCAGAACGCCGTGCGCACGATCGCGCCGGCCTCCATAAGGTCGTAAATGTAGCCACGGCGCGTGAGTTCGAGCGCCACGGGCTGGCTCGTGGGATAGACCGACAGCGAGAACTCGCCGCAGCCGGTGTTGGCGCCCTTGAGCACGCGGGCAGCCTGGACCACGGAGTCGTAGTTGCCGCCCGAGCAGCCGGCGATAACGCCCTGCTGCACGCGCAGTTTGCCGTCGACGATCTTGTCGAGCAGGCTAAAGTGTGTCTTGCCCTCGCCGATCTTGGCGGCCTCGAGCTCGACCTCGTGCAGGATGTCCTCGAGGTTCTCGTTGAGCTCGTCGATCTCAAAGCCGTTGGAAGGATGGAACGGCAGCGCGATCATGGGCTTGATGCTCGACAGATCGACCTCGACGCAGCCGTCGTAGTAGGCGACATCGGCGGGCTTGAGCTCGCGGTAGTCGTCGCCGCGGCCGTGCATGGTCAGGAATGCATGCGTGTCCTCGTCAGTGGCCCAGATGCTCGACAGGCAGGTGGTCTCGGTGGTCATGACGTCGACGCCGTTGCGGTAATCGGTCGTCATGCTCGCGATGCCGGGGCCCACAAACTCCATGACCTTGTTCTTGACGTAACCCTTGGCAAAGACAGCGCGGATGATGGCGAGCGCAACGTCGTGCGGGCCGACGCCGGGGCGCGGGGCGCCCGTGAGGTAGATGGCGACAACGCCGGGATAGGCGACGTCGTAGGTGTCGCGCAGCAGTTGCTTTGCCAGCTCGCCGCCGCCCTCGCCCACGGCCATAGTGCCCAGAGCGCCGTAGCGGGTGTGCGAGTCGGAACCCAAGATCATCTTGCCGCAACCGGCAAAGTTCTCGCGCATAAAGGAGTGGATGACGGCGATGTGCGGCGGGACGAAGATGCCGCCGTACTTCTTGGCCGCAGAGAGGCCAAAGACGTGGTCGTCCTCGTTGATGGTGCCGCCCACGGCGCACAGCGAATTATGGCAGTTGGTGAGCACGTAGGGCAGCGGGAACTGCTCCATGCCCGAGGCGCGCGCCGTCTGGATGATGCCGACAAAGGTGATGTCGTGGCTCGCCATGGCGTCGAAGCGAATCTTGAGCGCCTCGGGGTCGCCGGACGTATTGTGTGCCTGAAGGATCGAATACGCGATGGTGCCGCGCTTGGCATCCTCGGGCGTCTGCGTAATGCCGCGCTCAGCGGCCTCGGCTGCAGGCACAACCTCGCTGCCGCCGCGCAGGTAGATGCCGTCCTCGTACAGCTTAACCATACTGTCTCCCACTCTGCCCGAAAGGCTCGGGCGCATAGCATACATTCGTTCAATATCGTGCCATAGAACGGTTGCGAGCGGGTTACGAATCTGCGCGTTCACTTTATCTCAGTAAAGCAAAGGACGAGCCCGGTGTGGGCCGACAGATTTGGCGCAAGAGTGTCCCTTTCGACTAGTCATTTAAGAACGTCCCCAATGACTACCGCATCCGGAGCAAGGCAACGCCGCAGGTAGAGGACGGACAGCGAGCGACGTCCGGAGCGAACAAGTTGGCATGAAAAAGGCAAGGCATAGACCTTCTGGTCATGCCTTGCCCTTTGAATGACAAATTGTCGCTCCGGACGTCGCGCAGCGTCGGCCGTTCGGTAGAACGGCGGAACCTAGAGATCTCCGCCGGCGCCCAGTAGCTTGCGCATGACTTGCTCGGGGTTAACCGAGCCATCGCGCGGGGCCAGGGCGGTGATCTTCTTCTGCATCTTGTACTCGTGCAGCTCATCCTCGAGCTGGCGCACGCGAGCGCGGAGCTTCTCGTTCTCGCGCTCGCGCTCCTCGGCACGCTCCTTCATATCGAGAATGCGCACCACGCCGGCAAGGTTGATACCCTCGTCAGTCAGCTGGTTGATGAGCTCCAGACGCTCGATATCGGCACGCGAATACAGGCGTGTGTTACCGCCCGAGCGCTGGGGGTTCACCAGGCCCTTAGACTCGTAGACGCGCAGAGTCTGCGGATGCATGCCGGTCAGCTCGGCCGCCACGCTGATCATGTACAGCGGTTTGTTCCTATTGTCCTCGGCCATGCTACCTGACCCCTTTCCGTCTCGTTATCGTCCATCATAAGCCCGCGGGCGCGGGCGCGCGCCGCGACCGCCCTAGTACGTCGCCTTGTAACGGTTGACCTTCTCGCGATAGTCGCGCGTGTCGGCCTCGCGCAGCTTGGTCATGGCATCGCGCTCGTCATCGGATAGGTTCGTGGGGACCTGCACCTTGATCTCGACGAGCAGCGCGCCCGTACGGCCACGGTGCTTAACGTCGGGCGCTCCCATCTCCTTAAAGCGGAACTTCTTGCCCGTCTGGGTACCCGCGGGCACTTTCAAACGGACCGTCGCACCGCCGGGTGTGGGCACGTCCACCGTGCAGCCGAGCGCCGCCTCGTAGACCGAGACCGGTACCTCCATGGTCACGTCGGCGCCTTTGCGCTTGAACAGCGGGTGCTCCTCCACATGCGTGGTCACGACCAGGTCGCCGCGCTCGCCACCCGCAACGCCATACTCGCCGCGACGCTTGTAGCGTAGCTTGCCGCCATCGACCGCGCCCGCGGGCACCGAGACCGTGATGGTCTGCTGCTCGCCTGTCGAGGGAATGCGATAGGTGACCTTGTGCGTCACGCCGCGAAACGCGTCCTCGGCCGAAACATCGACGGTCAGCGACAGGTCGCCGCCCTTGCGAGCGCGGCTGCGACCCGCGCCGGCACCGGCAGCGCCCGCAGCCCCGGCAAAGCCCGAGCCCCAATCGCTGCCCCAGGCGCCGTTGCCGCTAAAGATGCTGTCGAAGATGTCGCCCCAGCCGCTGGCGCCCGCGCCGGCACCGTAGCCGCCGCCATATGCGCCGCCCGCGCCCGGCATGCCGCCAAACATGAGCATCTGGTCGTACTCTTTGCGCTTCTTCTCGTCCGAAAGCGTCTCGTAGGCCTCGCTGATCTCCTTGAACTTGGCCTCGTCGCCGCCGGCATCGGGGTGATATTTTTGCGCGAGCTTGCGAAACGCGCTCTTGATCTCTTTGTCGGAGGCGCTCTTGGATACGCCCAGGATGTCATAGAAGGTTTTGCCTGCAGCCATCGTAGCTCCTCTCCTGTTTCATCCGCCGCCCAGCGGGCGGCGGCTCATGCTTTCATATGGCACTAGGCCAGAAAGGGCCCCGGGTGTTGCCCCGGGGCCCTTCTCAATTACTCCTCGGTGCTCTCGGCCGTATCGGCCGAAGCATCCTCGGGCGCCGCTTCGGGCTCCGGTGCGGGGCGCTTCTCGCCACCGTAGGTCACCGTCACCATCGCGGAACGCAGGATGCGATCCGCCATGCGGTAGCCCTTCTGGTACACGTCGTTGACGGTCTCGTCGTACTGCGATGCGTCCTCGACGCGACCCACAGCCTGGTGCTCGAGCGGATCGAACGCCTCGCCCTTGGGGTCGATGGGCTCAACGCCCTCGTGCGCAAACACATCGAGCAGCTTGGCATGCACCGCATCGACGCCATCGACGAACTGCTTAAAGTCGTCGGCAAGCTCTTGGCTGCGGGCATGGTCGATCGCGCGCTCGATATCGTCGATTACCGGCAACAGCGCGGTGACAAGCTTCTCAGTCGCGCGGTCGCGCTCGGCGATGCGCTCGTTGGCGGTGCGGCGACGGAAGTTCTCCCAGTCGGCCTGCAAACGGGCGGTGCGCTCGGTGGCGTCCTTCGCCTTGTCCTCGGCAGCCTTCTGAGCCTCTGCCGCAGCATCGAGCTCGCTGCGCACGTCGGCAAGCTCCTTTTGGGCCTGCTCGAACTTGAGCTTAAAGTCGTTGTCGGCGGCTTCCTCACCGGCGCGGATAGCGGCTTCCACCATCTCGTCCTCGGTCATCGTCGCCTCCTTGTTGGAATCCTCTACCTGGTTCTCGGCAGCCTCGGCGGCCGGGGCCTCGTTGGCCTCGGTATCGTCTGCGGCCTCTACGGGAATCTTCACGTCCTTCTCCTCAGAGTCAACGGGGGCGGCGCCAGCGGCGGCCGCCTCCGTGCGAGCTTTACGGGCGGACATGATTACTTGTCCTCGTCGTCCACAACCTCGTAGTCGGCGTCGACCACGTCATCGTCGGCAGGCTGGGCGCCGGCGGCACCGTCGGTCTGCTGCTGAGCGTCGGCGTAGACAACCTGGGCCAGCTCGTAGGCCACGGACTGCAGGGACTCGCCGGCGGCCTTGATGGCCTCGACGTCAGAGCCCTCGAGCGCCTTCTTGGCGTCGGCGATAGCGGCCTCGGCCTTGGACTTCACATCGGCGGAAACCTTGTCGCCCAGCTCGTTGAGGGTCTGCTCGGTGGAGTAGCACAGGCTGTCGGTCTGGTTGCGGACCTCGACCTCTTCCTTCTGCTTCTTGTCCTCCTCGGCATGAGCCTCTGCGTCCTTGACCATACGATCGACTTCGTCGTCGGACAGAGCGGTGGAGCCGGAAATGGTGATCTGCTGCTCCTTGCCGGTGCCCTTGTCCTTAGCGGAAACCTTGACGATGCCGTTGGCGTCGATGTCGAAGGTAACCTCGATCTGCGGCACGCCGCGGCGGGCAGCCGGGATACCGGTCAGCTGGAACTTACCGAGCGACTTGTTGTCGCGGGCAAGCTCGCGCTCGCCCTGGAGCACGTTGATCTCGACGCTGGTCTGGTTGTCGGCAGCGGTGGAGTAAACCTCGGTCTTGGAGGTCGGGATCGTGGTGTTGCGGTCGATCATCTTGGTCATGATGCCGCCCATGGTCTCAACACCCAGCGACAGCGGGGTAACGTCGAGCAGCAGGATGCCCTCGACGTCGCCGGTGAGCACGCCGCCCTGGACGGCAGCGCCGTCGGCAACGACCTCGTCAGGGTTCACGGACATGTTAGGCTGCTTGCCGGTCATGGTCTTGACGAGCTCCTGGACGGCGGGCATACGAGTGGAGCCGCCGACGAGGATGACCTCGGTCAGATCAGAGAGCTTAAGCTTGGCATCGCGCAGGGCGTTGGTGACAGGCTGCTTGCAGCGCTCGAGCAGGTCGCGGGTGATCTTCTCGAACTCGGCGCGGGTCAGCGTGTAGTTGAGGTGCAGCGGGCCGGACTGGTTCATGGTGATGAACGGCAGGTTGATGGTGGTCTGCTGGGCGGCGGAGAGCTCCTTCTTGGCGTTCTCGGCGGCCTCCTTCAGACGCTGCAGGGCCATGGGGTCCTGACGCAGGTCGACACCGTTCTCCTGCTGGAACTTATCGGCCATCCAGTCGATGACGCGCTGATCCCAGTCGTCGCCGCCCAGGTGGTTGTCGCCCGAGGTGGACAGAACCTCAAACACGCCGTCGGCGAGGTCGAGGATGGAGACGTCGAAGGTGCCGCCGCCCAGGTCGAAGACCAGGATGCGCTGGTCGGTGCCCTGCTTGTCCAGGCCATAGGCAAGAGCAGCAGCGGTCGGCTCGTTGACGATACGCTTGACGTTGAGGCCGGCGATCTTACCGGCATCCTTGGTGGCCTGACGCTGGGCGTCGTTGAAGTAGGCCGGGACGGTGATGACGGCGTCGGTGACGGTCTCGCCCAGATACTTCTCGGCGTCGGCCTTCATCTTTGCGAGCGTCATGGCGCTCACCTGCTCGGCGGTGTAATCCTTGCCCTCGATGTCGACGACGGCACGGCCACCCTGGCCCTCCTTGACCTCGTACGGCACGGTCTTGATCTCGGAGGTGCACTCGGAGTACTTGCGGCCCATGAAGCGCTTGATGGAGAACACGGTGTTCTTGGGGTTGGTGACCGCCTGGTTCTTAGCGGCCTTACCCACGACGCGGTCGCCGTCAGCACGGAAGCCCACGACAGACGGGGTGGTGCGGTCGCCCTCGGCGTTCACGATAATGGTCGGAGAACCGCCCTCGAGAACGGCCATGGCGGAGTTAGTAGTACCAAGGTCGATACCAAGAATCTTACTCATTAGAAATTCCCTCTCTCTTTTGCGTTCGCGTCGCCTCGACGGTCTGTCGCGCGGCGCTTCGGCTTGTCTTTCAGGATGTAGTGTATCCCCTTATGGGCTGGAATATACAAAATCTAAGTCAATTCATATAAGATTTCTTATCTCCGAGAGTTTAGGTTCGCAAAATCGCAGGTAGAAGCGCTATTTGAGTTCTCGGCAAATCTACTGAGATCTATGTAGAGATGACTGAGGTTTGCGTCCGGGGGCGCCTGGGGCTGCCTTGCGGAAAGCTCGTCCCGGTTTGAGCGTGGATTCCGGGACACAGTTTCCTCTTGAAGGCTCAGCCGGAAGCTACATCCCAGTTTGAGCACCGATTCCGGGACGCAGCTTCCGCCGGGCGGTCCAACCGGAAACTAGGGCCCGTTTTTCGGCAAATTTATGGGATGCGCTTTCCGCAAGCGCGCTCAATAGCTCAATATTTCAAGTCACCTTTAGCTAACATTTGCGCAGCTCAGCGGCCTCACCTGCATGTTTTTTAGTAAGCCGTGGCATACTCGGCGAACGGTATGAAGATGCCGGTCAGAGGGTATTGCAAACGGTCGCTCCCGTGGTATGTTTTTGCCCGAATCACACCGACGCACATCGCCTGTAGCGTCGGTCAACAGAGAGGAAACTACCATGGCTCATCCCGTAATTGATGCCGACGAGTGCATCGCTTGTGGCGTTTGCGTCGACTCCTGCCCCGCTGGCGTTCTGGAGCTCCAGGACGTCGCTACCGTCGCTGACGAGGATTCCTGCGTCGCCTGTGGCGCTTGCCAGGACGCTTGCCCCGCTGGCGCGATCACCGAGATCGTCGAGGAGTAACAACTCCCCCACTTGCACACTCAAAAGTACACCGTGCACAAAAAGGAGGCTTCCGCATCGCCGCGGAGGCCTCCTTTTTTGTGCGGATAACCAATTAGGCACCGTCGCAGGTTGAGCTCACGTCAGCGAAAACGTCCCTAAGCGAGCAAGGTGACGTGAAAGAGGAGGGAAGCGTACTTTGGTACGCGACCGACGATTGAACGTCAGATTGCCGCTTAGGGACGTTTGCAGCATCGGCTACGATAGATCGTCCTCGTAAGGCATTAAATCGGCAAGGTAGCCCTTCTCCTTGAGCATGGCCTCGATCTCGTCGAGGGTTTGCTCGTCCTCCGCCGCGATGCGATGGAAGTGATAGCCGCTCGTCACCGTTAGTAGCGGAAAGCTCTTGCCGCTCTCGATATCGTGCAGGTAGCGCTCAACATCGCGACGATTGCGGATGTCCAGGTCGGCCGTGATCTTACCGTACACGCGGTGATTGACGATCACGTTGAGCACGGCGCCTCCGGCGTCGACGATACTCGTAAGCTCATCGCCTGTCTGCTCCACGCCGTGGCGAACCTTGACCAAGCGCGTGGGCACGGCGGGGCTACTCGCGGCTTCCTGCAGCACGTAACCGCGGTTGGTTGCCACGACATCGTGCCCATCGGCACGCAACAGGGCAATATCCTGAACCACGACCTGACGGCTCACGCCAACCTCGCGGGCAAGTGCGCTGCCCGAAACGGGCTCCTTGGCTCCTTCGAGCACGCCCATGATGGCACGGCGACGCTCGCGGGCGTTCATTATTTACCGTCCAGCAGACGCAGGTGCTTAAGCGAGAGGTCGAGGATCGGCGCAGAGTGCGTCAGGGCGCCCGAGCTAATAAAGTCAACGCCCAGGTCGGCCAGGGCGCGAATGTTGTCGGCGTCCACATTGCCCGAACACTCGGTCTTGGCGCGACCGGCGATAAGCTCGATGGCGGCGGCCATGTCGTCATGGGTCATGTTGTCGAACATGATAATGTCGGCACCGGCCTCCACGGCTTCGCGTACCATGCCCAGGTTCTCGCACTCAATCTCGACCGTCGTGGTAAACGACGCATGGGCGCGCGCCATCTCGATCGCGCGCGTCACGCCACCGGCTGCATCGATGTGGTTGTCCTTGAGCATGACGGCCGTCGACAGGTTATAGCGGTGGTTGCTGCCACCGCCGATCTCGACTGCTGCCTTCTCGAAGACGCGCATGCCCGGCGTGGTCTTGCGCGTGTCGACAAGCACGGTCTTGGTGCCCTCGAGCGCGGCCGCCATCCGATGCGTGTAAGTAGCGATGCCGCTCATGCGCTGCAGGTAGTTGAGCGCCACGCGCTCGCCCGAAAGCAATACGCGCGCATCGCCGCGCACCTGGCCCACGTGGTCGCCGGCGTGCACCTCGTCACCGTCGGCAACATCAAACAGCACCGAGCTCTGCGAATCCAGCAGCTCAAAGGTGCGAGCGAACACATCCAAGCCGGCGATGATGCCATCGGCCTTGGCGATGAGCTCAACGGTAGCGGGGCGCGCCGTAGGGCACACGCTCGCCGTACTCACGTCCTCAAACGTGATGTCCTCGCGCAGAGCCTGCAAAATCAGATCATCGACGACGAGCTTCATGGTAATGGGATTCATGGTCTACTCCTCCACGGCCTGCGTGCCGGCGGCACGGGCCAAATCATCGATTGCAAGGGTCTCGGCGCTCAGGGCGCGGTGACGTCCGTCAAGCGCGGGCTCACCGGCCTGCTCCACGGTCAGCGACTCGCCGGTGCGCATACGCCAAGCAGCGCGGCGGCCCCAAACTAGGGACTCGAGCAGGCTGTTAGAAGCCAGGCGGTTCTTGCCGTGCACGCCATTGCAGGCCGTCTCGCCCGCGGCGTAGAGCTCGGGCATCGAGGTGCGGCCGTCCTTATCGACCCATACGCCACCCATAAAGTAGTGCTGCGTGGGCGTAACGGGGATGGGCTCGTCCAAGATGTCGCGGCCGTCCTCCAGGCAGCGCGCGCGAATGTTGGCAAAGTGCCCGGTCACCACATCGCGCTCGACGGGGGCAAAACTCAGCCACTCGTGCTCGGTACCGTCCTGCTTCATCTGCTCGCGAATAGCGGCAGCGACCACATCGCGCGGCTGAAGCTCGTCGGTAAAGCGCTCGCCGGCGGCGTTGAGCAAAATCGCGCCCTCGCCGCGGCAGCTCTCGCTGATCAGGAAGGTGCGACCCGGCTGCGGCGAGAACAGCCCCGTGGGGTGAATCTGCACGTAGTCCAGGTGCTCCATCTTAATGCCATGCTCCTGAGCGATGTAGCATGCATCGCCCGTGAGCTGCGGGTAGTTAGTCGAATGGTCGTACACGCCGCCGATACCGCCCGTCGCCCACAGCGTATGGCGGGCATGGATCTTAAACGGCTCGCCGGCATGCACGCCCTCGGCGGTATTTGCCAGCTCGTCGGCAGGACGAACCGAGCTGTTCTCGTCCACGGGAACGGCGACGACGCCGGTGCACACCGTGGTACCATCGCGCTCGGCGGTCAGGATGTCGGTCATGGCCACGTGCTCCAGAATCTGCACGTTATCCAGCTTGCGAACAGCCTGGAGCAGCTTGGTCGTGATCTCCTTGCCCGTAATGTCGGCATGGAAGGCAATGCGCGGGCGGCTGTGCGCACCCTCGCGGGTAAAGTTGAGGCTGCCGTCGGCCTTGCGCTCAAAATCCACGCCCATCGCTAGCAGGTCGTTGATGACCGAGCGGCTCGAGCGGATCATGATGTCGACGCTCTCGCGGCGGTTCTCGTAGTGGCCGGCGTGCATGGTGTCCTCAAAGAAGGCATCGTAGTCCGAGCCCTCGGGCAGCACGCAAATGCCGCCCTGCGCGAGCATCGAATCGCACTCGTCGACAGCGCCCTTGGAGAGCATGATCACGCGCGTGCTCGTCGGCAGATTGAGGGCCGCGTACAGGCCCGCCACGCCGCAACCGGCAATGACAACGTCGCACTCCATGTCGGGGTATTGTTTGGTTTCCACAGGAATCCTCTCCCTTGTTATGTGACATAAGGGACTGTCCCTCATGTCACATTGGCTTAGCGCGCCGCGTACTCGAGCATGCGGCCGAGCGTAAGTTTGGCCTGGTCGGCGGCCTCGTCCGACACGCCGATCTGCACCTCGCCCTCGCCCGTCTCCAGGCAGCGCACGAGTTTTTCGAGCGTGATGAGATCCATGTTGACGCAGGTGGGCTGCACCGCGGGGAAGTAGAACTTTTTGCCGGTGCCCTCGCAGCGGCGCTCGAGCTCGTAGAGCACGCCGCGGACCGTCACGATAATGAACTCGCTCGCGTCGGACTCCTCGGCGTACTTGATGATGCCGGCGGTGGAGCCGATGTAGTCGGCCTCGGCCAAGACGTCGGCCTTGCACTCAGGATGCGCCAGCACGAGCGCGTCGGGGTGGGCCTCCGTCGCGTCGACGGTCTGCTCGACGGTGATGATGTGATGGCGCGGGCAGTAGCCGTTGTTGAGGATGACGTGCTTTTGGGGCACCTGCTCGGCTACGAAGCGGCCCAGGTTCTGGTCGGGAATGAACAAGATGTGCTGCTGCGGCAGCTCGGAGACGATCTTGACGGCGTTTGAGCTGGTAACGCACACGTCACTCCAGCTCTTGATCTCGACCGTGGAGTTGACGTAGCAGACCACGGCCAGGTCGTCGCCGTACTCGGCGCGCGCCGCATCGACCGTCTCGCGCTTGACCATGTGCGCCATGGGACAGTCCGCGCCCGGCTCGGGCAGCAGCACGGTCTTGGTGGGATTGAGCAGCTTGGCGCTCTCGCCCATAAACTCCACGCCGCACAGCACGATGGTCTGCTGCGGCAGGCTCTTGGCAAGCTTTGCCAGGTAGAAGCTGTCGCCGACGTAATCGGCCACAGCCTGAACCTCGGGCGCCACGTAATAGTGCGCCAGGATCACCGCGTCGCGTTGGGTTTTAAGTTGCTGAATGGCCTCGACGAGCTCTGCGGGCACCAGTGCCGCGCGCTCCGTTGCCGTCGTTGCCGATGCTAGGCCGGCCGCGATATCGCGTGCAAGCTCCGACGCATCCATGTTCGCGCTCTGTGCCATCAAGGCCCCTCTCTTTTGGCGAATCTTGGGGCTTTAGTATGACACCTAGGTTTACAGCTGACAAGACAGCTGTAAACCTAGGTGTAAAGTTGAAATAAAGATTCGACCATGCGGCAAGTCCATATTCGAACTGGCAAGCTGAGGATAGCCGAGCTCTCGATAGCGCAGGAGGCATCTTTCGCCACCGCAATTCCGCTCGGCGCGAGTTGCACGCCGTGGGGCGCAAACGGGACACGCCTCCGCGAGCGGTCCGCACCCAATGTGGCAAAATCGAACTACTAAGGGGGCTCAGAATGCTCAAGATTATTGCCTGCGACGATGACGTCGCTTTTCTAGATAGACTGCACCGGATGATCGACCGTTGGTCGATCGAGACGGGCACGGCGGTCGATGTTGCGCTCGTCACGCGCGGCGAGGACCTGCTGGCGCGCCATGCCGCGTCGCGCGCCGACATCATCCTGCTCGACATGATCATGCCGCTCGTCAACGGCATGGACACCGCACGCGAATTGCGCCAGGCCGACACCGCCGTGCGCCTGGTGTTCCTTACCTCGTCGCCCGAGTTTGCACTGGAGTCCTACGAGGTCCGCGCCTTCGACTATCTGCTCAAGCCCGTGACTTACGAACGCCTGGCGCAGTTACTCGACGAACTTTCGAGCATGCGCCCGGCGGCAACCGACGAGCTCGTGATCAAAACGTCCTTTGGCTACCACGCCCTGCGCCTGTCCGACATCGAATATGCCGAGGCGCGCAACAAGCACGTGGTCTTCCACCTGCGCGACGGACGCGATATCGAGGCACTCGAGTCGTTCCGCAGCGTCGAGGACCGTTTGGCGCAAAATGCCACCTTCTTTAAATGCCACCGTAGCTACCAGGTCAACTTGCGCAACATCGACCACTTCGATCGCACGGACATCGTCATGCGCTCCGGCGCGTGCATTCCGCTGTCGCGCAGCAGCAAGCAGGGGTTCCAAGACGCCTACTTTGCGGTGCGCTTCGAGGGCGGGAGGCGCTGATGATCTCCTCGGTCGAAATGGTCCTTTGGGCAATCCACCACGCCACAACGCTACTCTTTGGCGTCTTTGCTTCGGCGGCGCTATGCGGTATCGAAATCAATCGACGCCATGCACTCGAGTTGGTGGGGGTCGGAGCCGCAACCGGCGCTGCCTTTTCGATCGCCAATGTCGTTGGCGGAGAGCTTTTTGCCCGTCAGGTCTATCCGCTCGTCGTGCACCTGCCGCTTACCGTCTACCTGTGTGCGCGCTACCGTCTGAGCCCGCTGCTCGCGGCATTGGGCGTCACCAGCGCCTATCTGAGCTGTCAGTTCAGCAACTGGATGGGCATCGCCGCCTTTGCCGCAACCGATTCGCAGATCGCGTACTATCTGGCGCGCATCGCGACCACGCTCGGCGTCTTTGCCGTCCTGCTGCATTGGGCCGGCGACATTGGACCCCGCCTGGCGATTAAAAGCCCCACCGAGCTGAGCATCCTTTTAATCCTGCCGCTCGTCTATTACATCTTTGACTACGCCACCAACGTCTACACCACGCTGTTCCACTCGGGCTCGGTGGTGACAGTTGAGTTTTTGGCATTTGCGCTCTGTGCCTTCTATCTTATGTTTCTTGCCGTTTACCTGCGCGAATACGAAGAAAAGGAAACCGCCGAGCGAGAGCGTTGGATGCTCGAAACCCGCGACAGCGCCGCCATCAAAGAGCTCGAGGCTTGGCGTCAATCTGGGCGCGAGCTGTCGATTCTTCGCCACGATATGCGCCACTTCCTACGCGGCCTGGCCACTTTAATTGAGGAGGGCCACACCGACGAGGCGCTCAAACGCATCGATGAGCTCTGCGAAGCCGGCGACCGCACCGCCGTACGCCGCTTCTGTGCCAACGAGACCGTAAACATCGCGCTTTCGTCATTCAACTCAGATATCAATAGAAACGGCATTACCGCCAACCTGCGCGCCGCCGTACCCGAAACCGTCCACGTAGGTGACGCCGACCTGTTTAGCGTGCTCTCAAATGCCTTGGAAAACGCTATCACCGCCGCAAGCGCCGCATCCCAAGGAAAGCGATTCGTCGACCTTGACCTGCGACTTGAGGACGGCCAGCTGTTGCTGTTAGTTTCCAACACGTTTGACCGCGCGCCGCGCATGGTCGACGGCATGCCCGTGACCCGGCATGCGGGCCACGGCTTTGGAACCAAGAGCATCAAACTTGCCGTGGAGCGCATGAACGGCAACTGCCAGTTCCGCATTAACGGCGATCGGTTTGAGCTGCGCGCTGTGATGTAGAAGTACGGCGCCGATCTCGCGGCGCGCCTCGCCCGCCAGGCAATCGCTCGCCGGTGCCGATCCGCTACAGTGGAGCGACCGCCGGGGTCAGCTGCTTGATGTAGGCCCACATGCGCTGCTTGGCCGCTTTGTCGGTCAGCGCCGCCTCAAAGCCATCGAGCGCGAGCACGCGGCGGCCCTGCACATGGGCGACCAGACCGGGCTTGAGCATGGCGGTGTCGAAGTCATCAATCGCCACGAGCATATCGGCGTAGGTTTCGCGCATGACATCGGCCGCGCTGTTATCGAGCAGCAGCACCGCCTCGGGATCCAGAGCCTCAAGCGCCTCGCGGAACAGCTCGCACGGCAGCGTCTCGCCCACCGCGACCGCTCCGTCGCCTGCGCCGGCGACGCTTGCCAGCACGCAAAAATCCTCGGGCGCGTAGCCGATGGCCCCAAGCGCCTTGCGCAGCGCAGCACCGTCCGGACCGGCAGCCAGCTCGCCGCCCGAACGCTCGGCCTCGTCCAAATCGCCTTTGACCAGCACGATCGGCGAGCACGCGTTGCCCACGATGCGCACGCCACGGACCGCAAGCGATGTGAGCTCCTGCTCGGCCGCCTGGGCGATGGCTTCTTTTTTCTGGCTTTGTGACGTGGACATGCGCTCTCCAATCGTTTGCGTGCCCACCATTATATAAAAGAGCTGCCCGCGAGTGGTTGCTTTGCGGGCGGCTGGGTATAAGCACGGTCGTACTGAGTTTTACGCGGCCGAGCCGCGTCGTATTATGGAGGTCACCATGGCTGACATTAAGCAGATTACCCCCGAGAACTTCGATTCCATCGTTAACGACAGCCTACCCGTGCTGGTCGATTTTTGGGCGCCCTGGTGCGGGCCCTGCCGATCGCTCTCGCCCATCGTGGACGAGGTAGCCGATGAGCTGGCGGGCAAGCTTGCCGTTGCCAAATGCAACGTCGACGACAACCAGGACCTGGCCATGAAGTATGGCGTCATGAGCATCCCCACGCTGATTGTGTTTAAGAACGGCGAGGAGATTGACCGCTCGGTTGGCGCTCTGCCCAAGGCGAGGCTGCAGGCGCTGCTGGAGAAGCATCTGTAATACGCTTGTTACTTGCCCGCCGTCCATGAGCGGTTTTGCACCGCTCGCCGGACTGCCGGGTGCGGCGCGTGCGACCATGGATAGTATGGTAGTTACAAACAGCCCCCAGTGAACGGGTGCGAGTCGCACAGACTCGCACCCGTTTTCTTATGCAGCGGCGCGCAGAGCGGGCGTAGTAAAATCTGAATCACTGGATTACCGTCCACACAAGGAGATTTCCCATGCATGATGTTGGAATGAACATGAGCCAGCTTGCCATGAGCGTCAAGCAGGTCGACGACACCATCGAGCTCGCTCACGAGTGGAGCCATCAGTTGCTGCATGCGACCGAGAATTTTGACATGGAGCGCATCGGCGCCAAGCTCGAGGCAGCCATGGCCGCGCTGCACGAGGCCCACGACGCACTCGAGGGCTACGAAGAGGCCATCGAGGCCGACCACAACTCCGTCGGCTCCGTGAAGCTGGTGTAACGTGGCCGAACACGAGCACGGCTGCGGGTACGAGCACGAGCATCCGCACGGGGCGGACGGTGACGCAGGCTGCCACTGTAGTGGCTCCGGCTCCGAGCTGGTCCGCTTTTCGGTTACCGCACCGGACGACCTGCTGCGCCGTTTTGACGAACAGATCGCGCGCCGCGGCGACGTGGCCAACCGCTCCGAGGCCGTGCGCGACCTGATTCGCGCCTCGATCGCCAAGGAGCAGATGCGCACGCCCGATGAGCATGTTATCGGGTCGCTCACCATGATCTACGACCACCATACCGGCGACCTGACGCGCCGTCTGGACGAAGTGCAGCACGACTACACCGACGAGATCGTATCGACCATGCACGTGCATCTGGATCACCACAACTGCTTAGAGATTCTGGCGCTCAAGGGTCGCGGCGAGCGCGTCTACGAACTAGCCGACCGCCTGCTGGGCCTGCGCGGCGTTAAGCACGGTGAGCTCACGTGCGCCGCCACCAAGCAGAGCCTGGGGCTGTAGCGCACCTGTCCCTATTTGGTCGGTTTTGATGAGGGGTGTCGCATGCGACATGTGCATATTCATGTGACGGGCATTGTGCAGGGCGTTGGCATGCGGCCGTTTGTGTATCGCGAGGCCATGGCGCATGGCATTTGCGGATGGGTGCTCAACGCGGGCGACGGCGTGCATATCGAGGCGCACGCCTGTGCCGAGGCGGTTGACGGATTTGTCGCTGCGCTTTCCGAGCATGCGCCCGCGGCAGCCCGCGTAGAGCATGTCGAGGTTGTGGACCTGGCAGCCAACGGTTGGGATGCCGCCAATGAAGAGGGTTTTCGCATCGTAGCATCGCAGAACCAGACCGCGCACACGACGCTCGTCTCGCCCGATATCGCCACCTGCGACGATTGCCTGCGCGAGCTGTTCGATCCCGCCGACCGACGCTATCACTACCCCTTTATCAACTGCACTAACTGCGGCCCACGCTTTACCATCATCCGATCGCTGCCTTATGACCGAGCGGCCACGTCGATGGATTGTTTTCCCATGTGTCCCAAGTGCGCCGCGGAGTATGCCGACCCACTCGACCGGCGTTTTCACGCGCAGCCCGATGCCTGCTTTGATTGCGGGCCGCATATCATGTGGCGCGAAGCGAGCGTGGGCGATGAGCCGGGCGAAGCCGCCGCGTCGCTGGCCGTCGGCACCACGCGCGAGACCAGCGACGCCATTATCGACCGCTGCGTTGAGCTGCTGGCCGTTGGTGGCATCGTCGCCATCAAGGGCCTGGGCGGATTCCATCTATCCTGTGACGCCTCCAACGAGCAGGCGGTAGCCGAGCTTCGCCGCCGTAAACGCCGCAGCAACAAGCCACTTGCCGTTATGGTGCGCAGCCTTGCCGACGTTGAACGCCTGTGCCATATCAGCGACGTTGAGCGCGACTTGCTGGCCGGCAGCATTCGCCCCATTGTGCTGCTGCGCCGACGTGCTGTTTGCGAGAGCGGCGATTCCCCCGACGCCCTCGCGCTCGCGCCGTCCGTCGCGCACGACCTTCCCGAGCTCGGTGTTATGCTCCCCTACACCCCGCTTCAGCATCTGTTGCTTGCCGCGGCAGAAGCCTGCGGTATGCACGCGCTCGTCATGACCAGCGGAAACCTGAGCGAAGAGCCCATCGAGACCGACGACGACCTTGCCTGGGAACACCTCGTTGCCGCCGGCATCGCCGATGCGTTGCTCGGCAACGACCGCGCGATCCTCTCGCGCTGCGACGACTCTGTAGTGCGCGTGGTCGACGGCGCCGTTATGCCCGTGCGCCGCGCTCGCGGATATGCACCCCAGCCGCTGCCGTTGCCGGCGCTCGACGGCGCTCCGTCCTGCGTGCTCGCCTGCGGGCCACAACAAAAGGCCACGATTGCGCTCACGCGTGAAGAGACGAACGGCGAGGCAACCTGTTTTGTGTCGCAGCATATCGGCGATGTTGAAAACGGCGAGACCTTCGATGCCTGGAACGCCGCGCGCACGCGCTTGGAAGATCTCTTTGACTTGGCGCCCGCCGCCTTGGCCTGCGATTTGCACCCCAGCTATCTATCGAGCCAGTGGGCGCGCGAGCAGGCACGGGAGCACAATCTGCCGCTCGTCGAGGTGCAGCACCATCATGCGCATATCGCGAGCGTAATGGCCGAGGCCATCGCCGCGGGCCAGCTTACAACCGACGCGCGTGTCCTTGGCATCGCCTTTGACGGCACCGGCGCCGGCACCGATGGGACCATTTGGGGCGGCGAGTTTCTTGTTGCCGGCCTTGGCGGCTTTGAGCGCGCCGCGCATTTGCGCACCTGGGCGCTCCCCGGCGGGGCGGCCTCCGTGCGCGACGCCCGCCGCAACGCCTTTGCCCTGCTCAGTGAGCTCGGCCTGCTCGAGCACCCAGGCGCCGCTCGGCTTTTGGACAGCCTCGACGAGCAAACGCGCAGCGTGACAGCCACCATGATCGAGCGCGGCATCAACAGCCCGCGTACCAGCAGCATGGGGCGTCTCTTTGATGCCGCGGCAGCAATTCTGGGCATCTGCGACAAGGCAACCTACGAGGGCGAGCCTGCCATAGAACTCGAAGCCGCCGCCTGGCGCGCGTTCAGCAGTGAAAGTGCCTGCCCCACCGGCAATATGGCCAGCTTTTCCGTAACCGAATCATCCCGTCCGGACGACTTCCATGTTCTGAACTCCAGACCGCTTTTTGAGGCGCTTTTGGAGGGAATCAGGACCGGCGTGCCCGCCGGCAAGCTCGCGCTCGACTTCCATGTCACCATCGCACGCGCGTCGGCCCGCATCGCAAGCGAGATCTGCGTCCGTGAAGACCTCGACACCGTCGCGCTCTCGGGCGGCGTGTTCATGAACCGACTTTTGCTTCGGCTCCTTACCCACGAACTCAAAGACGCCAGTCTTGCCGTCTTGGTCTCCCACGCCGTGCCCGTCAACGACGGCTGCATCGCCTACGGTCAGGCCGCCATCGCTCGCGCTCGCCTCGCGCAGACAGCATCGCGATAGGCTGTTTTGCCAGCCTGCGCGCCGCCGTCTCACAGGTGTAACGCGTTTGCTCGTGACTCCCGCGAGCGCTACCATCAACTGATGGGTAATTAGGCGCCTATCCAGCGCAAAACGTATAAAAGGGGAACATTATGTGCCTTGCCGTTCCCGGTAAAGTGGTCAAACGCGACGACGACCTTAAGGCGACCGTCGACATGATGGGCATCGAGCGCCCCGTTTCGCTGCGCCTCGTGCCGACGGCACAGGTAGGCGACTATATTCTCGTGCACGCCGGCTTTGGCATTCAGATTGTCGACGAGCAGGAGGCGCAGGAGACGCTCGACCTGGTCAACACCATGACCGAACTGGTCGAAGAAGACCAGCTGGCCACCAACCCGGCGGAGGCTTACTAGTGGCGGCCGGACAGCCGGCTCGCTCCGGTATCGACTTCTCGGCATTCCGCGATCCCAAGCTGGCTCGCGAGCTCATCGAGCGCATCCGTGAACTCGTCGGCGACCGCGCCATCAACCTTATGGAAGTCTGCGGCACGCACACCGTGAGCATCGGTCGCTATGGCTTTCGCTCCATTATGCCTGCCGGGCTCAAACTGCTGAGCGGTCCGGGTTGCCCCGTCTGCGTTACCGCCAACCGCGATATCGACCATGCAATCGCGCTCGCCAAGATGGACGGCGCCATCATCACCACCTTTGGCGACATGATGCGCGTGCCCGGGTCGTCTACCTCGCTCGCCGCGCAAAAGGCGGCGGGGCGCGATATTCGCATTGTGTACTCCCCGCTCGATGCACTCGATATCGCCGAACACAACCCCGATCGCCCGGTCATCTTTATGGGCGTCGGCTTTGAGACCACGACGCCCACCATCGCCGCCGCCATTTTGGAGGCCGATGCACGCGGACTCCAGAACTTCTCGGTCTATTGCGCCCACAAGACCACGCCGCCGGCGCTGCGCGCCATCGCCAACGATCCCGAGACCACTATCGACGGCTTTATCCTTCCGGGACACGTCGCCACCATCACGGGCTTAGCCCCCTTTGACTTTTTGGTCGATGAGTTCAATACCCCGGGTGTGGTCACCGGATTTGAGCCGGTCGATATTCTGCAGGGCATCTGCATGCTGGTCCAGATGGTTGTTGAGGGGCAGCCCGCAATCGACAACGCCTACCGCCGTGGCGTCAACGCAGACGGCAACCCCGTGGCGCGCCAGCTGGTCGAGCAGGTGTTTGAGCCATGCGACACCACGTGGCGTGGGCTGGGGCCGATTGCCAACTCGGGCCTTTCCATCCGCCCCGAGGGCTCGCGCTTTGATGCCCGCACTCGCTTTGACGTACCCGTTGAGACGACGGTCGAGCCGCGTGGGTGCCGTTGCGGCGACGTGCTGCGCGGGGCCATTACGCCGAGCGACTGCCCTCTGTTCGGCCGCGCTTGTACACCCGAGCATCCCATCGGCCCCTGCATGGTGAGTTCCGAGGGCAGCTGTGCAGCATATTTCCGCTACCGAGGCTGTTAGGTTCCGCCGTTCTAACGAACGGCGGACCGGTCGACGCTGCGCGCCATTCAGGCGAAGTGATTTGCCTTTCAATCGTCGGCTGCGGGCAAAAGCCCAGCAGCCTCCTCTTTCAAGGCAACTCACTTCGCCTGAATGGCGCTCGCTGACTTTTACTTAACATCGATTCTGCCACACTCAGCTATTGCCGACCCCTCCCCCACGATTGGAGTTTTCGATATGTCCCGTACTGCCACCGATAGCACTGTCCTGTTGGGCCACGGCTCTGGCGGCCAGATGATGAAACGCATCATCGATGAGGTCTTTTTGGATGCCTTTGGGTCGCCCGAACTGCTCGAGGGCAACGATGCCGGCGTCGCTGCGCTGCCCGCGAGCGGGCGCATCGCCATGTCGACCGACAGCTTTGTAGTCTCGCCGCAGTTCTTCCCCGGCGGCAATATCGGCCGACTCGCCGTGTGCGGAACCGTCAACGACGTCGCGACCTCGGGCGCTAATGTGCGCTACCTCTCATGCGGCTTTATCCTCGAAGAGGGCTATCCCATGGACAAGCTGCGCCAGATTGTGCAGACCATGGCCGAAACGGCACATGAGGCAGGCGTGAAGATTATCACCGGCGACACCAAGGTGGTCGAGCGTGGCGGTGCCGACGGCGTCTACATCAATACCGCTGGCGTAGGCGAGGTGCCCGCAGGCGTGACGCTCAGCGGTGCCAACTGCCGGCCCGGCGACGTCATCCTGGTGTCGGGCACACTCGGCGACCACGGCATCGCCATCATGAGCCAACGCGAGGGCCTGGCGTTTTCGAGCACCATCGAAAGCGATGCCGCGCCGCTCAACCACCTGATTGCCGATATGCTTGCCGCAGCACCCGAAACACGCTGCTTCCGCGACCCCACGCGCGGTGGCCTGGCGTCCACGCTCAACGAATTTGCGCAGGCCAGCGGCGTTGCCATGGAAATCGACGAGGATGCCGTGCCCGTGCGCCCCGACGTGCAGGCAGCCTGCGAGATGCTCGGCTACGATGTGTTGCAGGTGGCAAACGAGGGCAAGATGGTCGCTGTGGTGCCGGCCGAACAGGCAGATGCGGCACTGGCCGCCATGCGCGCCGCCCGCTACGGCGAGAATGCCGCGATTATCGGCCGCGTGCTGCCGCTTGTCGAGGGCGCCCGTCCCGCCGTGCGCGTACGCACCGGCTGGGGCTCGACCCGTATCCTCGACATGCTCGTGGGAGAGCAGCTGCCGAGGATTTGCTAACGTCATCTGTGTGCCACCGCGCTTTGAGCACTGAGCTTTTGACCCGCTCAGCACAAGAGGCCCCCGCGACCGAGTTGAATCAGTCGCAGGGGCCTTGCATTAGCGAGCTTTGCCGCTATCTACACCCTGAACTTTGGATACGTCAGCAGTACGAGCGCGGCGCTCGCGCCCAGCTGTATGAGAATCTGGCGCACATCGCCGACACCTCCAAGCGCCATAGCGCGAGCCAGGTTGGCGACGCCGAGCGGCATGCCGCCGACAAACCAGAGCGAAAGACCCAGCAGCACCTTGTCGCCCATACCGGGCTCAAAGGGCACCGATGCCACCACCGCCCGATATGCCCGCACCTCAAAGAAGATCAGCGCCACGATAAGCAGCAAGGTAACGAGCATCGACGCGACCGATGCGGAGGACGCCGCAGAACCCGTAAGCTCGCCCACGGTCGCGTCCATAAGCAGAACGCCTCCCGCATAGACCAGCGACATGACTCCCAGGGCTGTGAGAGCCGAACGCGCCCCGGCGCGCCCCGCTCCCCTAACACCAACGTTTCTTGCTGCCATCGTAAACCTCCCTAAAGCAAGGGGCCCACCGGCGCGCACCGGCGGGCCCATCTTACTGTGGCCAGCCCACCCCAGGCGGCCCCAAAGCGCATCGGCACAGCTTTTGCCTGCCTACTCCCCGCAGCCGCTCTCGATAAGCGCCACGAGGGCATCGACGGCGGCCGCCTCATCGGCGCCGTCGGCTGCAATCTCGATCTCGCAACCGCAGGTCATTCCCAGGCTCATGACCATCAGGATCGACTTGGCGTCCTTAGCGTCTCCGCCCACCTTACCAACGGTGATCGAGCTCTCGTGCTTGCTCGCCTCCTGTACGAACAGCGATGCAGGGCGCGCGTGGATGCCGCTCGGATTCTTGACGACCGTCGTCTTGGAAACCATCTCTACTCCTTACTCCACCACGATGTTATCGCTTGCGGTGTCGGCACCGTTGCTGGCGATGAGTTTCTTGTAGTAGAAGAAGCTCTTCTTCTTGCCGCGCTTACCGGTGCCGTTGCCGTGGTCGTCCTGATCGACCGAGATCTGGCCGTAACGCTTGGTCATCTCGGAGGTGCCGGAGCTGATCAGGTCGATGGGGCCCCACCAGGCATAACCAAAGACATCGACACCGTCGAGAATCGCCTGGTGCATTTGCTCGACATGCTCTTTCATGTACTCGATATGCGCGTCGTCGTCGCAGTAGCCGTTCTCGTCGCGGTTCTCGGTCATGCCGTTGCCGTTCTCGGCGATGAAGATCGGCAGGTGGTAGCGGTCGTAGATGTGGTTGAGCGTGATGCGGAAGCCAACGGGGTCGATCGGCCAGCCCCACTCGGTCATCTCGAGGTACTGGTTCTTGATCTCGGTAAGCAGCTTGCCGCTCGGCTCGGGGGAGATCTTGCCCTTATAGCGCATGATATAGGTCATGTAGTAGCTGATGGAGATGTAATCCACCACGCCGGCCTTGAGAGTCTCGAGATCGCCGTCCTCCATCTTGATATCGACACCGTAGTCGCGGAAGAAGCGCTTTACGTAGTAGGGGTACTCGCCCTTGGCCTGGACATCGGTGAAGAACCAGTTGAAGTGGTCCTCAAAGAGCACCTGGAGCTGATCTTCCGGCTTGGAGGTCTCGGCGTAGTTCTCAAGACGGCAGAGCATGTTGCCGATGTGGGCCTCGGGGTCGATCTCGCGCAGTTTGATAACGGCCTTGGCGGAAGCCACGAGCTGGTTGTGAGCGACCTGGAACTTCTCGGGCCAGCGGCCGGCATATGGGTTGGAGCCGTCTTCCTTCTCATCCCAAATCACGCCGCAGCAGGTGCAGGGGTTGGCGTAGACGTGGTTGATCTCGTTGAAGGTCATCCAATACTTGACCTTGCCCTTGTAGCGGCGGAAAAGTGTCTCGGCATAGCGCTCAAAGGCGTCGACCACATGACGGCTTGCAAAGCCGTTGTACTCCTCGGCCAAGTGAAGCGGCATGTCAAAGTGGTTGAGGGTAACCATGGGCTCGATACCGTGCTTATGGCACTCGTCAAAGACCTTGTCGTAGAAGGCCAGGCCCTCCTCGTTGGGCAGAGCGTCGTCGCCGTTGGGGAAGATACGACTCCAGGAGATGCTCATGCGAAAAACGCCAAAGCCCATCTCACCCAAAAGCGCGATGTCCTCCTTGTAAGTGTGGTAGAAGTCGATGCCGCGACGCTTGGGAAAATCGTAGGCCATCTCGTCTGCCTTGCGGGCCGCGAGTGACTGACGCGTGACGGAGTTGAGCGGGCCGCCCTCGACAATGCCTTCGCGAGCGCAAGTCTCGCGGTCGAGCAGGATCACGTAGTCGGAGACCGCCGGGCCGCGGCCACCCTCGTCCCATGCGCCCTCGATCTGGTTGGCAGCGGTAGCGCCACCCCAGAGAAAGCCCTCGGGAAAAGCCTCTCCATAGTCATAGGTAGAAAGGTCGATCATGGTATGTCCTCATCTCTCTTTAGTTGGGTTGGGATGCGGGCCGCAGGGAGACGGCCCGTGATCGGGGGACGTATTAGCGGGCGGCCAGTGCGCGCACCACGGGCATCATCTTCTTGGCCATGTGCAACTCGGCGCTAATGGTCATGAGCGTGTCCTGGGCGTGCACGAACAGCAGGGAGTACTCGATCTCCTCGCCGCCCGCCTGGCGTTGGATCATCTCGGTTTGCGCCTTGTGCGCCTCGAGAATCTTGGCGTCGGCCTCAGCAAGGTGCGCGTCGGCCGCATCGAAATCGAACTCCGCCAGAGCGTCCATCGCCTTGTCAATGCAGGCGCGGCCGTCGCCGGCGTTGATGATGACGCTCATCGCGACTGCGGGAACGTTGATTGCCTCATCGGCCATCATGGCCTCCTTTTCTTGGGTGTCGGCCGCCTCCACGGCCGACACCAGATCATCTGGTAGCAACTAGGCGACGGACTCCGGGTCGCCCGTAGGGTCTTACTCGGCGGCAGCTACGGCAGCGGCCTTGGCGGCCTTCTTGGCCGCCTTCTTTGCGGCTTTCTCAGCAGCCTGCTCTTCCTCGATCTTGCACTGGTAGTTATCGGCAGCCTTGAAGAACGGGAACCAGAGAATCGCGGCGATCAGCAGGTTGACGCAGACCAGCGCTATATTGCGTACGTCCCCGCCCGACATAAAGAACGCCGAGACCGCATTGGGCAGGAAGTTCATGTCGAAGTTCTCGACATGCAGGCTCGCCCAGCCCATACTCATCCAGAGATAGGCGTTGGCAGACAGCAGGATGGACTGCAGCACCATAGGGATGAACATAAAGGGGTTGGCGACGACCGTGGAGAAGACCAGCGGCTCGTTGATGTTGAACAGCGACGGAATAATCGTTGCGCGGCCGAGCGTCTTGTTCTTCTTGGACTTGGCGAAAAGCATGTAGAAGGCCAGCGGAAGCGTTGCGCCCTCGCCGCCGATCATGATGTAGCGGGTGATACCGTACGCGTTGATGTTGGTAGGAGCGAGGCCCGCGGCGTAGGCGGCCATGTTCTCGGCAAGAGCAGATTTTTGGATGGACTGCTGGATCGGCGAGAACACCCAGCCGGAGATGCCGAAGAAGTAGAAGGTGTCCATGACAAGCGGAATGGCGATGGTGCCGGGCAGCGTCTGGGCAAAGCCAGTAACGGGCGAAAGGATGATCGCGACCGCGCCAAAGACGTCGACCTGGAGCATATTGGTAAAGAGCCAGGCCACGAAGAGCGACAACAGCACCGCGATGATGTTGTCGAACCAGTTCTTGACGAAGTCGGGCACGAGGCTGTCCTCGGAGAAGAATGTCATGCGTGCCATGCGCTTGTAGATAAAGCCAACGACAAAGCCCACGACCATAGCGGTGAACATGCCACCTGCGCCAAACTTGGCCATCTGGAAGACATAACCTTCATCGGTGATGGTGGGGTTCATGCACAGCATGAAAGCGCCTATACCGGTAAAACCGGCAATCATGCTGCGGTCTTTGCGGTCTTCCTTGACCGCAACGTTATGCGGGATGATAAACGCCATGAACATGCCCACAAGGCCAAACGAAAACGTAGTGAGCGGCGACAGGTCGGGCAGGGTCGGGACAAAGCGACGGATGATGTTCCACATGCTCGGGATGGCCGAGACCATGGAGAAGGGGACGATGTAGAGAACAGCGTCGGAGATGACGCCAAACCAGTAGGTTGAGGTAAGCTTGTTCATCACGGGGACGACATGCTCGGTGATCCACGCCTGGATCGCTTCCATGAACTTTTGCAGCATGTTGTCCCCTCCTAGTCTTCGTCAAGCAGGTCGTAGGCATCCTCGAGGATGCTCTCGCCGTCGAGCGCCGCATAATAGTCGGGGTCGATGGCCATGACCTTCACGCCGTGAGATGCCACCTGAGACTGGATCTCGGGCACCTCGGAGGCGAAGTGCGGGCCGAGCAGGAGGACGTCGATCTTGTCGGCGTAGTCCATGATCTCGGACTTGCTGACCGCCTTGATAGTGCAGTCAAGGCCCTTGGACTTTGCGACCTTGCGCATGCCCGCCGCCATAAAGCCGGTCGAGGCGCCGATGCCGCAAGCGAGGAGAATGCGGACGGTACCGTTCTCATCTGCCATGGGGTACTCCTTTCCCAATAAGCGGGCCCAAGGCGGCTCCGATGCCACCACGGTCCCCGCCGTGTTCTTGGGCGCCCGTGTCGACCCGGCCGCCCTTGACCGTAGCTGCACTATACGTGGCGGAAGGTTCTTGCCGCCAACCGTCTTTTTTCCGCATGGCGGCAAGGCGGCAATTTTTCCGCTTGCGCGGCAAGCCGGGCGATTTTCCGCTTGGGCGGCAAATTGGAAAAGCTGCTCCACACGGAGCTGAGATACCATGGGGCGGTACGCCCCATCTGCCGTTCATCTCTTGGAGGAAAGCCATGGCGAGTGCCAAGCAGAACCGCATCAACCGCATGATCGACGTGCTCGAAAACAGCAGCTCATGGGTATCCTCCTCGATGCTTGCCGGCCTTTTAGGCGCAAGCGAGCGAAGCATCCGCAATTATGTTGCAGAGGTCAACGAAGCTGGTACCCGGCATATTGAATCGTCTAAAGAGGGCTATCGCCTTGCCGCGGCGGCACCGGCCGCCGCTAGCGCTGCCGCAAGTCCTCGCGAGAAGGTCGACGCCATCCCCGCGAGCGCGGACACCAGACGTGACTTTACCATCTCCCGCCTTGTCAACGCATGCGGTGGACTCTCCGTCTTTGATATCTCCGATGAGCTCTTTATCAGCGAGAGCACGTTTCAGAGCTCCGTGATGCCGCAGGTGCGCGCGCTCGTGCGACAATTTGGCCTCAATGTCGAGACGCACGACTACCGTATGACGCTCACGGGGCGCGAGGCCAACAAGCGCAAGCTTCTCGGCCATATAGCCACCCACAATTCCTATGGCTACTTCACCTCGACCAAGACGCTCGAGAACATGTTTCCCGGCTTTGACGTGCAGGCGACCCTCTCGAGCTTGGTCGAGATCTGTCAGCGCTCGGACCTGTTTATCAACGACTACGCACTCTCCAACCTGCTCATGCACCTGCTGGTGATCATCATCAGGCTCACCTCGAACAACGAGCTCAGCGAGGTAGACGGCGTCATCGACGGAGACGGCCTAGTGGAGCAGCTCGGGCAGCGCGAGCAGATCACGCACTGTGCCCAGCGCATCGCCGCCTACTTTGAGAAGCAGTTTGGCTGCGCGATCCCGCGCACCGATTTTCAGCAGATCCTGCTGCTTTTGGCGCTTTCCGTCGAGCGGTGCGATTTTGGCGACCTCAACCGCGAGGAGCTCGCGGGCATCATCGACCGCGATTTTGTGGACATGGTCCTGGGAATTCTCGACGAGTGTGGCGAGCGCTACAACCTACCACGCTTTATCGACGAGCCCATGCGCCTGCAGCTCGTCCTGCATATGTTTAACGCCTACCAGCGCGCTATCTACCACGTAAGCTACCCCAACCCGCTCGCCGCGCAGATCAAAAGCGAGTACGCACCGGTCTACGACATGGCGGTCTATATCGCCCACCGCTTTTCGACCGCCATGGATGTTGAGGTGGGCGAGAACGAAATCGCATTTATCGCCTTTCACATCGGCGCCTATTTTGAGAAGTTCTCTGCACCCGATGGCGCCATCACCTGCACGGTGATTATCGAGGAGTACCACGATTTTGCACGCAGGCTCGTCGACGACCTCAAGGCCGAGTTTGGCGACGACATAAGTGTTGTTGCCGTGATGAGTTGCGATAACTACCTGGCCGATCCTCCCGAGTGCGACGTGGTGGTCACTACGATCGACGTGCCGGTTTGCGGAGGCAGCACCAAAATCTTGATCGGACCCATCCTCACTAAGCAAAACGTGCGAAAGATCCGCGACCGGCTTTGCGCCATCCAAGAGCGGCGGCGGCGCCTCTATGCCCAGGGCCTTTTGGGACGCCTGCTGCAGCCGGGGCTGTTTATGCGCAATGTGGACGCAGACGACGCCACAAGCTGCATCGACCGAATGGGGAAGCTTTTGGCTGCCCAGGGGCTCGCAACGCCTGAGTATATCGCTGACGTGCATCTGCGCGAGAGAGTCTCGTCGACGGCGTTTACCGACAGCCTTGCCATACCCCACGCGATCTCGGTGTATCCAGAGCGTTCGTTTATCGCCGTGGCCCACAATGACGCCCCGATTCCTTGGGGACGCCACGACGTGCGGTTTGTGCTACTTATAGGCATCGCACAGGAAGACATGGGGCTCTTTAGAGATGTGCTCGATCTGATTATCGAGGTGTTCTCCTCGGTAGAGACCACGATGAGACTCATGCAGACCGACACATTCGAGGAGTTTCTGGCTGCGTTTACGCACGACATCGGATAGAAGGCTCGACCCGCATCCTCGACATGCTCGTAGGAGAACAGCTTCCGAGAATTTGCTAGGGCGGAACCGCACGGTCGGCGCGATGCGGCTTGATATCCCTGGAGATGTTCAGATTTCGAGCACGCCCGACGCGGAAGCCCAGTATTATGGGGTGCGTTTTAAACCCAATGACGGGAGCTTTCATGGCAGCAGCTTTTTCCCATGTGATTTTTGATTTAGACGGCACCATCCTCAACACGCTCGAAGACCTGGCGGCCGCCGGCAACCACACCTGCGAGATGCACGGCTGGCCCACGTTTGCCGTGGACGAGTACCGCTACAAGGTGGGAAACGGCATGCTTAAGCTGGTCGAGCGCTTTATGCCCGCCGAGTACGTGGGCGACGGCCGTATGTTTGAGCAGACGCTTGCCGAGTTTAGGGCCTATTACGGCGAGCACAAGGAGGACCACACCTCACCCTACGCCGGCACGATTGAGATGCTCGACCGTCTGCGCGCCGCGGGCGTGCAGCTTGCTGTGCTCACCAACAAGGATCATATTTCGGCAGCCCCGCTTATCGAGAAATACTTTGGTTCCGAGCGCTTTGCGCTGGTGCAAGGCCGTGTCGATGCGTTTCCGCCTAAGCCCGAAGCGCCCGTCACGCTGCACGTGATGAAGGAGCTGGGCGCCAATCCGGCAACCACGCTCTATGTGGGCGATTCGAATGTCGATGTTCTGACCGGCCACAACGCCGGCCTTAAGAGCGCGGGCGTCAGCTGGGGCTTCCGCGGCCGCGCAGAGCTGGAAGCCGCCGGCGCCGACTACGTGGTGGACACCCAGGCAGAGCTCGCGGCGCTGGTGCTGGGCGAGTAGCGGGGCTGCCGCTCAACGCGGCTGCGGTGATTCTGCCGCGCGGAAAGCGCATCCCGTTTTGGAGCTCCGGAATGGGACGCGCTTTCCGCTTGAGCCCCATCGGGGAAACGGCATCCCGTTTTGGAGCAATATTCCGGGTCGCGGTTTCCGCAACCCACCCCATCCGGAAACCGCGACCCGGAATTCGGCCAAAAACCGGGTCGCATTTTCCCGAGCATTTGATACGGCGTTGATACAAGGAGTGTCCCCAACTGCCGGCAGAAAAGGAACGTCCCCAAGTGCCGCCTCAATGACTACCATGGCAACGCCGCAGGTAGAGGACGGGCAGCGAGCGGGCACCAGTGCGAACAAATTGGCATGAAAAGAGGACGGCATAGACCTTCTGGTCATGCCGTCCTCTTTGAATGACAAGTTGTCGCTCTGGTGCCCGCGCAGCGTCGGGCAGTTACGGCGTTTGGTAAAACGCCGTAACGAACTACCGCGTAACTCCCCTAGCTCATCATCGCATTCATCATCTCGTTGGTTGCGGAATCGTCGGCAGACCACTCGCCGTCGTCATTGCAGGAATACTTGAAGGTGACCTTGGTGTCCTTGGTCTTAGCAGCCTTGGTCACATCGACCATAACCTGACCGGCCATCTTGTACAGCTCGTCATCGGAAGGCATCGAATCGAGCGCGGCGACCTTCTCCTGATACTGGGTGGCAAAATCCTCAACGATCTGGTTCATGGACTTGCAGGTAATGGTGACCTCGGCAGTTGCGGTGCCCTTGTCCTCGTCGACCGTCACGTCGCCGATCTTGTAGTCAAAGCCCTCGAGATAGCTCTTGGCGTACTCCTTGGGATCGATGCCCAGCTGCTCGAACTCGTCGCCCGAGGCCTCTTCCAGGCCGGCGAGGAAGTCGTCGCCACCGTTCTTGACCTCGTCAAACTGCGTCGTAAGATCCTCGGTGATGAGCTCCTCAACCGAAGGACCTCCGCAGCCGGAAAGCACAACCACGCACGCGACCAGAACAGCCATCAGGGGCGCAAGCAGCAGCTTCTTCTTCATGACATTCCTCCCAACAAGCGGCACCGCGCTTCCCGACGCGGTGCACGTCGTAACAATAAGGCCATACTAGCCGATAACGAACACCCCCGGCAAAGCAAAGGCGCAATCGGCTCGATTTAACGTCCGAACGGTTTACCGGTCCGCCCAACGCGCAATAAAACGTTCCGCCGCATTGTAATAAAAAAGGGCGGCCGGATAACCCGACCACCCTTGCACATCCTTATGTTGCCGCAGCTTACTTGCGAACGACCTTGACGATGGCATCGCCGGCGGCGACAGCGGAGTCAGCCTCGACGGCGAGCTCGACGTCGGCGAACTCGGCGGTGTTGGACACAGCCACGACGACGCAGTCCTTGTAGCCGGCAGCGGCGATCTTGGCGCGGTCGATCTTGAGCATGGGCTGGCCAGCCTTAACGACGTCGTCGGCCTTGACGAAGCCCTCGAAGCCGTCGCCGTTCATGTTGACGGTATCGACGCCAACGTGCACCAGAACCTCGATGCCGCTATCGGACTGCAGGCCCACGGCGTGACCCATGGTGACGGTCACCTTGCCGTCGCAGGGAGCGTAGACCAGATCGTCCTCGGGCCACACGGCGCAGCCCTTGCCCAGGACCTCGCCGCCAAAGACGGGATCGGGCACGTCGGCCATCTTGATGACCTTGCCCTTGACGGGCGAGCACAGCACGTCGGCGCCGGCAGAAGCAGAGATGGAGGACGGAGCAGCGGCAGTCGCGGGCTCAGCCTTCTTCTTGAACATGTCAAACAGACCCATACGTTTTCTCCTCTTGATTAAGCGCAACGTTGTGCGCATGCCTATGGTGATTATAGTGCCAAATGGTTCAAATGCTAAGGTGGGGACTCGAATCGCGAGCCCATCCCAACGCTTTTCCCCGGTGGCACTCATATTGTCGATTAATCCAGGCCCTCGGCACCGTTGGACTTGATGATCTTCTGGTAGGCGTAGAAGCTGTCCTTGCGGCGGCGCTCGTAGGTACCGGTGCCGTCGTCGTACTTATCGACGTGGATAAAGCCGTAGCGCTTGCGCATCTCGCCGGTGCCGGCGGAAACCAGGTCGATGGGGCCCCACCAGGTGTAGGCAATCAAATCGACGCCGTCCTCGATGGCCTCGCCCATGGCCTTGACGTGGCTCTGCAAGTAGGCGATACGATACGGGTCGCGGATGGAGCCGTCCTCCTCGACCTCGTCGTAGGCGCCCATGCCGTTCTCGACCACCATCAGCGGAATCTCGTAGCGGGCGTAAATCTCGTTGAGGGCGATGCGCAGACCCAGCGGATCGATCTGCCAGCCCCAATCGGTGGACTCCAGATAGGGGTTCTTGCCGCCAAAGGTCATGTTGCCCTCGGTCATCTCGTGATCCTTGTGGGTGCCCACAGTGCCGGACATGTAGTAGCTAAAGGTGTAGAAATCGACCTTGCCGTCGGCGATATCCTGCAGGTCACCGTCCTCCATCACAAGCTCGACATCGTTCTCGGCCCAGAAGCGCTTGGCATAGAACGGATACTTGCCGCGCACCTGCACGTCGGAGCAGTACCAGTTCATGGTATTCATCTCCTGCTGCGTGGCGAACACGTCGGCCGGATCGCACGTGGCGGCATAGGAGAGGATGAAGCAGTCCATGTTGCCCATCTTAAACTGCGGATAGTGCTCGTGGGCATAGCGCACGACGCGGCCGCTGGCGACAAACTGGTGATGCAGCGCCTGCATACGAGCCTGCGGCGTAGCATGGACCGCCGAAGCCGGGCCCTCAAAGCCCTGAATCATGCTGGTCTCAAAGAGGTTGCCCATGTCCTGAGTGCCGCAGTTGATCTCGTTGAAGGTGAGCCAGAACTTGACCTTGTCCTGATAGCGGTCGAAGACGGTCTGGCAGTACTTCTCAAAGAAGCCGATGAGCTCGCGGCTCGCCCAGCCGTTGTATTTCTCGACCAGGTGATAGGGCATCTCGTAGTGCGACAGGGTCACGAGCGGCTCGATATTGTGAGCGCGCAGGCAGTCGAAGACGCGGTCGTAAAAGGCGAGGCCGGCCTCGTTGGGCTCGGCGTCGTCGCCGTTGGGGAAGATGCGGCTCCAAGAGATGGACATGCGGAACATGTTGAAGCCCATCTCGGCGAACAGCGCGATGTCCTCCTCGTAGTGATGGTAGAAATCGATGCCGTCATGGTTGGGGTAGAAGCGGTTGGGGTCGATGTCGATCGTGATCTGACGCGGCTCCTTGTAGCTGCCGCCCAAGAAATGGTCGTCGACCGAAGGACCGCGGCCGTCCACGTTCCAAGCGCCCTCAAACTGATTGGCGGCCGTGGCGCCACCCCAATAGAAACCCTCGGGGAACTTGATGTTTGCCATGAGCATCTCCTTTGCATTGCGGGTCGATAGGCCGAGTATCGCCCACGCACGCGACAGACAGGGGCAGGGGTGCCAAACCCGACACTTCTTTTCGCAGACGCGCGCTGCAACAGCGCTGCAGCTGAAACTTTTTGACACCGAAGGAGCGAAGACGATCCGCCCCGCGCTTACCGGCGGTATGCCGCGGGGGTGCAGCCATACTTGTCGTGAAACTTACGGTAGAAGAAGCTCATGTTTTCATAGCCCACCGCATGCGCAGCCGCCCCGGCCGTGGCGCCGCCGCGCAGAAGCTCGGCCGCACGTACCAGGCGTCGCTCCTGCACAAGCTGCCTAAAGGTCTTGCCCACATGCCGCTTGAGGAGCGCCGTCGCATAATTAGGGCTCAAGCCAAACTCCGCCGCCATCCCCTCGAGGGAGCATGCAGCGAATTCGCGATCGATATAGCCAAGCATTCCCGTCACCAGGGCAGTGGGCCCCGCCGCGCCGTCCGCCGCGCCGCGCACCAGCTCGCGCTCGTAGCAATCCATGAGCTCGGCCAAAAACAGCTGAAACAGACGCAAGACGATCTCGGGACCGTTGGGGCTCGGGTCGTACAGCTCGCAGAGCATCTCCTGCATGTAGCGCCGAATCCGACGGCTCTCGCCGCAATGAAAACGGACATGGCCCCGATGGTCCGTCTCGCTGTTGAGCGCGTTGAACAAAAACCGCGAGACCGCGCTCTCGCGCGAGAGGCTCGACTCGAGACTCCGGCGCAAAAAAGAGCGTGAAACGGTCATGCTTAGCATGATGTCGTCCTCACCAAGCGCCGCCACGGCATGCGGGCAGAGGGCGTCGAGCAAAAGCACCTCGTTGCGGCCCAGCTCGAGCCTCTCCCCCGCCACCGTCTGCGGGCAGCATCCGCGATACACATAGCTCAGCTCCACGTAATCATGCACGTGCTCGGGAACTGCATTAAAGCGCGAGTTTTTCCTTATCGTCAGGCCACGCGGCATGCCGGGCTGGGCATAGGCAAACCCTGGCTGCCCAATCTTGCGCACTGGACATCCGTCGATTTCGACATGCTCGGTCATAATCGACCAATCAAATGCCATGCCGTCTTTATAAGTGATCTCACTGGCGCTCAGTTCGCTGAGCCTACGCTCGAGCTCGTCGATCTCCATGGCTTGCCAATCGTTGATTTGGTCATAGTTCGTCGTGATTCAGATATTAGCAGAACGCGCCGACGCGTCCATAATCTGTGCTATGCAGCAGATCGATCGAGCCAAGGAGGATCCATGACCGCGTACTATCAGCAGGTGCTCGAGGGCACATACGACAACCACGTGCTTCCGTTTTTGTGGATGAAGGGCGAGAGCCATAAGACCATTGCCGAGTATCTGGAAAAGATCGCCGGCGCCGACATCCACGAGGTCTGTCTCGAAAGCCGCCCACACCCCGATTTTTGCGGCGAGGGCTGGTGGCGCGACTTGCACTTTGTCATTGACGAGTGCAGGCAGCTGGGCCTTAAGCTCTGGATCTTGGACGACGCACACTTCCCCACGGGCTTTGCCAACGGCGCCGTCAAGGAGGCCGTGCCCGAGCTCCGCAAGATCGTGCTCACGCACCGCACGTTCGACATCGTGGGCCCCACGTCCGCCGCGAGCATCGCGCTCGCCAACATGCTCGACAAAACGGAGCGCTTCTACGGCGTGACATTTATGCAGGACGGCAGCCCCGTCGACGTCGCTTACCGAGTAATCGACGATGCAGACGGCAACCCCAGCCGCCTGGTCTTCGATGCACCTGCGGGCCTCACGCAGGCATGCGTGATGTTCACGAGCGGCAAGACCTCCTACAACGAGGACTACATCAATATGGTCGACCGCGCCTCGGTGGCGCAGCTCATCGATGCTGTCTACGAGCCGCATTTTGAGCATCTGGGCGATGAGTTTGGCAAGACGATCCTGGGCTTTTTCTCCGATGAGCCCGGATTTGCCAACGAGAAGGGCACCACGGGCCCCGATGGCATCTCGGACACGCTCATCGGCAAGGCCACCGCGCCCCTACCCTGGTCGGCCGAGCTTGAGCGTCGCCTACGCGCGGCACTGGGCGAGCGCTACCTGGCCGAGCTCCCGCACCTGTGGGACCGCGAGCCGGCCGGCGCGCACGTACGCCACGTCTATATGGACATCGCGAGCACCCTCTATAAGGAGTGCTTCTGCGACCAGCTCGGAGACTGGTGCCGCGCGCGCGGCGTGCAGTACATCGGCCACGTTATCGAGGACAAGGACTGCCACGCGCGCCTGGGCGTGGGCGCCGGGCACTACTTCCGCGCCGTGGGCGGTCAGGACATGGCGGGCGTCGACATCGTGATCAACCAGCTGGTACCCGGCATGGACCGCGGCCTTCGCAGCTACGGACGCGGCGTGTGGGACCTCGAGTTCTATAACTACGTGCTGCCCAAGCTGGGCTCCTCGGCAGCACACCTCGACCCCAAAAAGCAGGGGCGCTGCATGGCCGAGGTCTTTGGCGCATTTGGATGGCACGAAGGCCTACGCGAGATGAAGTGGATCGCCGATCATTTTTTGGTGCGCGGCGTCAATTGGTTTGTGCCGCATGCCTTTAGCATGGCCGCCTTCCCCGACTGGGACTGTCCGCCGCATTTCTATGCGCATGGCCAAAACCCCCAGTTTGCACACTTTGGGCAGCTCATGAGCTACATGAACCGTACGGCGAGCCTGCTGAGCGGCGGGCGCGCAACGACCCCGGTGGCGCTTCTCTGCCATGCGGACGCCGAGTGGGCAGGCGAGGCGAACTTTATGCAGCATGCCGCCTCCGAGCTTATGCGCGCGCAGGTCGACTTTGACATCGTGCCGGCAGAGGCATTTGAGGACGCAGGGCGCTATGCCGTTGAAATTGCCGCAGACGGTAGCGGCTTTGGCGTGAACGGCCAGGCATACCGCTGCCTGGTGATGCCCGGAGCCGAGTTTGTCGGCGGAGCCGTGCTCGACTTTGCCGCGCGTGCCGCAGCCGCAGGTGTTGCCGCGTACGCGCTGGATGAGTTGCCGAACAAGCGCTACGACGGTGACACTGCAGGCCGCGAGGGCTTTGCCTCCCTGGATGCAGCCGCGGTCGCCGGCATCAAGCTCCTGGCGACCACCGAGCTCGCAGACACACTTGCCAACACCGGCATGCAGACCGTGGTTTGCGCCGAGCCCCAGCCCTGGCTGCGCGCACTGCGCTACGAGCGGGCGGGCGAGAGCTATCTGATGCTCGTCAACGAGCATCCCAAACAGGGTATCTCCACTCAGATTGCGCTTGCCGACGGCACACCCGTTGCAGGCGCGCGCCTCGACCTGCTCAACGGCACCGAGCCCGCCGCCTTTGACGGCACGCTCGAGCTGGCTCCCTACGAGAGCTGCATCGTGGTCCTTGGGGCTACAGGTTCCGTTGCTGTGGCAACCGCCGAAGACGAAGCCACATGCGTCGACGGGCCCTGGGCGGTTGCCTTCTCTGCCCCTGGCACCGATGCCTTTGGCGAGTCTGTTGAGCTTGCAGACCTGCACGACCTTTCCTCGGCCGAGTTCCCCGGCAAGGCCGGCACATTCCGCTACCGGGCCTCCTTTGTCCTGGGCGAAGCGGCCACCCGCACCGTCATCGACCTTGGCGAGGTCTTTGAGACCGCAACCGTCACCCTCGACGGCAAATCCCTCGGCACCCGCATCTGTCCGCCTTACCGCTTTGAGGCCGCCGCACTTTTAGCCGGCGAGCACGCGCTTACGATCGATATCATCAACACCCTCGACCACGCCGTCCCCGACATGTTCGGCATGACCGAGCCCTCCGATCCCAGCGGCCTCTTGGGGCCCGTACGCGTGCTCGGGTAACGCCCCGGGCGCAAACGGCCCAACAAGGACAGCGCCCCTATGTTGAGCCCGCGCAGCGTCGAGCGGTCCGTCGTTCATAGACCGGCGGACCAAAACTCCCAGCCAAGCCGAACGTTTTATTTATCGCTATGATTGGTTTATCGCGACGCAAACGCATAGGAGCCATATGGATATCAGGCGAAAGATCACGCAGGGCAAAAGCCTCACCCCCACCGAGCAACAACTTGGGCGAACGGCCCTCGCCATGGGTGAGGATGTGCGCGGGCTTTCCATTAAGGAATTTGCCGCGTGCGCCAACGTTTCGGTCGCGAGCGTGCACCGCTTTTGCAAAAAGCTCGGCCTCAAGGGATTCAAAGACCTCAAGGTCGAGCTCATCCGCCAGGCGACCGAGGCGGGCAACCGGCGCGACGTGGACATCAACTTTCCCTTCGATGCCACCTCCACCCCTGCGCAGGTGATGGAGCGCATGGAGGGGCTCTACCAGACCACCTTGGCCGAAACGCAGGAGCTGCTCGACCCTGCACAGCTCGACCACGCCGCCAAGCTCATCATGCGCGCCGGCACCGTGGACATCTACACGGGCTCGCATAACCTGTATCCAGCGGGAATGTTCCGCGATCGCCTGCTTTCCGCCGGCAAAAGCGCGACGTGCCACGACAGCGTCGAGGCGCAGGTGCGCACGGCGCTCGCCTCGGGTCCCGACCATGTGGCAATCATCATCTCCTACAGCGGCCTTGCCCCCAACCTCAAGGAGATCTTGCCGATCCTTAGCAGTCGACATGTCCCGGTCATCGTCATCGGCACGCCGTACTGTGCCCGCATTCACCCCGGCTTTGCCGCCTATCTCACGGTAAGCGACCACGAGAGCATGACGCACCGCATCACGCAATTCGCCAGCCATATCGCCGTGCAATACGTACTCGATTCGCTCTATAGCAGCTACTTTGCCAAAGATTACGCCCGCTGCTCCGAGTTCTTAGAGCGCTCGTTCCCCTACACCCGCCTGCCCGGACTCAAGTAGCGACGAGCGTGGATTTTTGGACACTCAGATAACGAGCGTGGATAATCTCCCACTTTGAGCCTGCATGCGGCCCAAAAACGGGAGATTATCCACGCTCATTTTGGGTCCCCCGGGAACGCATGAGGAGGGCGGATAGACAGCCGTTATTTGCGAGGCGTCAGCGACGTAAAGAGTCCGTGTTGGTTGCAGTAAAGATATATCCTGCCGCGCCCGGTAATATGGAAGCGCGGCTGCACCGATTGCTCTGGATAGAGCTTCTTAAAGCAGATGCCGTCCATAGTCGCATATGCCACAAAGCTAATGTAGTGATCCTTGGTCATGGGATGATCGAGCGTGACGTACCAATCGTCCTCGATGCGCTCGATGGAAAAGGCGTGGTCCGCGTCCGGCTCTTCGGCCTCCTGGGGAAACATCGTGGAACCACAGCAGCTAAAGCTGCCTTCTCCGAGCGCGTGCACAACGTTTCCGCAGATAGGGCAAACGTAAAAGACGCCTTTGAGCATATTGCCTGCACGGTTGGCGTTGGCCCGAATGTCACCAGCCAAAAGCTCAGCCACGCTTATGCCGAGTCTCTGGGCCAAAGGCTCAACGAGGGAAATGTCGGGAAGGCCGCGGCCGGATTCCCACTTGCTGACGGCTTTATCGGTCACGCCAAGGCTTTCCGCCAGGGCGCGCTGGGTGAGGCCGCGCTCTTCGCGCAGCTGCTTGATGGCATGCGCTGCCAAAAAAGTATGGGAGGCATTGGTTTGCCGTGTCTGGTTCATGGGCTGTCCAATCAAATTGAAGAAATGGAGTGAACCGGTTCGACAGTCAGTATCCATTTGAAGGCCAGACTCGACAACCTACGCTGCGTAGACATGCGCCAATCGAACGAGCGCGGATTTTTGGACGCTCATCCTGAGTAGTCATTTAAGAACGTCCCCAATGACCACCCCAACAAGGAGTGTCCCCAGGTGCCGGCAGAAAAGGAACGTCCCCAAGTGCCGGCCCAGCAACGCCGATGTTTTGGCAACGACAGCGAGCGGGTCGCATTTGAGACAAGGTGACGTGAAACGAAAGGGCGCTGACCTTCTGGTCGCGCCCTTGAAGTTGAACGTCAGATTGTCCAAATGCGGCCCGCGCAGCGTCGAGCAGTTACGGCGTTTGGTAAAACGCCGTAACTAACGAGCTCCGTACTGCTCGTAGTAGGCATCGATGGCGGCCTTGAGCTCGTCATCGATGACGACCTTGCCGTCGATCTCGTGGTTGTAGAGGGTCTCGACGACCTCGGCCATGGAGACGATGCTCGCGACGGGGAAACCGTACTTGGCCTCGATCTCCTTCTGCGCGGTGGTCACGCCACCCTTGCCGACCTCCATGCGGTTGAGGGACACAATCAGGCCCTTGATCTCGACATCGGCAGCAGCCTTGACCTTGGGATAGGTCTCGTCGATGGACTTGCCGCTGGTGGTGACGTCCTCGACCATAATCACGCGGTCGCCGTCCTGGGGCTCGTAGCCCAGCAGGTTGCCCTTGTCGGCGCCGTGGTCCTTGGCCTCCTTGCGATCGCAGCAGTACTTGACCTCCTTGCCGTACAGCTCGTGGTAGGCAATTGCGGTCACGACGGCCAGCGGAATACCCTTGTAGGCCGGTCCAAACAGCACGTCAAAGTCGTCGCCAAAGTTATCGTGGATTGCCTGGGCGTAATACTCGCCCAGCTTCTTGAGCTGGTAGCCCGTCACGTAAGCGCCGGCGTTCATAAAGAACGGAGACTGACGGCCGCTCTTGAGCGTAAAGCTGCCGAATTTAAGAACGTCGGACTCAACCATGAACTTGATGAACTCTTGCTTGTAAGCCTCCATGCGGGCTCCTCTCGTAATCGCGTACGTGCCTTCCAGTTTAGCGCAGGCGAAGCGTCGGTGCGGGCGCGCTTTGCCGAGTCGTCAACCGGCAAAACCACCACAAAGGTGCCTGCCCCCTTTGTGGTGGTTGGCTAGTCCTTGGGTGTCCAGGACCAGAAGAAGTTGATGAGGGCCACACGTGAGGAGGCGCCGGTCTTTTTGTTGATCGAGGCGATATGACGGTAAAGCGTGGAGCGCGAAAGGAAGAGCGTTGCGGCGATGTCTTGAACACTCTCGCGCGATGCGACCAAGGCCTCCAAAATATCGCGCTCGCGCTGCCTAAGCTCAAAGGCGACGGCGAAGGTATCGAGACGCTCGTCGAGTGTGGACTCCGGCACCTCTGCGGGGGCGGGCTCGCTCTGGGCGGATACGGGATCCGTGCCAAGGTCGCTAGCAGCAAACGCCAGGTCGCCGCGCACTTCAACGTCATAGACCTGATGCCCAGACTGTCCCAGCAGCGAGATCGCAATGCCCACAAGCAGTACAAGCCCCACGCCCACTGCCAACAGCACGTTCTGGCTCGAGACAATCGCCACCGCCGGTGCCGTCACGAGCATCGCGCAAACGTTATTGATGACGCGGCCCATGCACGGCCACAGATACGACCAATGCGCATACACCGAAATGGCGGCAAACTTCGCCGTGAAAAACACCACGAAGAAGCCCGCACCCAGATAGAAGATGACGGTGGCGGCAAGTATGTTGGCGCCGTTGGCATCGGTGATAAGCACAGCGAATGAGAGCGTGGACAACATGGCGGCGCAGGTCATGATGGTGTTCATACACGAGCGCCCGCGCAGGTCAAATAGGGCGCCGGCGAGCAGAGCGCTCACGCCCATCAGCAAGCGCGACCAATCGCCCAAGTCAACGGACCCGGCGGCGTGCGAGATCGTGAGCCCCGCATTGAGGGCGGCAAACACCCCGGTAAGGCAGGCGGTTGCAATCGTCAGACGCACCACGGCGCGCCGAAAAGCCGCCGTTGACTCGGGATCGTTTTGCCATTTGGCGCCAAACTCCGATGCATCCACCGAAAGCTCGGAGATATCGGGTTCAGGCCCAAACTCAGATTCGCCGCGCAGCTTGGCACGGCGGACGCCGTGGAGGAGCGCCACCTGCGCGACCGCACAGGCAACAAAAACAAACTGCTGCGGAATCCCCGCGGGTATCACCATGTGGCTGAACACCTGAAGCAGGACGCCCAGAGCATATGAAAGCGCCGCCGCGCGCGCCAAGTACGGCGTCCGCGCAAAGCGCCGCGCAAAGTTGGCGTGAGCGGTCGATCCGCAGTAGCCCAGCGTGCAACACGCCATCAAACCGCCGGCAATTACCACCTCAAACCGAACCGCCATAATCATCAGCAGCAATGCCGACACCAGCAGCACGCCCGTGATGTCGCTCGTCGTATCGATCGCGCGGGGGCGGCGATAGTACAGAATAGGACGCACAAAAAAGCCGATTACGCTCGCACCGACGATGAGGGTCTCGTAGGTAGCAACCTCGCTCGGCGGCACAAACTCGGCCACGCGCATGTCGAAGAGGTACTCGCCAGCCAAAAACGTAAAATAGAACAGCGCCAGGCATATAATCTCCCGAATGCCCCAACGCAAATACGCTGTTGTGTCTCCCATACCTTTCATGAATACCCCATTACAGTCTGAAATAGGCCATCGATAAAATTCGATGGCGAGCATTCGGCGC
>UQHT01000007.1 GCA_900540875.1 uncultured Collinsella sp.
GGCGGCTGATCCGGTCCGACCGGGCCGCGCGGCAAGGAGATATATTGCCAGACCGGAGGGGCGCCGGGGGCGGGAATCTGGGCGTACACATTTCCTACACATATTAAAACCCTGCTTACGTTTGCCAGCCGTTCTCTACCGCTCACCGAGGGCCTCTTTATAGTGAAGCGTCATATGGCTAAAGCTGATAGGCTCCCTTAGCCAAGGCACAGCCGGCATCGAGCAACTCATCGCGCTCCTCCACCGAGAACCCCTCGGCGTATACGCGAACCACCGGTTCGGTCCCGCTGGGGCGGATCAGCAGCCAGGTGTCATCCTCGAATGCCAAACGTAAACCATCCATATGGCTTACAGCCTGCGGCGCCTTGCCGCAAATCGATTTAGGATTCATGCCAGGAAGCAGCGTTCGCAGCGATTCGGCGTCTTCGGCCTCAAGGCGCAAATCGCGACGCCCATAGCTCGTCTTACCAAAACTGGCCTCGAGCTGATCGACCAAAACGCCCAAAGGCGCGCCCGTCTTTGCCATAAGCTCACACAGAATCAGACAAGCAAGGATTCCATCACGCTCAGGCATATGCGCGGCGATGCCGATACCGCCGGCCTCCTCGCCTCCCATGAGGACGCCGCCCTTCTTCATCTCTGCAGCTATATATTTGAAACCGACCGGCTTAACGGTCACACGACAGCCAAGCGCCTCGGCAATGCGACGCACGAGCGTCGAGCACGAGAGATTGACGACGACACGCCCCTCCAAATTGCGGAATTGAACGAGGTCGCCCAAAACAAGCGCCATGATTTGATGTGGATGAATATATCTACCGCGTTCGTCGACCGCACCGATACGGTCGGCATCGCCGTCGGTCACCAGGCCTGCGCACGCCCCGTCCTCGACAACCGCACGCTCGCAAGCGTCCACCCACGGCTCAACAGGGTCGGGGCAAATGTCCTCTTGATCGGACGACTGTCCGGCATGAATCTCGTGCACCTCGACGCCTAGCTCCCGCAGCAGGTCGGCAAGATATCCCTGGGCCGCGCCGCCCATGGGGTCAACTACCACACGCAGGTGAGCGGCTCGAATGGCCTCGGCATCGACAAACGATGCCACCGCCTGCATATAGTCAGGAATAATATCCGCGGTGCGATAGCGTTCCTCGATCCCCATCGGCTCGGGGGCCATAGTCTCTTCGAGCTCTTCGATGACATCCTGATTGGCCGTCGAGCCATCTCCCATGCGCAGCTTAAGGCACAGATACCCCTGCGGATGATGGGATCCCGTCACCATGAGCGCACCGCAGGCCTCGCCGTCATACGCCGCCGCCCACGTAAGGGCGGGGGTCGGAACAGGCCGAGATGCGAGCACTGCGTCCAATCCGTGAGCGGCAAGCACGCCTGCCGCAAGCTCAGCGAACTCGCGCGCTAAGGGCCGAGTGTCGAACCCTATATATACCGTTTTGCCCGGATTGGTCTTTTGCCACAACTCGCCGACGGCATCGGCGATACGGGCAACGTTATCGGCAGTGAAGTCCTCATCGACGCGAGCGCGCCAACCGTCAGTTCCAAAATGAATTATCGCGCACACGCGCAGACACCTCGCAGTGTTTGGATCATGGTACGCATGAGGTATACCCGCAGCACGCACCCGGCAACCTGCCGGTACCAGCATTCACCATTTGGGCAAATGCTGCCGAGGACATGCAGGCAATAAAAAAACCGCCCCGTATGGAGCGGTTTTGCCCTTTATATATCGAGCGCCTCGGCCATCGCTGCCGTAGTGATTGCCGTGGTTCCACAGCAACTGCCCACCATTGCGGCACCGGCATGTCTCCATTCGATGCATGCGCGCGCGAAAGCTTCGGGGTTCTCGTGCCATACGGGGCCATCCTGAGTCTGGACCGGATCGCCTACGTTGGGACGCACCGTGACGGGAGTAGTCGCCGATGCAACCATCCTGGGCACCGCCGCGTTCGCGGCCGCAAGCGAACAGCAATTAACACCAACCGAGTTTGCGCCGTGTTTTTCGGCGTACAAAACGGCTGCCTCGATGTTGAGGCCATCGCCCAACAGGTCGCCTTTATCGTCAACGACAAAACTCACCAGGACAGGCATGCCGTCGGCGGCATCTCGGGCGCCGGCAAGCGTGGGCTGCAAATTACGGATAGACGTCACCGTCTCGATCAGCAGACCGTCAACACCAGCATTGAGCAAGGCGTGCGCCTGTTCGCGCGCAATGCCTCGGATTTCACGATACTCGACAGAGTCTTCGGCAAACCACTCAATACCGATCGGGCCCATCGAGCCCAGTAGCAGCTGAGGGTGCGCCTGGCGGGCATCGTCGACGGCCCCGCGATTGACCTCCGCCACGGACGGCGCAATCTGATCGTGCTTGAGGGCATAGCTCGATGCCTGAAAGGTGTTGGTAATGAGCACCTGCGCGCCGGCGGCGACATACAAGCGATGAATACGAGAAACGGTCTGCGGCTCTGCCAGATTCCAAAACGCCGGTGGAATGTCGGCGGCATCGTACTCACTCAACAGAACACTGCCCATGGGGCCCTGCGCCAACAAGGTCTCGCTCGACAAGCGGCGCGTAAGTTCCTCGGCACCAAAGCGGTTGTAATAACTCGTATCCATATATATCCCGCTATTCCTCGACGCTGATTCCCTGCTTTTCGAGATAGGCGAGCCAGCGGTTCATCGTGTCCTCGGATAGCGCATGCTCCATCATGCAGGCCTCGGAATCGGCTCGCTCAAATTCGACACCGAGCTCCTGAACCAAAAACGTGCGGATGAGGCGATGACGGTACCAGATAGCCGTACCAACCTCGCGGCCGCGATCGGTCAGGACTACCTTGCCGTAGTGCGATTGCTCGACAAGTTCGGATGCTTTGAGCGCCGAAACCGCTTTATTGACCGATGCCTTGGAGACGCCAAGGCGCTGCGCGATGTCGACCGATCGCACGCCGTTGGTTTCCCCCTCTTCGCTTTCAATGCGAACCATGCACTCCAAGTAGTCTTCGTTCGCCACCGTCAGATGTAGTTCGCGCGAGCTATTTGTCGTATCCATGATCTTCCGTCCCTTCTGCATTCAATGGCTGATTCTACCCCATCCAAGCGTCGCGGTATGCCGTGGCATACCGTGCTAGAGTTCTTGTTGCACACGACGACCAAGATTGGAGCGGTCTTTATGGAAAACACCACCACGAACCCCGATGTCCTCGAACGCTTTTTGCGCTACGTCCAGATCAACACGCAGTCCGAGGATGCAAACTGCGACCAGGTACCTTCGAGCACCGTTCAGTTTGACCTTGCCAACGTGCTGGCTGAAGAGCTGCGCGAGCTTGGTGCGGAAGATGCCCACGTGACCGAGCACGCCTATGTCTGCGCGCATATCCCCGCAAGTGCGGGCGCTGAGGACAAGCCCGCCCTGGGCCTGATCGCCCATCTCGACACCACCGAAGTTGCACCGGGCGCCGGCGTGAAGCCGCACATCGTACACTACGAAGGCGGCGACCTGGTCTGCGGCACGGTTGACGGTAAGCCCGTTGCCATGAGTACCGCCAAGCTTCCCGCCCTGAACGACCTCGCGGGTGAGGACTTGGTCTGCAGCGATGGCACCACGCTGCTGGGCGCGGACGACAAGGCAGGCGTCGCCGAGATCATGTCGCTTGTCGCGCGTATCGCTCAGGACCCTTCTCTGCCCCATCCCGCACTCGGCATTTGCTTCTGCCCTGACGAGGAGATCGGTCACGGAGCCGAGCTGTTGGATATCGATACCTTTGGCTGCAAGTACGCCTACACGGTCGACGGCGGCCCCATCGGCGAGCTGGAGTGGGAGTGCTTTAACGCCGCCGAGGCGACCATCCGCTTTGAGGGCCAGTCCATCCACCCGGGCGACGCCAAGGGCCGTATGGTCAACGCAGGCAATCTGTTCTGCGACTTCAACGCGTTGCTCCCCTACGTGCAGCGCCCGGAGTATACGGAAGGCTACGAGGGCTTTTATCACCTTGAGGGCGTATCTGCAACCGTCGATTACGCCACGGCGCGCTACATCGTCCGCGACCATGACGCCGCCAAGTTCCAGCAGAAACTCGACCTTATTGATGCCGCCGCCTCGATGCTCAACCAGCGTCTGGGTGAGGAGCGCGTAACGGTCGAGATTAAGCAGCAGTATCGAAATATGGCCGAAATCGTTCGTGACTATCCCGAGCTTATTGATGTTGCCAAGGAAGCCTACCTTGCCTGCGGCGTTGAGCCCCAAGTGCTGCCGATTCGCGGCGGCACCGACGGCGCGCAGCTGTCGTTCCGCGGTCTGCCCTGCCCCAACCTTTCCACCGGCGGCTATTGCTATCACGGCGTCAACGAGTTCGTCCCGGTCAGTTCGCTCGTCAAGATGACCGACGTGCTCCAGGAGCTCGTCGCCCGCTTTGCATAAGCCTGGCTGCACAAGTCCAAAAGACGAATCGCCCCGTCCTCAACCAAGAACGGGGCGATTTTTTGCTGCAATGAGAACAGGTTGACGCACGCCAGCCTCTTAACGCAAGGAGTGTCCCAAACTGCCGGCACAAAAGGAACGTCCCCAAGTGCCGCAAAATGACGACATCCACTCTCGCTTTGTGGGTAGTCATTGGGGAGGTTCTTGTTTGACTAGTCGTTTAAAAACGTCCCCAATGACTACCCAACGACTAGTCCGGACCAAGGCAACGCCGATGTTTTGGCAACGACAGCGAAAACCCGCCAGAGCGAGCAAGGTGCCTTGAAACGAGGCGGCATTGATCTTTTGATCATGCCGCCGAAGTTGAAAGGCAGATTGCCGCTCTGGCGGGTTTGCAGCGTCAACTGGTTACGCGGGCTGGTAAGCCCGCGTAACCCTAATAATTGGCTTCGTAGCCGTTGCCGTCGCCGGTCGGCTCTTCGTAGTAGTCCGAATCGCTCGAATCGCTTGAGTCATCGGAATCGTCAGAGCTGACCGATGAGGTTGCGGTACCGTTTGCGTAGTCGTCAGACGTGTTGTTGTTCAGGTCGCCGATCGTAGAGCTGGAACCGTCGGAAAGACCCATGGTGTTGGGACCCTTGGGATCCTTGCCGGCATCGACGCGCTCCATCATTTCCTTGAGTTCGTCCTCGTAGACAAAGACGTAGCTCACACCGTCGATCATGGTGCTGTCGTCGGCGTACGAGGGCAGGTTGGCCGAGTAGATACCGTCGACATCCATACCGCGCATGGCATTGACCGTAGCCACGATATCCTGAACGCTCATATCGGTTACGAGCATATCGGACAGCGAATTAACCAGGCCAAAGATCTTCGTGGCATCGAAGTTATTGAGAATCTGGTTGGCAAGGGCGCCAAGCACCTGACGCTGGTGGCGCATGCGCGTGTAATCGCCGTCGGCATAGGTGTAGCGGCAGCGGGCATAGGTAAGGGCGGTGGCACCGTCCATATGCTGCTGGCCAGCGGTAATCTTAATATCCAGGTGCTCGGGGTCGTCAACATCATCGGTTGCGTTAATGTCGATACCGCCAACCGAATCAATCAGCGCCTGCATACCGTCGAAGCTGACCTCGGCATAGTGGGAAATCTGAACACCGCACAGCTCGTTGACCGCCTCGACCATGGCCTCGGCGCCGCCAACGGTATGGCAGGCGTTGATCTTCATGGTCTCGCCCTTGTACTCGACCTTGGTGTCGCGCGGAACGGAAATGAGCGTCGCCTGCTTTTGCGTGGGGTCGATGCGTGCCAGGATAATCGAGTCGGCACGATACGTATCCTCGCCCGGACGGCCGTCGGTACCAAGAAGCAGCACGTAGAACGGATCCTTTGCCTCATCGGTGTCAACCAGAACCCGACGCAGATTGTCGGTAATGACATTAGAATCGCCGAGCTTGCCCATAATGGTGGCAAACCACAGGCCGGCAGCGGTAGTGGCACTCAACAGCACGCCAAGCACGACAATGAGCGCGACGTGACGAATCGTGTGGCTACGACGACGTTGGCGAGCGCGCTCGGAATAGCGAGCCACGTTATCGCGACTGTAGATCTTGGCCTGCGCACCAGTTGAGGGTCTTCGGGTGGTGGTATCTGCGAGGGGCTTTTTATTAAACATAGGCAACCTGTATTAGTAGATGACGGGATCGGGGACGGTAGCATGCTCGACATGCGCGCCGAGCGCCTGCAGCTTTTCGACAAACTGCTCGTAGCCGCGCTTGATGTGATGGATAGCCGAAACCTCGGTCGTCCCGTCGGCGATCAAGCCCGCTACGACGAGGGCCGCTCCGCCGCGCAGATCGGGCGAGGTAACCTGTGCACCCGAGAAGCCCTTGACGCCATGAATCATGGCATGATGGCTCTCGATACGAATGTCGGCACCCATGCGCACCAGCTCAGAGGCAAACATAAAGCGATTCTCGAAGATGTTCTCGGTAATAACGGAACTGCCGTCGGCAAGGGCGGAGAGCACCATAATCTGCGCCTGCATGTCGGTCGGGAAACCGGGGAACGGAAGCGTCTGGATGTCGACCGGCTTGATACGCTCGGCACGGTTCACATGGACGCCATCCTCGACGCGCTCGCAGTCGATACCCATAAGCTCCATCTTCTTGAGCACCATGCCCAAGTGAATGGGGCAAAAGCCCGTGACATCGACACCGCGATCGTCGGCCATCAACGCACCGGCAACGATAAAGGTACCGGCCTCGATGCGGTCGCCCACCACGCGATGGGTAACGGGATGGAGCTCTTCCACGCCTTCGATAGTCACGACGGGCGTACCGGCGCCAACAATCTTGGCGCCCATCTCGTTGAGCATGTTAGCGAGATCGACGATCTCGGGCTCGCGGGCGGCATTGTCGATAACCGTGGTGCCCTGTGCGCGCACAGAGGCCATGATGAGGTTCTCGGTCGCACCGACGCTGGCGAACTCGAGCGTGACGGTGGTACCGCGCAGACCTTGGGGCGCATTAGCGTTGATGTAACCGTGGGCGGTATCGAACTCAACGCCCAGGGCCTCAAGACCAAGAATATGCATATCGATCTTGCGAGCACCCAGGTTGCAGCCGCCCGGCATGGCAATTTTGGCGCGATGGAAGCGGCCCAGCAGGGGTCCCATGACGGCGGTGGAAGCGCGCATCTTGGCAACGAGCTCGTAGGGGGCCTCCCATGAATCGACCTGAGAGGTATCAATCTCGAGCGTGTGCTCGTCGAGAACATCGATCGTAGCGCCCATGCCCTTGAGCACCTTGCCCATCACGTGGACATCGGAAATATCGGGCACGTTCTGCAGCGTCGTCTTGCCCGGCGCCAGAAGCGTTGCCGCCATGAGTTTGAGCGCGGAATTCTTGGCGCCCGAGACGGGCACGGAGCCTCCGATGGCGTGGCCACCCTCAACGCGGATAATATCCAAGGTCTACCCTTTCAAAAAGCATGCCCGGGGTGGCTGGGCCATCCCGGGCATGATGTGTTCGCAAATGGTCGAACGCTAAATCGTTTGACTATTGGGCAAGCTTGAGCTTACACCATGCGATTTCATTATAGAGGTAGGCGCGGCGTGCATCATCCTCCGACAAATTACCCAGCTTCTCTTCAAAACCTTGAATATCAGCTTTAAGCTTGTCGGCATCGACGGTCGCCAAATCGCAAGCGCGCTCGGCGAGAACGGTCACGACATCGTCCGCAACCTGGGCATAGCCGCCGGCCACGGCAAACGTGTGGTCGACAGTGCCCATGGCCTTATCGGAAACGCGAACGTAACCGCGGTCGATCGTGCAGATCTCGCTGGAGTGAGCAGGCAGGACGCCAAACTCGCCATCCGTGGACGGAATCGACACAAACGCAGCGTCGCCCTCATAGGCGCAGCTCACGGGGCACACGATGCGGATACGCATAACCTACTTCTCCCCCATCTTGCGGGCGCGCTCGCGCACGTCCTCAATCGTGGAAGCATAGCGGAAAGCCTGCTCGGGCAGGTCATCGGCCTTGCCGTCGACAATCTCGGCAAAAGAGCGGACGGTATCCTCGACGCGGACGTAGACACCGGGGTTGCCGGTGAACTTCTCGGCGACGTGGAAGGACTGCGAGAGGAACTGCTGAATCTTACGGGCACGGTTGACCGTAAGGCGCTGCTCCTCGGACAGCTCGTCCATACCCAGAATGGCGATGATGTCCTGAAGGTCGGAGTACTCCTGCAGGAGCTCCTGGACCTTGACGGCGACACGGTAGTGCTCCTCGCCGACGATCGAGGGATCGAGAGCGTCGGAGGAAGACGCAAGCGGGTCGATAGCCGGGAACAGGCCGAGCGACGAAATGCTACGCGAAAGAACCGTGGTGGCATCGAGGTGAGTAAACGTCGTGGCAGGCGCCGGGTCGGTCAGGTCGTCTGCGGGGACGTAGACAGCCTGGACGGAGGTAATGGAGCCCGTCTTGGTCGAGGTAATGCGCTCCTGGAGGTCGCCCATCTCGGTTGCCAGCGTGGGCTGGTAACCAACGGCGGACGGCATACGGCCCAGCAGTGCGGAAACCTCGGAACCCGCCTGGGAGAAGCGGAAGATGTTGTCGATGAACAGCAGAACGTCCTGGCCGCGATCGCGGAAGTACTCAGCGGTGGTAAGGCCGGCCAGACCGATGCGCAGACGCGCTCCGGGCGGCTCGTTCATCTGACCATAGACCAAGCAGGTCTTGTCGATAACGCCAGACTCGCTCATCTCGAGATAAAGGTCGGTGCCCTCGCGGGTACGCTCGCCGACGCCGGTGAACACCGAGGTGCCGCCGTGCTCCTGGGCGAGGTTGTTGATGAGCTCCTGAATCAGAACGGTCTTGCCAACGCCGGCGCCGCCGAACAGGCCGGTCTTGCCGCCACGGATGTAGGGCTCGAGCAGGTCGACGGCCTTGATGCCGGTCTCGAAGATCTCGGTCTTGGTGGTGAGCTCGTCAAAGCGGGGCGCTGCATGGTGGATGGGGTAGAACTCCTCCACCTCGGGCATGGGCTTGCCGTCGACGGGCTTGCCCATGACGTTCCAAATGCGACCGAGCGTCTTGGGACCAACGGGCATCTTCATGGGCTCACCGGTATCGGTGGCGATGAGGCCGCGCTGCAGGCCGTCGGTCGAGGACATGGCGACCGTGCGGACGACGCCGCCCGGAAGCTGGCTCTCGACCTCGAGGATCGTGCTCAGATGACCGATCGGGGTCTCGGCCTCGACCGTGAGCGCGTTGTAGATCGGGGGCACCGCGCCGTCAAACTTGACGTCGACGACAGGGCCGATGATTCGCACGATGCGACCATCACCGGCAGTCGTCTTCTTGGTGGCTTCCTCGACCGCAAGCTTTACGGTGTTATTAGCCATTACTGTTCCTCCAATGCTGAGGCTCCGCCGACGATCTCGTTAATCTCGGTCGTGATCGAAGCCTGGCGCACGCGACTATACGTGCGGGTAAGGGTCGAGATGATCGCGGTGGCGTTTTCCGTCGCGGAGTGCATGGCCTTGCGGCGTGCACCCTGCTCGGCAGCCGCCGAATCGATCAGGGCCTGGTAGATGACCGTCAGGATATAAGACGGCACAAGCTTGCCGAGAACATGCTCGGGAGAGGGCACGAACTCGAACGTGGACGAGATGCGCTTAGGGGCGTCGGTCTCGTTCTTACGCGGACCGTGGGCCATAGCGATCATCTCGGGGTCGAGCGGCAACAGATGCTCGACGCGAAGCTCCTGATCCACGCGGTTCTTGGCGTGGTGGTAGACAAGCTCGACACGGTCAAGCTCACCGGCACGATACGCATCGCAGATATGAGAGGAGATCATGCGGGCCTGATTGAAATCGGGCTCAGAGGAGTTGCCCTCAAAGTGCATGACGACGTTTGCGCGGTCACGGAAATACGTGGCCGGTTTGCGCCCACACGCGATGATCTCGCACTCGATGCCGTCGTTCGCCCAAGAAGCGGCGAGCTTTTCGGCCGTGCGCTCCACCGTCGTATTGAAACCGCCGGCAAGGCCGCGGTCCGAGGCAATAACGACAATCAGGCCATGCTTGACGCTCTCATGCTTCTGCAGCATGGGATCGGTGCCCGAACAGGAGGCGTCGCCGGCGACCGTCAACATGACGTCGGTCAGCGCCTCCTTATAGGGCTCGGCCTGCTTGGAGCGATCGAGGGCACGACGGATCTTGGCCGTAGAGACCATCTCCATCGTGCGCGTGATCTGCTTGGTCGTGGTAACCGAGGAGATTCGCTTCTTAATGTCGCGAAGGTTGGCCATGGGGCTTAGTTCTCCTCTGATCCAGAAACATCCGAATGGTGCTTGGCCATGAACTGCTGCTTGAAGTCGCCGATGACGCGCAAGAGCTCAGCCTTGGTGTCATCATCGATCTTCTTGGCGCGAACCTTGTCGAGCAGCGAACCAAAGCCATTGTCCATGTACTCGATGAGCTCGGCACGGAAGGGCAGCACGTCGGCGATCTCCAGGTCATCCAGGAAGCCCTCGTTGCCAGCGAACAGCGTAACGATCTGCTCGCCAACCTCAAACGGCTTGTAACGCGGCTGCTTCAGGAGCTCGGTCATGCGAGCACCATGGGTCAGCTGCTTCTGAGTAGCCTCGTCGAGGTCGGAGCCGAACTGCGTAAAGCCAGCGAGCTCCTGGTACGAAGCGAGGTCCAGGCGAAGGTTGCCGGCAACCTGCTTCATAGCCTTGGTCTGAGCGTCGCCACCGACGCGGGACACGGAGATGCCCACGTCGACTGCCGGGCGCTGACCCTGGAAGAAGAGCTCGGACTGCAGGTAGATCTGACCATCGGTAATGGAAATGACGTTGGTCGGAATGTAGGCCGAGACGTCGCCGTCCTGGGTCTCGATGATCGGCAGTGCCGTCATGGAGCCGTAACCGTTCTTCTTGGACATCTTGACGGCACGCTCGAGCAGACGAGAGTGCAGGTAGAAGATGTCGCCAGGATAGGCCTCGCGTCCGGGCGGACGATGCAGCGTCAGCGACATCTGACGGTAGGCCACAGCCTGCTTGGACAGGTCGTCGTAGATGACGAGCACGTGGCCGCCGGGGTTGGTCTCGCTGGCGGGCTTGCCGTCCTCGCCGTTGTACATGAAGAACTCGCCGATAGCGGCACCGGCCATAGGCGCGATGTACTGCATAGGGGCGGAATCGGCAGCGGTGGCCGAAACGATGATGGTGTAGTCGAGCGCACCGTGCTGAGCGAGGGTCTCGCGGATGTTGGCAACCGTGGAGGCCTTCTGGCCGATGGCGACATAGATGCAGACCATGCCCTTGCCGCGCTGGTTGAGGATAGCGTCGATGGCGATGGCGGTCTTACCGGTCTTACGGTCGCCGATAATGAGCTCACGCTGACCGCGGCCAATAGGCACCATGGAGTCGATAGCGAGCAGACCGGTCTGAACCGGCTCGCACACCGGGGTACGATCGATGACGCCGGGAGCCTTGAACTCGATGGGGCGACGGTGCGTGGCGACGATGTCGCCCAGGCCGTCGATGGGCTGGCCGAGCGGATTGACGACGCGGCCGAGCATGGCACGGCTCACGGGGATATCCATAATGCGGCCAGTGGTGCGGCACTCGTCGCCTTCCTTGATGGAGTCGACGGCACCGAACAGAACGGCGCCGACCTCGTCACGGTCAAGGTTCTGGGCAAGGCCGAAGACGGTCTCACCGGTATCGGAGCTCTTGAACTCCAGAAGCTCGCCTGCCATGGCGCTCTTGAGGCCGGAGACGCGCGCGATGCCGTCGCCTACCTCGTCGACCGTTGAAACCTCATGCGTATCGACCGTCGCGGAGAGGCTCGTGAGCTGCTCCTGCAGTTTCTTGGCGATATCCTGGGCATTGAGGGTTTCGGACATTAGGCTTCACCTCCGTACGAATTAGCAGAGTTTGCGAGGGTCTCCTGCGCGATGCGCAGCTGCGTCTTGACGGAAATATCACGACGCTCGCCGCGGGCCTCGAGCACCAGGCCGCCCACGATAGACGGGTCGACCCGCTCGATAAGGAATACCTTGCGGCCGAAGTCCTGCTCGCATTTCTTAGTGATGGTTTGACGCAGCTCGTCGTCGAGCGGGATCGCCGTGGTGACGGTCACGCCCACTACATCCTCGTCTTCCTCGGCAACATACTTAAAGGCAGCTGCCACCTTGGGAAGAAGGTCGAGCTGGTCGCGCTTGGACATGGTGTCGAGCACGGCGATGATCTCGGGGCTGGCAGAAGCCAAGCGTTCGATCATCTCGAGGTCCTCGAACACATGGTTCTCGGCCTTAGCGGCTTCCAGAAGGGAGCGCGCGTAGGTCTCGAGCACCTTGTCCTGATAGCGGCTAGTCGGCATTCAGGCTACCTGCTTCCTGGATGTAGCGCTCGATGAGCTTCTTCTGCTCGGCATCGTCCTCGAGTGCCTCGCCCACGATCTTGGTGGCGACGGCAACGGACAGGTCGGCGATGGAGCTCGCGGCACCGGCGTAAATGGACTTGCGCTCGTCCTCGACGGTCGTATGGGCCTTGGCGATGATCTCCTCGGCCTCCTTGTGAGCAGCCTCGATGATACGGGCGCGCTCGGACTCGGCGTCCTTACGGGCCTCGAGAACGATGTCGGCAGCCTGACGACGGGCGTCGGTGACGATCGAGTCGGACTCAGCGCGCTTGGCGATAGCCTCCTGCTTGGTCTTCTCGGCCTCGTCGAGGCTCTCCTCGATCTTCTTGCCGCGCTCCTCCATGGTTTTCATGATGCCCGGCAGGGCGACCTTGGCCAGCACGATCCAGATAATCAGGAAGGCGATAAGCGCTGGGATGAACTCCGCCATCTTAGGGATGAGGATGTCCGCACCGGCAGCGCCGTCCTCGGCGAACGCGGAAACCGGCATGAGCAGCGCGGCCGCGGACGCGGAGAGTGCGATCGCGCTCTTCTGGGATGAAAGATTCATACTTGACGCTCCGTGCTATTTAACGATCAGCGCGACAACGAAGCCGATCAGAGCCAGAGCCTCGCCGAAGGCGGAGCCCATGATGAAGACGGTGAACACGCGGCCCTGGACCTCAGGCTGACGGGCCATAGCACCCGTAGCACCCAGAGCAGACAGGCCGATAGCAAGACCAGCGCCGATAACACCGAGACCGTAACCGATAACTCCCACGATTCCTCCTTTGTCGTGCGTGTCTTATTTCACGCAGGATAACCTTTTTATAACTGCCGGGCTCCATGGGTACGGGCACCGGCGGTTTAACGAATTGCCTTACCTTTAAGGCGCGAACGGAAGACTACTCCTCCTCTGCGACCTCCTCTGCCTCGGAGACATACACGGCGGTAAGGACCGTGAAGACGTAAGCCTGGATGGCGCCGACCACAAGCTCGATCGCATAGATCAGGATGAGGATGGCAAGCCAGGCCAGCGAAGGCAGGGCGCCGACGGCGTGCGCCGCGGAAACCTGCTGAAGCAGCGGCTGCATGAACATGCTCGCCATGATGGCGAACGAGCCCATGACCACGTGTCCTGCGAACATGTTGCAGAACAGACGGACGGCGAGCGTGATGAGGCGCAGGAAGGTCGAGAAGAGCTCGACGACCCACACGAGCACGTTCATCGGGAAGCTCACGCCCTGCGGGGCGAGGCTCTTGATGTAGCCGATCACGCCGTGAGCCTTGCATCCGTAGTAGATGAAGTACACGAAGGCGAAGATGGCGAGCGCGGCGGTGGAGCCGATTGCGCCGGTGCCGGGCTTCATTCCCGGAATCAGGCCGATCATGTTATTGATCAGGATGAACAGGAAAAGCGAGCACAGGAACGGGAAGTGCTTCTTCCAGTTCTCACCCACGACGCCCTTGCCGATATCGTTCTCGACGTACTCGATGATGTACTCGAAACCGTTGACGAAGAAGCCCTTGGGGACCAGGGTCTGCTTCTTCTTGAACACGGCCAGGACGATCAGGAGCACGATCGTGGAGACGATCAGCCAAAACGAGTACTGCGTGATGCCGCAGCTCAGATCGCCCACGACAGGGGTGGAGCTGAACTCGCTGACCAGATGATTAATCTCATCAGGCAGCTTTTCAAAAATTTCCACGACTTACCTTTCGACCTCATGAGGATCTCGCAGCGCCTTGACGACACGAACCGTGCAGGCAGCCATAAAGGCCACGAAGCCGATCGCCTCGCCCAGGAGGAACATGCGAAATGCCTCTCCGAACAACACAAACACAACCAAGGTAAAGACGAGCAGGGCGATTGCCGAGACCGCCAGACTCACCATACCCTTGAGCATGTCCGCATTCTGTTTATCGTCAAGAACCGGCTTGAGCGTAAAGACAAAGGGAAGGAAGGCAATTGCGCCCGCGATGGCGCCTGCAACGATAGCGAGCAGATCGGCTATCTGAAACACTGGCGTCCTCACTTTCCTTTTTAACGCTTCACAGAACAGTTCCCGCCAAACATTGGTGACTATTGTACGAGCCAATCGCTAAAGTACAACCGAAAAAGCATCGGTTAATACGCACCTGTTCGTTTTCTTAAGACCTTCTTTATGCCGCAGGTACGGTAATACGTTTTTCTCGAACCCTGCAGGGCAAAACGTCCGTTAACAGGAGTGCGCGCGGTCGCCTTTTGTTCGTCCGCGCGCACCGTTTCTTCGTATTTGCAGCCGCGGCCGTTTAGCCCAGCGACTAGAGCGTGCCGTAGATGCGGTCGCCGGCGTCGCCCAGGCCGGGAACGATGTAGGCGGCCTCGTTGAGATGGTCATCGATGGCGCACGTATAAATATGTACGTCAGGATCTTTCTCGGTCAGCGACTTGAGGCCCTCGGGGGCCGCGACGATGCACAGCATGCGGATGTCCTTGACACCGCGCTCGCGCAGGTAGCTGATAGCCATCTCGGCCGAACCGCCCGTGGCGAGCATGGGGTCGACAACCAGGCAGATACGCTGGTCGATATCCTTGGGCATCTTGCAGTAATACTCATGCGGTTCGTGGGTGACCTCGTCGCGCTCCATGCCAATGTGGCCCACGCGGGCAGAGGGCACCAGGTCGAGGATGCCGTCGACCATGCCAAGGCCCGCGCGCAGGATGGGGACGATGGCGAGCTTCTTGCCGGCAAGCTGCTTAAACGTGGCGGTGGTGATGGGAGTCTCGACTTCGACATCCTCCATGGGCAGGTCGCGCATGGCCTCGTAGCCGTCAAAAAGCGCGAGCTCGCGCACGAGCTGACGGAACTGGTTGGTGCCGGTCTCCTTGTCGCGCAGGATCGACAGCTTATGCTGGACGAGCGGATGATCGACAAGCGTCACGCGGGACGTATCGTAGGTAACGGTCATGGGTCTTGCCCCTTTCGTTGCGGCCGGAAGATGGCCTTGCTGACAAGGCACGCCGCGATGCTGTTGCCACGCGCCGTGCATAAGTTTAGCGGTTTGTTGTATCGAGTGCCCCGTCACAGCCCTACTGAGCGGTGCTGAGCGAACGCTTGACCGCATCGTGCCAACCGTCCAGGTTGCGCTCGCGACGTTCAACGGACATATGGGGATGGAACGTCTTGACGATCTGGGCGTTTTGCTCCAGCTCCTCCAGATCCTCCCAATACCCAACCGCGAGGCCCGCCAGATAAGCGGCGCCGATTGCCGTAGTCTCCACCGACTCGCATTGCAGTACAGGGATATCCAGCAGGTCTGCCTGGAACTGCATGATGAACTCGTTGCGCGAGGCGCCGCCATCGACGGACAGGCGCTCGATCGAAAGACCCACGTCCTGCTCCATGGCACGCAGCACGTCGTAGCTCTGATATGCCATGGATTCGCAGGCGGCACGTACGATGGTCGCACGGCTCGAGGCGCCGGTCAGACCGCACACGATACCGCGAGCATGCGGGTCCCACCAGGGAGCACCCAAACCCGCAAAGGCCGGAACGAAGTAGCAGCCCTCGTTGTCGCTAATCGAAGCGGCGAGTTGTGCCGACTCGCTCACGCTCGAGATGATGCCCATGTTGTTGCGAAGCCAGTTCATCGTTGAGCCGGCGGCAAAAATAGAGCCCTCGAGCGCATAGCTGACTTTGCCGTCCGCAGCGATACCGATGGTGGAGACCAGGCCATTCTTGGATTCGACAATCTCGTCGCCGGTGTTCATGAGCATAAAGCAACCCGTGCCATAGGTGTTTTTGGTCTGGCCGGGACGGAAACAGCAGTGGCCGAACAGCGACGCCTGTTGGTCACCCGCCACGCCCATGATGGGCGGCATGTTGGTCATGATGTCGCTCGCGACGCGGCCGTAGTCGCCCGAGCTCCAGCGAACCTCGGGCATCATGGAACGTGGAACGTCAAAGAGTGCCAGCAGGTCGTCGTCCCAATCGAGCGTATGGATATTAAAGAGTGCCGTGCGGCTGGCATTGGTGTAGTCGGTGGCAAAGACCTGGCCGCCGGTGAGGTTGTAGATGAGCCAGGTGTCGATGGTGCCAAACATGAGGTCGCCCGCCGCCGCGCTTTCGCGTGCGCCGTCGACGTTGTCGAGAATCCACTGCACCTTGGAGGCCGAGAAATACGGGTCGAGCGTGAGTCCCGTGCGGGAGCGCACCAGCCCTTCTGCGCCCTGCTCGACAAGCTCGTCGATCAAAGGTGCGGTACGGCGGCACTGCCATACGATAGCGTTATAGATCGGCTGACCGCTCACGCGATCCCAGACCACCGTGGTCTCGCGCTGGTTGGAGATGCCGATGGCAGCAATGCGGTCGGAGTGGATACCGCTCTTAAACTGGACTTCCATCATGACGGCGATCTGGCTAGCAAGGACCGCCATGGGGTCTTGCTCCACCCAGCCGGGACGCGGGAAGCTGGTTTTGACGCTGCGACGTGCCTGCGCGACGATGCATCCGTACTCGTCGACGATGGTCGCAAGTACCGAGGTGGTGCCGCAGTCGAGCGCCATGATGTAGGAACCGCCAAAGTCAAACGAGGCATCTTCCATGCCCAGGCTGCCCAGATTCAACGACATCGCTTAAACCTTTCTATTGCATCGGGTCGGACAGGACCCGTTCGATCTCTGATGCGGGAAGTGCGCCTTGGCGCAGGATCTGGAGCTCGCCGTGCTGAAACGACACGATGGTCGAGGCGTCGCGACACGGGGTCTCACCGGCGTCGACGGCAACATCGACCCCCTCCAGGATGCGACCCTCCACCGTGATAAAACTTGCCGGCGCGGGCGCGCCATGCGTGTTGGCGCTGGTGCAGGCAAGGGGGCTGCCACAGGCGCGAATGAGCGCCTGCACCACGGGCGAGGCCGAAGCGCGAAGTGCCACCGTGTCGTCGGCAGCGCGCATAAAGGTCGGCACGCAGGGGGCTGCCTTGACCACGATAGTCAGGGCTCCCGGCCAGCATCGTCGCGCGAGTATGCGGGCATCTTCCGGGATATCCACGCCATAGCGGTCGAGTGCTTCGACGCCATCGACCAGCCAAGCGACGGTTTGCGTGAGTTCACGTTGCTTGAGAGTGAAGATACGGCGATAGCCGGTGCCGAGTGCAGGAACTGCGGCGCCATTGACGGCAGCCTGCGGATCGCGCGGCCACGATGGGAATTCGCTTGTATCTTGGGGCACGGCGTCCGAGAAGGCGTTGACTGCCACAGCGACACCGTAGACGGTCTCGGTCGGGATCAAAGCCAGGCCGCCGCGGCCGAGCACCTCGGCCGTGCGCTCGACGGCAAGCCGATGCGGCTCGCGCGTTCCCTCGTATACCCGATAGACCGTCTGCATGTGTATGCCAGCCCCTTACGCTCTGGTGCAAGTTTGTTTACTGTGGGGCATTCTCGCACGAAACGTTCAACCTATTTGCCCAGAGCGCATGTTGGTTTGGTGAGCGGCTCTAGTAGTCGGTGAAAGTGAGGGGGTTATTGGACTGCGACGAACTTCTTTGGCCTGCCGGCGTGACGTTCTTGGGCGGCGTAACGCTCGATGCTGTCTATCGTTATCATCCGACGGCCGTCGACGAGTTCAACATCGAGCTTTCCGGCTTTGACCAGCGCGGTAATCCGCGGAGCGGAGACTTTGAGGTCCAGCGCTGCGTCTTTAAATGTTCGGCACGCCGCTTCCCGAGCGTCCTCGTGGTCGATTTCGACTGAAAGGGCCACGACCTCGGCCGAGCGTTCGTACCCTGCCGGAGTCAAACCGTTGTTGAGGTCGTCGGCCAAAAACGCCATCAGTGCCTCGGTGGCATGGGCAATCGCTTCTTCGCGCGTATCGCCATCGGCAAAGGCGCCGGGAATCTGCGGGAAGCTAGCGCAGTAACCATCGTCTTCTTTTATGAGAACGCAGTCATAGGTAAATCGCTGCCTCATTTTGCCTCCAACTACCATCCAGCTTGGCGACGAATACTTGCCCACGTGCCCTTCTTTGGTCGATCACCACCAGAGCCGTTCACGGTGACAACGCGGTCACCAGAAACATACTTAGCATGACTACCGACTTGCGCGACCTTCACGAATCCATCGTGCTTGAGTAGGGCAATGATTTCCCGAAAGGTAGGAGGTTGCATGGGCCGACCTCTTTCAGCCGTCCTAATTATAAACTACTTTATAATTTTTGCTAACCAGTTAATAAATATTACTGGCGTTGCTTGGGCTCGGTGACGATGGCTCGGACAATGCGGGGGCGATCGGTGAGGTCGTGGACGATACGCACGTCCGAAAGGCCTGCTTGACGACAGAGCTCGGCCGCGGCGTCGAGCGCGCCCTCGTAGAGCTCGCAGGCAAACAGGCCGCCGGCACGCAGCATGTAGGGCGCCGCGTTGAGCAGGCGGCGGAAGATATCGAGACCGTCGGCACCGCCCTCGAGCGCCAGATCGGGCTCAAAGTCCTTGACCTCATGCGGCAGCGAGCGCATGACGTCGGTCGGGATGTAAGGTGGGTTGGAGACGAGCACATCAAAGGTGCCCCACTCTTCGCGGGGAATGGAACTCACCAGGTTTGTGAGGCTGAAGGCGACCTCGTCGGACGTGAAGCCAAGCGCATCACGGTTTTTGGTGGCCAGATCGATGGCGCGCGGCTCGATATCGGTAGCAGTGCAGGTAACGTGGCCGCGGCGCTCCCAGGCAAGGGAGAGCGAAATGCAGCCCGTGCCGCAGCCGACCTCGAGAACGCGGGCAGTGCGGGGCTCGGCTGGGGCAGATACGTTGGCCTCGGCGGCATCTTGCGCGGGAGTCGCCTGTTGGTCGTTGTCCTCAATGGCGATGCCGTATTCGTCGAGCTCGGGCTCGGGGGTTTCCATGGCCTCTGCTTCTGCCGCTTCGGCTTCTGCCGCCTGCGCGGCGGCTTCCTCGGCCTCGCGGTCGGCCAGCTCCTCGGCATAGGCACGACTGCCCAGTACGTCGCCGCCTAGCGCCGCCTCATCGGCAGCCGTCAGGTTAGCGGCACGGCGCTCGGCAGTCGCCCGTTCGTCTGCCAGCGCGGCCTCGGCCTTGCGTGCCTCCTCGACCTCATCGTTCCAAGGCAGCTCAACACGCTGACGGGCAGCAGCCTCGGGGCTCAGCACCTCGGCATCCAGATAATTGAGGACTTCCTCGACGAGCATCTCGGTCTCGGGGCGCGGAATGAGCACACCGGGGGCGCACGCGACGTCGATCATGCGAAACTGCGTGCTGCCCGTGATGTATTGCAGCGGCTCGCCCTTAGCGCGGCGGACAACGGCCGCATGCATGGTCTCGAGCTGGGCCGCGTTAAGCGTCTCGTCCATACGCATATATAGGTCAATGCGCGCCAGGCCCGTGGCGGCGCACAGCAGCCACTCGGCAGAAAGACGGGGGTGCTCCTCGCCGCGCTCGGCCAGGTACTCCTTGGTCCACTCGAGACAACGCTTGATGGTCCAGATCTCGTTTGCCATGGGGTCCTCCCCTCTTAAGCGCCGGGCGGCGCGCGAATGTCGGAGCAGATTGTACGCGAGGCCAGCGCTTGGCAAGGGACGATTGAAGGCGATTATCGAGAATCAGCCCAGATTTTTGCTTGGAGCCTGCCCGAAGTGTTCATTCGTCGACGTCTAAATCTGCATCCGTCAAGTTTTTGGCAAGGTTGCCCCAAAACTGACCAATATCTAACCAAAAACTTGCCACATCGCTTGACGCGCGACGCGTCAAAAATCGCCCCGCGACTTCTTGGACGATTTTTCGAGCAATATTTTCGATAGCGGACTTATGCCGTCAATTACCTTAAGCAGGTAAGCAGCTCAAATGCCATAACAGCCGACTGAATAAAATATCAAGGCAATGTCACCAATGACTCCCTACGGATCATTTGACAACCAAGGAAACGCCAATGTTTTGGCAATGTCAGCGAGCGACGTCCAGAGCGAACAAGTTGGCATGAAAAAGGCAAGGCATAGACCTTCTGGTCATGCCTTGCCTTTTGAATGACAAATTGTCGCTCTGGACGGCGCGCAGCGTCGGCTGGTCCGCCGTTCGGTAGAACGGCGGAACTTAGACTGCCTGTGCCAGCTTCTCGGCACGCTCGGCGGCGGCGAGCGCCTCGATGACGGTGCCGAGCTGGTCGCCCAGGAGGACGCCGTTGTAGGTGGAGTTGAAGCCGATGCGGTGATCGGTCACGCGGTCCTGGGGCTGGTTGTAGGTACGGATCTTCTCGGAACGGTTGCCGTGGCCGATCTGGCTCTGGCGCTCGGCACCGAGCTCCGCCTGCTGCTTCTCGAGCTCCATCTCGTACAGACGGGCGCGCAGCATCTGCATGCAGACTTCGCGGTTCTGGATCTGGGAGCGCTGTTCCTGCGACTGCACCACGGTGTTGGTGGGCAGGTGGGTGATGCGCACGGCGGAGTAGGTGGTGTTAACGCACTGACCGCCAGGGCCGGAGGCACAGTAGGTATCGATGCGCAGGTCGGACTGGTTGATCTGAACGTCGATCTCCTCGGCCTCGGGAAGTACGGCGACGGTCGCCGTGGAGGTCTGGATACGGCCCTGGGACTCGGTCTTGGGAACGCGCTGGACGCGGTGCACGCCGGACTCGAACTTCATGACGGAGTAGACGCGGTCGCCCTCGACCTTGAACTCGATGGACTTAAAGCCGCCGGCCTCGCTGGGGCTGGAGTCGAGCACGGTGGTCTTCCAGCCGCGCGACTCGCAGAAGCGCTGATACATCTTGTACAGATCGCCGGCAAAGATGGCCGCCTCGTCGCCACCAGCGGCGGAGCGAATCTCGACGATGGTGTTCTTGTCGTCGTTGGGGTCGCTCGGGATGAGCATGTACTTAATGTCTTCCTCGAGCTGGGGAAGCTTGGCCTCGTTTTCGGAGATGTCCATCTGGAGCATCTCCTTCTCATCGGCATCGGTAGTATCGTGGAGCATTTCCTTGGCGGCCTCGATGTCATCGAGCGCGCCGATGTACTCGCGCGAGGCAGCGATGAGGTCGGACTGGTGCGCGTACTCCTTGTTGAGACGCGTGAACTCCTTGATATCGGAGGCGACGGCCGGGTCGGAAAGCTTTTTCTCGAGCTCCTCGTAGGCCTTGATGATCTTTTCGAGCTTGTCGCGCATGACGGGACTCCTTTATATGCGTGAAGGTGAAAATCGGCAGAATTGATGGGGCGCACGGCGCCATTGCGGGGGTAAGTCCAGCTAGAGCATGTCGATCTTCAGATACATGCGCATCCCTTCGCGTACGGGGTACATAGTTGCGGTCTAACCCATACATGATAGCGTGCGCAGGCAAACCTGCATATAACCCGCACGGAATCCGACAAAGGGAGAGTCCCTTTGTCAGATTCTAGAGCGTGTGGAGTAGGGCGATGAGGAAGCGTACGCCCTGGAGGTAGGCGCGGCGGGTGATGCGCTCGTTAGTGCCATGGACGCCGCGATCGCACTCGTCATCGTCTACCACAAAGGCAGAGAAGCGAATGCACTCGGGGCAAATGCGCTGGTAGTTGGCAGCATCGGTGGCACCGATCACGGTCGAGGGGACAATCGCCAACGGCTCGGATGATCCGTTTTCCTCCGTCCCCTTTGGATCGCGGAAATAGCGGGCGGCGATGGAGCGAACCGCCTCGAGGCCGGGACCACCGATGCGCGGGGACGGCGAGGGTTCGGAGCTGCCGGGGCCCAGCTCCACTTCGACACGACCGGCAAGGTCCGCCCCGGCAACCGCCTCACGGCAGCGCGCCACAACGTCGGCCACGCTCGTGCCCTCGAGCATGCGGAAGTTAATGTTGGCCCACATATCCTGCGGCATCACGTTAGCACCGGTGCTACCGCCCTCGATTTGGGTCGGTGCACAGGTGGTGGTCACGAGCGGATAGAGCTTCTTGCTGGCGAGGCAATCGCGGACAATGGCGCCCCCGTTGGCGGCAATCTCATCCGCCGTGTAGAGCCCCAGCTCGACAAGCTGTGCGGCAAGCAGATCGGTCACACGCGTCGGCCACTCGATATCGCAGATTGCGGCGATAGCGCGGCTCAGTACCTCGAGCGATGTGCCGCCGTAGGGGTTGGACGAATGCCCGCCCTCACTCTTCGTCTTGAGCACGATATCGGCGTAGCCCTTCTCGGCAAGGTCGGCATGCATAAGCCAACCCTCGCCTGCGCCGTACTCGGCAGCCTCAACGATACGATAGTCGCCCTCGTCAATCAGGTACTCAAGCTCAACGCCGCGCTCCTCGAGCACGCGGCCAATGGCACCCGCGCCGTACTGCGTGGTTTCCTCGTCCTGGCCAAAAGCCAGCAGCAGGGTGCGCTCGTGCTCCCAGCCGTGCACCAACGCATACTCAACCGCCTCGAGAATACCTGCGACCTGGTCTTTCATGTCGATAGCGCCGCGACCCCAAATGTAGGTGTCGTCCACCTGTCCGCTAAAGGGAGCATGCGTCCAGTCGGCCTCGGTGCCCGGCACCACGGGGACCACGTCCATGTGGCCCATGAGCATAACGGGCTTAAGAGCCGGATCGCTGCCGGCAAGCGCCACCAGCAGCGAATGGCCGATAAGCTCGACCTCGCCCGCCGCAAACACGTGCGGCCAGGCCTGCTGCATATAGGCGCGCAGGTCGTCGAAGGGCTGCCAGTCCACCGCCTCGGCATCCATGCTCGAGACGGTCGGAAACGACAGCACGCGGCCCAGGCGCTCGCACGCGCCGGCCTCGTCCAGATCGGCAAAATCATCCTCATGCGCAAAGAAGCGCCAAACCTCGGCCATGACATCCTTTCGATTGTGATGACAAAGGCCGCCCCCACGGGAGCGGCCCTGCAACGTAAGCGTTTGCGGTCGGTTATTTGTCCTCGAGATAGCGAGAGAGGAACTCGCGAGTGCGCTGGTGTTTGGGGTTGCCGAAGAGCTCAGCCGGTGCCGCATCCTCGAGCACCACGCCCTTGTCCATAAAGACCACGCGGTCGGACACCGTGCGGGCAAAGGCCATCTCGTGCGTGACGACGACCATGGTCATGCCGTCGGCTGCGAGCTTGCGCATGACCTCGAGCACCTCTCCCACGATCTCGGGGTCGAGTGCGGAGGTCGGCTCGTCGAACAGCATGATCTGCGGATTCATGCACAGGGCACGGGCGATGGCCACGCGCTGTTTTTGACCACCGGACAGGCGGCCCACGGCGGCGTGCGCGAACTTTTCGAGCCCCACGCTCGCCAGATGCTCCGTCGCGACCTTTTCGGCCTCGGCCTTGCTCATCTTTTTGAGCATAACGGGCGCGAGCGTACAGTTGTCGAGCACGTCCATGTTGTTGAACAGGTTGAAGCCCTGGAACACCATGCCAATGTCCTCGCGCAGTTTATTGATGTTGCAGCGCTCGGCCGTAAGATCCTGGCCGTGGAACCAGATGTGGCCCGCGTCCGGGGTCTCGAGCAGGTTAAGGCAGCGCAGAAACGTCGACTTGCCCGAGCCTGAGGCGCCGATGATGGTGACGACCTCGCCGGGATTGATGGACAGATCGATGCCCTTGAGCACCTCGAGTGAGCCAAAGCTCTTGCGCAGGCCCTCGACGCGGATAAGCGGCTCGCAAGCGTCTGCGACCGCGGAGTTATTCTGAGTCATGGTTGCTCCTTCTAGTTAGAGCTCGGCAGCGTCTGGGGCGCCTCGGCACCCAGACGGCGACCAAAGGCCTCGAGCAGGCGGCCTGCCACGAACGTCAGGATCAGGTAGACCACGAGCGCTACGCAGTAGACCTCCATCTGGCGGTAGTACACGCCGGCGACGGTGGTGGTGGCGTACATGAGGTCGAACACGCCGATGACCGAGAGCACCGACGAGTCCTTGATGTTGATGATGAGCTCGTTGGTGAGCGCCGGGATCGCGTTTTTAATGCCCTGGGGAAACACGACTTTGCGCATGGCCTGCCACTGCGACAGACCCAGCGAGCGCGCTGCCTCGGCCTGGCCGGGGTCGATGGACTCGATGCCACCGCGCAGGACCTCCATCATGTAGGCAGTAGAGTTGAGCGAGATGGTGACGAGGCCCGCGGTAAAGGTACTCCAGATCTGGTTGGCCTGGGCGGTCTCGAAGCCCATGCTGCGCAGAACGGTAAAGCCCGCGTAATAGATGAGCAAGCCCTGGACCATCATGGGCGTGCCGCGCACGACGGTGGAATAGACGGTCGCAAAGCCTCGGCCAATGCTCTTAAAGAAACGCACCAAGTCGTTGTCAACGCGATCGAAGGTCTGGATACGCAAGAACACAAAGAGCAGCGCCAAGAAGAAGGCGATAACCGTGCCGAAGGTGGCAAGCGCGATGGTGATCTCGATGCCGCGGATAAAGAAGTCACCGCTCTTGTAGGTCATGTAGACCAAGCTCGACAGAAAGTCGCTGGGATTGGAGTCCGAGACAATACTCACCTGCACCAGGTCGATAAACGACATGACGCAGCGGTCGATAAAGAAGATCGCCGCAATGGCAACGACGACATAGCTGCCCAGGCGCGCGCTACGACGGAAGCGCTCAGATGCAAACGGCGACGTTTCGCGATAGTCGTTCCAATGCATGAACTTGGTGACAAGCGCTGCCGCCGATACGACAATCCAGACCCACAGAATCGCCCAGAGGCAGTCCTGGAACACGCCCGTGGGCGCCAGGAAGCTCAGCGGCGTGGGGTTGCGCTGGCTAAACGCCAGCCCGAGCGCCGCGATAACACTCGTGCCTAGATACACATAACGGTGGTCGGCCTTGATAAAGGAGGCCAGACGATTGATGGCTTTCATGCTGTCTCCCTATGCCGGCTGACGGTCGAGGCACGCGTCCCACATCTGGTCGCGCTCCTCCTGGCTGACGCCCTTGAGCGTCTTATTGATAAGTTTGAGCAGCTTGTCCGAGCCCTTGCGGCAGCCGACGTTTGTCGTAACCTCCTGCTTAAAGCCCTCGCCCTCCGCAAAGCGAATGGGCACGACGCCCGGGTTTTGGGCCATATAGCCCTTCTCGTTTTCGGTGTTGTAGGTCACGGCGTCGCAGGTGCCCTGCAGCAGGTTCGAGAACACCGTGGGCACCGAATCGACCGGATTTTTGTGAACGACGCCCGGGATCTCGTCGATGACGGTATCGAGCATCGTGTCCTTTTGGCCGAGCACCGTGGCGCCGCTAAAGTCACTGAGCTTGGTCGCGTTTTGGTAGGGCGAGCCCTCTTTTACGAACAGGCCAAAGTAGCCGATAAAGTACGGATCGGAAAAGCCGACGGACTCCTCGCGCTCGGGCGTGGCGCTCATGCCGGCGATGATGAGGTCAATCTGGCCGTTGTTGAGCGAGTCGATAAGGCCCGAGAAGCTCTGCTTGACGGCAACGGGCTCGCCGCCGAGAGCCTTGCAGACGATCTTGGCGATCTGCACGTCGTAGCCATCGGCATAGGCGCCCTGCACGTTATCGATGGGGATCGTGAACTCGCTGGCCTCGGAAACCTGCCAGTTGTACGGGGCGTAGGCCGCCTCCATGCCGATGCGGATCTTATCCTTGCCGATAACGGAATCGGACAGGTCATCGCGACCGCCGCCCGTCGTGGGCTGAACTACTTCCAGCGTGGAGGGACGCTGGCAGCCGGCAAGTGCGCCGGCGACGACAGAAGCGCTCGCAGCGAGAGCGCTACCCAAGAAGATGCGACGACTGCACACCGGCTGTGGATGCGCGTCGCGCTGTTGTCGAGATTGCATCTGGTGCCTTCCCAATTTCGTTTTGCTGACAATAAGACAGGATATACGTCAACAACCAGCAGCGCGGCATGTGCGCGAAAAATTAATAGACACACGAGGACGATTGGCACAAAGTAACCTGTCCCCATGTACCACTTGGCATGAAAAAGGCAAGGCATAGACCTTCTGGTCATGCCTTGCCTTTTTCATGCCAAATTGTCGCTCTGGGTGGCGCGCAGCGTCGACCGGTCCGTCGTTCGTTAGAACGGCGGAACCTCTAGAGCAGGGTAACGCTAAAGCTGCGAACGTCCGTCTCACCCGGTGCCAAGGTAATGGTGTTGACCTTGTGCTCAAAGACGTCGTCCTCGGTGTCCATGGTGGTGTGGCCGGTCCAGGGCTCGAGCGCCACAAACGGGGCGTCGTTGGCGGCAGACCACACGCCGATGTACTTAAAGCCCTCAAAGTCGATCTTGACGCCGTGGCCCGACTTGCGGCCGCGCAACGTGAGCGTGGAACCCGGGGCATCGGTGAACATGATGGCGTCGTTATCGAAGCTGCGGTGCGTGATGGGCAGCACGTCCGAGTTATCGGGAGCCTTGTAGCTGCCCTCGAACGTCATAAGACCGTCGGGCGTGATGATGGGGGCCTCGTTAGTCCAAGCCTCGGTAAACGCCAGCTCGTAATCCTCGAACGCCTCGTCTTCGGCACCGGGGGCGGGCAAGTTGAATGCAGGATGACCGCCCACCGAGAACGGCAGGGCCACGTCGCCGGTGTTGGTGACGGCAAAGGTCTGCGTGAGCGTGGCGTCGCCGGTCAGGGCATAGGTCATGTTGAGCTTAAACTGGAACGGGAACGCCTTGAGCGACTCGGGCGTGTCAGTGATCTCGTACGTTACCGAGGAGCCGTCCTCCGAAACCTCGACCAACTTGTGCTCGACGATGCGAGCGAGTCCGTGGCGCGGCATCTCGCAGGTACCGGCCGCAGATGTCGCCATGTTGTTGCGCAGCGATCCCACGATGGGGAACAGGATAGGCGCATGCTTGCCCCAAAAGGCCGGGTCGCCCTGCCACAGATACTCGTTGCCGTTGAGGGCAAGGCTCGTGAGCTGGGCGCCCATGGAATCGATGGCCGCGGTGAGGCCGCCGCGCTTGATGGTAGTGACGGTGGACATGCTACTTCCTCCAATAGTAAACAGCGGTGTCGAGGGCTATTGTCCCACTCTTGGCGGCGGGGTTGAGCGACAGGTGCAGTTATTGAGCAATAGCGTAAAGGTCAAACCCGCCCTGCGGCGTGCTATCGACCGTATCGGGCGCCTGTGAATTAAAACTCACCGGAACCATGCGCTTTGAGGCACGGTAACGCGTGCCGTCGGTGGCGACGGGCGGCTCATCGACCGTGAGCTCGTAGTCGCCGGGCTTGAGCTCGATGCCGTCACCTTCGGAATTGACGTATTGGTACTCGTCGATCGCTTGCCCCTTGAGCGTGCGACCCACGATATGGACGAGCATCTGGCTGTCGCCGCGCGCGGTGTCCCACGTCGCGCCGTCCTTGACCTCGACCGATACATGCACCGAGCGCGTGCGGCTGAGCGATTGTTCGACGGACATCTCGACCTTGGCGGCGTCTTTTCGTTGTTGTTCAACATGGCTCCAGACGTTTCCAATTACCGAGCATGCGATAACGCCGGCCATGAAGGCGATGAGGATGGGGCCGAGCGGAGAGCGACGGCCCGCGTCCTCCTCGCGAGCCAGGTCGGGGCGACGTGTGGGCGCGGGTGCTTGGGCACCCTGCGAGGGCACGTCGAGAATGCTGAAGGATGCCGTACTGCCGGGGTCGATGTTATGGCGCGGCTGCGGGATCTTGGCCGGCGAGATGGACATGTCCGCCGGCTCACCGAGTGTGGCCGTGGCATCGACCTTAGCTTCATCGGCCTCGGCTTGGGCCCAAGCCTGCTCAAAGGTCAGGGGCTCGGCGGCATCGGAGGCGGCGTCAGGCTCGACAGCAGCATCGTTGCCGGCCTCGTCCTCGTCGCTCGACACGTCACGCGGCGCGGGCTCGTCCCACTCCTCGTCCGGAGCCTCGCCCTCGCTATACCACCATTCAAAGTTATCGATATCCATACGGGGCGCCCCTTAAGCCTCGCAAATAAACACTTGCCAGCCTTATACCCCCAGATGGCACGCCCGCTCGCACGGAATGTGACAAAGGGGCTGTCCCTTTGTCACATTTTGCGTTTAGCCGTGGGCGATCTTGTTTCTCAGCAAGAAATCGGCCGCCCCTACGATTCTGATGCCGTCGATGTCTGTTGGATGCTCACCATCCCTGACAATCAAGATCTTCTCGTACGAATCAGGGATTTTTCCTAGCGTGCTTAGCTTGAGCGGTCGCAGTTCGCGTTCTCTCGTCGCCTCGGCGTCGATCCGTTCGGTAACCTGGATATATTTGCGGTCCGATCCCTCGCCGATTGCGACAAAGTCGATTTCCCCCGCGCGCAGATGGCCGCAAAACACTTCGTACCCTTCAAAGACAAGCTGGTTGTAGATAACGTTCTCGAGCATCCTTCCGCTATCGCTACCTCTATATCCGTCAAGATAGCTGCGGATTCCCGTATCGGCTATGTAATATTTACCGCCTGTCTTAAGAAGCTCCCGCCCCTTGATGTCATACCTTTTTACTTTGGTAAACAGGTACGTCTCTTCCAGAGCGCCAATATATGCCGACACCGTCGATGCATTGGTCTTACCGCCCGCCGATTCGTTGAGCGTCCCTACGATTTTATTGACCGAGGTTTGATTGGAGATGTTGTCTGCCAGGTACGCACAGAGCCGCTCGAGAACATCGCGCTTAGTGATAGCCCCGCGACCCCTACGCGTCGCGCGCAATAAGATATCGCGCGCGACGATTGTCTGGTAAAGGCTACGAATATAGTCGCGACACAGCTCACGCCTCGGCTCATCATGAGCCAGAAACGGCATGCCGCCGTAGGTTATGTACTGCTCAAGCACGGTATTTGAATTAAGGCGATTGCCCGTCTTGGAAACGAGCTCAACCCGCTCACCGAGCCCTTCGGCGACGACCGCATCAATCGAGCGAAAATCAAGATACTCGCCAAACGTGAGGGGCTGCATCTTGACCTCGATATATCTACCCGAGATAAGCGTTGCAAGCTCGCTCGATAGCATAAAGGCATTGGAGCCCGTGACATAGATGTCGCACGGCAAATCCACTCGGAGCGAGTTGACCGCCTTTTCCCAACCCTCGACATTCTGGAGCTCGTCAAAGAACAGATAGGGGCGATCGACACCGTCAACGCGCTCCCGAACCATGCGATAAAACGTCAGATAATCTGTAACCCCCGCGTACTCTAGAGATTCCATCTTAAAGGTCAGCAAACGCTCTGCCGGCACCCCCTGCTGCGCCAGGTGCTCCCTCATCATGTCCAATAACGTGGATTTGCCGCAACGGCGTATACCCGTCACGATTTTGATGAGGTCGGTATCCTGAAAAGCAATGAGTCGATCAAGATAGCGGCTTCGGCGAACGATGTTCATAGAGTCTCCCTAGCGCCCGTCCAGACATGAAAACTTATAAACTTGCATTATTTGCAAGTTTATAAGATGCCACCTTAGAAACTTGCAGATTTTGCAAGTTTCTAAGAAATGGGCGTGGATGTGACAAAGGGACTGTCCCCTTGTCACATCTGAAGGGCGACGGGGATTTGGATGCAGCAGAAGTCCTCTTGGTGGGACTCGTCGTAGCTCGTGGTATCGAGGTAGCAAAAGTCGAAAGCGTTGCCAACGGGCTGGAGCGCGTGCTTGTCCATGCAGGCCACGACGGCGCGGATGCCCTCGGGTTCGTACGGCATGCCCCAGCGGCTCATGCACAGGTATGTGCCCTCGGGCAGCACTTCTATGCCGATCTCTGCCAGCTCGGCAGCGTCGCTCGGCAGCAGTTCCTCGACACCGCGCGGTAGCACGGCAAAGGAGCCGGCGCCGGCAATGGGGTCGTCGGAATGCAGTGCCTCGCGACGCAGCATGGCGCCCCAACCGCGCATGGGACGCGTGCCCGTCAGCGCACGCATGCGCAGAATCGCGCGCATGAGCGTGGGGTGCAGCATCGAGCGGCCGCGCTCGATATCGGCCGGGAACTCCTCAAAGACCACGTAGCGGCGCTCAAACTGTTTGAGCTCCGGCTTGCCCTCGCGCTCGCGCCAGTAAACCGCCTCGTCGTAAAAGCTCAGACGCTCCTGCACACTCGCGCGCTCGGCTTTGAGCCCGGCGATCTGTTCATCGAGCGCCTGCACCCGCGAGCGCAGGTGATCGGTCATCTCGCCAATGTCGAACGTCGAGGTCAGGCGGTCGACCTCGTCGAGCTCGAGCCCCAGGTCGCGCAACATGCAGATCAGGCGCATGAGCGGGATCTGCGTGGGCGAATAGAAACGGTAGCCTTTTTCGTTGACCACGGCGGGCTTAAACAGGCCGATCTTGTCGTAGTAGATGAGCGTTTGGCGCGAAACATTAAACAAGCTCGCCATCTCGCTAATCGCATACATGCCCGTCTGCATAAGTCCTCCCGACACATCCTTTTAGCGCACAAAGCCCGCCGCCCACAGGGGCAGCGGGCTCAAACACTTCTCGTATCCTACCCTAAAAGCGCCTATGACCAGCGCTTATAGTTTGCGCATGACACGCCGACGGCCTCGAGCGCCTTGGCGGCGATGTGATGCACCGCGTCATCGAGCGTGGCGGGGCCGTTGTAAAACGTGAGCATGGGCGGCATGAGCATGACGCCCGGTACGCGCGCCAGGCGCGCCATGTTATCGACGTGAATGGCGCTGAAGGGCGTCTCGCGCACCATGAGCACCAGGCGGCGCTGCTCTTTCATCTGCACGTCGGCCGCACGCAGCAACAGGTTTTCGCTGTAGCCGCTCGCGATGCCGGCGAGCGTCTTCATGGAGCAGGGCGCCACGATCATGCCGTCGACCGGATAGGTACCGCTTGCGATGGGGGCGCCGATATTTTTGTTGTCGTAGACCACATCGGCATGCGTGGCAAACTCGTCGAGCGTCATGCCGAGCTCCTGCTCGATGGTGATCTCTCCCCCGCGCGTGACGACAAGCGCCGACTCGGCACCTGCCTGGCGCAGGCATTTGAGGCACTCAAGACCCAGCGCGGCACCGCTGGCGCCAGACACGCCAACGACAATGCGGCGGGGACGGACAGAAGACTCAGGCATGACAACTCCTCACTTTGTTACTCGGCAGGGCGACTTACTAGAAGGCGAGCTCTGCGGCCCACTTGTCCTGGTCGATCTCCATGAACTGCGAGCGAATGAAATTCTTCTTGAGGTCGAACGGAACCGTGCAGTCGAAGATGGCCTTGCAGGCGATGCCGTGCTCGCGAATCGTGGGGTCGAACGCAGGGTCGTTGGACGGGTCGAGCACGTGGCAGTGGCAGCCGGGAATGGTGATGAGGTCCACGTCGGCCTGGAAGCGCGTGGTCATGGCCCACATCACGTCGCTCATGTCGAAGATGTCGACATCCTCGTCGACCAGGATCACGTGCTTGAGCTCGGAGAACGCCGAGAAGGCGAGCATGGCGGCGTTGCGCTGACGGCCCTCGTCATTTTTGCTCGACTTCTTGAACTGCATGATGGCAACGAACTTGCCACCGCCACAGGGGGCAGCGTGGACGTTGAGCAGGCGGCCCGGGATAGCGGTCTCGACCATCTTGTAGATGGAAGCCTCGGTGGGGATGCCGGCCATGGACACGTGCTCGTGCGAAGGGCCGATGCAGCTCTCCATGATGGGGTTGATGCGCGTGGTGACGGCGGTGATCTTGATCACCGGGCAGACCTTGGCGCCACCGGTGTAGCCGGGGAACTCGGGCATGGCGTAGCCGTGGCCGTTGACGTCCTCGTTGATGGTCTCATCGTGCATGAGGTAGCCCTCGAGCACGTACTCGGCATTGGCAATGCACTTCTGCGGAACGGTGACGCAGTCGGCGAGCTCGACAGCACGGCCGCGCAGGGCGCCGGCGATCTGCAGCTCGTTGAAGCCGAGCGGCGTGGTGGGAGCCTCGAAGCCGCAGCACATGTACACGGCGGGATCCAGGCCGATGGAGATGGAGATGGGCATGTCCTCGCCGCGCTGGCAGTACTCGTCGAAGAACGCGCCCAGGTGACGGCTGCCCGGGGTGATCCACATGGCAAGCTTGTCCTTGTCGACGCAGGAGAAGCGGTGGATGGTCACGTCGGACTGGGAGCCGTCGGGGCTCGTGCCGTAGGCGAGGCCCATGGTGATGTAGGGGCCGCCGTCGACGGGGGTGTTGGTGGGAGCGGGAACGATCTTGCGCAGGTCAAAGCCCTCGTCGGTCGCCTTGTACACGACCTCCTGGCAGTCGACATGCTTGCCCTCGGCGATCTGCTCGGGCGCGATCAGGTTCTCGAAGCGCTTACCGATCTCGAGGCCCAGGTGCTCCTCGTCCAGGTCGAGCAGGGCGGCAACGCGCTTGCGGCTGGCAAGCATGCCGATGCAGACCTTGGCATCGTCAAAGCCCTTGACGTTGTTGAAGACCATCGCCGGACCCTCTTTGGTCGGACGCATAACGGTGCCGCCGGCACCGACGTGGCGATAGACGCCCGAGACCTCGGCATCGGGATCGACCTGGGTGTCGGTCTCAAGCAGCTGGCCCGGCATCTCGCGCAAAAAGTCGAGCGCGGAGCGCAGGTCGTGGATCTGGGAAGCATCGGTAGTGGACATAGCGTGCTCCTTTCGGGAGAGTGCCCGGCGGCGGGAGTGCCGCCGGGCTGGGGAACGTAGTGGGGCCACGGCGCTCATGGATGGGGCGCTCGGGCACTCGCAGTTCAAGCACTCGGCTAATTACAGCCAAGCACTCGACCGTTTACATCAGGCCAAAGAGATGGAACCAGGCGGCCTCGACCAGCACGACGATAAAGACGACCGCAGTGAGGGGAATGCCCATGCGCATGGCCTCTTTGGAGGTGTAGCCGCCGGCGTCCTTGCCCTCGCCGATAAGGATCGGCAGGTTGTGGAACGGCAGGATGTAGTGGATGTTGATGGACGTGAAGACGATGAGCGCCACGGCAAGCGGGCTTACGCTGGAGCCGGCCGCGAAGCTGATGAACGCCGGCACGCACACACCGAGCACGGCCATGACCGAGCCCATGAACATGTGGATGATCATGGAGAGCGCGGCGACAAGCAGGGCGAACAGGAAGATGTTCTCGGGCACGGAGCTGGGAAGCACAACATCGGCGATCCAGGCGTTCATACCGGTGGCACCGCCCACGGAGCCCACGGCCATGGCGGCCGTCAGGAACATGAGGGACTTGATGTCGACAGCATTCCAGCTGGCGGGAGTGAGAACCTCGCCGATGATGGGCATGGCGAGGCAGACGCCGATGGCAAGCGTCACCCAGCCGATGTAATCGCCCGAGACGGTGAGCCACAGCGCGATGGCGATGACAAGCCACACGATGGTGCGGATCTCCTTGACGGAGAGCTTGCCGAGCGCGGCCTGCTTGGCCACGATCTGCTCGCGATCGTAGACGAGCTCCCTGCTGGGCTTAAAGAGGAAGAGGCCCAGGAACAGGGTGCACAGTAGCGCGACCAGCATAGGCACGCTCATGTACAGGAACCAATCGACGAACGACGGGCTCATGCCGCCGGCCTCGGCGCTGTACTGCGCAACGAGCGGGTTGAGCGTGGAGTCGCCCGTCAGGAAGAACATGGAGCCCGGGGCGGCAGCGGCAAACACGAGGAAGCCGAGCTTGCCGCGGTCGTCGTCACCGTAGCCGGCGGACTCGGCGATGACCGAGACGACGGCGAGAATGAGGAAGGCGCGGGGGAACGGATGCGGGATCAGCAGCGACAGCACAAAGGTGAGCGCGAAGATCGAGATGATGAGCGACTTGGCGTCGCGCACGAACTTGAGCATGAACGCATAGGCGATGCGCTCGCCCAGGCCCGACTCCTTGACCGCGCTGGCGATGAGGTAGGCGCCGATGACCAGCCACATGGTTGCCTTGGTCCACGAGCTAAACGTGGAGGCGACCGTCGCCGAGATGCTCGCGGCGCCCGTGTCGTCCACGCACACCTTGAACAGGACGAGCAGTGCACAGTAGAGCAGGCCCACAAAGCCCGGCTGCGCCACGCCACATGCCCAGAACACCACTGTGGCGAGCGTCAACGCCAGACAGGTCTGACCGCCGACCGTGAGCTCGACCGTCGAACTCAGCTCCGCCAAAGGAAGAAACTTCACCAGCAAAAAGACAACGATGCCCAGCACAAAGCCAATTTCGCGCTTGGTGATCTTAAACGCCTTCTTTTCCGCTTCCATCTCCCCACCTTTCTTGTTGGGGGCGCTCCGGATTCACGGCCACGTTGCCGCTTAAAAAGGGGCGCCCGTTATCGGACACCCCTTACGTTGCGCTGTGTTGTGGCAATACAGTCAAGCGGATTTTTTGGATGGGAAGCGATCCCCTGGACAAAAACCGTCACAACATTCGACGCTTTTCCTCGATTTCGAGATTTTCATCGAATGTTGTGACGGTTTGGATATGGCAAAGGAACTGTACCTTTGTTACATAGCGAGGGCCGTACGGATGGATGGGTCGCCGAGAGCCTCGCGGAGCCAGGGGGCCAGCTGCTCGGGGTGACCCTGCAGGTAGCCTTTGAGCTCGGACGGAGCCACGCGGCGCACTTCCGAGATCTCCTCTTGGTTGATATGCAGCTCGCCCGGCTCAACATGGGCTGCGAACACCTCGCACCATTCGCACTCGCAGCGGCCGTCGCCGTGGTCCTCGCGGTACACCACATGACCGAGGTGCTTGAGCTGGTCGGGCTCGCGCGCAATGCCAAGCTCTTCGTTGATGCGACGCGCCGTGGCGGCCGCGACGTCTTCCCCGGGGAGCGGATGGCCGGCGCAGCTATCGGCCAGCACCCCGCCCCACAGGCGCTTGAGCGGACTGCGGCGGCAGAGCAGCAGGCGCGCGTCCTCGCCCTGGCCCTCGACCAGAAGCGTCAGAAATGCCTGATGCAGGATGCCCTCGCCGGCATGTGCCTCGATGCGATCGACAGGGCCAAGCGCCTCGCCGGTCGCGGCATCGACCGCCACGACCTCGGCACCCGCGCCGCCCTCATCCCAGCCGGCGCGCAGGATGCGGGCTGCGGCCTCCTCGAGCGCGGCGATGAGCTCCTTGGTGGTGTCGAGCACGCGCTGCAGGTCGCCCCCGCTCGCCTGTTCAACATGAAAGCCCGTGCTCGCAACGACCGGCACGCCAAAGCGCGTGGCCAGCGCCGCCGCGATATCGTGCGCCGGAATTTCGTCTCGATGGCACGGAACAGCCAGGATGCTCACTGTCGCCGTGCGGCCGGGCTCGGGGCGCGGAATGGCCTGCGCCGTGGCGCCCAGGTGCGCGAACTCCGGCGAGCAGGCGTACACCGCCATGCCTCGCGGTGTCACCGTCAGCTGGGCCTCGAGCGCAAACTTGCCCTCGCCCACTGCAACCTTTGTCGTGTGCATACCCATGGGATCTCCTGTCGCCCGCGATGTACCTGAGACCATCTTCGCCTGTATTGCGACTATACAGGCAAGCGCAGCCTGCGACAAAGGGGGCAGGCACCTGACACATTCTGTTAGAGTTGCAGGGATTGAATCCCGCTTATTCATGCGACATTGGAGTGACAACCTTGACCGCCGCAACCACGCCTAAAAGTAAGTCAACCGCCGCCGCGCTCTCCCCCGCGCGCACCAAGCTCTGCCTGGCGCTGCTCGTGCTGCTGGGCTTCTCGCTCGGCTGCTCGGAGTTCGTGGTCATCGGCATCGAAAGTGACTTGGCGACGGAACTCGGCATATCGCTTGCCACTGCGGGCCAGCTCATCAGCGTTTTTGCATTGGTCTACGCTATCGCGACGCCGGTGCTTGCGCTCAGCACGGGGCGCTTCCGTCGTTACCAGCTGCTCGTGTGCTACAGCATTATCTTTGTGCTCGGCAATCTGGTCATGGCGTTGGCGCCCAACTTCCAGGTACTGTTTATCTCGCGCATTGTCCTGGGATCCGTCTCGGGCGCACTGCTCGCCGTGGGCGTGACGTACATCCCCGAGCTGCTGTCCCCGCAGCAAACTTCGCTTGCCATCTCGGTGGTATATGGTGCGTTTTCCGTAGCAATGGTCTTTGTCACTTCGATCGGCAAGTTTGTGGCCGACACGCTCGACTGGCACGTTGCCATGTACGGCACGCTGGCCTTTGCCGTTCTGATCTGCGCCGCGCTCGTGGTGTTTATGCCGCGCGCCGGACAGACCGACGAACCCGCCACCTTCCGCGAACAGGCGGGTCTGCTGCGCGAACCGAGTATCATCACCGGCATGCTCATCTTCTTGTTTGGCGTAGGCTCGGTCTATGTGTTCTACGGCTACGTGACGCCTTATCTTGAGCAGGTGCTGGGTATGGGAACCGTTCAGGCGAGCACCACGCTTATGGCCTACGGCGTGTTCTGCCTGGTCTCGAACATCTTGGGCGGATGGATCGACGCGCGTTTTGGCATGAAGGCACTGCTTGTGACGTTTGTACTGCAGGCTGCGGCGTTACTCGGGCTGTTTGCCGTGGGCGGCACCATGCCGCTCGCGCCGGTCTTTGTCTTTAGCTTGGCGTTGCTCATGTACCTGTTCTCGGTGTCGTGCATCACGCACTTTATGGACGTGGCACGCAGCCGCCATCCCAAGTCGATGGTACTCGCAAGTTCGGTTGAGCCCATGGCGTTTAACGTCGGCATCTCGTTTGGCACCGCAGTGGGCGGCGCCGTGGTAAGCAGCGTTGGCATTGCCTACGTTGGCGCGGTTGGTGCCGCGTTCTCGCTTGTGGCCTGGGCGCTCACGCTGGTGACGATTAAGCTGGCTCGCTGGGAGCGCAAGCGGGCGAGAGCGTAAGCACAGATGCGATACTCGAGCTCGATGATGGCGATCGAAAGGAAACCGCATATGCAACGCGTACTGTTTATCTGTCATGGGAATATCTGCCGCTCGACGATGGCTGAGTCGGTGTTTACCGAGCTCGTGCGCCGCGCTGGGCGCGAGGCGGAGTTTGTCATCGATTCCGCAGCGACCTCAACTGAGGAGATCGGCAACCCGCCGCATCATGGCACGGTCGCCAAGCTGCGCGAAGTCGGGATTCCCGTCGTTGCGCACCGTGCCCGCCAGGCGCGTCGAGCAGAGTATGGCAACTGGGACCACATTGTCTATATGGATGCTGAGAACACGCGTGGCCTGCGTCGCATCTTTGGCGACGACCCCGACGGCAAGATTACGCGCTTGCTCGATTGGACCGGGCGCCCCGGCGACGTGGCCGATCCCTGGTACACCGGCAATTTCGATGCCACCTACCGCGACGTGCTCGCCGGTTGCGCCGCTATGCTCGAGCAGCTGTAGGAAAGCGAGGTCACAGGCCACGCCTTCGGCGCGAAACGAGCGTGGATAATCTCCCGCATGAAAAATGAGCGTGGATTTTCTCCCACTTTGAGCATTCAAGTGCGCTCTAAACGGGAGAAAATCCACGCTCACCTATTCGTCGACGATCTCGGCAAGCCAGACGTTGAGGGTGTCGACCTCGGGGCAGCAGAACTTTGCCGTACCAGGCTCGTTGCCAGGCACGGTTCCGCCATAGCGCAGGATATCGATATAGGGAAAGCCCACATGGCAGGCCATGGCGCACATCTTGCCGCGGTCTCGGTCGAAGTCAAAAACGTCGCCCGGCTTGTGACCATGGTGGCAGCGGCACGCACCTAGCTGGTCCACGCAGCTCACGCGGATACGCGGACGCTTGCCACGCGGCGCGCCGAGCGGCTTGTTCTCGCCCGCAGGCTTGACGCCGCCCTCGCCAGCATTACTCATGGTCGATCACGTCCAAGCAGGCCTCGATGGGCAGGCCGGCCGACTTGTCCTCTTGATCGGCATTGCGCTCGATAAGCTCAGCCACCACGCGCATGGCATCGGACGTCGCGCGCTGCAGACTCCAACCTGCCATAACGCGGCCGACGAGCACTGCCGAGAACGTGTCGCCCGTACCCGGGAAATAGACCGGAATGAGCTCAAAGGGAATCGTGAAGTACTCCCCCGCTACATGGTCGTAACCGATAACCGCGTTCGTGCCATTGACCACGGCGCTCGTAATGACCACCGACTTGGCACCCAACTCGCGCACGGCGTCCACAAGGGCGCGGGCCTCATCGGGCGTGATCTGCTCTGCAATAGGCGTATCGGCGAGCAGACAGGCCTCGGTGTAGTTGGGCACCGCGTAGTCTGCGCACTCCAGCAGGTGCCGCATGAGGCCAATCGTGGACTCGGGCACGCCGGCATAGAGCTTGCCGTTGTCACCCATGATGGGATCGACGAACACCTTGGTGCCCTTTTGCGCACGGCGGTGGCAAAAGTCCGAGATGATGCGCGTCTCTTCCTCGGTCACGATAAAGCCGGTCGAGATGGCGTCGAACTCAAAGCCGAGCTCCTCCCAGATAGCGAGGCTTTGACGCACGTACTCGGTGGTGTCGTGGATGTAGAACTTGGGGTAGTTGAGCGTGTCGGACACAAGTGCCGTCGGCAGATTGTGGATACGGTAACCCATGTGCGACAGCACCGGCAGCATGGCGGAAAGCGCGACCTTGCCGTAGCCGCACATATCGTTAATCAGCAGCAGCTGAGTATTCTTCATGAGGGTCTCCCTTGTTTCGGGCGCGGCGCGGCAGCGCCACAGTGCGACTAAGTGTAGCGCAGGAGGCATCGTGAGCGGTCGCTAGGGTCGCGAAGAGCGCGTTGTTGCGGATAGGTTTCGGAAATGGGGACTGTTTGCTCCATAACGGCCTAGTTGATACTACTCATATAGTGCCATTTCAAAACTATGCCTATTTACTACGTTTAACCGCCCACCTCCAACCACAACAAATTTCGCTCCAACAAAACCGCAGGTAGATAGCTTGCGCTTTTTCAGAAACAGCTGTTGTGGTCGGGGATGCCGGATTCATCGTAGTAATTAGGCATAGTTTTTGGCGAGGCCGCTTCGAAAGGCGTCATCGCAGCCCAAAGTAATCCCTTTTCCTCCGTCCCCAAGGGATCACATGCACCGAAGCGGACCGTGGCGGAATCACATGTTGAGGACGGACAGCGAAAACGTTCCTAAGCGAGCAAGGTGGCGTGCAAGAGGAGGGCATAGGCCTTGTGGCCATGCCCGATGATTGAACGTCAGATTGCCGCTTAGGAGCGTTTGCAGCGTCGAGCGGTTACGGCGTTTGGTAAAACGCCGTAACTTAATAAGTTTGGTACCTTGACATTCATTTCTCATGCTCCTAGATTGGTTAGGCACAAAACAATTCCACTACCTAACTAAAGAAAGGAGCAACACTAATTCATGTGCGATGAACCTCTTAACCTTTGTTCGCATGAGCCCGGCGGCGACCCGTCACAGCCTGCGGATGTACCCGAAGCGGTCAGCGCCGAAGACAAGCTTGCCAAGCGCATCCTCAATAATCTGGGCTTTTGCGGCCATTACATGCATTTTCATGGTGGCGGCGTGTCCGGCAAGGCGCCCATCATCTGCCTGCTGGCCAAGCAGCCCGGCGGCGAGATGTCGCAGCAGGAGCTCGGCATGCACTTTGACCTCAAGCCGGGATCGCTTTCCGAGATCCTGTCCAAGCTCGAGCTCAACGGCCTCATCGAGCGCAGCCGTAACCCCAAGGATCGACGGCAACTCACCATTCGCCTGACCGAAGTCGGCCGGGAGAAGGCCCGCATCGACCAGGCCGCCCGCATCCGCTTTAGGGAGCAGGCCTTTAGTGCCCTCACTCACGACGAGCGCGAACAGCTCGCCGAAATGCTTGAGAAAATCCGCGTAACCTGGGAGGAACTGGATGATTAAAACCCTCATGGGAAGCATCCGCGACTATATGAAAGTCACTGTTGCCACGCCGCTGCTCGTGCTTGGCGAGGTGCTCTGCGAGATGCTGATTCCATTTATCACCGCCAACCTGATCGACGCTATCAAAGACGGCGCCACCGTAGCCGAGATGCTTCCCACCGCAGGCTTTTTGGTGCTCATCGCGCTGACGTCGCTTGCTTTTGGCGCCGCGGCTGGTGTCACCTGCAGCCATGCGAGCTGCGGATTCGCCAAGAACCTGCGTCATGACCTGTTCTACAAGATCCAGACGTTCAGCTTTGCCAACATCGACGAGTTCTCGAGCTCCTCGCTCGTCACCCGCCTCACCACCGACATCAACAACGTGCAGCAGGCCTTTATGATGCTCATCCGCATCGCCGTGCGCTCGCCGCTGGTGCTGGTCTTTGCCTTTACCATGGCATACGCCATGGGCGGCAGCGTCGCCATGGTCTACCTGGTCATCATTCCGCTGCTGGGCTTTGGTCTGTTCTTCATCATCCATAAGGTGCGCCCGATCTTTGCCCGCGTCTTCCACAAGTACGACGCGCTCAACGAATCCGTTGAGGAAAACGTCACCGGCATGCGCGTGGTCAAGAGTTACGTGCGCGAAGACTTTGAGAAGGAGAAGTTCGCGACCGCCGCGCGCGACGTCCAGATGGACTTTACCCGCGCCGAGAAGCTGCTCGCCTTCAACAACCCCATGATGAACATCTGCGTCAACGGCGCGTTCGTCGTCATCATCTACCTGGGTTCCGAGCTCATCATCACGAGCCAGGGCACCCTGTTCGACGTGGGCCAGCTCTCCTCCATCTTTACCTACGGCTTCCAGATTCTGATGAGCCTAATGCAGCTGTCGATGATCTTTGTCATGGTGACCATGGCCGACGAGTCCGCACACCGTATTACCGAGGTGCTGGCCGCCGAGCCCACGATCGCCAACCCGGCCGAGCCCGTGCACGAAGTTGCCGACGGCTCCATCGACTTCGATCACGTGAGCTTTAAGTATTCCGAGCATGCCCGCCGCCAGGCGCTCGACGATATCGACCTGCATATTAAGAGCGGCGAGACCATCGGCATTATCGGTAGCACCGGCTCGGCCAAGTCGACGCTCGTGAACCTGATCGCCCGCCTGTACGATGTCACCGAGGGCACCGTGCGCGTCGGCGGCGTGGACGTGCGCAACTACGATCTGGACGCGCTGCGCCACCAGGTGGCCATGGTGCTGCAGAAAAACGTGCTGTTTAGCGGCACCATCGCCGAGAACCTGCGCTGGGGCGACCCGAACGCCACCGACGAGGAAGTCCGCGAGGCGGCGCATCTGGCCTGCGCCGACGAGTTTGTCGACGGCTTCCCCAAGGGCTACGACACCTGGATCGAGCAGGGCGGCTCCAACGTTTCCGGCGGCCAGAAGCAGCGCCTGTGCATCGCGCGTGCCCTGCTGCGTCGCCCCAAGATCTTGATCCTGGACGACTCCACGAGCGCCGTCGACACCAAGACCGACGCCAAGATCCGCGAGGGCCTGGCGAGCTACCTGCCCAACACGACCAAGCTCATCATCGCCCAGCGCATCAGCTCCGTGCAGGACGCCGACCGCATCATCGTCATGGAGGGCGGCCGCATCAAGGACATCGGCAACCATGACGAGCTGCTCAAGACGAGCGAGATCTACCGCGAGACCTTTACCTCGCAAAACAAGATGAGTGCCGCGGGCGAGGAGGCGGCCGAGACCGTCGCAGCCGACACCGAGGCATCCGCACCGCAAGCTCAGACCCAGAAAGGAGGCGAGGCACATGAGTAAGGCAGCTACCGCCGAGCGCGCGCGCAACCGCAAGGGCGGCACTATGACGCGCCTGATCAAGATGCTCTTTGGCTTCTACCCGGTGCTTTTGCCCCTCGTCGTCGCCGGCGTTGTGCTCTGCGCCATCATCAACTCCATCGGCGCGACGTTTCTCCAGAGCGCGCTGCAGGTCATTAGCGAATCGTGGCAGTCGGGCGACTGGACGGCCGCGCAGCCCAAGATTCTGAAGCTCGTGACCACCCTCGGCTGCATCTACGCCGTGGGCGTCGCCTCCTCGCTCTTCTGGAACCGCACCATGGCCGTCATCACGCAGGGCTCGCTCGAGAAGCTGCGCGAAAAGATGTTCAACCGCATGCAGGACCTGCCGATCCGCTACTTCGACACGCACCAGCGCGGCGATATCATGAGCCACTACACCAACGACATCGACACGCTGCGTCAGATGATCAGCCAGTCGCTGCCCAACCTGCTCATGACGATCATCATCATCGTCACGGTGTTCTTTATCATGCTGTACTACAGCGTGTGGATGTGCCTGGTCATCATCGCCGGCGTCGCCTTTATGACCTTTATGACCAAGCTGCTCGGCTCCAACTCCGCGCGCTTCTTCATTGCGCAGCAGACCGAGCTCGGCGTGGTCGAGGGCCATATCGAGGAGGTCATGAACGGCCAGAAGGTCGTCAAGGCGTTCTGCCACGAGTCTGCCGCCGAGGCCGATTTTGACGAGCGCAACGAAAAGCTCTTCGAGGTCTCCCAGAAGGCCAACATGTACGCCAACATCCTCATGCCCATCCTTATGAACCTGGGCAACCTGCTCTACGTGCTGGTCGCACTGGCGGGCGGCATTTTCCTGGCGCTGGGCGTGCCCAACCTGAGCATCTCGGGCATGGCGCTGTCCATCGCCGTCGTGGTGCCGTTCCTCAACATGACCAAGCAGTTCTGCGGACAGATCGGCCAGATCTCGCAGCAGATCAACGCCGTGGTCATGGGCCTCGCCGGCGCCGACCGCATCTTTGAGCTCATCGACGAGAAGCCCGAGGCCGACGAAGGCTACGTGACGCTCGTCAACGCACAGGTGAACCCCGAGACTTGGGAGTTCGAGGAGGCTGACCACCACACCGGCATGTGGGCGTGGAAACATCCGCACCGCGCAACCGGCGAGATCGAGTACGTCCCGCTGCGCGGCGACTTGGTCATGGACAACGTCGACTTTGGCTACACCCCCGACCACGAGGTCCTGCACGGCGTGTCCGTGTTTGCCAAGCCGGGTCAGAAGGTCGCATTTGTCGGCGCCACCGGTGCCGGTAAGACGACCATCACCAACCTCATCAACCGCTTCTATGACATCGCCGACGGCAAGATTCGCTACGACGGCATCAACGTCAATAAGATCCGCAAGGCCGATCTGCGCCGCTCGCTGGGCGTCGTGCTGCAGGACGTGAACCTGTTCACCGGCACCGTGATGGACAACATCCGCTACGGCAACCTGGATGCGACCGACGAGGAGTGCATCGCGGCGGCCAAGCTCGCGGGCGCAGACGACTTTATCACCCGCCTGCCCGACGGCTACGACACGATGCTCACCGGCAACGGCGCACAGCTGTCGCAGGGCCAGCGCCAGCTGATCTCGATCGCCCGCGCCGCCGTCGCCGATCCGCCGGCGATGATTCTAGACGAGGCCACGAGCTCCATCGACACCCGCACCGAGGCCATCGTGCAGGCGGGCATGGATAAGCTCATGGAGGGCCGCACGACGTTTGTCATCGCACACCGCCTGTCCACCGTGCGCAACTCCGACGCGATCATCTGTCTGGACCACGGCCGTATCATCGAGCGCGGCAACCACGACGAGCTGATCGCCAAGCGCGGGTACTACTACCAGCTGTACACGGGTGCGTTTGAGCTGGAGTAGGAACGGTTACTGACGGAGGGTGCGCAGGCAGGGCGGCGAAAGTAGCTAAAAAAGCCCCGTCCCAAAAAGACTACCCGCGCCAAATGAGCTAGTTGAGGAGTTGGGCCATGGCGTTGACGAATTTTTGGACTTGGAGGGTGGGCTCGAGCGGGTAGTGCAAATAGACCGGCACCTCGCGACCGCATAGAAACGGTACGCCCACAAAGGCCGGGTGCACGCCCGACCACGCTCCGCAGGTGAGCACCGCATCGCCCTTTTCCTCCGCCTCGTTAAAGAGCGCAAAGTCGAAGCTATCCACATCGATCACGTCCACGCCGCCGTCGGCCAACAGGTCGATGCGCAGGCTGTCCATAGCGTCGTTGCCGTGACGGAGCACGCGCAGGCGCATGCCCTCCAGGTCGGCAACCGTGATGCGCGTCTTGCGCGCAAGCGGGCTCGTGCGCGGCACATCAATATAAAACGGTACGTTGACGATAAGGAGCTTTTGGCAGGCGTCGCCCCAGCGCGGGGTCGAAAAACTCGACTGCACTACATCCACTTCGCGACCAAGACTGCGCATGACGGTCTCGCGCTCATCGTAGAGGTCACTCACCGGCACAATCTCAAAGCGCAGCGACGGCTCCAGCTCGTGCACACTCGGCCACATCGACAGCGTTTGGCGCCCCGGGCACATCATCGACACGCCCAGACGCACGGCGCCGCCATCGCCCGCTGCGCGTCGGGCACGGCGCAACGCATCCTCGGACTGACGCATGATCGAGCGCGCATCGTCTACCAGCAGCGCACCCGCCGGCGTCACCTTAACGCCCGAATGCGAGCGCTCGAACAACGTGATGCCAAACTCGGCCTCGAACCCCGACACCTGTTTGACGAGAGCCGGGGTCGACACACGTAGTTTTGCCGCCGCGCGCGAGAAGCTTCCCAGCTCCGCGGCGGCCGATATGGCCTCAAGTCGTCGATCGTACACGTCAATCTCCCGTTTTCGCGCCCGTGGCCACATGGTGCCACAGGAGGTTGTTTTCGCAGGTCATGCGCTCAATTGAGAATAAACTGCATCGCACAGTGTAAACCTATGGTTAACGCCATTCTAACAAATATGCAATTCACCTGCGCAAATGCAAAGCATACGATAACCAGCGAAAACCACGTGGGTCGATTAATGGGAGCGACCCACCGGGAGGCACAAGAAGGGAAGTTCCTATGAGCAATTGGCTTAAGCTCGAGGGCGATGTCTGCGCCGTGACCGGCGCGCTCGGCGGTATGGGCGTCGAGATTTGCCGCGAGTTCGCCCGCAACGGCGCCAACGTCGTCTTGCTCGACCTAGACGAGGAGAAGGTCAAGGCAGCAGCCGCCGACCTCGCCGCCGAGTTTGGTATCCACGCCGAGGGCTACAAGATGAACGCCACCGACGAGGCCGAGGTTCAGGCTGCCGTCGACGCCACCATCGCCAACTTCGGCCGCGTCGACGTTCTCGTCAACACCGCCGGCATCCTGCGCTTCGCCGCCATGGAGGACCTGCCGCTAAGCGACTGGGAGCAGGTGCTCAACGTCAACCTCACCGGCTACTTCATCACCTCGCAGCGCTTTGGTCGCGAGATGATCAAGGCCGGCCAGGGCCGCCTAGTGCACATCTCGACCGTTGCCAGCCACTCCCCCGAGACGTTCTCGGGCGTGTACAGCTCCACCAAGGCGGGCGTCAACATGATGTCCAAGATGCTCGCCGCCGAGTGGGGCCCCTACGGCGTCCGCTCCAACTGCGTCGAGCCCTGCTTTGTCAAGACACCCATGTCGGCAAGCTTTTACGCCGATCCCGAGGTCGAGAAGAGCCGCAGCCGCCTCATCGCCACGCGCCGCATCGGCGAGGTCAGCGATATCGCCAACGCCGTCATGTTCCTGGCGTCCAAGCGCTCAGACTTTACCACCGGCGACGCCATCAAGGTCGACGGCGGCTTCTCCAACATGATGGGCGACCTCACCGCCAAGCCCGGCGGCCGCCGCGCCTTTGCCGACAACTACCTCAAGAACAAGGGCGTCGAGCTCTGGTCCGATGAGTCCGGCGTCGCAAAGCCGACTGACCAGTAAACCAGCCCGGTAGAAAGGGGCGCGGGGCAAGCACCTCAGCGGCGTTTGCCCCTCCCCTCCCCCGTATCGATTAGAAAGAGTCCAATGGCTTCCAACAACTCCAACAAGGGTCGCGCCGTCGTGCTTTCCGCCGCGTGCGTCACCATGTTCTTCATCAGCTCCATCGCGCTGTATTCCGTCGTGAGCAAGAACCTGCTCGCCGTCTACCCCGAGTGGTCGAGCGCCCTTACCTGGGCTTTCCCGGTCTTCCAGACCATCATGGCCGTGACGGGCATCTTCGCCGGCCGCATCTCCGATAAGATCGGCCCGCGCAACGTCGTGATCGCTGCCGCCGTGTGCTACGGCCTGGGCTGGTTCATGTCCGGCACCGTCACCGAGCCGTGGCAGTTCTACCTGTGGTTCTCGCTCGTCGCCGCCATCGGCAACGGCCTGGGCTACAACCCGGCACTCACCACCGGCCAAAAGTGGTTCATCGACAAGAAGGGCCTCGCCTCCGGCATCACCCTGGCCGCTTCGACCGCCGGTCCCGCCGTGCTGTCCCCGGTGCTCGCCTCGCTGCTCATCCCGAGCCTGGGCATCTTTGGCGCCCTCAAGGCACTCGGCGTCATCTTCTTTGTGACGATCGCCGCCTCCGCCCTGTTCCTGAAGGCCCCCGAGGCCGGTTGGCTGCCCGAGGGCTTCGAGGCCCCCAAGGGCGGCGCGCACGCCGGCACCTTCGGTGACCTCACCCCGGGCGAGATGGTCAAGACCCCGCGCTTCTGGGTCCTCATCGTCACCTTCGCCTTTGCTGCCACTGCAGGCACCCTGCTTGTGGGCAAGGTTGCCTCCATCGCCGCCGTCCAGCTCTTCGCCGACCCCACGAGCGCCGCGGCCGTCGCCCTCGGCGGTGTGGTGGTCTCCGTCAACACCTGCGCCAACCTGGTCGGCCGTCTGTCCTTTGGCCAGATCATCGACAAGCTCGGCGCCTACAAGTCGCTGCTCATCAGCCTTGTCGTCACCATCGTCGCGCTCGTCATCATGTCGATGAGCTTTACGCAGAGCATGTTCTTTGTGGCGCTCGCCCTGCTTGGCTTTAGCTTTGGCGCCCTGCTCGTCATCTACCCGCCGCTCACCGGTGGCGCCTTCGGTACCAGCAACATCGGCGTCAACTACGGCATCATGTTCCTGGGCTACGCCGCTTCTACCTGGATCAGCCAGCCCATCACTGCCGTGCTGTATCACGCTGAGGCCGGCAGCGCCGCCTACCAGCAGTCCTTCTACGGCGCCATTGTGATCGCCGCCATCGCCGTCGTGCTCACCGTCTACATGATGGTCTCCGACAGCAAGAAGAAGTCCGCCTAGTTTTACCGATGCGACAAAGGGACGGTCCCTTTGTCGCATTCCACCGGTCACCAGTATTAAGGAGTCGAAATGTCTGAGCTCAATCCCGTCCGCATTGCCGTTATCGGCGCCGGTGCCATGGGCCGCAACCACATCCGCTTTGTCACCGAGGAGCCCGAGGCCGAACTCGTCGCCATCGCCGACGCCTTTGAGGGCGCCCGCGCCACGGCCGAGGCCGCCGGCGTGCCGTTTTACACCGATCCCGCCCAGATGATGGACGAGGTCAAGCCCGAGGCCGTCATCATCGCCACCCCCAACGACCTGCACCTGGGCGTTGCCCGCGAGGCCGTGAAGCGCAACATCGTGCCGCTGGTCGAAAAGCCAATCTCCAACGACCTCGAGGATGCCCAGGCCTTCGCCGCCGAGGCCGAGACCGCCGGCGTGCCCGTGCTCGTGGGTCAGCACCGTCGTCACAACCCGTTTGTGAACAAGGCCAAGGAAATCATCGAGTCCGGCGAGCTGGGCAAGCTCACCGTATCGAGCTTCCACTACATGATCTATAAGAATGACGAGTACTTCGATGTCGAGTGGCGTCGCAAGAAGGGTGCCGGCCCGATCCTGGTCAACCTGGTGCACGACGTCGACCTGCTCCGCTACCTGCTGGGCGAGCCTGTCGCCGTCCAGGGCATGCAGTCCAGCGCCGCCCGCGGTTTTGAGACCGAGGACTCCGCCGTGGTCAACGTCCGCTTTGCGGATGGCGCGCTCGCGAGCATGACCATCTCCGACGCCACCGCCAGCCCCTGGAACTGGGAGGCGACCGCCCGCGAGGACCCGCAGTACCGTCCCTTCGACGCCGACGCCTACTTTATCGGCGGTACCTTGGGCGCCCTGTCGCTGCCCCGCCTGCACCAGTTCTCCTACGACGGCGCCTCCAACTGGCACAAGCCGCTGCAGATGGAGATTCCGGCCGTGGACCCGGTGCTGCCGCACAAGATGCAGCTCAAGCACTTTGTGAAGGTTGTCCGCCGTGAGGTCGAGCCCGTCGTGACCCCCGCCGACAACGTCAAGACGCTCACGCTTCTCAACGCCATCAAGGAGGCCGCCGAGACCGGCCAGCTCGTCGAGCTGTAATGCCTTGAGAGCGGCCGCGGCAGAAACCCCATGCCGAGCCCCTCGGTCCGCCACAAATAAGCCCCTCTTCTTTGCCCCGCGAGCAGCCTCCTGCCCGCGGGGCATTTTGCTACGTTTCCAATGATTTTCTGAGACGGGGGGCCTTTTTGCACCTCGGCTTGATTCGTTCGCCACGGAATGAGCCTATCTACTACGTTTAACCAATCACCCTCATCCATACCGAATTTCGCGAAATAAAAACCGCAGGTAAACGGCTTGCGCATTTTCGGAAAACCGGGGGATGGTCGACCCACACGGTTCAAACGTAGTAGATAGGCCGCTTTCGTGGTCCCGCGCCAAAACAGTCTTTTTTGAGCGAAGTGGCAGGTGGTATCCTTGGTAGCTCTGTGCTGCAAACGCACCTCAAACGCAAGGAGTCCCATGGATCTTATCGCCCAGCTCGCGCGCGAGCTCAACCTTAAGGCCGCCAACGTCGAGGCGGCCGTCAAGCTCATCGACGAGGGAAACACCATTCCCTTTATCTCGCGCTACCGCAAGGAAGCCACGGGCGGCATGGACGATGTCGCCCTGCGCGCGCTCGACGAGCGCCTGTCCTACCTGCGTAATCTTGAGCAGCGCAAAGAGGACGTCATTCTGCTCATCGGCGCCCAGGGCAAACTCACGCCCGAGCTCGAGCAACAGATTCGCGAGGCCACACAGCTCCAGCGTGTCGAGGACCTCTACAAGCCCTACCGCAAAAAGCGCATGACCCGCGCGCAGAAGGCACGCGAGGCCGGCCTGGAGCCACTCGCCAACATGATCATCATGCAGGCCTCGGCCAAGGGCAGCGCGCTCGACGCCGCCGCGGACTACGTCAACGAGGAGGCCGGCTTCGACACGCCCGAAAAGGCGCTCGCCGGCGCCGCCGACATCGTGGCCGAGACGGTGGCCGAAGATCCCGAGAACGTCGCCGACCTGCGCGCCTTTGCGCAAAACACCGCCGACATCGTCGTCGAGGCCACCGACCCCGCCGAGAAGACCCCCTACGAGCCGTACTACAGCTATGATGAGCCGCTGCGCCGTATACCCAACCACCGCGTGCTGGCTATCGACCGCGGTGAGCGCGAGGGCAAGCTCCGCGTGCGCGTGAACGTCGACGGCGCTGCCGCTACGGCACGCCTCGGCAGCCGCTGGCCCCGTCGCCAGGGCGTGTTTGCTCCCATCTTCGACGCCGCCATCGCTGACGGTTACAAGCGCCTCATGGCCCCCTCGCTGGAGCGCGAGGCCCGCGCCAAACTCACCGTTCGCGCCCAGACCGAGGCCATCAACGTCTTTGCCAAGAATCTCGAAGGCCTGCTCTCGGCACGCCCCGTGCGCGGCGCCCGCGTGCTCGCGCTCGATCCGGGCTACCGTACCGGCTGCAAGGTCGCCGTCATGGACGAGACCGGCAAGTTACTCGACCACGGCGTGGTCTACCCCACCAAGCCGCGCCACGACGTCGCCGGCACCAAGCGTGAGCTCGCCCGCCTCGTCAAGAAGAACGGCGTCAACACCATCGTCATCGGCAACGGCACCGCCAGCCGCGAGACCGAGGAAGTCGTCTCGGAGTTTATTGCCGAGCAGGCGCCCAGCCTTCGCTACACCATCGTCAACGAGGCGGGCGCGTCGGTGTACTCCGCCTCCGAGCTCGCGAGCCAGGAGTATCCCGATCTGGATGTCACCGTACGTGGCGCCATGAGCCTAGGCCGCCGTCTGCAAGACCCGCTGGCAGAGCTCGTCAAGATTCCGCCCCAGTCCATCGGCGTTGGCCAGTACCAGCACGACCTTGACCAGGCCGAGCTTTCGCGCACCCTGGGCCACGTGGTGGAAGACGTCGTCAACCGTGTGGGCGTCGACGTCAACACCGCGAGCGCGAGCCTGCTGGGATACGTATCGGGCATCACGCCGAGCGTGGCCAAGAACATCGTGGCTTTCCGCGAGGAAAACGGTGCCTTTACCGATCGCCGCCAGCTTAAGAAGGTCCCCAAACTGGGACCCAAGGCATACCTCAACGCCGCAGGCTTCCTGCGCATCAGCGGCGGTAAGAACCCGCTCGACGCGACAAGCGTCCACCCCGAAAGCTACGAGGTGGCCACGGCCGTCCTGGAGCGCGCCGGCGTTGCGACAAGCGAGCTCAGCCGCGGCGGCGTGCCCGACATCGAGCGCCGTCTGGGCAGTATCTCGGCGCTGGCAAGCGATCTGGACTGCGGCACCCTAACGCTCATCGACATTGTCAACGAGCTCAAGAAGCCCGGCCGCGACCCGCGCGACGACGCGCCCGAGGTAGTCTTTAGCCGCTCGGCGCTTTCGATCGACGACCTGGAGCCCGGCATGGAACTCAAGGGCACGGTGCGCAACGTCGTCGACTTTGGCGCCTTCGTCGACGTGGGCGTGCACCAGGACGGCCTCGTGCACATCTCCAAGCTGGCCAACCGCTTCGTCAAGCACCCCAGCGACGTGGTGCGCGTCGGTGACACGGTCAAGGTGTGGGTTGAAAAGGTCGATCGCGACCGCAAGAAGATCTCCCTCACCATGGTGCAGGGGAAGTAAACCGCCAAAGCAAGGGTCCCCCCTCTCGCGACGTGCAAAATCGCGAGTATTCTGCAAATTCCACCGTTCCGTATGCCCCTCAGAGACGAAAAAGCAAGAAACAGCCCCCGTTTTAGCGTCATCAGAGCCAAAACGGGGGCTGTTCCATGCTTCACCCAGCTGGTAAAAGCCTTTACCTTGCTGAATACTCTCAATTTTGCACGGCGCAGGCGGGGGTACCTTTGTCCACGGCAGGATATGGAAGCCTATCACCAACCTACCGGCAAGTTCGTGTCGGCAGCCCCGGCCTTTCCTTTGCCTAGCGCGACCCTCGCGAAGCGCGTGAGCGATAGGGAAAGGAAAGGCCGGGGCGAACAACCCGCGATGTAGTCAGCGTTCGCGTTACGGCAGGATATGGAAACCGAGCGAGGCGATATCCTTGGCAAAACCGCGCACGGTATCGAGCGAGACCTCGTACGGGTCACGGCCGATGTTCTTACGCTTGGCCAGGATGCTGTTGGGCACCGTGATGATCTGGCAACCGCATCCTTCCGCCTGGTAAATATTGATAAGCTCACGCGTGGACGCCCACAGGACCTCGCAGTTGGGCTTGGCGGCGGCCTTCTTCACCGACTCCGTCATAAACGGAATGGGATCGACGCCGGTGTCAGCGATACGGCCGGCAAAGAGCGAGATGATGGACGGCGTCTCGGCATCAACGGCCTCGACCATCTCGTCGACCTGCGTAGGCGTAAAGATGGTGGTGACGTTGACCTTGATGCCATCGGCCGAAAGCTTGCGCACCAGCTCGGCGGTGGACTCGCCCTTGGTAGTCACGCACGGAATCTTGACGTAGACGTTCTCGGCCCAGGTAGCGATCTCGCGGGCCTCGACCTCCATGGTCTCGACGTCGTCGGCAAAGACCTCAAACGAGACGGACACATCGGTGATGTGGGCCAGGACCTCCTTGGCAAACGCGCGGTAATCCGTCACGCCGTCCTTCTTCATAAGGGACGGGTTGGTCGTGAAACCCTGAACGTTGCCGTTCTCGTACATGTCGAGCATGCCCTCGAGGTTTGCACCGTCAGCGAACACCTTGATTGCCATCTGCCTGATTCCTTTCGTTAGCATACGGCCGATAAACTGCTAAACACTTTACCTACGTTTATCAAGGCGTGAGCTGCGGGTTTTCATCTTCTCGGCGAACGGTTTTGCAGTTTTACCATTTTTATATCGACACCCCAGCGGCAAAACGTTTTTGCTGATCATCGCGGTTGATTCCGTTCGCGGCGCAGAGACAGCGCTTCACCGGTGCGTTTTCACAACCAGTCCAAAACAAAAAGCGGTGACGCCTCATTTGAGACGTCACCGCTTCCGTGTAGGAGCCGGTTATCGGAGCTCCGCCCGATTAGGGCTTAACGTATGCCTGGATTACTCTTCCTCAACGTGATTGATCACAGCACCCTTGGTGTGGATGAAGTTGGGGACGAAGGCGACGATCAGAAGGACAGCAAGAATCGCGTAGACACCGGTGGTACCGAAGGCCTCGGCAGCGCGGCCAAGCGTAATACCAATGACGGAGAAATCGAAGTCGCCGAACGTAGTGTTCTTGAAGCCAAAGACGTCAAGAACGGGCAGGAGCAGGGCCGGGGCGAAGGTGATGAGCAGACCGTTGACGAAAGCGCCAAGAGCTGCGCCCTTGCGACCGCCGGTAGCATTGCCGTAGATGCCTGCGGTAGCACCGCAGAAGAAGTGGGGAACCATGCCCGGGATGATGAAGATGCCCAGGGTAGCGCCCACGATGAACATACCGACCACGCCACCGATGAAGGATGCGACAAAGCCGAGGATGACGGCGGTGGGAGCATAGGGGAAGAAGACGGCGCAGTCGACGGCGGGGATGGCACCGGGGATCAGCTTGTTGGAGATGCCCTGGAAAGCCGGGACCAGGTCGGCAAGGATCATACGAACGCCGTTATAGACGATGGTGACACCAACGGCAAAGGACAGGGCACAGGTCAGGGCATAGACAATCACGTTGTCGCCGCCAGCGGTCTTGGTAACGACCGCAGGATCTGCGATGTAAGCGGCGAAAGCGGTAACCAGGTAGAAGAAGGCCATGGTGAGAGCCGTGGAGATGGTAGTGTCGCGCAGGAAGGCGAACTTCTCGGGAACCTCGATCTTCTCGGTGCTGTTCTCCTCGGCGTCCTTAGCAAAAAGCGTACCGACTGCAGCGGAGATGTAATAGGCGAGTGAACCGAAGTGGCCCATGGCGATTTCATCGCCATCGGTAACCTTCTCGGTGAAACGCTGACCAACGGCGGGAAGCATAGCGCTCACGAGGCCCAGGAACATGCCGCCCACGATGACAAGCTGGACATCCTGGAAGCCAGATGCCTGCAGAACGGCAGACAGCAGGCAGGCCATAAACATGCTGTGATGGCCCGTCAGGAAGATGTACTTAAACTTGGTAAAGCGGGCAATGATAATGTTCACGACATAGCCGAGAATCAGGATCATCATGGTCTGAACGCCGAGGACGCTCTGAGCCATCGAAACAACGACCTCGTTGTTGGGCACGACGCCGGTGATGTGGAAACCGGTCTCGATGAAGGTACCCAGCGGAGCAAGGTTCTCCTGAACAACAGCGGCGCCGGCGGACAGCATGATGTAACCAAGAATGGGCTTCAGGGTGCCCGTCATCACCTTGTGGGCAGGACGCTTAAGCGCGACAAGGCCCACAAAGGCAAATAGACCCATAATCCACGCTGGCTTGGTCAGAATCGATTGGATAAACTCAAGTATGGGAAGGATGGCTTGCATCTGCGCTTCCTTTCTCTCTAACGTGGGCGCGTTTCCCTCTTCCACAGGGAACCGCCCTTTTTTGTGCCGCTTTAGGCGTTAGCGGCGGCCGCCTTGATTGCCTCGAGGGCGTCTTCGCGGATCTTCTTCTTGTTCACATAGCTGCGAACGATCACAACGTTGCCGTGGAGCTCGGGGGCGAGTTCCTTAACGGTGATGAACAGATCCGGATTTGCGGAAGAAGCACCGTTCAGGTCCATAGACTCAACGTCGGCCTTGATGCCCTCCTCCTCGCAAAGCTCCTCGACTTTGCCAGCGAGCATCAGGCTGGACCCGATGCCGTTTCCGCATACGGTGATGATATGCATGGCAACCTTCCTCTCCTACACGTGACGGTTTTCCGTCTATCCAAAAGCGGCGACGCATCGCCGTGCCATTAAGGCCTAAAAGAATGAACGCATGGTCTCCAAAACCTGCTCGGGCGTATCGCATGCGCTGAGCTTGGCAACGCAGTCCTCGTCCTCGAACATCTGCGAAAGCTCCGCCAAGCAGCCAAGATGAGCCTTGGGGTCGGGTGCGCAAATACCCACGAGCACGTGAACCGGATCGAAATCCTCGTGTCCAAACGCAATGGCAGGGTCAAGCGTGACGATACAGATCCCCGCTTCACTCACATTGCCATTTGCCTGAGCGTGGGGCATGGCGATGCCCTCTTCCAAGACCATATAGGGGCCGAATTTGTGAACCGATGAAATCATGGCGTCAACATAGCTCTGGTCGCATTTGCCAGCGTCTACGAGCAACTTACCGCATGCCTTGATCGCTTCCTCCCAGTCGGAGGCCTCGACGTGGCAGGCAATAAGCTCGGGCTTAAGAAGATCGGTCAGCATGCTCGTCCCCTACTCCTCGGGCAGGATATGAAAACCAAGCGCCTGAATGTCGCGGGCAAAGCCCTTGACCGTATCAAGCGAGTACTCAAGCAAATCTTTCCCGAAATTCTTGCGTTTGGCAAGAAGGGCATTGGGGACCGTAATGATCTGGCATCCAACGGACTCCGCCTGGAAGATATTGAGGACCTCGCGCGTAGACGCCCAGAGAACCTCGGCAGCAGGCTTAACGGCAGCCTTCTTTACGGACTCCGCCATGAGGGGCAGCGGATCGACGCCGGTATCGGCAATGCGACCGGCAAAGATGGACAGAATAGAGGGGGTCTCAGCAGAGACGGCATCGACAAACTCGTCGACCTGCTCGGGCGTGAAGATAGTGGTGACATTCACCTTGATGCCGTCGGCAGAAAGGCGCTTGACCAGCGCGGCAGTGGACTCACCCTTGGTGTTGAGCGCCGGGATCTTAACGTAGACGTTGTCTGCCCAGGTTGCGATCTCGCGAGCCTCGGCTTCCATACCCGCCTCGTCGTCGGCGAATACCTCAAAAGAGACCGACACATCAGTAATGTGCTCAAGAACCGTCTTGGCAAAAGCGCGGTAGTCGGTCACGCCGCCGGCCTTCATAAGGGAAGGATTGGTCGTGAAGCCCTGAACGTTGCCATTGTCATGCATGTCAAGCATGCCCTCGAGGTTAGCGCCGTCGGCAAACACCTTGATCGCCATGTTCGGTCCTTTCTCATCTAACACTATTGCTATCGAAAGCCTTCTTCTTTGTTTCAAAAGCTTTTCGGTTTTCTTTTATAAACCATTTCAAAAGCTATCGAAAGCTCAATTGTCAACTTTCCGTGAACGGTCGAATATCGGGCGTGAACGTACTTCTTTTGGGCGGCACCTTCAGAATGAGACTCTTTATAGCCCGTTTACGTGCGAACTATCTGCTACGCATGCATTTGTGACATGCCATTCCGTTCTTTTGATTCATTCGAATTTGCCTTGTTCTTTTCATATCGATACGTTATATTTCGATTACGAAAGGCGCATCTTTTACCTTTTGTTCAAAAGGAGCGGCATATGGCATCTACTTCAGACCTTTCACCGGCCGAGCGTCAGCGATTTATCATGAATTGGCTGGCCGAAAAGCCAAATATCTCGGTATCCGACATCGTTCGCCGTTTTTCGGTTTCGGAAGTCACCGCACGACACGACCTCATCTCGTTGGAATCCGAAGGCAAGCTGCGTCGCGTACGCGGCGGAGCGGTATCGCTTTCTCGCTCCAACGCAATCTCGTATCCCGAGGAGCGCATCAATGTCCAAGTCGAGGCCAAGGAGGCCATCGCCGCAACCGCAGCAACTCTTGTTGATGATGGCGATGTTCTGGTAATTGATATCGGCACCACAGGCTTTTACTTCGCTAAGGCCCTCATGGACAAGCGTGAGATCACCATTATCACCGGCGATCTTGCAATCGCGAACTACGCCAGCTTCAATCTCCCCAATGCTTCGGTAGTGCTGCTGGGCGGCTCCGTGCGCAAGGGCCACCTCTATCTCGCGGGCGCACTGACGCTCGACTGCATGAGCAAACTACATGCCGACAAGGCGTTTGTCAGTGCTGACGGATTCCACCCCGACCACGGTTTTACCGTCGAGCACGACTTCTCGGCCATGATCAAGCATATGTACCTTGCCAACTCAAACCAGGGCTACATGATGGTTGACCAGGGAAAGTTCAACAAGACCAGTTTTTATCAGTCCGCGCAGATCGATGACCTCGACGGCATCATCGTTGATGGAGACAACGAGGGCATCATGACGGCGGCGATCGAGAGCAGTCGCAGTCATCCCAAGCTCTATATTGCAAAATAGCTCAAATGGCCGGGTCGCCCCCACTGCGGGCGACCCGGCCATTTATTAAATCAACCCAAAATGCTGCATCGCTGTGACGGTACCGTCGTGTGCGACATCGTCGGTCACGTAGTCGGCGACCGCCTTGACCTCGGGCATGGCGTTGCCCATGGCAACAGCCGTCTCGACGGCGGCGAGCATGCCCAGGTCGTTGCCCGAATCGCCAAAGCCAAAGGTGCGCTCGTTGCCAGAGCGGCCCAGATAGTCAAGCGCTCGCGCCACGCCCACGCCCTTGTCAATACCCTTGGGGCTCAGCTCGCGATTTGCTTGCTGGGCTCGCTTGGAAGCTCGGCGGTAAACGCGTCTCCCAGTCAATCCGGCACCGCCGAGGCAAACCCCACACGCGCCCGCCAACGCAAAGGTCCGGCGGGACGCACCTAGCATCCCGCCGGACCGTCACTCGTCCAGGAGGCCACCGCGACGAACCTCTAGATCTTCGCAAGCTCCTCGGAGATGACGCGGCAGACGTCCTCAGCCTGAGGCATCACGCCGTACATCTCGAAGAAGCCGTGGTCGCAGCCGCGATAGCGAATCGCGGTGACATCAACGCCCGCATCCTGCAGCCTCTTCGCGAACAGCTCATCCTGATAGCGCAGGTAGTCATACTCGGAAGAGATGATGACCGTGCGGGGGAACGCGCTCACGTCCTCCGCGAACAGGGCAGACACCCTCGGGTCGAGCATCTCCTCCGCATTGCCGTTGGTGTACATCAGCGGCAGGTCATCATTGGCATTGCGAATGCGATCCACCCTGCTCAAAGCCTCGATCCTCTGGTCGTTCACAATCTCATAGAGGTCATAGGACCATTCCTCCGGAACGGGGCCGCCGTCGACGAGCGGATACAGCTCGGCCACGAGCTTGATCCTGTCCACATGGGACCCGTCGAGGACGACGGCGTTGGTCAGGCTTCCGCCCGCGGAGTCGCCAGCCACGGCGATCCGCGTCGCGTCAACACCCAGCTCATCCGCATGCTCGACAAGCCAGCCGAGCGTCTTCACGCAGTCCTCGACGCCACCGGGAAACATCGTTTCGGGAGACAGGCGGTACTCCGGGTAGATCGCGACACAGCCCGTTCGCTCCGCGATGTCGCGCAGGCAGTTCTCGTACTGGCCGATGTTGCCCACCATAAAGCCGCCGCCATGGATGAACACGAGCGCGGCAGAACCGCTCTCGTGGCCCTCGGGCGTGAAGACGTGCAGGGGAATGCCCCTGTCGCCAAAGTTCATGACGATGGTCTTCTTGGCAACGCCCGCGCCCCTCACGACGTGGGTCTCCTTGTTGGGCGCGGAGCGCCACGCGATCACGTCCACCGGCCCCGCCGGCGCCGGACCGGCAGCGAGCTTCGCGTGGGCGCGCGCATAGACGCGCGGATCGAGCACGTGCTCGCGGTCGTCACCCGGCACGGGTTTCAGCATCAGCCTCAGGCCGTTAGGCTCGACAACCTCCCTCGCGCCGCTCTCAAGCACCTCAAGCTCGGAAGTGGGGTACTTCCTATCCTCGGCGCTCATGGCTAGCCGATCTTCAGCTCGTCGAGCTTGGCGTCGAGCTTGGCCATCTCGTCGGCGGAAAGCTCCCACTCGAACGTCTCGCAGTTCTGAATCGCGTGGGCGTCCGTGCGCACGCCCACGAGAGCGGTGCCCACGTACTCCTTCTGGGTGCTCCAGTTCACGGCAACCTGCGCCACGGGTTTGTCGTGGGCCTCGGCGATCTCGTCCATGACCTTGAGCAGCTCCTGGACGCGCGAGAACTTGGGCTCCCGGAAGTAGTCGTAGAAGCCACCGCGGACGTCGCCTTCCTCGAACTTCGTCAGCTCGCGGAACTTACCGGACAGGATGCCCGCACCGAGGGAGCCATAGGTGAAGGAGTCAATGCCACGCTCGTAGCCCCACTTGATGAGGTCCTCGGAGGAGCGGTCGACCATGGAGTAGGGCGGCTGCTGGACGTCGACCTGAGCGACCTTCTCGCACTCCTCGATCATCTCGGGCGTGAAGTTGGAGACGCCGATGTGGCGAATCTTGCCCTGCTCCTTGAGGAGCTGGAGGGCGCACATCGTCTCGGAGAACGGGGTCTTGGCGTCGGGCCAGTGCACGAAGTAGAAGTCGATGTAGTCGGTGCGGAGGTTGCGCAGCGAGCTCTCGACCTCCCTCATGATATTCTTGAACGAGGAGTCGCGGTCATAGCCGGCGGCGCTGGTGATCAGGCCAACCTTGGTCGAGAGCAGGTAGCTCTCTCTGTCGACGCCCCTGAGCGCGTTGCCGACGACCTTCTCGGACGTGCCGTTGCCATAGCACGGCGCGGTGTCGATGAGGTTGACGCCGTGATCGAGCATGGTGCGGATGGCGGACATGCTGGCGGCGTCATCGTTCTCACCAAAGGAGTCGCCGCCGATCGCCCAGGTGCCCACAGCGAGCTGGGAGACGTCGACATCGGAATTCTTGAGGTGCGTGTAGCGCATGTTCTCTCCTTCTAATGAGGCGGCACGCGTCGAATGTCCTCGATCGCGTGCCGCCGGAAATTGCCTTAAACAAGCTTCGAATGATCCGGAAGCCGCCCTACACGATGCCCACGAGGCCGAGGACGAGCGCCAGAATCATGATGCCAACCAGGATGATGTTGACGTTCACGTTCTTCTTGCGCAGGAGCCAGAGGACGACGAGCGTAAGCCCCAGGGGCACGATGCCCTTGAAGATCGAGTCGAGGTAGGTCTGGATCATGACGGGGTCAGAGTCCTGAACCGGAATGGACAGGATCGTGTTGAATTGGACGTTCGCCGCAGTCATGGCACCGATCATCACGAGGCCAACCGTGGAGGTCGCCTTGGTGATGAGCTTCATGAGACCACCCTCGTACATCTCGGAGATGAAGTTGGTGCCCATGCTGAAGCCGAGGTAGGTCATGAAGTATCGGCAGAGGATCGACGGGATGTTGTAGATCAGCAGGAACATGATCGCGCCGAGGGGCGAGCCGCTCATGGCGAGGTTGATGCCAATGCCGGCAGCGATGACACGCAGGACGCCCCAGAAGATTGCGTCACCGATGCCGGACATCGGGCCCATCAGGGAAACCTTGATGCCGTCGATGGACTCGGTGTCGAAGTCTTCGTGCTGCGAGTTCTCCCTCTCCATGGAGGCGACGAGGCCCATGGCGAACGTGCCGACGTTCTGGGTAATGTTGTACCAAGTCGTGTGACGCTTCATGGCTTCGGCACGGGCCTCGGGGTCATCGGCGTAGTAGCGGTTAAGCGCGGGCTGGACGGAGTACAGCCAGCCGTCGGCGCCAGCCTTGACGGAACCGCCGGCGCAGGAGGCGAACACGGAGAAAGAGCGCAGGAAAATGCTGTTGAGCATCTTCTTGTCTTCAGGGCTCACATTCTTGGTCAGGTTGCTCATGCGAAGAAATCCTCCTCGTCGCTGGTTACAGAGTCGTTGGAAACAGCCTGGGTGGCCAAGCCCTTCTTGGTGAGATCGAAAATCTCCTTGTCGCGGAGGGCGGAGGCAACCGCGATGATGACGCCGAGAACCGCGATGGCGATCATCGGGAGGCCGAGGTACTGGTAGAGCGTGAAGCCCAGGAAGAAGTAGATGCTGAGCTCGGTGCTCCACAGCATCTGGAGCAGGAGCGCCATACCAACGGCGGGCAGGAGGGCGCCCACGGCGTTGAGGCCGCTCATGACATTGGCCGGAATCTGGTTGACGATAGCGGCAACGGGCTCAGCGCCAAGGTAAACGCCGAGGAAGGCGATGAGGCCAAAGGCGGCGTACTTAACGAACCAGAGAACGAAGTGCTGAAGCGCGAGGCCCTTCTCGTTGCCCTCGGCGGCCATCTTGTCAAAGGTGGCGGCGAAGAACGCGAGGAACACGTTGTTCATGAAGATCGAGAGGAACGCGGTGACGACGCCAACGGGAACGGCCAGCGTGATAGCGGCGCCTTGGTCGATGCCGGCGCCAACGGTGAAGGCGACGGCGAGGGCGGTCGCGGTAACGGGCTCGGCGGAGATGGCGCCACCGATGTTAACCGCGCCCATGAAGATTGCCTCGAGAGAGGCACCGATGATGACACCGGTCTTGACGTCGCCCATCAGAAGGCCCGCAACGAGGCCGACCACGAGAGGACGCTCGATCATACACTGACCGAGAACCCAGTTGCCGCCGTAGCAAATCAGCACGGTCAACCAGGCCATTACTGCTAACCCAATCATTTGACTTCCTTTCTCTCATTTCATTTGACCGCCTGGCCAAATCCCCTTATTTCTCCGCCGCCTCGATCAGACTCTTGAGAGGAGTCTTGGGATTGGACGGGATAAGCTGATGGAAAACCGGAATACCCTGCTCGCAAAGCTCCTTCGCGGCCTCGAGCTCATCCGGGTTGAGCATGATCGTGGAGTTGAGGGCGACCTTGCTATCCGGATCGGACTTGTCGAAGCGGCCGACATTGGCAACGTTCACGCCCTCGATCTTGCCCGGTGCGCCTTTAACGAGCTCAAGCACGTCACGCACGCAGTTGGTGAGCGCGAAGATGCGCATGGAGTCCGCACGCGGATCGTTCGCGATGCGGCAAGCATCCGGAACATCCTTGACGAGGAGCTTCTGGCCCGCCGGCGTACCCATGGAAAGCGTCATGCGAAGGGCATCGCTCTCCACGGCGTGCTTGTTGGCGACGATGATCCTGGTGGTGTTGAGCTCCTTGGTCCACACCAGGGCGACCTGCCCGTGAATCAGACGGTCATCGACTCGAACCTGAACAATCATTGTTTCCTCTCCTTACTTATTAGTGCTCTCTAATCGAAGAAGTCTCCGTCGGACCCCTCGTTGTCCGCGGCCTTGCTCGGAGGCTCGACGACCTGCATCGTCGCCCTCGCCAGCTCGACGCTCTGCTTGATCGAATCTGCCGTGACCGGCTCAGCGCCGAGGAGCGCCTCGATCACGAGGCCGAGGTTCATACCGGTAACATGGACGATCCCGCGCTTCTCCGGCTCCATGAGGGCGACCTTCTGGAAGACGGAGCCACCGTAGATGTCGGTGAAGATGATGGCCTCGTCCTCAGGGCCCACCGAGTCAATAAACGCCTGGATGCGAGGGGTGAAATCGGAGTCGTCCACGTAGCAGTCAACTGCTTCCACCATGTCCGCCATACCGGTCAGGATCTCGATCGAGCTCCTGATTCCGCTTGCGAGGTGACCGTGCGACGCGACAAGAACTTTCTTCATCGAGTCTCTCCTAGAGCGAATAGTGGTTGGGGTTCAGAAGCTGGATCTTGCTTGCGACGAACGCGCGCATGTCGGGGGCGGCGTCCATCAGGAGGCCAACGCCGTTGCCGTCGTTCTTGCCGGAGCTGATGTCCTTCTCGAAGGCGCGGTACATGGAGCGGAAGTACTCCGTGGCGATGTTGAACTTGCTCATGCCGAGGTTCACGGCCTCCTGGAGCTGCTCGTCGGGGATGTCGGAGCATCCGTGCATGACGAGGGGGACGCTGACGGCCTCCCTGCAGGCCTTGATGCGCTCCATGTCGAGGTTCGGGACCTTGACGTAGGGGCCGTGGGCGTTGCCGACGGCGATGGCGAGCGAACCACAGCCGGTGCCCTCGACGAACTCCTCGGCGAGGTTCGGGTCGGTATAGTGGTCGCTGTTCACGAAGTCGTTGGCGTCGGAGCCGTTGCCGACGTGGCCGAGCTCGGCCTCGATGTCAACGTCGAAGACCTTGGCGACCTGGACGACGTCCTTCGTGAGCTGGAAGTTCTCCTCATAGGGAAGCGAGGAGCCGTCGACCATGACGGAGGGGAAACCGGCCTTGACGCCCTTGACGGCGATCTCGTAACCAGCGGAGTGATCCTGGTGGACGGCGACGGGCACGCTCGCGCGCTCGGCGTAATAGCGGGCGGCGAAGGCGATGATGTCGAGGGCACAGTGGTCCTCGAAGCCGGGCCAGTACTGGATGATGATAGGCATGTGCTCATCCTCGGCGGCCTGGATCGCATAACGGATGGTCTCCGTGTTGATGACGTTGATCGCGGGCACGCCATAGTGGTGCTCGGTCGCATGTTGAAGAAGCTCGTTGACCTTGATGAGAGACATCTTTGTCTTCCTTTCACTTGGATAACCATTGGATTGGACAGTTCTCAGCTCGTCAGCTGGTTGAACACGAAGAGAAGCGCGAAGCAGGCAGGCGCTTGCAAAACGCGGTGGAGCCTATGCGGCCGACTGGCCCTCAGGCTGTGGCGCTGCGCTTCGACGCCACAGTACGTACGCCACAAAAGCAACGACCGCAGCAATCGTTGAAGCGAGGGCGAAGGCCAGAAAACCCGCGTGCGTGCCGAGCGCGTCGCACGCCCAACCGCCAAACAGGTTCGCAACCACGACGGACAGACCGCTCTGAACCATCGCGAAGGCGCTCTGACCTCGAGCGCGACAATCCTCGTAAGTGTGGTTGGCAATGTAGGTAACGCAGGAGTAGTAGACGGTCATGTAACTCACGCTCTGCAGCAGCTGGCCGCAGATCATGACCGGGACGATGCCGGTGCCCACGAGCACGAGCCTGAGCGCCGCCATGAAGCAGGAAAAGATCAGGAGGTTCATCTCGCCGAAGCGCCTGACCAGCTTGGAGGAAACGAGCAGGATGGGGATCTCGCTCGCAGCGGAGACCGCACTCAGGACGCCCACGAGGTTCTGACCCTCGCCAAGCTCGACCGCGTAGCGGCCCAAGAACGCCCCGATGAAGCCAATCGCGGCCGAACTGATGAAGGCGAAGACCAAGACGAAGGCGATCTCATTGCTGGTAAACAGCGAGAGGAGGCCCTTTCCGTGGGAGACCTTGGGATCGTCCGCGGCATTGGCGCGAATTCCCGCCTCGGGGAGGCGCCACATGTGAGCCGCGAAGACCACCAGCGCGGCAGAGACCACCGCGAACTGGATTTGAGGAGCCATGTCGAGCAGCCGACCGACGATCAGGACGACGATGGCATAGCCGATAGTGCCACCCATGCGAATGCGAGAAAAGTCCAGGCCAGAGCGATCCGCGAGCTCGATGACGAGGGAGTCGCTCAGGGGCAGGAGCCCCGAGAAAAACGCCGAGAACGCAAAGGTTACGAGAAGGACCGGGACGAACGTCGACGCCAGGTAATACAGCGGAGCGAGTACCGCCGCCGCAAGGCAGAGGATCACGATGACCGCGCGGCGGCGCCCGAGCTTGTCGGCGATCGTCGACCAGAGCGGCTGGATGGCGAGCGCACACACCGGGGTCGCCGCGAGGAGGATGCCGGTCTGGGCTGCGCTGAGGCCGAGGCTCGTGTAGTGAGCGGAGAGGAACGGCGAGTACACGCCCGCGCAGACCCAGTAGAGGACGTTCGCGAAGAACAGCGAAGTCATGCTTGCGTTTGTCCTGGCGTTGTGCATCGTGCTTCTCCCTTCTTGCTCGCCGGGTGTCTGTCTGGGCTTCGAAGTGATTCGCCATCTAGCGTGAAACAAAGTTGTGAGGCGTTGGAACAATGTTCTATTGTTTCATCGTTTTCGTGCCGTTGTTTCACGGCTCATAAGATAGCAGCTCAAGATGAGATTGCGCCGGGGAAGCACCGATTTACCGTGAACGGTAGGAAATCGGCGGTGAAACGCTATTTCACCGCTTATGAAACATTTTGCTTTATTTTCACCTCTCTTGACCTAAGATACGAAGCAAACTAGGGCCAAGGAGTAACCATGGATAAGACAGGGGATGTGCTCAGCCACATCTGCGCGGTCATGAACAGCCTATCCCCCTCGGAGAAGGCAATCGCAACGTATGTGCTCGACCACCCGTCGGACGTCGCAACGATGACCGTCCGCGAACTCGCCGCAGGAACCGGTACGTCACCGGCGTCTGTTTCGAGGTTCGCAAGGACGCTTGACTACCGAACCTATTCGGACATGCGTCTGGCGCTCGGCATATCCATCAGCAGGGCCTCCGGCGAGGAAAAGGCCACGGGCGGCAAGGTTACTCTGGACGACGTCGAGGGCTCCATTAAGTACGTCCTGTCTCACAAGGTCAAGGAGCTCTCCCAAACCGCCTCGCTCATTGACTCCGATGACTTTTCGGCAGTCGTCAATCTGCTCCACAACGCCAACCTCGTCCTGATTGCGGGCGTCGGCAACTCGATTAGCATGGGCGTAAACGCGGCGTTCAAGCTCTCACAGGTTGGAGTCAGGGCGTTTTGCCCCAGTACCACCGATGCCATGGTCTCCGCCGCAACCAGCCTCAAGGAGAATGACATCCTGCTCGTCATTTCGACGTCCGGATACTCGAAGCGCCTCGTCAACATATTCGACTCTGCCGAGGATTCGAACACCCCCATCATCATGATCACAGACAACCCAGATACGCCGCTCGCGAAGCGTGCCACGTATATCATCCGAGCCATCTCGCGAGATCAGGCCATCACCGGAACCGAGGTCGCCTTCTCGCACAGCTCGATCAACTTCGTCATCGAGCTGCTGTTCCTCTTCCTGACCTCTTGCTGGGATGACCCGGTAGAGTTTAACAGGATCATCTCGAAGAATCTCTTGGGAGACAGGCAATACAGCTAGGACGACGCACACCGGCGCACCGACGCCCAGACCGAAACGGGAGGACCCCTTGATAAAGCTCATCCTCGCAGACATGGACGGGACCCTGCTGCCGTTTGGCTCAAGGGTCGTATCGGAGCGCACGCACAGCGCGATTCTTTCGGCGCTTGATGCGGGCATCGCGTTCGGCCCCGCAAGCGGCCGCGACTACGCCGACCTGGCCGATGCCTTTGACGACGACGCGCGCTGTTTCTCGACCGGCATCATGGCCAACGGAAAGAAGGTCTTCTCCAGCGGCGAACTCGTGTTCAAAAAGACGCTCTCGACGGAGGCCCTCGTCAAGCTCGATAGCGCCGTACGCCCCTACGCGGGGACGTCACTCTGGCTAGTCGCCGATGTCGATGAGACAGGCAAACGCTGCGAGCAGTTCCTCTGCGCCGTCGAGCCTGGCGACGAATTCGCCCTGGAAATCGTTAAGGACTCCGGAAGAGACATGGCGCTCGGAGACGTGCCCACGAACCGTGACGTCATCACCGCCGGCATCTTCGTCAACGTCAGCTCCGCCCCGACGGAAGTCGTTCGGAGTCAATGCAAGGAAGCCTGCCCAGAGCTTGATTTCCCCTCGCCCGTCCCATTCTTCCTCGATGTTGTTCCGGCTGGCTGGAGCAAGGTAAACGGACTCGACGCGCTTCTCGGCAGCCTTGGGGTCACGCTGGACGAGGTCGCTTTTATCGGAGACTCGGAAAACGACGTGACGCTCCTCGAAAAGGTGCCGAACTCCTACGCAGTCGCGGGCGCGATGCCAGAGGCGAAGGCCGCGGCCCATCACCTGATCGGGGACGCAGCCGAGGACTCCGTCGCGAAGCTCATCGAACAGATTGTCCAGCAGCGAGGCTAGGGTTCCGTCAGCGTGGCATGCGCCGCGTGCCTCGTCATCCGTTCGTGGCGCGCTACCTCGTGACGATCCAGAGCGTGGCCATCGTCGCGACGCCGATGCCTACGATGAGCGCGACCCACAGGACGCGGACCACGAGGTTCATGTCGCCCGCCACCACCATGTCGCTCGCGTGCCAGAACCAGCTCTCGTTTCCCTCGCGCATGATGCCCTCCCTTGGCCTCGATTACGCCATCTATGGCCGAGCAATCGCAGGTCACGTGCCATGGATTTGCCCTACGCCCAGCTTTCAGTTCTGTAAGGCGGCGGGAGCCTGTGCGAGGCCCCGAGTCCTGAGGCTGTTGCAATGAAAATGGGAATCAAGGAGCACGCATCAATCATATGGGTTCCTTTCGAGGGCGATGGCAAACGAAGCATCCATCATATAATGGAGCGACGCAACCAGAGAGGTCACCCATGGAATTTTACGCAAGCTGCCCCGAGGGCTTTGAGTCCGCACTCGCCGATGAGCTTAAACGCCTCGGGCTTTCGCATGTCCGCCACCTGAAGGGCCGCGCTACGTTTGAGGGCGAGCTCGAAGAAGGCTACCGCGCCTGTCTGTGGTCGCGCCTGGCCAGCCGCGTGTTTGTGGTGCTTGGGCGCTTTGAGGCGCAGGATGCCGATGCGTTGTACGACGGCGTTTACGACATTGCCTGGGAAAACATCGTCCGCCCCGGCGCCACCATTGCCATCACTGCCCGTGGTGTGACCGAGCAGCTGCGCAACACGCGCTTCTCGGCCCTGCGTGCCAAAGACGCGCTGTGCGACCGCCTGGCCGAGACCACGGGCCGTCGCGCCGATGTCGATGCTGCCGACCCCGATGTCCACCTGCTGCTTTCGCTACGCCAGCGCCGTGCGAGCATAAGCCTGGACCTTTCGGGCGACCCGCTGTTCAAGCGCCTGCCGCCCGCCGCGACCCGTGCCGGCGAGGGCGCGCACGTGTTGCGCCCCGACTACGCCGCCCTGGTGCTGGCACAGGTCGGCTGGACCGCACTGTGCGAGCGCGAGCTGACGGCCGACGATTACGAGAACGAAGCCCTGCCAACGCTGGTCGACGCTTCGTGCGCCGGCGGCGGTCTACTGCTGGAAGCAGTGAATATCCTAACCGACCGCGCCCCGGGCGCCGCCCGCGAGCACTGGGGCTTTGAGGGCTGGCAGCTGCACGACGCCGCCCTGTGGGAGCAGCTACTTGCCGAGGCGCGCGAGCGCGAGGCGGCAGCACGCGAGCGCCAGGCACGCATCGTGGCTGTAGACATCGACCCCGCCGCCCGCAAGACTGCCGAGCGCATGGTCAAGTGCGCCGGCTACAAGCGTTTTGTCGACTTTTGCGCCGCCAAGTCCGCCACCGTGCTGGACCATGCAGACGCTGTCGCCGGCGCCGCCGTGGTCGCGGATACGACCGAGACACCGCTTTCGCTCATGCACGACGCCATGACGCTGGTCGGCGAGCTGCGCCGCGCGCCCGAGCTTGCTTCGGCACCGGTCGCCGCGCTCACCCGCGATGGCCTTATGGCGCGCGCGCTCCACGCCGAGCCCGCGCGCTCCATCGCCGTCATGCCCAATAATGAAGAGGCAACTATTGAGGTTTGGCCCTCGCTCGACCACGCCGCTGCAGCGTTTGAGGCTGCGACCAGCGCGGACGCCGAGGAGGAGGCCACGGATGCCCAAGACGAGGCCGCCAACGCCCCCACGTCCGAGCCTGCCGCCACGCTCGATCTGGGCGATGGCAAGCCGCTGCCCGTGCTCATCCCCGAGTCCGAACAGTTCGCCAACCGTCTGCGCAAGAACGCCCGCCTGCGTCGCAAGTGGGCAAAGCGCGAGGGAGTGAGCTGCTACCGCGTCTACGATGCCGACCTGCCCGATTACTCCGCCGCCATCGATCTGTACGAGGGTTGCCCACAGACGCCGGGCCGCTGGCTCGTCATCGCCGAATACGCCGCGCCCAAGACCATCGACCCCGCACTGGCCCAGGCCCGCATGCTCGACATCTTGGCCATCGCGCCGCGTATCTTGGATGTTCCGGCCGAGCACGTGCACGCCAAGGCCCGCATGCGTTCGCGCGGCGGCTCGCAGTACGGCAAGCAGGGCGCCGGCAAGGGCGGCTCGGGCGGGCGCGCCAACATCGCGCGTCGTCGCTTGCCGCTCATCGAAGAGGGCGGCCTCACCTTTGCCGTCAACTTTGATGACTACCTGGACGTCGGCATCTTCTTGGACCACCGCGTCACCCGCAACCTGGTGCGCGAGCACGCCAAGCAGGCGCGCCGCTTCCTCAACCTGTTTGCCTACACCGGCACTGCCACCTGCTACGCGGCAGATGGCGGAGTCGAGGAGACCGTGACGGTCGACCTCTCCAACACCTATCTGGACTGGGCCGAGCGCAACATGCGCCAGAACGGCTTTGTGGGGCCTCAGCATCATTTTGTGCGCGACGACGTACTCGCTTGGATTCGCGACCAGCGCCAGACGCGCAACCGCTGGGACCTGATCTTTGTCGACCCGCCCACGTTCTCGAATTCGTCCAAGATGGGCCGCCGCACCTGGGATGTCCAGCGCGACCATGTTGAGCTTTTGGCCGGCGTATCGCGCCTGCTCGCGCAGGGCGGCCATGCCATCTTTAGCTGCAACCTGCGCGGCTTCCGCCCCGAAACGCGCAAGCTCGCCCGCGCGGGCGTGGTGCTACAGGACATAACGGCGCAGACCATCCCCGAGGACTTCGCGCGCAACCAGAAGGTGCACCATTGCTACATCGTGCGCCGCCTGCCCATCGAGGACGCCATGGCCGAGGTCGGCTTTAGCGCCGAGGAAATTGCCGAGCGCGTCGAGGAACTGCGCAACCCCGAGGCCCGCAAGCCCCGTGCGGCAGTACCCGCGCACGCGCAGGCCGGCGACCGAGGGCCGCGCGGCGACGGCAAGTCTACCCCCGCCGGCAAGCCCAAAAAGAAGAAGTTCTACGCCAGCAAGCCCAAGGGCAAATAACAAAGTTGCGGTGGAATACGGACTGTTTTGCCTGGGATTAGGCAAATTTAGACCGTATTTCACCGCAACTCATATTGGGATGGTGGTTGGCGATCTAGCCTTGGGTGACCAGGCGATAGCCGATACCCACGTGCGTTTGGATATAGCGCGGATGCGCGGGGTCGGACTCGATCTTCTTACGCAACGTGCCCATAAAGACACGCAGGCTCGCCAGGTCGCTCTTGGTCGCCGTGCCCCAAATCTCGTGCAAGATAAACTGGTGCGTCAGCACCTTGTCGGCGTTGTGCGCCAGCAAGCACAAAAGCTTGTACTCAATCGGCGTCAGATGCAGCTCCTCGCCATCCATCGTGGCGATGCCGGCATCAAAATTGATATGCAGCTCACCGGTATCGAACGAGCCCTCGGAGGCAACGCCGCCCGTTTGCGCATACGAAAGGCGCCTGAGCGTCGTGCGAATGCGCGCGAGCAGCTCCTCGACCGAAAACGGCTTGGTCAGGTAGTCGTCGGCGCCGGCATCGAGCGCGCGGATCTTGTCCGCGTCCTCGCTGCGTGCCGAGACCACGATGATCGGCATGCCCGACCACGCGCGCACCGACTCCACCACCTTGACGCCGTCCATATCGGGCAGGCCCAGATCGAGCAGCACAATGCTCGGCGCCTGCGACGAGGCGGCGGCAATGGCGGCATGGGCGGTCTCCACGGCCATATGGCGCAAGCCGTGTGCCTCGAGCGCGGCAACGATAAGGTTGCGGACGGCGGGATCGTCCTCAACGACCAAGATGAGCGGTTTTGCGGCAGAGTTCGGCACGGCGCTACTCCTTATCAAACGAAACATCGGCGGCGGGAAGCTCAATCGTAAAGACCGAACCGTGTGGATCCGCCGCGGCAACCTCTATGCTACCGCCATGTGCCAACATAATGGAGCGGCACAGGGATAGTCCCAAGCCCACACTGCGGCAGCTGTCGGCCAGGCCATGGTTGGCGGTGTAGAACGACTCAAAGATGCGCTCGCGGTCCTCGGGCGCAATGCCCGGGCCGTCGTCGGCGACCGAACACCTCACGCACCCGCCGTCGACGCTAATCGAAATCACGATATGCGAGCCCGCGGGCGTGTAGGTAATGGCGTTGTTCACCAGGTTTACCACCAGCTGCACCATCAGGCGCGCATCGACGTTGACGAGCGCCGGCTCATCGCACGCCACCACCTTAAGGTCGTGCTCGCGCACGGCCGGGTTTACGTGGCGCAGCGCCTCCTCGACGATATCGTCCATAAGCTCGAGCGTGGTCGACAGATGCATGCCGCCGCCCTCGAGCTTGGTGATGGCAAGCAGGTTCTCGACGGTGGCGTTGAGCCACAGCGCATCCGAGCGAATGGATAGCAGCAGGCCGCGGCGCGTCTGGGCATCGAGCACCGCGGTGCCGGTCGAACCCTGATCGAGCAGCACGTCGGCATTGCCCGAAATACTGGTAAGCGGCGTGCGCAGATCGTGCGAGATGGAGCGCAGCAGATTGGCGCGCAGCTGCTCATTTTTGGCAAGCACCGCCGCCTCCTCGCGGGCCTCCATGGCGCGGGCGCGATCGAGTGCCAGCTCGCCTTCGCTCACGATGGCATCGGAAAGTGTCCGCTCCTCGTGCGTCAGCACGTCGGGCTCGGCAACGATAGCCAACACGCCCACCACCGAGGCGGGATCGCCCGCGCGCACCATGGTGTCGCCCGAGCGCACGGTCAGGTAGATGCCGTAGAACGCCGAGCCGCCGTAGGTGGCATCGAGCGGCGTTCCCACATAGGCGGACGCCGAGAGCCGCGGCGGCATCTGCGGCGCCAGTTCATGCACCGGCGCGACATCGCCCACGGCCGTGTATGTCGCACGCGGCAGCAGGTCATCGCCCTCGGCGTCGGCGCTGTACCACACGACAGGACAGCCCGAAAGACGCGCCAGCTGCGTTGCCATAGCATGGACAATCTGCTGCTGATCGGCGCAGCGCTGCAGCATGCGGTTGGTCTCGAGCACCATCTGCGTGCGGCGGTCGCTGGCGGCGGCCTGCGCCAAGGCACGACGCAGGGCCAACGCAATCGAGCTCGACACGAGCGAGACCGCAAACATAATGAAGAACATGCCGGGATAGACGCGGTCGATAAACGACAGCGAGTAGCGCGGGTCGACAAACAGGAAGTTGTAGAGCGCCACGGCGGCAGCCGAACTCAGCAGGCAATACAGGCGGCTCCAGGTAAAGAATGCGCACAGCTGCACGGCGAACACATAGACGATCATGATGCTAGGCGCGAGACCAGGATGGTCGAGCAGCGCGCCCACAATCGTCGCCGCGACCAACAGACCCACCGATACGCAGGCGTCATACAGAGGAGTGCGGCGCGTCAGCGTTGTGCGCCGCCACCAAAAGCTATCGGCAATATCGCCGTCCGTACGGACGTCCATCAGCGCCCTGCCCCTCTCTCAAAAACAAAAACCACCACAAAGGGGACAGGCACCTTTGTGGTGGTTTCCCCTTGTGGTGGTTCCAAGTGTATAGCCTTTGCAACCGGCGGTCGCTAGACAAACAGCACGTGCGCGAGCAGGGCACACACGCACACCGCTCCAAATACCAGTGCCACGATCGAAATTACGCGATCGGCCATATCCATGTTGGAGCGGTTCGTCAAAAACCGATCTTCGGTGGCGTCGGCACGTGCCTCACGTACCAGCTCGGCAACCACCTCGCGGCCATCAAGCATCTTTGCATCCATGTTTGCCTCCCCGGTCTCAATCTTGTCCATCGAAAACCAACTCCGTGCAACCTGTCGGCGCCTACGGGCGCTCGTTGGGAGCCAGGCGTTGCATCTTGTTCACGGCCTTGAACTTGGTGAACAGCGGCACGTACTCAAAGCTCACGTTGGAGTTCTCCAGGCCGTACCAGCGTGCAGGCGTGCCGGCGGCGCGGCGGATGATGTACTTGAGCGTGATGGCCGTACGCTCGCTCGGCTCCACATCGCTTTCGGGCGCCAGAAGCTTACGAATCAGGACGAACTTGAACGTACCGATGTTGCCCGGATCCTTGTAGACCGAGTAGTCATGCGTCTGCGCCGGCAGCTCGCCGGTGGCAGCCAGGTCCTGAACGACCTGACGCAGATAGGCATTGACGCGCTGGTTAATCTTGTAGCCCAGGTACAGATGCACGCGGAACACGTAGTCGGTGCCGAACGTCTCGACCGAATAGGCAAAGGTATGCGGCTCGTCCATGGTCTCGACATTCACGAACCACCAGGCGCGAGCGCGCTTGGGATGCTTGTCCAAGATCGAGTAGACGATATCACGGTCGATGTAATCGGTATGGGTGTCCTTGGTCAGGTACACGATGTTGTCGCTCAGGCGCTCGTAGCGATCGTCATCGCGCAGGCGCTTGAGCTGCGGCAGGTAGCTGCGCAGCGGCAGCAGCGTAAACTGGCGCTGCTCAACAGCCGTACCGTTGTACCAGCACACCATGATGCCCATGATGAGCGCGGCCATGAGGATGGTGAAGTAGCCGCCGTGGAAGAACTTGGTGAGCGAGCTCACGAAGAAGAAGCCTTCGAGCAAAAGGAAGAAGGCCGCGAAGATCCACGGAGCAACCTTGAGCTTGCGCTCCTCGTGCAGGTAGAAGAAGAGCAGCAGCGTGGTGCACATCATAGTCAGCGTAATGGCAAGGCCGTAGGCGGCTTCCATATGCGCCGAGTTCTGGAACAGCAGCACCACGATGACGCAGCCGACAAGCATGACGTTGTTGACCATGGGGATGTAGAGCTGGCCCTTGGTCTCGGCAGGGTAGAAGACCTGCATGTGCGGCATGAGGTCCAGACGGCTGGCCTCGGACACCAGCGAGAATGCGCCGGTGATGAGCGCCTGCGAGGCAATGATGGCCGCGACGGTGGAAAGGCCTACGGCAAACGGGCGCAGGCCCGGGGCGAGCATCTGGTAGAACGGGTTGAGATCGGCAATGCCCATGAGCTCGGGGTTGGCAGCGTTGTTCATAAGCCAAGCGCCCTGGCCCATATAGGACAGCAGCAGACAGCACTTAACGAACGGCCAGGTAGCGTAGATGTTGCCGCGGCCGACGTGGCCCATGTCGGAGTAGAGCGCCTCGGCACCGGTGGTGGCGAGGAAGCAGCTGCCCAGGATCATGATGCCCGCGTGGTTGTTGGGGCTCAGCAAAAAGGCGATGCCGCGCACCGGGTTGAGGCACAGCAGCACGGCGGGGTGCTGGAAGACAAAGAACAGACCCGTGCCGCCCAGGAACAGGAACCACAGCGTCATGATGGGGCCAAAGGCGTGACCGATTTTGGCCGTACCGATGCGCTGTACCAAGAAGAGCACGATGATGATGGCGAGTGTAATGGCGACGACGCGGCCCTGGTCATCGCCCAGCACGGCATGGACCGCCGGGATGGTGCGCAGGCCCTCGATGGCCGTGGTAACGGTAACGGCCGGCGTCAGGATGCCGTCGGCGAGGAGCGCCGCGCCACCCAGCATGGCAGGGATGATGAGCCATTTGCCGCAGCGCTTGACCAGGCTGTACAGGGCAAAGATGCCGCCCTCGCCGTGGTTATCGGCACGCAGCGAGATCAGCACGTACTTGATGGTGGTCAGCAGCGTGACCGTCCACACGACAAGGGAGAGCGCGCCGAGCACGAACTCCTCCGTAACGCTTCCGATGCCGCCGTTGCCGGCAACGAGCGCCTTGGTTACATACATAGGGCTGGTGCCGATATCGCCATACACCACGCCCAGCGTGACGAGCATCGCCGAGATGCTCACAGGAATCGCAGCGTGCGAGGCTGCCTCCTTGGCCTTTTGTTCCATAAGCCGGTTTCCTCCCAACTTTAATGTTCGAAGGGATTATAGGCAATCGGCCCATGTTTTAATGCACTGTTTTCCCAGCTAGATAAACATTTATACGGCCTTTAGGCCACCGCAGCGATATGGAATGTGACAAAGGGGCTGTCCCTTTGTCACATTCGTCATTTTCCGAGCCAATTTTTGAACCACCACTCCATGGAGCGGCTCATCTCGGCCATAAAGGGACTCGTGTGCTTGCGGGTATAGATGTCCACGACGCGCTCCCCCACCTCGCGGGCATGCGGACGGAACATCGCGTCCATCTCGGCCACCTGCGCGTCCATAGTCGCGTCGTCCGCACGGCGGTAGCGTTCCTCGTGCACCAGGTTCACCACGGGGTGCGCGATTGCCGGGCGCTCTTTGCGAGGCGTGCCGATGATGAGCATCGACAGCGGCATGGTATACGGAGGCAGATCCAGCAGCTCGGCCACTTCCTCGGCATTCTCGACGATATCACCGATATAGCAGCTCCCCAAGCCCAGAGCCTCGGCGGCAACCACGGCGTTTTGCGCGGCGATCACGGCGTCCTGGGCCGCGATGGCAAAGTCGCCCAAACCCGGCGCGCGGCGGGGCGCCTTGCCCGTACGCTCGACAAACTCGGGCTCAAAGCAGCCCACGTGCTCAAACAGATCGATCCACTTGGCATAATCGACCACAAATATTAGTGCCCAGGGCGCCTTGGCGATCATGGGCTGGTGGTCGCACAGGTCGGCCAGACGATCAAGCGTGGCCTGCTCGCGAATGCTCACGATGGAATACATCATCATGGCGCCTGCCGACGGCGCACGACTCGCCGCATGCAAAATCGCCGCCCGCTGCTCGTCGGTCACCGCCACGGGGCGGTCGTCGTCATCACGCGCGAAGGCACGCGTGGAGGAACGGTGCTCCAACGTGTCCAGCACCGCGTTGCCCGTGGTCTCGACCGGATAGCCGCACGTATCGACCGCCGCTCCATCGCCGCCCATGTCCGCCTTGCAAACCCGCTCGCTCATCGCCCTACCCTCGCCATTTCTTTAAGAAGCCTTTACGTTTCCGTGTAATTCCCGTCCATTATCGCGCAGGTCGCCGCTGCATTGCGCAACACCGCCACGCACGCGCGTTATTATGGCTGGTTGTTGTGCGCAGTCACCAAATGCAGCGCATATCTTGGTAACAATCGGGTAAACCCCCACTTTCGTAGGTTTTAGTTTGTGAGGAGTCTCAGCATGTTCGCTGCCGCCATCTCGCTCGTCGGTCTTGCGGCGACCGTCTACCTTGTCTTGCGCGAGGCCAAGGCCATTCGCGCTCAGTCGGGCACCGTTGCCAAAAGCGCTCTTGGGTGGAGCGTCGCCTTCGGCCTGTTCCAACTCTTTTTGACCATTTGGGGTGCCATTGGCCTCGTCGCCCAAAACGAGCCGCTCGCCTTTGTGATGCTCATCCTGACCAACGCCATCCTCACCGGATGCGCTTGGGCCAGCATCGCCCGCGACCGCATCGCCCCGCGCGTCTTTGCGTTCGCCGAGCCCGACGCCCCCGCCCCCACCGGCAAGCTCGCTCGCCTGCGCGGCGCCTTTGTGGGCAAACCGCTCGTCGCCGCCGTCCTGTGCCTGCTGCTCGCCGGCGTCTTTGCGCTGCTGGGCATGGAGGTCTCGTCCAACCACGACTTTACCTGGGTCTACCCCCTGTGCATCCTGCTCGAGTGGGCCATCATCGCCACACTCATGACTGGCTTGTTCTTCCTATTCCAGCGCCACGGCGCAGCTTCCGCGGTCCTGGCCTTTGCCCTCTTTGTCCTGGGCATTGCCGAGTTCTTTGTCATCACGTTTAAATCCATGCCCATCCAGCCGGGCGACCTTTCGGCCATCTCCACCGCCGCCGCAGTCGCCGGCAACGGCTACACCTTCTCCATCTCGCTGTTCTGCGTGCTGTCCATGGGCTTTACCGCCATCGCCATGCTGCTGTGCGAGTACGCCGGCCTGGTCGCGCCGCACCGTCAGAAGGGCGCCGCCAACGCCAAGCGCATGTTGCTCACCAACCTGCTCGTGGCGGTGCTGTGCCTGGGCGGCGTGACCGCGCATGTCACGCTCATCGACTACTACAACACCCTCGGCATCACCGTCTACACCTGGCGTCCGCTCGAGAGCTACTGGCGCGAGGGCTATCTGCCTGCCTTTATTAGCGCGGCACAGTCCATCAAGCCGCCCAAACCCGCCGACTATTCTGTCGATGACGCCAAGGCCACGCTCAAAAAGTACGCCAAGGCCTACGACAAATCCGACGCGGCCAAGAGCGACGAGCGCGCCGCCGCAAAGGAGCAGTTCGACAGCGAGAAGCCCACGGTCATCGCTATCATGAACGAGACGTTCTCGGATTTGTCGATCTACCAGAACATGCGCGCCGGCTACGAAGGTCCGCAGTACTTTAAGAACCTGTCCAACTGCCTCAGCCGCGGAAAGCTCTACGTGAGCGCCTACGGCGGCGGCACGGCCAATACCGAGTTTGAGTTTATGACCGGCAACTCCATGGCCAACCTGGGCTCGGGCGTGTACCCCTACACCATCTACAACATGGAAACGACCGGGAATCTGGCAGAGCAGTTCAAATCGCTCGGCTATTCCACCACGGCCATGCACCCCAACCACGCGACCAACTGGAACCGCGAGAACGTCTACAAGGACTTTGGCTTTGACCAGTTCCTGTCCATCAACGATTTCCAAGGCGCCGATACCCTGCGCGGCATGGTGACCGACCAGGCAACCTACGACAAGATTCTTGAGCTGCTCGACCAGAACGCCGATCCGCAGTTTATCTTCGACGTGACCATGCAGAACCACTCGGGCTACGACACGGGCCTGCTGCCGGTCGACAAGCAGATGCACCTGAACATCGACACGACCGACCTGGACGCCAAGACCGTCGAGGACGGCACGCTCTCCGATGTCGACGAGTATGTCTCGTGCATCGAGCAGTCCGACCAGGCGCTGCGCTACTTCCTCAACGCCTTGAGCAAGCTCGACCGCAAGGTGGTCGTGGTGTTCTGGGGCGACCATCAGCCGTTCTTCCCGTCCAAGTTCAACGATAAGTGGTTTACCGGCGAGGACGACGCCACCCACCAGGAGCGCTTGTGGCAGACCGACTACATCATTTGGGCTAACTACGACGTTGCCGGTTGTGACCAGACGAGCGAGGTCGACGACCTGTCCACCAACTACCTGTCCACGCAGCTCATGCAGCTGATCGGCGCACCGCTGACCGACTACCAGAAGGCGCATATGACGCTGCGCGAGTCGCTGCCCGCTATCAACTCGGTGGGCTACGAGGACGCCAGCCTGCGCTGGGCGCTCTCCTCCAACGTCACCGGTGACGACGCCGCTGCCGCAGCCGCCACCAAGGCGCGCGAGGATTACGCCAAGATGCAGTACTACGAGATGTTCCGCGACGGCAAGAACGTCTATACGGAGCACTTCCAGACCGAGGCCAACGAGACCGACCCCAACCTGGCGCCGGGTACGACCAAGATTAAGTAGCTGCTAGCTGCTGAGCCACAACTGAAACGTCTGTCCAGGCGGAGGCATATAAGGTTCCCTGCTCGGACAGTCCTGCGCAAGACGAAGGCCACATTAAGTGGCCTTCTTTGCGTGCGGAACTCGCGATGAACCTTATATGCCTCCGCCCGGACAGACGCCATGTTGTTGGAGCGCGGCTTGTCATAGGGGTATCCGCTGAACATATATAAGTCGAAGGCCACGCCTTGTGGCCTTTTTTGCATCCGGAAACCGTGTCCCAGAATTCACGTCCGGAGTGGGATGCAGTTTCCGCTTGTGGCTCCGTTGGGAAGCTGCATCCCACTCTGATCGCAAATTCCGGGTCGCATTTTCCGCCAGAGCCCTCAACCGGAAACTGCATCCCACTCCAAAGGCAAATTCTGGGACGCACTTTCCGAATCCCCATCCATCCGGAAAGCCCGTCCCACTCTGAATACATCCAGCGAACGCATGAGAGCGTGTCGTCCAGGACGGTCTCGTCATCGGGGTGATGGAAAGTGTCACCCCCAAACGCTTGCCACAGTTGCGCCCACGAGTGTCAAGAAAAAAGCCTCGAGAATTTCGAGGCTTTCACATTTGTATTGTTTTGCACGAAGGACCGCGAACGACGAAGTTACTCGCCCAGCACGGCCTTCTTGGCCGCCGCCGCCATGTTATCCATATCTTCCTTGGTGGGATGATCCTTCGCGGCAACCCAGTTGTCGAGCAGCATCTTAAAGCGGGCGTTGTCGGGATCTTGCTCGAGCATGGCCTCGTAGCGCTGCTTAACCGCGGGACCCATCTTGCCCTGGCACATCGCCCAGCCCGCAAGCTCGGCATCCTCGGCCAGATTGGAAGTTACGCGGTCGACAATCTGCTGGTAATAGCTCTGGTCGGCCCCAAAGCCGCAGGTGCCAAACAGGAACACGCGCTTGCCGTGCAAGGCGGAGAGCAACGCCGCCACCGAGGGCGTGCAGGCACCCTTGTCGCACCAAAAACCGACAAGCACCGTATCGGCAGCGCAGGCACCCTCTGCCTCGTGCGCGACCTGCTCCGGATCTGCATCATCGCTCAGCGCGGCGGCATGGATAAACTCGACGCCTGCAGCCTGCAGGGCGCGCTTGATCGCCCCCGAAACCATCCTGGTATTACCGCTCTTGCTGTTAACCACCATAGAGCATGTCATAGTCACGTTGCCTCGTTTCCCCCGAAACTCGAGCCATTAATGCAATTTGTTAAAAGCATATCTTAGTACTAACGACGCAGATGTAAACCATCTGCCGCTAATCGGCAGCCCCTACTGGGCAAACTGGCTGCGGTAGAGCTCGGCGTAGAAGCCGCCTGCCGCTAGCAACTCGTCGTGCGTGCCGCGCTCGATAATCTGGCCGTCGCGCATAACCAGAATGCAGTCGGCATTGCGGATCGTCGACAGGCGGTGCGCCACCACAAAGCTCGTGCGGCCAGCCATGAGCTCGTCGAATGCCGCCTGCACCTGCAGCTCGGTACGCGTATCGATGCTCGACGTTGCCTCGTCCAGCAGCAGAATCGCCGGATCGGTGAGCATGACGCGCGCGATGCACAGCAGTTGTTTTTGACCCTGGCTAAACGTGCCGCCGTCCTCGCCGATTACCGTATCGTAGCCGCCTGGCAGCTGCACGATAAACTTGTGCGCGTGCGCGCGCTTGGCCGCCTCGATAACCTGCTCGCGCGTGGCATCTGGGCAACCGTAAGCGATGTTTTCCGCCACCGTGCCCTCGAACAGCCAGGTGTCCTGCAGCACCATGCCAAAGGCGCGACGCAGGCTCGAGCGCGTGTAGTCGCGCGACGAACGCCCGTCTACCGAGATGCGGCCGGCATCGATATCGTAAAAACGCAGCAGCAGGTTGATGAGCGTCGTCTTGCCGCAGCCCGTGGGACCGACCAGGGCAAAGCGCATGCCGGGCTTGGCCTCGATGCAGATATCCTGCAGCAGCTTGCGGTCGGGCACATAGCTAAAGTCCACATGCTCAAAGGCCACCTCGCCCTGCGGGGCGGCAAGCTCCACGGCATCTGGCGCATCGGGCTCTTGCTCGCTGGCGTCGAGCAGCGCAAACATACGACGCGCCGAGGCATACGCCGTCTGGATTTGCGTAATGACGTTGGTGACCTCGTTGAACGGCTTAGTGTACTGGTTGGCATAGGACAGGAAGATCTGCACGCCGCCCACCGTGAGCGCCGCGGGCACGCCCGTGATCACGCCCACGCAGCCGATGACGGCAACCACGGCGTAGATGATGTTATTGATAAAGCGCGTACCGGGGTTGGAAAGCGAGCCCATAAACTGCGCGCGCTCGCCTGCGGTGTAGAGCTCAGCGTTGAGGGCGTCGAAGCGCTGCTGAGCGCTCGGGCCGTAGGCAAACGCGTCCACGAGCTTTTGCTCGCCCACATACCCCTCGATATGGCCGCCGAGCTGGCCCTGGATGCGCTGTTGGGCCGTAAAGCTCTTATTTGAGAGCTTGGCGATGGCGCCGGCCGCAAAGATGGAAAGCGGTGTGACGAGCACCACCACAAGCGTCATGGTCAGGTTGATGGAAAGCATAAACGCGAGCGTGCCCACGATGGTGATAACGCCGGTGAAAAGCTGCGTGAAGCCCTGCAGCAGACCGTCGCCCACCTGGTCGACGTCATTGACCACGCGGCTCATAAGGTCGCCGTGGGCATGGCTGTCGATAAAGCTGAGCGGCATGCGGCTGAGCTTGTCACTTGCCTCCACGCGCATGTCACGCACCGTTTCGTAGGACAGGCGGTTGACGCAGTAGCCCTGCAGCCACTGGAAGGACGCTGCTCCCACCACGACGAGCGCGAGTTTGGTAACGAGCGGCAGCAGCGCATCGAAGTCCACCTGGCCCGCGGCAACGATCAGGTCGATGCCCTCGCCAATGAGGATGGGCGTGTAGAGCTGCAGGATCACCGAGACGGCGGCACTCACAAACGACGCCGCAAACGAGACGCGGTGCGGACGAACATAGCCCAGCAGGCGGCGGGTCACCGCACCGGCGGGATAGCGCTCGGGGTCGCCGGGCTGGCGCGGACCGTCACCCAGGTCGTTGAGGTTATCGTTGCCGGACACGTTGGCCGTCATCGTGGCGACCGAACCGGAGGAAGTGTACGGATTCATTTAGCAGCCCTCCTTTGCGCAGACGGATGCGGGGGCGGTTGGAGCGGACGCGGGCGTCGTGCTCCCCTGCTGGCCCTCGAGTTCCTCGCGGCGCAGCTGCGACTGGCAAATCTCGCGATAGAGCTGGCAGGTCGTGTACAGCTCATCGTGCGTGCCCAGGCCCGCAACCGAGCCGTGGTCGAGTACGCAGATCATATCGGCGTCGCGCACGGTCGAGACGCGCTGGCTCACAATCACCGTCGTGAGCGGCAGCCCGCCCTCGGCGGCACCGCGCACGCTGCGCTCGCGAATGGCACGGCGAAGCGCCGCATCAGTCTTAAAGTCGAGCGCCGAGGCGGAGTCATCCATGATCAATATCTGCGGAGAGCCCACCAGGGCACGTGCGATGGTCAGGCGCTGGCGCTGGCCACCGCTAAAGTTCTTGCCGCCCGCCTCGACCGGCGCGTCCAGACCCTGAGGTTTTTTGCGCACGAACTCGCTGGCCTGCGCCATGTCGAGCGCCGCCCAGAGCTCATCGTCGGTCGCCGACTCGTCACGCCAGGTCAGGTTGCTGCGGATCGTGCCGCTCACGAGCGATGCGCGTTGTGGGACGGTTGCAACCACATGGCGCAATTGGTCGAGCGGCCAGGCGCGCACATCGGCGCCCATCACGCTCACACTGCCGGTGCCCGCATCGTACAGGCGCGGGATAAGCGAGACGAGCGTAGACTTACCGCTGCCCGTACCGCCGATAATACCAAGCGTCTTGCCCAGCGGCAGTTCCAGGGTCACATCGTTGACGGCATTTGCCGCGGCCGCGCCAAACGAAAAGCTCGCATGGTCAAAGCTCAACGCAGGGACCGGAACAGCGCCACCCGCCAGGTCGCTCGGCTCGGGCAGCGCAACCGGCTGGTTGCCCCCGTCGGTGATGCTCGGCTCGCAATTGAGCACCTCATTGATACGCGACGCGCTGGCGCTCGCCTTGGTAAAGACCACGACCAGGTTGGCGACGTACACGATGGAAGTGAGCGTCTGCGTCATGTAGTTGACGAACGCCATAACCTGGCCCTGCGTAAGCTCGCCCACGTTGACCTGGATGCCGCCCACCCACAGGATGGCGCACACGCCCAGGTTCATCACCAAAAACGTGACGGGATTGAGAATCGACGAGAGCTTGCCCACCGCGATGGCAGTATTGGCCTGGTCATCGGCGGCTTGGGCAAAGCGCTCGCGCTCATGGTCCTCGCGCACAAAGGCGCGAACCACGCGGGCGCCCGAAAGGCCCTCGCGGCAGATAAGCGCGATGCGGTCGAGCTTTGCCTGCAGCTGCTTGTAGTACGGGATACAGCGCGCCATGACAAACCAAAACACCAAGCCGATGGCGGGCGTGCAAATCAAAAAGATCATGCCGAGCTTAAGGTCGATGGCAAGGGCCGCGACCATGGAGCCCACCGCCAAGAAGGGCCAGCGGATGAGCATGCGCACGCCAAGCGCCACGGCAAGCTGCACCTGGTTGACGTCGTTGGTGATGCGGGTGATAAGCGACGGCGTGCCAAAGCGATCGAGCTCGGCATAGCTCAGTTTGTTGATGTGCTGGTAGAGCGCACCACGGATATCGGTGCCCATGCCCTGCGAGGTGAGCGCCGCCATCTTTTGGCAGACGAGCGTAAACGAGATGCCGATCACAGCCATGGCGCCAAGTACCATGCCGTAGTGGATAACGGCGTTCACATCGTGCGCGCCAATGCCCTTATCGATCATCTGGGCAATCACGAGCGGCGTCAGCAGGTCAAAGATCACTTCGATCAGCTTGCACGCAGGGCCGATCGCCATATACCGGCGAAACTTGCCACCAAAACGCCTGAGCAGCTCAATCATAAAAAGGCGCTCCCTATCATCATTCACACTCAATTCGAATCATGATAGTACTGTCGCCCCAAAGAAGCGTAAACAACTCGTCATTTCTAATGGGGTTCGGTTTCCAAAGAAGCGGAGAGGTGCGCATGCCCAGCCAGTGTCGGGTCGACCGCTTGGTATACTTACATTAGTGCTACCAAGTTAGTCGCCGACCCTTGAAATGAGGTGCCGAGATGAACGACATTCTCGCAAGAAGAGCAAGACGAGCAACTGTGGGCATCGCCCTTTCCGCGGCGCTTGTCGCGGGAATCGCCCCCCGTAACGGCGATCGCGGCAGAAACCAGTTCCCCCACCGGTGCAGTTGCCTTGCAGACGGAAGATGCGACCGCCGCAAAAGAAAAAGCGTATGCAACCATGCAGGAAGCGCTCAAAACCCTCGAGGCCGCAAAAGACGCCGCAAGTCCTGAGAAACTTGCGGTAATCGATGATGACATTGCCGCTTTTCAAGAGATCTACGACATGGTGGTGACGGAAGCCGCCAAATGGAGGAAACCCCTTCCCGCCATGCAAGCGAACGTCGATGCAGCCCAAGCCAAATACGATGAGGCCCACAACCGGACAAGCGGCCTTCAGGCAGAATTAAATAAGGCAATCGACGACGGAGCTTCTAACGAAACTATTAAGCAGTTGCGAAGTGAGATCATGTCGGCAGAAAGGCGAGAAAAATCTTGTGAAGATGATCTTCACCACTGCCAACGCCGGCTCGAAAGCCAGGAAAGACAGGTTCAGCGTTTCGAAAGTGAGGCGGAGAAAGCCAAAGCCCACATCGATGAGGACGTAGCCAAGCGAGATGCGCTCCTCGACGATTTGGAAAAGGCGCAAGCGGCCTATGACGACGCCTGCAAGGCATACGAAGAGGCGAAAGCCGCGGCAGACAAGGTCACCTCGCCCGAGATAACGCAACCGACCGAGACGACGCCTCCCTCCAACTCGGCGCAACCCGCCGAACCGGCACCGCCCGCCAGCTCGCCCGCGACCGGCAAAGGCGCCACGCCGAGCTCCACCAAGCAAGCGAACGCGAGCAGCGGCAAGCCCGGCAAGCTCGCAAACACGGGCGACACTGCACCGAGCGCAATCGCACTCGCAGCAGTCGCCGCCGCAGGCCTCGGAATAAACGCCACGGCTACACGCCGCATCAAGAACTCAAAATAGCTGCCAGCGGTTATTGTCTTCGCCAATCCACAAGCCCAGAGACAAAAAGAGGCCCGTTTCCCCACCTAGGGAAACGGGCCTCTTTACTTGTAAAAACAAATGGTAATGCCACTGTCTCTTGAAGCACATCGCCACCGCGCTCCAAACAACGCCAACGAGCAGTATTCCTTAAGGGATAGATTTAATTAGGCTAACGCGCCTTTACGGGTGATTTTTGGACGAAGTGGTCCCGGTGCCGGCGGGCTGTTTGGTAGTCGAGCGATCCCGCAGGCAAAGCCGAGGACCAGCGAGGCACCAAACAGCCCGCCGGCACCGGGACCGCATCGCGGCACCAAAAAAGCGCCCGTGCGCTCGATGGATTCGGATGCCCGACAGAGGCTCCTTATGGCTGCTTCCTTCCGGACCTGACCAGATTCGGAACATGTCGTCATCCGAACCCATCGAGCGCGCTAGGCGCTCGGTATATCTTACCTGCTCCCGCCCGATGGGGCAAGATAGCTAATTTGGAACGGGGCTTTTTGACTACTCGGGCAATCAGATCGACAAGTAGCCAAAATAGCCCCGTTCCAAAAAGACTGGTCTGACGCTGCGCCACGAAAAGGGCCTATCTACTACGTTTTGGTCGCAGGGGTCAACCATAGCGTGTTTTTTTCGAAAAGCGGCAAGCTCTCTACCTGCTGTTTTTATTTCCCAAATTCCGGGATGGTCGAGGGCACCCGGTTAAACGTAGTAGATGGTCGCCTTTCGTGGCAGACGGTCCGGCTCGAGACCCAAGGCAGCCAACCTCGAATGGCCATTCTCGAAGTTGCGGTGGAATACGGACTGAATTGGCCCCTTAAAGGCAAAAACACTCCGTATTTCACCGCAACTTATCGAGGGGATGGGTTTTAGATACGGCCAAGGTCATAGGATCGAGCGGCCGCTTCGCCGGCGCAGATGAGGTTGGCTGCGGCTTCCTGCGGATTAAGCGCTTGGTCGAGAGACATGGGCTTGCGACAGATCGGCAGTACAAGGTCGATGCCCTGCCCATACACCGCATCCAGGTTGACGGCGCGACCGCCAACGACGGCGGCCACCGGCTTGCCATATCGCTTCGCGCGACGAGCCACACCCACTGGCGCCTTACCGGCGGCGGACTGCTCGTCCATATTGCCCTCACCCGTTATGACCAGGTCGACATCGCGCACGCGCTCGTCAAATCCCACGAGATCGAGCACCGTCTCCACGCCCGAACGCAGCTCCGCACAGAGCGCCAGCAACGCCGCGCCCAAGCCACCGGCAGCGCCCGCGCCGGGCACGCCGAGCACCGAGCCAAATGTCCGCGCACCCTCGGGCACGCGCAGTAACCCCTGAGCCCGTGCCTCGGCAATCGCCGCATCGAGCAGGCGACCGTAGTCGACCATCCAGCTGTCGCACCTGCTCAGCGCCTCGGCATCATCCGTCGGTAGGCCCTTCTGCCCACCGAACACCGCTAGGGCGCCTCGGCGTCCCACAAGCGGATTCTCGACATCGGAAAGCACCACGACACGCGCGCCATCCAAAGCCTGCAGCGCTGGCGCCAAATCAACGCTCGCCACCTGCTCAAGGCCGGCAAGACCGGGGGCGACATCGCAGCCCCGATCATCGACCACACGCGCGCCCAGCGTCTGCAGCATGCCGGCGCCGCCGTCGTTGGTGGCGCTGCCGCCCAAGCCAATATAGATAGTCTTTGCACCCGCGCGAACCGCATGAAGCATCAGTTCGCCCACGCCATAGGTCGAAGCCGCAAGCGCCGACGACTCCGTGCAAGGCGAATACCCAATGCCGGCCGCCTCGGCCATCTCGATGACCGCGGACTCGCGCTCGACATCAACCAGCATCCGGGCAGGCACACGCTCGCCCAAGGGACCTGCAACCTCGCAGGTCACAAGCTCGCCACCGCAGGCGGCAACGGCGTCGAGCGTTCCCTCGCCGCCATCTGCCAGCGGCAATGTGCACACCTCGGCATCGGGCCAAACGCGGCGCACGCCTTCGGCAACCGCCGCCTCCGCCTGCGCACTCGACACGCTGCCCTTAAAGGAATCAATCGCCAACAGCACACGGCGGGGCCGGCGGCACGCGGCACCAAAATCGACCGCCTCAACGGCGATATCTTCGGCACACGCGAGCGCCTCGGCATGAGCGGCATGTGCCTCAAGATCGGCCCCACAACCGCAGCCAGTACCATCGGTGCCACGCAGCCCACTAAAATAGCCGCTCAACACCTCACGACACTCATCCGCCAGGACCCCAGTCGCCACATTAAACCGATGATTCAGGCGCGAGTCGGCATTCAAATCGTATAGGGATCCCAACGCGCCCGCCTTGGCGTCGCTCGCGCCATACACGCAGCGTCCCACGCGCGCGTTGACCATAAGCCCCGCGCACATGCAGCAGGGTTCGAGCGTCACGTAGACCGTACAGTCGGAAAGGCGCCAGCGGCCAAGCGCCTGGGCAGCGGCGCACAGGGCCGCGAACTCTGCATGCGCCGAAGGGTCCTGGTCGAGCTCGCGACGATTATGCGCCCTCGCGACGATCTCGCCGTCGCGCACCACTACGGCTCCGATGGGCACCTCGCCCACCGCCGCGGCGGCTCGCGCCTCCGCCAACGCCTCGCGCATGAACTTCTCGTCGATTTCGGTGATCGTCATCGTTCGCCTTCCCTGTTGCAAATTCAAAACGATGCTATCATTACGACTCACGGAGAGATGGCAGAGCGGTTGAATGCGGCGGTCTTGAAAACCGTTGAGCGCGAGAGCGTTCCGGGGGTTCGAATCCCCCTCTCTCCGCCACTTTTAGTGATGCACCGGTGTCATGGTCCGCTCAAACAGCGCATCGACCACGTCGGCCATCTCGGGTCGACGCTCAAGATCGTGGCCCGATTCCCACCATATCGTGAAAAGTCGAATAATACCGCCGGCGACAAACTCAGACGTCGTCTCGAGTGACACGGGGGCCAGGGCATCCTCGGCAAGCACGTTCATCACACGCTCGCGGATGGAGCGGGCAATACGGTCGCAAATAACGTTGGTCAACATGCCCGACATGCTGCTTGCCAAAATGTTATCCATGAGCTGCTCGTGCGCCAGAATCAAATCCATGGCATCGTCCAAAATCGCGTGCCGAAGCGCGCGCACGTCCTCGGCAGACACTGTGCCGGCCTCATCGGGCTGTTTTTGCGGCAAGCCGGACATGAGCTCATCGATATAAAAGGCAAAGTAATCGTTCTTGTCGCGAAAGTGCTTGTAGAACGTCGTGCGGCGAATCATGGCGCGGTCGCACAGCATGGCAACCGTCAGGTCCTCAAAACGATGCTCCTCGAGAAGCTCGGTGAAAGCATCGAACAGGGCACGGTAGGTTTTCTTAATGCGAAGGTCCACTGGTATCGCCATCCTCAGGGCAAAGACAACACTCGTCAATCTGTCGCATATCTTACACCTGTACCTCGCGCGCTTTGCCCCAGTACCGACCCCGCCGAAAACACAACGCTTACCGGAAAGTTCGGCACGGCAAAACGTTGCGGGTATACTAGTAGCGTTATACCAACGGCAGCTGGCGCATGCCGCCGCGGCCATTCGAAACGGAGACATCATGATTACCGTCATCATCGGCATCGTTGTTGTCATTGTGATTGTCTGCGCCATCGCCGGCATCTACAACAACATGGTCACCAAGCGTAACCGCATCGATAACGCCTGGCAGAACATCGATACGCAGCTGCAGCGCCGTAACGACCTGATCCCCAACCTGGTCGAGACCGTCAAGGGCTACGCCAAGCACGAGCAGGAGACGCTCTCCGCCGTGATCAGCGCGCGCAACACCGCCGTCAAGGCCACCACGCCCGAGGCCAAGATGGAAGCCGACAACGTGCTGACCGGTGCGCTGCGCCAGCTCTTCGCCGTGGCCGAGGCCTACCCCGATCTGAAGGCAAACACCAACTTTACGCAGCTGCAGGCATCGCTCGAGGATACCGAGAACAAGATTAGCTATGCACGCCAGAGCTACAACGACTGCGTGCTCAGCTACAACAACGCCATCCAGACGTTCCCGGCTGTCATCTTTGCCGGCATCTTCCAGTTTAAGGAGCGCCAGGGCTTCGAGGCCGCCGAAGCAGCCCGCCAGGCCCCGACCGTCAAGTTCTAGTAGTTTGACAGCGCATCTTTAATCGGCCAAATGCATAAACCGCCCCGTCGAATGCATACTTCGACGGAGCGGTTTCCTTTTTCGCGAAGGTCCCCCTCTAAGCGCCGTGCATTTTTAGGAGTATTCAACATAACCAAGGGCTTCGGGCGCCGCGATAAATGCCAAAGAGCGCAAATATCCCTCCAAATCAAACGCTGTCAGCCCATAACCCCGCCCATCATTCGTAGAAAACATCGAGAAATCCCGATTTTTTGCCCGAGGTCGGTATGCAGGGGCCTTCGATTGCAGAATACTCGCAAAAATGCACGTCGCCATCACCCCCACATGGCGCGAACCAAAACAAAAGCGCGGCCTAAAAGGCCGCGCGCCATCTTTAAATTCAGATCTATATTGCCCGTAACGGCAGCGCCGAGGTAACGCAGGCCCGAGGGCAACCTTCCTTTCCGGCGCACTCCGCAGGACGAAAGAACCTCCGCCGCACGAAGTGCGCAGCGGAGGTTCTTTCATGTCCGAGGACGCGCCGGGAGGGAACTTGCTCTCTGCCCGGAAAGGTAAGACAAATTACGCGACGGTGTAAACCCAGTTGTGCTTATCCTCGACAGCACCGGACTGGATACCAGTCAGGGTCTCGCGGAGCTTCTTCATCACGGGGCCGATCTCGGTGTAGCCAGCCGGGAAGGTCACGGTCTCGTCGGCTCCATAGACCTTGTTGTCGATCTCGCCGACCGGGGAGATAACGGCAGCGGTGCCGCACAGGCCGCACTCAACAAAGGTGCCGGCCTTGACCTCGGCCCACTCGACGGGACGCTGGTCGACGGTCATGCCCAGGTCCTGAGCAACCTGAACGAGCGAACGGCGGGTGATGGAGGGCAGGATGGAGTCGGTGTGCGACTGCGGAACGACGAGGGTGCCATCCTCCTTCACGAACAGGACGTTAGCGCCACCGGTCTCCTCGACATAGGTGCGGGACTCGGAGTCGAGATACAGGTTCTCGGCATAACCCTCGCGGTGAGCCTCCATCGTGGGCTTCAGGGACATGGCGTAGTTGAGGCCGGCCTTGATGTTGCCGGTGCCGTGCGGTGCGGCGCGGTCGTACTCGGAAACGCGCAGCTTGACGGGCTTAAGGCCGCCCTTAAAGTACGGACCGACCGGGGTCACGAGAATGCGGAACGTGTACTCAGGAGCGGGAGCCACGCCGATTACGTCACCGGAGCCGATCATAAACGGACGCACATACAGGGTTGCGCCAGAGCCGAAGGGCGGAACCCATGCGGCATTGGCAGAGACGACCTGCTTGACGGCCTCGACAAACTTGTCCTTGGGGAACGGGGGCATCTCGAGGCGCTGCGCAGAGTTGTACATACGCTCAGCGTTCATGTCGGGACGGAAACAGACGATGCTGCCGTCCTCGGCGGTGTAGGCCTTCAGGCCCTCAAAGACCTCCTGGCAGTAGTGGAAGATACCACCGCACTCGGAGACATGCAGGGTGTGGTCGGTGGTCAGGCCACCCTCGTCCCACTCGCCATCCTTCCAATGAGCCTCGTAGCTGTAATCGGTCTTCATGTAGCCAAAGCCGAGGCTACCCCAATCGATATCCTTCTTCTCGACAGTCATATGTCGCTCCTTACATACACAGTTGCATACTCGCGAACCCGCACGCAAGGACCGGGGCCGACCGCGTCGCAACGTCACACGCCCGGAGCGTAGAGCCGGACGGGACACGCGGACGACATCGAAGCCGATGACACGTCGATTCGCATGCACGAGATTGTACTCCGCACACGCATCGGATAAAACGTTTTTCTTTAACTAACTAAAGTATTTTCATTTGACCGAAGCTAGAGAGGCCCGCCACCGTAAACGGTGACGGGCCTCAACGACACGATTTGTGCGCCGGCTCGAGCTACGCGTTCTTTTTGCCCAGCTTTGCCTTAACCAAACCGACCACGGTCGGAATAATCGACACGGCAACAATGCCCACGATCAGCAGCTCAAAGTGCTCCTGCACAAAGGGAATGCCGCCAAAGAAATAGCCCAGCAGTGTAAAGACCGTCGACCAGGTGATACCGCCCAGCACGTTATAGATGACAAAGTTGCGCCAGTGCATGCCGCCCATACCGGCGATGAAGGGCACAAAGGTGCGGATAAACGGGAAGAAGCGACCCAGGAAGATGGCCAGGTGGCCCCACTTGTCAAGGAAGTCCTCGGACTTTTTAATGCGCTCGGGCGTCATGGCCTTGACCTTGCCCGAGGCGATGATTTTGCGGCCAAAGAAGTGGCCGATCATAAAGTTGCACTGATCGCCCAGGATGGCTGCGGCCCATGCGACGGCCAGCAGGGCCACGATGTTAAAGCCGCCGTTGTGGGCAAAGAAGCCCGAGGCAAACAGCAGCGAATCGCCGGGAAGGAACGGGAAGAACACCACGCCCGTCTCGATAAAGATGATCAGGAACACGCAGCCGTAGGCCATGAGCGGGCCAGCGGCGATCCAGCTGGCGATCGCAGTGCGCGGGTCCTTGAGCAGCTCGGCGATAAAATTGATGAAACCCATGAAGTAAAACCTCTCAGTTGTGGGCGCGGACACGTCCAAGTTGACCAGTATACGGTTGCGGCGCCCCCTCGTGCGCAACCCCACAAAAGCATGACTCCATTACCAGCAAGTTTGCATAACTGACACTTGTCGCCCAAAGCAAAGCAAGATCGCCCTTCCTAATCCCTAGCGAATCGCTATACTTTATTGAATCGCATTGTCACGGCGCTAAGGGAGGGCGGCCGGTGAGCTTTATCAATACCATTCGCGAGGACATCAAGACCGTCCAGGCGCAAGACCCCGCTGCGCAAAATGGCCTGGTCATCTTCCTGTCCTACCCCGGCCTGCACGCCAAGTGGAACCACGTGCCCGAGCACTGGCTGTGGGAGCACGGCCATCGCTCGCTCGCCCGTGTGCTCTCGCAAGTCACCCGCCACATCACCGGCGTCGAGATTCATCCCGCTGCACAGATCGGCAAACATTTCTTTATCGACCACGCCATGGGCGTTGTCATCGGCGAGACCACCATTGTGGGCGACAACTGCGTGCTCTACCAAGGCGTCACGCTCGGCGGTACCGGCAACGAGACCGGCAAACGCCACCCCACCCTGGGCAACAATGTCACGGTGGGCACGGGCGCCAAGGTGCTTGGCAACATCCACATTGGCGACAACGTCAAGATCGGCGGCAACTCGGTCGTCGTCAAGGACGTGCCCGACAACTGCACCGTCGTGGGCGTGCCCGGGCGCATCATCAAGCGCAACGGCTGCCGCGTGTTCGAGGAGAGCTTCGACGCCAAGCAGCATCGCGAGTACATGCCCGACGATGCCGCCGAGCAGAGCGCCCTCAACCGCCAGGGCATCAACGAAAACGCCCGTCGCGTCAAGGAACTCGAGCGAGAGGTGGCCGAGCTCAAAGCCCTCGTCGCCAAGCTCGTGGACGAGCGCTAGGGCCGTGGGCAGCCGCCCCAGCATGAACGCCAGCACAAAAGGCGCGCCAGGGAATCCGCCCCCGGCGCGCCTTCTTTTCGATGCGACATGCGGGACTGCCCCTTTGTCACCTTATGCGAACTGGCTTAGGTAGAGGTCGGCGTAAGCGCCCTCGGCAGCCAGCAGCTCCTTGTGCGTACCCTGCTCGATGATATTGCCGTGATCCATGACCAGGATGAGGTCGGCATCGACGATCGTCGACAGACGGTGCGCGATCACAAAGCTCGTGCGCCCGCGCATGAGCGCGTCCATGGCGCGGCCGATGGCAAGCTCGGTGCGCGTGTCCACGCTCGACGTCGCCTCGTCCAGGATGAGGATCGCCGGGTTGTTGAGCAGCACGCGCGCGATGGTCAGCAGCTGACGCTGGCCCTGGCTGATGCTCTCGGCATCGTTAGCCACCCGTGTGTCGTAGCCCTGCGGCATAGTGCGCACAAAGAAGTCGACCTGAGCGGCACGTGCGGCCGCGACAATCTCCTCGCGCGTCGCCTCGGGACAGCCATAGGCGATATTCTCGGCAATGGTGCCATCGAACAGCCAGGCGTCCTGCAACACCATTCCAAACTGCTGGCGCAGCTCGCCGCGGTCCATGCGGCTCGTATCCACGCCGTCAAGCGTAATGCGGCCGCCGTCAATCTCGTAGAAGCGCATGAGCAGGTTGATGAGCGTGGTCTTGCCCGCGCCCGTAGTTCCCACCACGGCGATCTTCTGGCCCGGCTCGGCGGTAAACGACACGTCTCGCATAAGCGGCTTGTCGGGCGAATAGCCAAAGCGCACATGCTCAAAAGCGACACGGCCTTCCACTTTGCCCGGCAGCTTGGCGGCGGCCACCGGCAACGGATCGGCCTCCATCTCGGGCTCGTCGAGCAGGTCGAACACGCGTTCGGCGCTCGCCAGCGCGCTCTGCAGCGAGTTAAAGGTAAACGACAGCTCCGTCATGGGCTCGGACGCCTCGTAGATAAATTGGAGGAACGCCTGGAATACGCCGACGGTCATATGCCCGGCAACCAGCATGCTGCAGCCCACCAGCGCGATCACGATCTGCGCCAAACGGCCGATAAAGCGCACCGCGGGGCCGACGGCGTTAATCATAAAGTCGGCCTTGGTGCTCACGTGCGCCAGCTCCTTCGAAGCCTCGTGTACCTCGGCAGAGCTCTGGCGCTCGCGGTTAAACGCACGGATCACCAGACGGCCCGAGTAGCCCTCCTCGACCGCGCTCGTAATCTTGGACACCCACTCCTGGCGCTCGCCCGTCACATCGTGCGTGCGGCGCGACACGACCTTCGTCACCAGCAGCGAAAGCGCCGTAAAGAACAAAAAGACGAGCGTGAGCGGCACGCTAAACACGAACATCACGCTCACGGCGCCCACCACGGTACCGATCGACACCAGAAGCTGCAGCAAGCCGCGTTGCATGCTCTCGGACATCTTGTCCAAGTCATTGGTCGCACGGCTGACGACCTCGCCGGGACGATGCGCGTCAATGTAGGCAAGCGGCAGACGGTTGAGCTTTTGTGCGATGCGGTTGCGCAGGCGCAGGTTGAGGCGCTCGGCAACGCTCGACATCAAAAAGCTCTGGAGTGCGTAGAACGAGGCGGCGGCGGTCCAGATCATAAAGTAGATAAAGATGGTCCTGCCGCAGTTCTCCCAGGTAATGCTGAAGGTAGTGTTGTTGGCAAACGCCAGCTTCATGTGCCCCCACAGCTCATCGATCACGCGGGCGCTGTAAGCCGGCGCCGCGGTGTTAAAGATGGCATAGAACACGATACTCGCGAACACGATATAGAAGCGCCAATGGTCGCCGGCGGCCTCGCTCCACAGGCGGCGCACCGTCGCCCAGGTGTCGCGGGGCGTCTCGTCCTCGTCCTCGTCGTCAACGTCGCGCATGCGCTCCGCCTCGGCGCGGGCGCGCTCGTCCTCGGCGCGCTCGTTTTCCTCGTAGAGTGCCTGGCGGCGAGCCTCGCGCTCCGCCGCTGCCTTGGCGTCTTCCTCCAGGTCGGGCGTGGCGCCCGTCTCCTCGACTGTCTCTGCAGCCGCGACGTCATCGGCGATGCCTTGCTTCTTGAGTTCCTCGGTCATGCTACTCACCTCCCTTCATCTGCGATTCCGCGATAGCGCGGTACACCTCGCAGGTTTCCATGAGCTCGTCGTGCGTGCCTAGGCCCACGACCTCACCGTCCTTGAGCACCACAATCTGATCGGCATGCAAAATAGTCGAGATGCGCTGGGCGATGATGAGCACCGCGGCATCGCGCGTCTCGTCCTGTAGCGCATGGCGCAGTGCCGCATCGGTCTTAAAGTCCAGGGCCGAAAAGCTATCGTCGAAGATATACAGATCAGCGTGCTTCATGAGTGCGCGGGCAATCGCCAGGCGCTGGCGCTGACCACCCGAGAAGTTCGTGCCGCCCTGCGCCACCGGAGTGTCGAGCCCCTGCGGTTGATCGAGTACAAAGGTGCTCTGGGCAACCTGGAGCGCATGGAGCATGTCAGCCTCGGTCGCGCCCTCGTTGCCAAAGCGCAGGTTGCTCGCCACCGTACCCGAGAACAGCCATGCCTTCTGCGGCACATAGGCGATACGCCCGCGGATGTCGTCTTGCGAAAGGTCGCGCAGATCGACGCCGTTTAGGCGAATGGTGCCCTTCGTGGCATCGTGGAAGCGAAGCAAGAGCTTGGCCACCGTTGACTTGCCCGAGCCCGTCGAGCCCACGATCGCGGTCGTCTGTCCACGGCGGCAGGCAAAACTCAGGTTGCACAGGGTGTCCTCGTCGGCATCGTCAAAACGGAATGACATATGGTCGAACACGGCCACCGCGTCGGCTCCATCTGCGGACTCGGGCGCCCCGTCGCCCAGCGTAGCCTTGCCGTCCACGATGCTCGGCTCGATTTCGAGCACCTGCTGCGCACGGCTGAGGCACGCCGCGGCGCGCGGAAGCGTCAGCACCACCATCTGCGCCATCATCACAAAGAACAGGATCAGGATCGCGTACTCCAGCACGGCCGAGATGCTGCCGATTTGCATGGCATGGACGCCCACGCGGTTGCCGCCCACCCACAGCACCGCCACCTCGGCGATATTCATCAAAAAGAAGCTGGAGCTGTCGAGACCCACAAACAGGTGGTTGACCTTGATGGTATTGGCTGCGTAATCGCTAAACACCTCGTCCAGGCGCTGCTCCTCGTGGCGCTCCTTGTTAAATGCACGGATGACGCGCACGCCCACGATGTTCTCGCGCAGCACCACGTTCATGCGGTCGATAAAGCTCTGCAGGCGCATAAAGATCGGCGCGGCGTTGGCAACGGTAAAGACCGCCGCCACCAGCACGATCGCAACGACCACGCCCAGCAGCGTGCCCATGGCAGGATCGATAAACCAGGCAAAGATGATGCCCGCCACGGCCAAGAACGGTACCGGTAACACCAGCTGAATCGTCTGCAGGATCGCTTGCTGGATCACGTTGATGTCGTTGAGCGAGCGCGTGATCATCGAACCCGTACCAAAGCGCTCAAAGTCGCTGGCGGACAGCTCGAGCGACTTATCGTAGACGGCGTTGCGAATGTCGCAGGCCACATTGGCCGCCAGACGGGCCGAAAGATAGCAGCCCAGCACCGCGCCGCCACTGGCCATGCCGGTCGCGATGAGCATATACACGCCGTTGCGCAAGATGTAATCGACGTCGCCCGTCGTGATACCGGTATTGACCATATTCGCCAACATTGTAGGCACCAGCAGCGTACCGACGTTGTCGATTAGCAGCACCAGCAGCGTCACCGCGATCAGACCGCGGTACGGCCTCATAAACCTCATTAAGAGTCGCATGTCTCCCCCTCGCCCTTATCGTCAGCCTCGTTCTCGGCGGCAACTTGCCGTTTAAATGCCTCGCACTCTTCGTTAAGAACATGGGAGAACTTACCGACCAAGCGCATGATCTCGCGCTGTTCCCACGGCTCGAGCGCCTCGAATGCTCCGCTGGTATATAACAGGCTCTCCGTCAAGGTCGTCTTTCCAGCGTCTACATGGGCAAGAATGCCAATATTGATGATTTTCATATGATTGTCCTCCATACAAGGCCCAGAAGGGCGCAAAAATCCCCAGCGACAAATACTTTTACCGCTGGGGATGATAGGTAGGACACACATGAAAACTGCGGCCAAGGCTGGCCGTTGTCTATCACGATATGAAATGAAAAGGCAAAAGTATTCTTAAATTGGGTACAAAAACCAAGCCCTCTCCTTGAGGACGTTTGTCTTTGTTCCCATTATCAAATTTTATTTAAGAATACCTTGCCGCATATTGATAAACTCCTTTGCTTTGATTTTTATAGTATAGCATATCAAATTCCCAAAAGCAACCCTGTTAAGATAAATTTTTTCTGTCACTGCACCTCCATATCTCTCTCGTGTATACGCCATACGCAACTCTTTTCAAAAAAGAAGTGGACGCGCTGGCAAAGCTGTGGTAGAATGAAACGAAAGAAGGTGAGGATGGTGGAGCTCAAAACGACAATCGCCCAGGGACTGCACGTCACAGATGACAGCGCGGGTTATGATGCCGCCTGTAAGCGTGTCCTGTCTGAAAAGGCAATCCTGGCGCGGATTATGAAGTCCTGCCTGGAAGAATACAAGGATTGCGATGTCAATGATATTGCCGAGAAGTACATTGAGGGCCAACCCCAGGTGTCCGCCGTCCCGGTGCTGCCGGACGAGGGTGGCACAGTCATCAGCGGCATGGACACCGAGGACAAATCGGTGCGCGAGGGGACAGTCACCTATGACATTCGCTTCCGCGCCATCGTTCCCGACTCCGAGGAACAAATTGCCCTCATCATCAACGTGGAGGCCCAGAACGATTTTACCCCGGCTATCCGCTGATAAAGCGTGGCATATACTACTGTTGCCGCATGATTTCTTCCCAGTACGGCAGGGAGTTCACTGGCTCCCATTATGAGAAAATCAAGAAGGTCTACTCCATCTGGATTTGCATGAAACCGCCGCAGTATCGAGAGAACACCATTACCCGGTATCGGCTGGTGGAAGAATATCTGGTCGGCGAGGGCAAAGAACCCATCAGGAATTATGATTTGCTGTCCATCATCATGCTGTGCCTTGGCGGGCCGGATGGGTCAAATTATGACGGCGTATTGCGGATGCTGGATGTGCTTCTCTCCAACGAAACCAGCGAGGCGGAAAAGCGGAAAATTTTGCAGGACGATTACGACATTCAAATGACGCAGACAATGGAAAGGGAGGTGTCGGTCATGTGTAATTTGAGCAAGGGCGTTGAGGAAAAAGGCGTTGCTAAAGGTATCTTGTCCTCTATCAAAAACCTCATGGAAACGATGGGGCTGACCATTGAACAGGCTATGGCGGCGCTGAAAGTCCCGGAGGGCGAACGTCAGAAATATATGGATTTGCTGGAACGGCAGTAATGACAAAAACGCCACGGACTATCGTTGTCCCTGGCGTTTTCTGTATCTACGTTAGCTGACTTGAGCAGCTTCGGCTTCTGCCTGTTTCTTCCTGTGGTAGTTCTCCCGCCTCGCGGCAAGCATACGTTCATACCGGGCCTGGGCTTCGGGATCTCCGGCGGCAGCGTCCGCATACATTTTCTGACGGGACTTCTTTACCGCTTCTGACTGTTGCGCTCTCTGCTGCGCCAACTCTGCCGCCGCTACCGGGTCGGTTTCGGCGCGGGCTTTCAAATCCTGCAAAGCCGCCTTTTTCCGATTGCGATGGGCTTCCAGCCGTTCCGCTTCTTCTAGGGTGAGAGGCAAACCTGCCTCGGCACATCTGGCAAGTTCTTTCAACGTCCGCTGTTGGGGCTTCGGGGGCTGTGCGGACTTCTGCCTGTCACGCCACGCTTTGTGCTGCTCGGCTTTCTTCTGGCGGTGCGCCGCAAGCCGCTCCGCTTCCTCCGGGGTGAGATCGGCTCCATCCAGCTTGGCGAGTTCCTTCAGTGAGCGTTTGCGAGGCTTCTCTGGCTGACTGGCCTTTTTCTTGTCGCGTTGCTTCTGCTGATAGGCCCGATTGCGCTCTAACCGCCGTTCTTCCTCCGCCTGTTCCTCCGGGGTCAACAGGCCCGCCCGCTTCCTCGCGGTAAACTCCCGGCGCTCCTGCTTGTACCTCTCATACCGAACCTGGGCAAGCACCTGGGAGCGTTCCTCTTTCTCTGCCTGTTCCTCCTGCTGGCGGCGTTCTTCCTCCTGCTCCATCGGGGTCACAATGTCGGCGGGAACCTCAAACGCGCCAATGAAATTGAAATAGAAATCTAACCGCTGACGGCGCTGCTTTCCCCGTCCGTTGCCCTCATGGACAACGATTTTCTCGATAAACTCATTGAGAATGGGCGTAGTCAGTTCCGAAAAATCGGTGTACCGCTTGGCAAGGTCGATAAACTCCGTCATTCTCACCCGGTCGGCGTTCCAGTTGTCCAGCAAGCCCTGCCACTCCGTCATGGAGGCTTCCAGCGCGGCCTGTTCCTCGTCATACTCGGCAAGGAGACGGCTGAAATGCTTATCCGGCAGCTTGCCCGTGGCGTTGGCCTCGTACAGCTTCTTCACCAGTCCGTCCAGTTCGGCGTGGCGCTTCTTCGCCTGGACAATCTGTTTCCGGCAATCCTTGACTGCTTCCTCCTGGCGCAGACTGGATGCCTTTCGAACCCGCTGAACAAACTCCTGCTCGTTGTTGCGGACATACCAGCTTATCCGCTGGATGGCGGAGAGGATCGCCGCTTCCAGCTTTTGCGTGGCAACATAGTGAATGGTGCAATCCTCCATAGGTGCCCGGTATCTGGAACAGGTGAAAGCATCGTCAATGTACTTGCCTTGGACAAGACTGTTGTGGTGGGTCAGCTTTGCGCCGCAGTCGGCACAGTAGAGCAGTCCGGTTAAACGGTTAGGGGCATTACTCCGCTTGGGTGTCCGGCGCTTGGTTTCCCGCAAACGCTGAACATTGTGCCACGTTTCTTCGTCAATGATGGCGGGGACGGCTCCCTCAAATACAAATTGTTCCTCTGGCATTGTCCTGCGGGTGCTTTTAGTCTTGTAGTTCTCACAGACAGTCTTGCCCAGCACCTTGCGCCCCAGGTACTCCGGCCTTTTAAGAATATAACCCAGGGTGGTGGCAGACCATGCGTAGGGGTCGCGGTAGCTGTTGGCTCGAACAGGACAGCCGATACGCTTCCAGTGTTCGGAAGGGATGGGGATTTGCTCGGCCCGCAGCGTTCGGGCGATGCCGTTGACGCTCTGACCGTCCATGACCATCTGAAAGATGCGGCGCACAACGGCGGCAGCTTCCTCGTCGATCACCCACTCGCCCTTTTCTTCTTTTGAGGCGAGATAGCCATAGGGGACGGCCCCCGAACAGCGCAGGCCCTTTTCCATTCTGGACTTGAAAACGGTCTTGATTTTGCGGCTGGTGTCAGCAACGTACCACTCATTTATCACATCCCGGAAGATGGACATAATATCAAATCCATTGGCGGTGTCCAGGTTGTCATTGGCGGCGATAAAGCGGACGTTGTACTCGTCAAAGGTGCGTTTGAGCAAGCCGACCTCCACCACGTCACGGCCTATTCTGCTCTGGTCTTTGACAATGACGGTAGCCACATTTCCGGCCCGTATCTCGTCCACCATAGCGTCCAGGCCGGGCCGCTTGAAGGTCGTTCCCCGCACCCCGTCATCGGTGAAGTGGCGGACATTAGTGAAGCCATTTTTTCGGGCGTAGTCCTCCAGGATGCGCTTTTGATTTTCTACGGACACGCTCTCGTCAGACCGCCCATCGTCGTGAGATAACCTTTCGTACAATGCTGTGATTTTACCCTTTTGCTCCTGCTTCCTCATGTGTGTAACCTCCTGTTTTGTATTTTCACGACCTTTCTATCCTTATTATAGTGACCCTTTTGGGTCTGTGACCACGAATGAGGTGGGATAATCAGACGTGGGGAAACATTGCATGAGGTTGGGCTTCACATAAAAGCGTGTCTTGCCGCTGCCGGAGCCGCCGATCACAAGCACATTTTTGTTCCGGGCCGTCTTGGGGTCTTTGGGCCGCCCGGTCATGGTCAGGCGTTCGGTCTGGGTCAGCAGGATGTTGTTTTCAAACTTGGGGTCGATGTAGGGGGCAATATCCTTGGCGGTGCCCCACCGGGCAGAGCCGTATTCTTCACCCTTGCGGTACTTCTTGGCGTTCTTGCCCTTGCTGTACACAATGAGACGGACAGCCACCGCCCCAACAACGCCCACACACAGGTCAAACGGGTGCAGGCTGGGCAGTGGGCTTGCAAAGGCGGCGGAGATGCCGTCTGTCAGGTGGAGCAGCTTTGCCGAAGCATCCACGCCCGCCGACAGACGGTACGTCTGCCCGCATTTGGCAAACAGGTACACGAACAGCAGATATGGCAGATTCAGCACCAGCAGTTTTTTCAGTTCAGGCTTCATCGTTCCAGCTCCCTTTGCTTGATTTTTTCTTTCGCACGTTTCGGCTGCTGGGCCGCTTTCTGCTTGGCTGCGGTCAGCACCTTGCGGATGGAGGGCCGCTGCTCCTTGGAGAGCGTTTTGGCTGTGAACTCCCGGAACGCCTGTTCCAGATTGTCCGTATCCTTGGCCTTGAAGATCACGATGTAGTGGGGCGGCTGGGTGGTCTTGTCCTTACGCAAGGTGAAGTCCACGCCGTACTTCTTGGCGCAGGGCTTGAACGCCCCGATGTTCGCTTCCGTGACTTCAATGTTGGTCAGGGCCGCGCCGTGGGCTTTCAGCTGTTTCAGGCTTTGCTTGCCGTGGTGCAGCTTTGGCCCCTTGGCCCGGTGCTGCAAATATTTTTTCAGGGCGGCTTGCAGCGCTTGGGCGGTGAGCTTGCCCGTTTTCATGGACAGGGCAATGGTTTTCTGGGTGACTTCTTCCTGCAATATGAATCCCTCCTTGTTGCAGAAAATTCAGAGCGGCAGCTAGGGTGGAACCACCAGCCGCCGCAGGTAAAGTGTTCTCATGGATGGGTACTCCTTTCGGTCAGGTGTTGGGCGGGCGGCCCCAATCGGGTTGCGCCATATCGTGCGCCACAAGGGACGCATAGTAGCTGTTGATGGTGCTGGGGGCGTTGAACAGCATGGCCCGCAGGTATTGCTTGATGTTGCGGACTTTGGTGGTGTTGTCCCGCAGGCAGTCCATGACGAACTCGATGTGATGGCTGTCCAGCTTCAAGAATTTCGCCTTGACCAGCTCTGCCGGGTAATCGTCCCCGGCCACCTGGATGGACTTGCGGTTGGTGCAGACGGTTTCCAGCAGGATGTCCACGATCTCGTCCAGCTGTTCCCGGTCTATCCGGGGATTCTGGATGAGGGTGTCATACTCGATATTCTCTAAAATCAGGTCCCGGTAGATTTGATAGGCCGTTTCCTTTCGGCTTCCTGTCCGTTCCGGCGGCGGTGCCGCTGCCTCGTCCTCGTCCAAAGGCAAGGGGTTTGGGGAATGGATAGGAATGGAATCGGTATTTAATCCCTCTTTCTTTTGTTTTTCTGTAATTAGTTTATCTTTATTTAATTGCATTGGATTTTCCAACGTAGGGTTTTCCTGCGTGGGATTCTCCAACGTTGGATTTTCCAATGTAGGTGAAACCGATGCAGGAACGGGCTGCGGCAGCTCGAAGATCACATAGTCTGCACCACGCAGCCGCCCTTTCTCGTCCCGTTCTCTGGAACGCTGGATGTAGCCCGCCTGTTCCAGTTCCCGGATGGCCTGCCGTATCGCGTCTATGCTTTCCCGGTTGATACGGGCCAGTCCTTGCAGGGTGTAGTCCCAATCTTCCGGCAGGGAGAGCATTTGGGAGAGTAAGCCCTTGGCTTTCAGGGACAAGGCCCGGTTCCGCAGGTGGTGGTTTGACATGACCGTATAGCCGCTGTTCTTTTCTACCCGAAATACTGCCATTTCACGGATGCCTCCTTTCGTTGTAAACAAAAAAAGCAGCGTTCATTTGCTCCCGGTGATGGGAGAAGTGAACGCTGCGCGTACTTGATAATTTTTAGGTTGTGTGGTATATAAAAGGCAACTGTTTTTTCAATACAGCCGCCCATCGGGGTGCGATACAAGCAAGTTGCTATCCGATGACCTCAAAAACAAATTGTACTACGATGGTTTTCAAAAAATGCTGTATCACTACTCGCACCAGACAAGAAAGATCCGAACCGTTTCTCGAAAGAGAAGGGTTCGGATCTTTTGTTTGCTGACCTTTGGCGCGGCGCTGTTCCTGTTTGCCAGCCTGCACAACACCAAAAAGGACACCATCCGCAGCCTGCGCCGGACCAGTTGCTCCGGTGCTTTTGTGCTGCTGGATGCCACAGTCAACACCCGCATGGAGGGGGCCGGGTACTCCCGCGCCGGGCTCTATGTGCAGAAAGGCGGTGCCGACACCCCCACCGTGCCCCTGCTGCTCTACCGCGGCAGCGCGGATGTGGGCAAGACCCACAGCGTGATGCCCCACCGCAAATGGCGCATGGAATTCCAGACCGACCAGTTCCCGGACTACGACCGCTGGATGACCCCCAGCAGCACCCCGCTGTACCAGGCTTATACGCTGACGGAACGGTTCAGCCTCCCCGGCACCTCGGAGGAGGTACAGCTGTTTTTGCTGCCCCTGCGGGGCCGCGACGGCACCATGTACGGGCTGTGCGGCTTTGAAATCAGCCAGAGCTTTTTCAAGCAGAACTTTGCCCAGCCCACCGGCTTTGACCACCTGATCTGCCTGCTTGCCCCGGCAGACAGCGGGCTGAACGCCAGCGCCGCCCTCAGCAGCGGCACAACCGGCGGCTACTTCCACGCCCCCCGGGACATGCTGGTGCTGCGCAGCATGGGCGGCAGCCTGACCCAATTGATCGGTTCCGACAGCGCCTATGCAGGCATCTCGGAGCTCTGCCGCCTGAGCGAGAACCAGTCCTACCGGCTGGCCGTCTGCATCCCCATGACGGACTACCGCAGGCTGATCTTCTCCGGCAACCTGCAAATGCTGCTGATCGGCCTGTTCATCCTCTTTTTTGTGGTGTTCTGCTGCATGTACTTCCACCAGCACATCCTCTCGCCTGCGTTCCGTTGTACTTTCGTTGTCCCTTTGGCATACAAAAACACCCCATTTCCTAAACAGTATACCATACTGTCTAACAAATGGGGTGCAGTTCACACAGGTGCAGCGGCTCTTTTATATTGATTCTAGGTTCCGGACGCTCCGGGGACACTTCCGGCAGCTTCGTACAGCTTTGCGCCTGCGGAGCCCCGGCAGCCTTCTTTTACTGGTCGATGGGCTTCATCGTGGGGAGCTTGACTGGTGGTGATTTATAGCTGTTTACAAGTGTTCATAAGCCTTTATTTGTGCAAGATAAAAAAGTCTTGTTTTTCGTAATTCTACGCAACTGTTTACAGCTGTTCTCAAATTGGTGGTAAGTCAGTGGTAAAGCTGGTGGTAAAATCATTCGTCCTCGTGAGAATGCCAACGCTTCAAGACTTCTTCCACCTGTCCAATAAGCTGCTCCTTGTTCGGCATATACAAGACATACCGGGATGCAAAAATCTGATTCGACAAACCGCCCAGCGCATACTCGGCTGCTACGCTGTCCTTGTCGGTGCAGAGGATGATGACGATAGGAGGATTATCTTCCGGGTCGTTGACCTCTGCGGCGTAGTAGTTCAAATACATATTGATTTGTCCGGCAGCTTCGGGCGTAAGCTTGGTGGTTTTCAACTCGATCAGCACATAGGCATGCAAAATCTTATTGTAGAACACCATATCCACATAGTAGTGGGTGTTGTTCACTGTGACACGCTGCTGTGTGCCGACAAACATAAAGCCCCGGCCAAGTTCCAGCAAGAAATCTTCGATTTGTCGCACCAGTGCTGCTTCCAAATCACTTTCAAGGAACGGCTTTTCTTCCGGCAGCCCCAAAAACTCGAATACATACGGGTCCTTGATAATGTCCTCCGGCTTAGTGTAGTCCACACCTTTTTCAGCCAATGCTAAAACTTGTTCCTTATTGGCATCCCCACGAGACAAGAGCAGCCGTTCAAACAGGGAACTTTCAACCTGACGTTTCATTTCACGGACAGACCAGCCAGAATTGACCGCTTCCTTTTCGTAGAAGCTGCGCTTCTCCTTATCGGAAATGGATAACAGCTCACAGTAGTGCGACCAGCTCAATTTTCCAGACACTGTCTGGAAAATTGGATAGCTGAGATAGAACTGCCGCATATTGTAAACATTCGAGCGCGAAAAGCCCTTGCCAAGCTCCTTTGTCAACGCCCTGGAAAGCTGCGATAAGGTCTTTTCACCATATGCAGCACGGATGCTGTCATTTTGTTCACAACGAACAACGACCTCACCAATCTTCCAATAAGTTGACAGCAGTTCCTGATTGACCTGCTGTGCTACATTTTTGCGGGAAGCTTCCAGCAGAGAACGAATCTCGCTCACTGCCGGAACAAGAACCTGTGCTACTGGGGCTGCAGATTTATTTTCCATCAGTCATTTTCCTCCTTTCCATCAAATGTCGTGGTTGCAGACAAGAACTCTGCAAACTTGTCGATTTCCTTTTTCTTGAGATTTTTTGTGGCCTCGGTGTAGATGTTCATGGTGGTGGTAATATCGGCGTGGCCCAGTACGTCTTGAATGACCTTCATGTTGATTCCTGCCTCGCAAAGCCGGGTAGCGCAGGTGTGCCGCAAGGAATGGCAACTAAACTTTGGAAGCAGAACAAGGTTTTTCGGCTTGATTGTACCGCTTTCGCATTTTGCCAGCTGTTCCTCATTGCAGTCGCGGATGATACGGTCAATGCCTTTATTGATGGTGCTGTGATGCTGGCACTCTCCAAAACGGTTTACAAAAATAAAATCCGTATAGCCATCAATCGTCACCTTGCAGGAAATTCCAGTTTTCTTCTGATACTCTCGCTCTTGTACAAAAGCAGCCTTGACTGCCGGAGTCATAGGCACAATTCGATTTCCAGCTTCCGTTTTGGGTGTATTAATTCCGTACAGACAACCTTTCTCCCGGTGGCTGTAATAAATCAACGTGTGATTTACACTGATTTCACCCGTATCAAGGTTGATGTCCTCCCAGCGCAAACCCGTTGCCTCACCAGCACGGAGACCACATTCCACCATCACGGTAATGATAGGAAGCCAGTGATTGTACTTCTCACTGTTTTTCAAGAAGTCCATCAGCAGCTTCTGCTGGCCTGCGGTCAGAGCCTTGCGGTGTTCGCTGTCCAGGTTGTGCGTCTGCTTCAACTCTTTCAACGCATTATCGGATGGATTGATGCGGAGATACTCGTCCTCAACCGCAAAATCCAGCACCTGATGCAGCACTGTATGGATGTTCTCCACCGTTGCCACTTTCAGACGCTGCGAATCCACAAGGCCGTTGTAAAACCGCCGCACATCCGACTTTTTCAGGCTTCCGACCTTCCGCTTTCCAAACTCCGGAAATACATACATCTTGTACATATACTCGTAATTGACCAACGTATTGGCTTTCAGCCCCTTTTTCAGTTGCAGCCACTGCTCGTGAATGTCATTGATGGTCGCATTCCGCGCTTCTGCACGGATGCCATCACTGCGGTCGCGCTGAATCTCTGCTTCTTTTCTCACGAAGTTCTTCCAGACTTTTGGCGTACACATTGTTGCGCTTGCCGTTTTCACTGCGCCAGCGGCACTCATACGTTCCGTTACTGCGCTGATATTCACCTTCCTTTAGAACACGCTTCTTTGAGTCTTTTCTTCTTTCTGCCATCGTTATGTCCTCCATTGTTGGCAGAAAGCAACCTACAGCTTAATCATACCATACCGCCGAGGTGCTTTCAACTGCCGACTTCATTTTTATTGTCAAATCGAAAATAATCAGTCAAGGTATTCATCCAGCCTACGGCGTTTCAGCAGCCGCTTCGTACCATTCCAGAGAACAAAGGTGCAGTCTTTGGAATCGCTCATTTCGCGCAGCTTATTGATGCCAATGCCGGAATAGGCTGCGGCTTCTTCCAGCGTCAGATTGCTTTTCTCCCAGATCGGAACTTGTCGGGACTTGAACCCTCCATCTTGCTGCGCAAGACCGTTCCGTCGCTTAAAAGCCCCACTGGGGCTTTTATTGCTCCGCTTCACTTCGCAAACGCGAACTTGTCGGGACTTGGTCCCTCCATCTTGCTGATGCAAGACCGTTCCGTCGCTTAAAGTCCCCACCGGGGACTTCATTGCTTCGCAAACGCGAACTTCTTTCATAGGCAAAACCTCCGTATTTTTGTTTGTAACCAGTAGCCTGTAACCACGGTAGAAAACTTTTTGTGCGGCGATGTGCTGGCAACTTTCCGTATTTGTTTTTTCTTATCAGTTACAGGTTACATGGTTACAAATAGGAAAAAACATTTGGAACGATGCAGTTTTTTGACAGATGAAGGATGTAACCACACCTGTAACCAACGATGTAAAGCAGCCCTTCAAAACGGAAATCCCATCTGCTGAGCTTCTTCGTCTGTAAGTTCTACAAAACCGTCTGCATCCACTTTTGCAGCGGTTACACGTTCCCATCCTTTCTGCACGCCATACTTCGGGTAGCGTTTGGCTGCTTTATGGGCTGTCCACCCCTTGATTTCGCCATTCGCAATTCCAGCAGTCATGATCTCACAGATGGCACGGGTTTCCCACTCCGCAGGAAGATTCAGATTGCCCAGTGCCTCAGCGTAAAGCTGTTTGGAACATACCCGGTCACCCGTGTAATCCTCCAGAAACGCATAAATCATGCCCGCCTGTGTATCTTCCTGCATAAAATCTTTCTGGCAAATCTGCAAGGCTTCCTGCATAGCAGGGCTGAATGTCAGCTTATAATCACCACTATTGTAAATCGTCATGGCTTCTGCCCAAAGCTGGTCGATATAGGCACGGGATTCCGCTTCGTTATCCAGAATATGTACTTCAGCCTGTGCTGCATCCACTGGGATGGGGATAAAGCGTCGGTTTCCTGTACGGTCACGGGGGAGAAAATCCTGTCGGTTGGTCGTACCTGCAAAGACACATTGCCGCAAACGGTCTGCCGGGTGTGTTTCATACGGGATTTTGTAGGTTTCTTTTTGCTTGCTGAGAAAGCTCTTGATTTCCTCGATGCTTTTGGCATTGGCAGTCGCAATCATTTCCGACATTTCCATGATCCAGTGGCCTTACAGCTTGCGGAACACGTTATCATCGTCCAGTCGCCGCAAATCATCCGAGAACCATTCATCTTTGATAGCAAGCAGCCTGAAAAAAGAGGATTTTCCTGCACCCTGCCCACCGACCAAGCAAAGCATCATTTCAAACTTGCAGCCGGGATGAAACACCCGTTTGATCGCTCCAAGTAGAAAAATCTTCAAGGCTTCTGCGGTAAGCTCATCTTCTGCCGCACCGAGAAAGCGATGCAACGCGTGGCTTATCCGCTCTGCGCCATCCCACTTCAAGTCATTCAAGTAGTCCCGGATAGGGTGATAATGATTTTCGTTGGCAACAATGCGAATTGCTGCAGACACCCGTTTTTCGCTGTACAGGCCGTATTTTTCCATTCGGCGCAGAATGTACATCATATCGGTGTCGGTCAGTGTAGGGCCAGAACGCTGCCAGCCCATCGGCTTTACAATATCAATGCGTTCACTCAGCAGATTCAGCCGGATGGAATCTGCAAGAATCGGGTCGTTCTGCAAAACGGTCACACAGTTTTGAATCGTGTTCTGAACACCACCTTTTTCAGCCTGCGAGAGCATTTTGCGGATGTTGGAAATGGTCGATCTCGTATTTTCGGATTCGTTGGGCAATCTGTTGAACCTCCTTCCGGTGTTCGGTGAGAAAATGTCGATTCTCTATCAGATATTGGATGTAATCAGTATAATGCAGGCTGGCAACAAAACAGGGATGCAGTTCTTCCTCTGCTGACTTCGGCGCAAATCGTTTGCGCCAGTCATCCAGAATCGCGCTGCACTCGTACAATGTTTGGATTGGGTTTTGACTTTTATATTCCACAATTTTCGGATACTGTAGTGGAAAAACAGGATTCCCCGAAAGTCCAAAATCTGCGACCAGCTTTTCCGCCGCCCGTCGCAGGGACAGTTGAAACAACTTTGCGGTAAAGTCAATAACATCACCATCCGCTCCACAGCCAAAACAGTGAAACCGGGAATCTACTTTCATGCTGGGGTTACGGTCTGTATGGAATGGACAGCAAATCATGCTGCTGCGGTTGGGCTGAAAGCCGTAGGTTTCTGCGGCCTGCCGAGTAGTGATATTCAGTTTTACAATTTCAAATAAATTATTGTTCTTGAAAATTGACCTCCTTCTTATTTTCAAAAGTCCCTGCCGGATGGGAAAGCCCTGCACGGGCTTACGCATCCGGCAGGGTTCCGGGGTGCGGGGTGGAAGACCCTGCTGATTACAGGCTCATATCATAGCTGC
>UQHT01000008.1 GCA_900540875.1 uncultured Collinsella sp.
CCTCTTTGGCGGCAGCGTCAACAACGAGTTCACCAAGATCGTCCAGACGCGTCCCAACACGCACCTCGTGACCAATATGAACTTGCCACTCCTTATTCAGCTGCTGTTCGTACCCGATTCCACTCCGATCGACGAGGCCATTCGCCAGATCGTCGAGGCGGACGACACTAAGGTCAAGTACGTCAACGACCTGCTGGGGCAGGCCGAACTCGATGAGTTTTAATCGTTAGGAGCACATCATGATTCAGATGATTCGTGTAGATTATCGACTGCTTCACGGCCAGGTTGCCGTTAGCTGGACCTCGGCTCTGGGTGCCGACTGCATCCTGTTAGTGAGCGACACGGTCCTCAATGACAAGCTTCGTCTGCAGGCCCTGTCCCTTGCAAAGCCCGAAGGATGCAAGGTCGTCGTCAAAAACACCGAGGATGCCGTCAAGGCGCTCCAGAGCGGTGTGACCGACAAGTACAAGCTCTTCGTGGTTTGCGAGACGATCCAACAGGCCGGTGCCGTCGCCAAGGCGATGGGCGTCAAGAAGATCAACCTCGGCAATGTGGCCTTTAGCGAGGATGCCCGCCAGGTCTCGACGAGCGTATTCCTTACGCCCGAGAACGAGGCCTACGTGAAGGAGCTACTCGGCGAGGGCTATGAGCTGTTCATTCAGATGATTCCGGCGGATGCGAAGACTGACGCCGCAAAGGTCATCGGTTAGGGGCTGTCATGGTTATCAAGACGATCCTGATTTTCCTGATTGCCCTTTTGGGCTATTCCGAGTGGCTGACCGGTACGAGTTACCTCCAGCGCCCGATTGTGCTCGGACCTCTGGTTGGCCTTGTCATGGGCGACATGGTGACCGGCACGATCATGGGCGCCACGATGGAGCTTGCCATGGTCGGCGCCATCTCGGTCGGCGCCTATAACCCGCCCGATACGATTTCCGGCACTATCCTGGGCGTATCTCTTGCCATGCAGGCCGGCGCGGACGCTTCGGCGGCCCTGACCCTGGGCATTCCCATCGCAACGATCGTCCTGGCGCTCGATACGGCCCTGGGCCAGCCGGTCATGCTGCTGCTGGTGCACCGTATCGACAAAAACGTCGAGGACGGAGACACCAAGGCCATCACGCGCAACATGCTCATCGCCGGTTACGCGCAGAGCTGGTGCGGCCTGCTGATTATTCCCCTGGCATTCTTCTTTGGTGCCGATGCTGTTGCCAGCCTGCTCAACATCATCCCCGATTTCGTTCAGACCGGCATGGATGTCGCCGCCGCCTTCTTGCCCGCACTCGGCTTTGCGATGCTGGCGCAGATGATTATGAACAAAACGGTGGCTCCGTTCTTCTTCGCTGGCTTCTTCCTCGTCGCCTACTTTGGTATTAGCACGACGGGCGTGGCGATCTTTGCCGCGATCATCGTCGTCGCGATGACGGTTTTGGGTGACAAGAAAAAGGCGGAGCAGCCCGCAGTGGCCACCGAGGATCCTGCGATTGGGAGTGGGTTCGATGAGTTTTAAGTTTGAGTCTTCTTACGACGGAATGATTTCCCGCGCAGACCTCAAGAGGCTGTTCTGGCGCTCGATTCCCTATGAGCATTCCTGGAACTACGAGCGTATGGGCCATATCGGCTTTATGTGGGCCCTTATGCCGATCCTTCGCAAGCTGTATCCGCAGGATGCGGACTTTAAGGCCGCCCTTAAGCGCCATATGGAGCTCTATAACGTCACGCCGTACATCTCGACGCTTCCCATGTCCATCGCCGCTGCAATGGAGGAGGTCAACGCTACTGACGATAGCTTTGACACGAGCGCGATCTCTAATGTCAAGCTTGCTTTGATGGGGCCGCTGTCCGGCGTGGGCGATGCTTTCTACTGGGGCACGCTGCGAATTTTGGCAACGGGTGTCGGCACGTCGCTGGCGCTGCAGGGCTCTATTCTTGGCCCGATTTTGTTCCTGCTCGTGTTCAACGTTCCTCACTACATCATCCGTTACCTGCTGACGTTTGTGGGATATCGCTTTGGCTCGGACATGATCAGCAAGGTCCAGGAATCGGGCATTATGGACACGATCGTCAAGATGGCCTCTATCATGGGCGCCATGGTGATCGGTGCTATGACCATGGAGATGGTCACCGTGGACATTCCGCTCATGGTCGGTGCGGGCGATGGTGCTCAGACGCTCGCCGAGCTGCTCAACGGAATCTTCCCGGGCTTTGTCACGATGGGGCTGTTTGGAATTGTCTATCTCATGCTCAAGAAGAAGATGAATCCGCTGCTCATCATGCTTGTGATCCTGCTCGTGAGTATCGCTGGCGCGTTCTTTGGAGTGCTTGGTGTCCAGTAGGGTATCCGTCATAATGAAAACAATGTAAGAGGGGGCGTCGCGCACACTGTGCTGCGGCGCCCTTTTGCCGAAAGGTGGACAAGATGGAGTATCCGCAGCTTGCCGTCATGAATATCAGCCATCGTTATTTTGACCTTGAGGAATTCTTTTCTTCGGCAGCGGCCTCGGGCTATACGTGTTGCGAGCTTTGGACCGGGGCGATGCATCTGTATGTCGATTGCCATGGATACGATTCGCTCGAGCGGGTACGGGAGCTGTCGCAGCGGTATGGGGTTCGGATTGTGGGGCTTTGTCCCGAACAGAACAACCCCAAGCCGTGGAATATCGCGGCGCGCGGGAATGAGGCGCGTGCCCGCACGCTCGCGTACTTTAAGAACGTTGTAGATATCGCGGCGGAACTTGGAGCCGAGCAGGTCATGGTCTCGAGCGGCTGGGCATTTTTGAACGAGCCGATCGAGGACGCGTGGGGTCGCAGCGCCTCGATGCTGCGTGCGATTGCCGAGCATGCGGGAGAGCGCGGCGTGCGACTGGTGCTCGAGGCCCTACAGCCGGTTGAGTCGATGATCGTGAACTCGGCGGCCGATACGAAGCGCATGATCGAGGCAGTTGATCATCCGGCACTTAAGGCGTGTCTGGATTTGGGCGCTATGGCGGTGGCGGGGGATACCATCGACGATTATTTTGATCTGCTTGGCGATGATGTCGCCCACGTGCATTTTGTCGATGTTGCGGCAGATGGCACGACGCATCTTGCTTGGGGTGACGGCGACCGCGATATGCGCGCCGACCTGGATAGGCTGGTGGCGCGCGGCTATCGCGGAGTTGTTTCGGCCGAGACCTATGATTGGCGCTATTTCGCCAATCCCGCGGCAGCCGACGCTCAGGTTATGGCGGAGTACCGACGCGCGATTGGCGCCTAAGTGGGACAGGGCGCCGAGTTGGCGTTTGACGCTTTTTGAGAAACGGGACGTGCTTTCCGCTTGAGGCTTCTGGCGGAAAGCACGTCCCAGAACAGGCGCTCAGAATGGGACACACTTTCCGCTGAGGACCTCAACCGGAAACCGCATCCCAGTTTTTGGCTGGCGGGCGGGACGCGCTTTCCCCTATGTTTCCAAATGAATACGCTATGAGCCGAGGAGGACGATTCTCCCCGCAAACACTCTAGTATGCTAAAGTACCCAGAAGACCGGCGGAGCTATGCCGGTCTTCTGCTCTATATGAAACACAGCATGAGGAGGCTCACCAGATGACGGCCACACCGTGGGGATTCCGGGACATATTGCCCGAGGAGGCTCAGGCGCGCGAGGAGATTGCGCTGACGGTGAAGGGCTGCTTCAGGGAGCATCATTACCTTCCGGTCGAGACGCCGCTGCTCGAGGACAAGGGCTCGCTCGAGGAGGGCGGCCGCATTGCGGACACCCCGTTTAAGCTCTTTGATGACGACGGTCGCCTGCTGGTGGTCCGTCCCGACAACACGCTGCCGATCGTGCGCTTGGTTTCGACCCGCATGCGCGCGGCCGATCTGCCGCTGCGCCTTCGCTACGAGGCACCGGTGGTTCGCGAGTGCCAACGCAATGCCGGTGGCTCGCGTCAGTTTACTCAGCTGGGCCTTGAACTTATCGGTGCGGGCGATGTCGCGGGCGATGTCGAGATCGTCTCGCTGGTGGCGGAGGCTATGCGCAAGCTGGCGCTGCCCGATGCGCGCATTATCGCGGGCAGCGTGCGTCCGTTTAAGGAACTGCTCGCGGCCTGTGAGGATCGCGAACTGGCTGCCGAGGCATTGCGTTGCGTGCACGCCAACGACTTTGTGGGCCTCGATGCCCGTGTGGCGGCAAGCGCCGAGCCCGAGGCCGTCAAGGCCGCCATTAGCGAGCTGCCGCGCTTGCACGGCGGCGCCGAGGTATTCGACCGCGTCGACGCGCTGCTGGCGGCGGCGGGCATCGTCGCGCCGCTGACGCGCGAGATGCGTGCCCTGGTTGATGGTCTGGCTCCCGAGGACGCCCAGGTGCTGTCCTTCGATTTCTCCATCATGAACTCTTTTGATTACTACACGGGCCTGGTTTTTAAGGCCTATGCCGGTGGCCTGCCCGATCCGGTGGGCTCGGGCGGTCGCTACGACTCCATCTTTACCGGTGCGTTCGGCGACGGCATCGAGGTGCCGGCGGCGGGCTTTGCCTTTTCGCTCGAGCGTCTGGAAGCCGCGCGCACCTCGGCCGAGGACGCTGCTTCCGATGGTGACCATGCCGTGGGCCGTGGCGCCGAGGGTCCGCTGCGTATCGCCGTGCCCAAGGGCTCGCTCAAGGCCGATACGCTCGATGTGCTCGAGGCCGCGGGCTTGGACGTCTCTGAGCTGCGCGATCCCGGCCGTCACCTGATCGTGCGTGGTCGCGACACACGTGCCGGCGAGGGCACGGTCGGCGATATCGAATTTGTCATCGTGCGTCCCAGCGACGCGCCCGCTTTTGTGGGCTGCGGCGGTGCCGACTGTGGCATCTGCGGCTGGGACTCGCTTATCGAGGCAGACCTCAACCTGCTGCAGCTGGTCGATCTGGGCTACGGCCTGTGCACCTTTATCGAGGCGGAGCCCGCGTGGCGCGCCGGCCAGGCCGAGCGCAACTATGCCCGCCGTGGGTCGCTTCGCGTGGCCACCAAGTATCCGCGCATCGCGAGTGCCTGGTATGCCGAGCGCGGCGTGAACGCCGACATCGTCTCGCTGCACGGCAACATCGAGCTGGGCCCCATTGTCGGCATGACCGATCGCATCGTGGATATTACCGCCACGGGCGCCACACTGCGCGATAACGACCTGGTCATCACCGGCCGCATCATGGACTGCACGGCCCGCTTCTTCGTCAACCCGGGTGCCGCTCGCTTGGATCAGCGCGTGCGCAATCTGGCCGATCGCCTGGCCGCGGCTGTTAAGGACAAGCATTTTGAGCCCGTTGCGGGCTCGGCACAATAGCGCGAGCACGCACGGGCGCCCCAACGTCCGGGCTGCGGGCCGACTGGCGCCGCCGCCCGGTCTCTCGTTTTTCGAACACAACCTCGACCGATAGGGGATACCGAAATGAAGACCATCAAGCTTGCTCCCGGTGAGCGCCTCGTTACCAACCAGCTCAACCGCAAGGGCGTGCTGCCGCAAAACATCATCGACGCCGCCCGCGATATCGTGGCCAACGTGCGTGCCAACGGCGATGCCGCGGTGCGTGATTACTGTCAGCGTTTTGACGGTGTTGAGCTGCAGGGCTTCCGCCTGCCTCAGGAACAGATCGATGCCGCGCTCGAAGGCCTCGATCCCGCTTTTGTCGTGGCGCTCGAAAAGGCTGCACGCCAGATTCGTGAGTTCCACCAGCGCGAGGTCGAGCAGAGCTGGTTTACCACACGCCCGGACGGCACGATGCTCGGCGTTAAGGTGACCTCGCTCGCGGCGGCCGGCATCTATGTGCCGGGCGGCCGCGCGCAGTATCCCTCCACGGTGCTCATGAATGCCATTCCCGCCAAGGTGGCCGGCGTCAAGCGCGTGGTCATGGTGACCCCGCCGCAAAAAGACGGCCTGATCAGCCCTTACACGCTTGCCGCGGCAAAGCTCGGCGGCGTGGACGAAATCTATATGGTGGGCGGCGCTCAGGCCGTGGCCGCGCTGGCGTACGGTACCGAGACAATTCCGCGTGTCGATAAAATCACCGGCCCGGGCAACGCCTTTGTCGCCGCTGCCAAGCAGATTGTCTCGGGCGATGTGGGCATCGACATGGTCGCCGGTCCCTCCGAGGTCTGCGTGCTGGCCGATGCCACGGCCAAGCCCATGGTAGTCGCGGCCGACCTGATGGCCCAGGCCGAGCACGATCCGCTGGCGGCTTGCTATCTGGTGACCTGCGACGAGCAGTTTGCGCGCGAGGTCGAGGCGGGCATCGACATCCTGGTGGCGCAGTCGCCGCGCGCCGAGATCACACGCGCTTCGCTCGATAACGAAGGCACCATCGTGGTGGCCGCCGACATGGCTGCCGCCGTCGAGGCCGTGAACACCGTGGCGCCCGAGCACCTTGAGCTGCACTGCAAGGACGCGATGGGCCTGCTCGGCGGCATTCGCAACGCCGGCGCCATCTTTGTGGGCGCTTGGAGCTCCGAGCCGCTCGGCGATTATGTTGCCGGCCCCAACCACACGCTGCCGACCGGCGGCACGGCCATGTTCTCCAACCCGCTTTCGGTCGAAGAGTTCGTTAAGCGCTCGAGTGTCATTTGCTATACGCCCGAGGGCCTACTCTCGGACGCTCCCGCTACGCAGCGTTTGGCCGAGGCCGAGGGTCTGTGGGCGCACGCGCTTTCGGCCGCACTGCGTCGCCGCGTGTTGGAGCAGGGCGAGGATGCCGTGAGCGCCGAGTCGCTCGCCGCGGCCGACTTGACCAAGGTTGCCTGGCCGGGCGACGCCGTGGCGACGGTTGCCGAGGGCGTTGACCTGGCGGCTGCGGGCGCAGATGGCGTTGGCCCGACCGGCAAGGAGGCCTAATATGGCCGAACTCACGCCGCGCATGAAGGAGCTCGTCCAGCCCTATCTGGCAGGCATCGAGCCCTACGATCCCAACTTTACGCCCACGCGCATCAACCTTTCGGCAAACGAGAACACCTACCCCGTGCCGGCCGGCGTGCGCGAGGCGATCGACGCGGCCCTGGCTGCCACGCCGCTCAACCGCTACCCCGATCCCATGTCCTGTGACCTGCGCGACGAGCTTGCCGCTTGGCATGGCGTGACGCGCGAGAATATCTGCGTGGGCAACGGCGGTGACGAGCTGCTCTATAACTGCCTGCTGGCGTTTGGCGGCGCGGGGAGGACCCTGCTCAACTGCCCGCCGTGCTTTAGCGAGTATGCGTTCTTTGCGTCTCTGTGCCAGACCGAGGTGCGCGATGTGTGGCGCGACCCGGCGACCTTTGAGCTCGACCAGGCGGCTGTGCTCGCGGCGGCGCCGGAGTGCAACCTGGCAATCGTGACCTCGCCCAACAATCCCACGGGTGACGTTGCTCCGCTCGACTTTGTCGCGGCCCTGTGCGATGCCTGCCCCGGCATGGTGATGGTCGACGAGGCCTACGTGGAGTTTGCCGACGATTCGTTTGGCGCGGCCACCACGGCGCAGGGGCTTATCAGCGAGCATCCCAACCTGGTGATTCTACATACGCTGTCCAAGGCGTTTGGCGCCGCCGGAACGCGTCTGGGCTATGTGATCGCGGCGCCCGAGGTCATCGACGTGTTCGCGGCGATTCGCCAGATCTATTCGGTCAACGTGCTGAGCCAGGCGGCAGCACTTGCCTGCGTGCGTGCCCGTGATGCCTACACGCCCGTGGTGGCGCAGGTCGCATCCGAGCGCGAGCGCGAGCTGGCCGCTCTGCGCGCGATGGCTGCCGAGGGCATGCCCGTGGAGGCATGGCCGAGCGCGGCGAACTTTGTGCTCGTGCGTACGCCGCATGCCACGCGCCTGCGCGAGCGCCTGCGCGACGAGTATTCAATTTTGGTGCGCGACTTTAGCTACGCGCCGGGGCTCGCGGACTGCCTGCGCATTACCGTGGGCACCCCACAGGAAAACGATGAGGTGCTGGCTGCGTTTGCCGCGCTGGTGAAGGAGGAGATGTAGATGGGCCGTTATGCCGAGGTAACCCGTAAGACGGGGGAGACCGATATTGTCGTCAAGCTCGACCTGGATGGAACCGGTGCGTGCGATATCTCGACCGGCGTGCCGTTTTTCGACCACATGCTCAACGCTTTTGGCCGCCATGGTCTGTTCGATCTGACGGTGCACGCAGTGGGCGACGTCGAGGTCGATGCGCATCACACCGTCGAGGACACGGGTATTGTGCTGGGCGAGGCGTTTTGTCAGGCGCTGGGCGACAAGGCGGGCATTACACGCTTTGCCGACGCGGCGATTGCCATGGACGAGACGCTCGTGATGGCCGCCGTGGATATTTCGGGTCGCGGGCAGGCCTATTGCGAACTGCCCGTGCCGACTGAGCGCGTGGGCAGCTTTGATACCGAGCTGGCCGTCGAGTTCTTCTACGCCTTTGCGCGCGATGCCAAACTCACGCTGCACGTGCGCGAGCTGGCGGGCGGCAACTCACATCACATTATCGAGGCTGCCTTTAAGGCCGTGGGCCGCACAATGCGCCACGCCTGCGAGCTCGATTCCCGCGTGCAGGGCATCCCCAGTACCAAGGGCTCACTGTAACCTGCCAAAAAGGGACAGGTTTATTTTGGCAGGTATTGAATGGGGAAAAGGAGGGGTCGCGTGGGCGAACCGAAGATCGTGGTGGTCGACTACCACAAGGGCAACTTGTCGAGCGTCGTGCGCGGGCTTGCGCGCGCCGGTGCCGCCGCCTGCACGTCGGATGATCCGGAGCAGATCCGCAACGCGGACGGCCTGGTCATCCCGGGCGTGGGCGCGTTCTATGACGCGATCGCCCTTATGCGTCAGAGCGGCGAGGCGGACGCGGTGCTCGATGCCGTTGCCGCCGGAACTCCGCTGCTCGGCATCTGCCTGGGCCTTCAGCTGTTTTTTGAGCGCGGCAACGAGGGCGTTCCTGCGGGCGAGGGTGTTGCCGTGGACGGCGACGCCTCCGGGCAGGCCGGTGCTCCTTGGGTCGATGGCCTGGGCATCATGCGCGGTTCGTGCACGCGCTTGGAGTCGAGTCGCCTGAAGGTGCCGCACGTGGGCTGGGACCAGGTGCACATGACGCCCGCCGGGGCGGCCGATCCGTTGCTCGCCGGTTTTGCCGAGGGCGCCAACATGTACTTCACCCACAGCTACGCGGTGGCCGACGACGCCGATGCCGCTGATGTTTTAGCGTGCACGCACTACACGCGGAGTTTCCCGTGCATCGTGCGTCGCGGCAACGTGTGGGGCTGTCAGTTCCATCCCGAGAAATCCTCCGCGCTTGGTCAGCGCATCCTTAAGAACTTCGTCAGCATCGTCGAGGAGGCCGGCCGATGATCCTGTTTCCTGCAATCGATTTGATCGGCGGCAAGGTCGTGCGCCTGGAGCGCGGCGACCGGAGCCGCTGCAAGGTATATTCCGACGACCCCGTGGCCGTTGCTCGCTCCTTTGCCGAGCAGGGTGCGAGCTGGGTGCACGTCGTCGACCTGTCCGCTGCCTTTGGCGAGGACGAGGACGCGTGCGCTGCCAACTCGGCGGCGATCGAGGCCATCTGCGGCGTCGACGGTCTGTCGGTGGACGCGGGCGGCGGCGTTCGCTCGCTCGCGCGCATCGACGAGCTGGCCGGCTACGGCGCGCGTCGCATCGCACTGGGCACCGTGCTGGTGACTGAGCCGGGTTTTGCCGAGGTGGCGGCCCAAGGCTTTGGCGAGCTGCTGGTGGCAGATATTGCCGCCCGTGACGGCCAGGTCAAGGTGAACGGTTGGCGCGACGGTGCGGGTGTGGCGCTCGACGATGCCGTGGCGCAGCTCACGGAGCTGGGCTTTAAACATCTGGTGTATACCGATGTCGCGCGCGACGGTATGCAGACGGGCATCGACGTGGCAGCATATCGCCATGTGGCCGAGGTCGCGGGCTTTCCCGTTGTGGCGTCGGGCGGCATCTCGACGCTCGACGATATCCGTGCGCTCGCCGCGGTGGGCGAGGGCGCTATTGAGGGCGCCATCACCGGTCGCGCGCTCTACGAGGGCAACTTTACGCTGGTACAGGCGTTGGCCGCCGCGCGATGGGAGGAGTAGCCCATGCTTACCAAACGCGTCATTCCCTGCCTGGACGTTAAGGACGGCCGCGTGGTCAAGGGCGTCAACTTTGTGAGCCTGCGCGATGCGGGCGATCCGGTGGAGCTTGCCCGTGCCTACGATCGCGAGGGTGCGGACGAGGTCGTGTTCCTGGACATCACTGCCACGAGCGACAACCGTGCGACGACCATCGAGATGGCGGCGCATGCGGCCGAGGAGCTCGCCATTCCTTACGCCGTGGGCGGTGGCTTTCGCGACCTTGCGGGCATGCGAACGATGGTGGCGGCCGGTGCCGACAAGGTATCGCTCAACTCTGCCGCTGTGCGCGACCCATCGCTGATCAGCCAAGCTGCCGCGGCGTTTGGCAGCCAGGCCGTGGTCGTGGCGATCGATGCCAAGCGCGTCGGCCTGCCTGGGCAGCCGGATGCCGACAAGTGGGAGGTCTTTACCGCGGGAGGCCGCAATGCCACGGGTATCGACGCGGTGGCGTGGGCCGAGGAGGCGGCTCGCCGCGGCGCCGGCGAGGTCTTGCTGACCAGCATGGACCGCGACGGCACCAAGGCCGGCTTTGACCTGGCGCTCATCCGCGCCGTGGCGCGCGCGGTGTCAATCCCCGTCATCGCGAGCGGCGGCGTGGGCACGCTCGAGCATTTTGCCGAGGGCGTGATCGAGGGCGAGGCGGATGCCGTGCTGGCAGCAAGTGTCTTTCACTTTGGAACCTTCAGCATTCGCCAGGTGAAGGAGTATATGGCGTCGCAGGGCATCCCTGTGAGGTTGGACTTCTAGTGCTGCGGCTTGCCCAGGCGCCCGACTTTCCGGCTCCAACCCTCCTCGCGTACTTTAAGTACGCGTCGTCGGGCTTGTCGCTCGGAATCTCGGGCACCTGGACAACCCTCGCCGACCTGTGGGATTTCGTTTGTTACTTGGGAGAAATGATGACTGAGGTAGTAGAAGCTGCTGATCTTAAATACGACGCCCGCGGGCTGATTCCTTGTGTGGTTCAGCAGTATGACACCGGCGAGGTGCTTATGGTTGCTTGGATGAACGAGGAGTCGGTGGGGCTGACGCTCAAGACCGGGACCACGTGGTTTTGGAGTCGCAGCCGCCAGGAGCTCTGGAACAAGGGCGCGACGAGCGGCAACATGCAGGAGGTCAAGGAACTCTGGGCCGACTGCGATAGCGATACGCTACTGGTCAAGGTCGACTCTCCGGGCCCGGCCTGCCACACCGGCAACCGTACCTGCTTCTTTAAGCACGTAAAGGGGGGGGGACACGATGAAGGTCGTGACGCCGTTCGAAGTCGCTGACTGCAACGCCGAGCTCCTCCGCGCGGGCGTGCCATGCCGCGTGCACCTGACCGATGCCTGCGGGGCACAGTCGCTTTGGCTCGAGGCCGAGAAGGAAAGGCTCGATGAGGCCCATGCCGTCATCGTCGAGTTCTTTGAGAAAAAGGGCGCAAAGCCTCGGTTCGATGAGACCGGTACCTACTTTACGCTGCAGTAACGAGAGGAAATAACCATGGGAGTCAGAACAGCTAACGTGCAGCCGGGAAATATCGGCGAGACGCTGACGGGCCTGGCCGAGGTGATTCACGGTCGTCGCGATGCGTCGCCACAGGAGAGCTACACCGCCCGTCTGCTGACCGACGTCGAGGACGAGCTGCTCAAGAAGCTTGCCGAGGAGGCGAGCGAGGTGATCATGGCCTGCAAGGATAACGACCACGATCACATTCGCTACGAGGCCGGCGACCTGATCTACCACTTGCTCGTGACGCTCGAGCGCTACGGCATCACCCTCGACGAACTGGCCGGCGAGCTCAACGCCCGTCGCCACTAGTCGTTTAAGAACGTCCCTAACGGCTAGTCTTAGGCGAGGGACGTGGATTCCCATTCGCCGGTGGGGTGGGGGATATCGAAGGTTCGGTAGCCGCAGTCGTAGGCGTGGGTCTGGGCCTCGCGGATGTTCCAGCAAATATCGCAGGCGCGGTGTGCGTCCGAGCCAAAAGTAATCGGCACCTCGGCGTGGGCGAAGCAACGCAAAAGCCCCGTCGAGGGGTAATAGTCGTCGAGGCCCTTGCGCGGCGCGGCGGTCGAGACCTCGACACGGCGACCAGTGTCGTGAGCGCACTCGGCCATCTGCCCCCAAAACGGAGCGGGGTCAAAGTCGGGCGCAAAGCCTTCCTTCGAAAAGCGCATAACCAGGTCGGGGTGGGCCATCACGTCAAAGCTGAGTGAGCTTTCGCAAGCACGGCACCAGTCGTCGACATAGCGCTCCCACACGCCGTGTACCCCCAGGTTTTCCCAAACATGCAGGTTGGTATCGTCGTCGATCCAGCCGCAGAGCGAATCGGGCGTATCGGGGAGAGCGACGTCCTTCGTTCCCGCCGTGCCCGCAGCGCCGGCCATGATATCGCCCGGATCGCCAATCCAGTGCACACTGCCCAGACGCACCACGGCGCCATCGGACCAGCCCTCAACCAAAGGCTCGCAGCCCTCGTACCAATCGCATTCAAAACCGTAGATAAAGGTGAGCTCCGGCGCAATCTGCGCGGCGAGTTTGCGGGCGTCCTCAAAGGCCAAACGATGTGCCGGCAAGTCGCCCTCGACGACCTGCACCTCGCAGTTAGCATCCATACTGGCGGGCAGGGTAAGGTGGTCGGTCGAGACCATGACGCGGCAGCCGGCGGCAGCAGCGGCACGGACGTTGTCCTCGAACGAGGCGTGCCCGTCCGAGGACGAGGTATGAGTATGGCAATCGACCAGCGGGCAGGCGGGCATGGCGACTCCTTTGCATTTGGTGAATCCGCTCCATTGTAATGGTGCAGCTCTCAACACGCCGCGCACGCCGGGTGCCGAAATCGAGTGGAAAGGCTGCGCGGCGCGCGGTGCGGCCTCGCTCTAAAATGTGTACGTCAGCCTCCAAAAGCTGCAAAAAATGACATGTTTGGAGGCTGACGTACACGTTTGAGACGAGGGCGAGGGGCGGGGCAGCGCGTGCCGGCGCCGGCGACTACTTGCTTCGTGTCGCCGCTCGTTTGGACTGCACGGTTATAATCGCGTGCCGCACGGCGGTGACGGGACGATAGCGGATCATACGCGGTCCCGACCAGCGCATGACCTCGCGGATCTTCTCGCGCATGGCAGGCCGGTAACAATGCGAAGGACAGGCCGAGCAAAATGTCTTGGTGCCCATGTGCGGGCAGTGCTCAATGCGCGCGATGGCGTATTTCTGCAGCTCGGCGCATTCGGGGCAGAGCGTAACGGTTCGGAGCCCGAGTTTGACGCGAGTGGGCTTTTCGCCGTTGGGAGCCTGCTTACCCTCGTGGCCGCCGCGATGATGCCCGCGGCACCACAGTGCAATCATCTGCGACACCATCTGGGCCTCGCGTGCACGTTTGCGCGCCAGCTCCGGCGTGTCGACCGGGCGCGCCATTAGCTCAGCCTCCCGTGCTCGACCGAAAGCGAGCAATCGGCAAACGCGCAGGTGCTGGCACGGTGGCTTACGAGCACAATGGTCTTGCCGCGGCGCTTGAGCTCGTCAACGGCCTGCATCACGGACGCCTCGTTGAGAGCGTCAAGTGCGCTGGTGGGCTCGTCGAGCAAGATGAAAGGCGCGTCGTTGAGGAAGATGCGCGCAAGGCCGATGCGCTGGCGCTCGCCGCCCGAAAGCGAGTCGCCCAGCTCGGCAACGGGCGTGTCGAGACCCTGCGGCAGGCGGTCGATGAAGGCGGTAAGCGAAGCGGAGCGGCAAGCGTCGAGCAGCTCGGCATCGGTGGCGCTGGCGTGTGCAACCAGCAGATTCTCGCGTACGGTGCCGCAGAACAGATGTGTGTCCTGGGTCATATAGGCCTCGTGGCTGCGTAGGCTCGCCGTGTTGATGTGGCGGGCATCGACGCCGCTCACCGTGATGGTGCCAGCTGCGGGGTCCCAAAAACGCATGAGCAGCTTAAGCAGCGTCGACTTGCCCGAGCCCGAGCGCCCCATGATGCAGGTCATGGTACCGGGCGCAAAGGTGCAGGTCACGTCGTCGAGGATGAGACTCGCAGCGGTGTCGTTCGCGATCTGCTCCGTGGCGCCCGCACCGCCCGCGTCCACGCCGCCCGCATAACTAAAGCTCACATGCTCGGCTGCGGCGCCGGCAAACTCAACGTCCTGTCCGTCGGCGACCTCGGCGCACTGGGGCTGCTCGTCGAGCAAATCGAGCACGCGTGCGCCCGAGGCGAGCGTCTCCTGCAGTGAGGCACCCAGGCGGCTCACGGCCATCACCGAGCCAAACGACGACACAAAGGTAAAGACGGCGACAAACGCTGCGGCAAAGTTAATCGTTCCCGCAGCCACCAGCTGCAGCGCACGTCCGAGCATCACCAGATTGGCCGCAAGAATAAGCGCATCGGCTACGGCCTCACTGGCCGCTTGGCGGCGCTTGAGGCGCGCGTCCACGGCGCCGACTTGCTCGGTCAGCTTGCCCAGGGCACGGCTGCGATCGGCGCCACCGGCAAACTGGATAGTCTCGGATGCACCGCGCAGACTGTCGAGCACAAAGGCACCCAGCTTACCGGCACCCTCGCGGCTCTGGCGGCCAGTGGTGCCGCATGCCTTGGCCGAGGTCAGGGGCAGCAGCACGCCCAGGACCGCGTAGGCCACGAGCGCGATGCCCGCGAGCTCGGGGCTCACAGCCAACAAAAAGCCCTCAAACACAACGGTGCAGACCAGAGCGATGGCAATGGGCGAGATGGTGTGCGCGTAGAAGACCTCGAGCAGCTCGATATCCGAGGTGACCAGGCTCACGAGCTCGCCCTTGCCGCGGCCCTCGAGCTTGGCGGGGGCGAGCTGGCGCAGGGCGCCAAACACCAGGTCGCGAATGTGTGCGAGCAGACGGAATGCGATGTAATGGTTGCAGAGTTGCTCGCCGTAGTGGAGCGGCCCGCGTGCGATGCCGCAGGTGACACAGGCCGCGCATGCTGCGATAAGACCAAGCCCCAAGGCGTTACGGCCCAGCGCGGCCATAAGGCCGAGGGCGCCAAAGGCCGGCACGAACGCGGCGGTGAGCATGCCAATGCTGCCCAGCGCGACGGCTAGCACAAGCCAGCCGGCAAGCGGTCGGACGAGCCCCATCATGCGCCACATGATGGACGGCGCCGAGCGACGGGCGCGGCCGGAGTCAGGCGCCGCGGCAGCGGAAGACGAGCCGGCACCGTTGAGGCCATCGGCACAGGCGACGCTGTCGTCAACAGCCTCAGCCGCGCCGGCATCCTCGGCATCATCCTCCGCATACGCATATGCCGAGAGCTGCTCCTGGCTGTTCCACATGCGCGCATAGACGCCCGCGGTGGCCAAAAGCTCGCCGTGAGTCCCGCGTTCGGCAATACGGCCACGCTCCAGCACCAGAATCTGGTCGGCGTCCACGATTGCCGACAGGCGATGCGCCACCACGATTACGGTGTGCTCGCCGGCGAGTGATGCAATGACCTCGCCGATTGCGGCTTCGCTTGCGGCGTCCACATTGCTCGTCGCCTCGTCAAACACATAGATGGGCGAGTCGTGCAGCAGGGCGCGGGCCATGCACACGCGCTGGCGCTGGCCGCCCGAAAGGTTGGTGCCGCCCTCGTTAATCACCATGTCGAGCCCGCCGTTGGCCTGCACAAAGGCCGCCACGCGCGTGCGGCCGAGCGCGCGCAAAAGCTCGGCGTCGGTGGCGTTGGGCTGGGCGAGCAGCAGGTTGTCGCGCAGGGTGCCGGCAAACAGGTAGCCGTTGGTGGGCACCAGCGTGACGGCGCGCATGAGTGAGGTGGCCGTGGCATCGCGCAGTTCAACGCCGCCAATGCGCACGCTGCCGCGGTAGGCACCCTTGCGGCCCGAGATAATCCCCGCGAGCGTGGACTTGCCGCCGCCGCTTTCGCCCACGAGTGCCACGAGCGAGCCGTGCGCAATGGTCGCGCTGGCGCTGTCTAGCACCGTGCGGTCGCCGTATGCATAGCTCACGCCCGCGAGCTCGATATCGCCGCGACCGTCAAGCTCAACATCGCCGCGCTCGGGCTCGGGCGTATCCAAAATGCCAAACATGCGGCGCGAGGCGGCCATGCCGTTCATGGCCGTGTGGAACAGCGATCCCAGGCGGCGCATAGGCAAAAAGAACTCCTGCGACAGAAAGACGATGAGGAAGGCAGCCTCAAAGCCAATCTTGCCCGTGGCGAGCTGCAGCGTGGCTACGATAATGCCGAGCGCGGCGCCCATATAGACGACCAGGTCCATAACGCAAATGGAGCGCAGCTGCATCACCAGCAGGCGCATGGTCGCTGTGCGGAAACGCTCGGACTCGGCGTTGATGCGCTCGTGCCAGCTGCGATCGGCCTGGTAGACCTTAAGGGTGGTGAGACCCTGCACGGCCTCCAGGAACATGCCGCCCAGATCGACATAGCTGCCCCAGTACTCGGCACCGATCTTTTTGGCGTTGCGCATGACCATCATGATGGAGACGGGGATGACCGGAACGCAGGCGAGCAGCAGCGCGGCGGGAAGACCCGCCTGGCCCACGAGCAGTACAAACAGCGTGATGGGTGCCAAGCCGGCAAAGAAGAGCTGCGGCAGGTAACCGCCAAAGTACACCTGGAGTTGCGTGGCGCCCTCGACGCTGGTCTGGACGGCCTCGGCGGTCGGGACGGTTTCGGTGTAGGAGGGGCCGAGTGCGGTGAGCTTGTCGTAGACGAGCGAGCGCACGCGGCGGACGGCCTCGAACGCGGCCTTGTCGCCGGCGCGTTGGGCCAGGTAGATGGAGGCGGCGCGCACGATGATGGCGGCGGCGAGCGGCAAGGCCGCCTGTGCGAGGGCATCGACGGCGAGCGCGGCGGAAAGACCGTTCGTGACGATGCCGCCCAAGATGCGCGCAAGCATCCACATCACCGTGATGTTTGCCATGAGCGCGATCCACTTAAACAGGACGCTTGCCATAATGTAGGGCGTTGCCTGCGGAACCAGGGAGAAGAGCCGCTTCTCGAACATGAAACCTCCTATGCCGTAACGGTGCCGGGCTGGGTCCTCGGCAGCCGCTTAGTTAGCCAAATGCAACTAGAGTAACATCGTGCAGCGGGTAAGTATGCCGAGGGTAATTTTTAGCCGATGAACTGCGTAGAAAGTTCAAAATTGTTGAGTGCGGCGAACTTTGTGGTGGACGGAATGCGGGCGCAATTTTGATCGTGTGCGGCCCGCTCCAAAACGTGTACGTCAGCCTCCAAAACCGACAAAAAATGACATGTTTGGAGGCTGACGTACATGTTTGGATAGGGGCAAGGGCGACGACGGACGAAAGTCACGCCTGTGCCACGTTCGATGTGCTAGCGTTTGGGTGAATAAAACGAGCCCGTGCGGAAAGGATCCGGACCGTATGCAACGTGGAAGTACATCTCCGCTGTCCCGCGAGACCGATGCGCCCGAAACTATCGTCAAGCTGGAGTGCGACATCGATGACGCGTCGCCCGAGGTGCTTGCCTACGCTGCCGATTGCCTGCGCAAGGCCGGCGCCCGCGAGGTGCATTGGTTGCCGCTTTACTGCAAAAAGGGCCGCCCCGGATGGCAGTTGCAGGTGATCTGCTCACACGAGGATATCGAGCGCCTGCAGACGATTATCTTTTTGGAGACCACGACCAACGCCATTCGTCGCCAGGTGATGGAACGCGTTTGCCTGCCGCGCCGATTCGAGCAGGTGACAACGCCTTGGGGCGAGGTATCCGTTAAGGTGGCGACCCTGCCCGACGGCAGTGAGCGCGCGGCACCCGAGTACGAGGACTGCGCCCGTCTTGCCCGCGAGCACGATGTGCCGCTCCAGCGTGTGATGCAGGCGGCCCAGAGCGCGGCACTGCGATTTGAGTAACGCGGCCGGCGGCACGCCACGCCCAGCCCCATCAACCCCATCCGAAAGGAACTCTCCATGAAATACCTCATCGCCTCCGACATCCACGGCTCGGCATACTGGACCGAGCGCCTGGTCGCCGCCATCGAATCCGAGCAGCCCGACCGCATCGTGCTGCTGGGTGACCTGCTCTACCACGGCCCGCGCAACGACCTGCCGCGTGACTACGCCCCCAAGCGTGTGATTCCGCTGCTCAACGCCCTGGCCGACCGCATCATCGCGGTGCGCGGCAACTGCGACGCCGAGGTCGACCAGATGGTCCTCGACTTCCCCGTCATGGCGGACTACGCCACGCTGTTCGACGAGACCGGTCGCGAGCTGTTCCTGACGCACGGCCACGTCTTTGGCGCCGGCATGCACAACAGCGTCGACCACGCGCCCGCGCTGCCCGAGGGCTCCGCGCTCGTCTACGGCCACACGCACATCAAGGTTAACGAGGCAAGCGCCGCGCACCCGGGCCTGCGGCTCTTCAACCCCGGCAGCGTGAGCATTCCCAAGGATGGTGCGCACAGCTACGGCATCTACGAGGGCGGCGCGTTCCGTCACGTGATCCTGGAGGAGGAGTAACCATGGCCGAGCATATGGCTCAGCAAAATGCCGAGGGTTCGCGCGACCTGTCCACGCTGGTCGACGCGTCGGCCGAGCTGCAGCATCTGGTGCAGACCATCTGGCGCCTGCGTCAGCCCGATGGCTGCCCGTGGGACCGCGAGCAGACGCATCAGAGCATTGGCAAGAACATGATCGAGGAAGCCTACGAGGCGCTCGATTGCATTGAGGCGGACGACGTGGCGCATCTGCGCGAGGAGCTGGGCGATGTGCTCATGCAGGTGGTGCTGCATGCGCAGATTGCGGCGGATGCCGGTGAGTTTACGCTTGCCGATGTGGCGCGCGATATCGACGCCAAGCTCATCCGTCGTCACCCGCACGTGTTTGGCGATGCGGATGCCGAGAGCTCCGACGAGGTGCTCAAGATTTGGGACGAGGTCAAGCTTGCCGAGAAGGCCGCCAAAGACCAGGCCGTGGCGGCAGGCGAGGCTGCGCCCGAGGGTCTGCTCGACGGCGTGCCCACGCACCTGCCGGCGCTGATGCAGGCTCAGAAGGTGTCGCGCAAGGCGGCTGCCGTGGGCTTTGAGTGGGAGACGGTCCAGGACGTGTGGGACGAGGTCGCTGAGGAGCGTGCCGAGTTTGAGGCCGAGGCTCCCGGCTCGCCCGAGCACGAGATGGAGTTTGGCGACCTGCTCTTTGCTCTGGTCAACGTTGCGCGCAAGGAGGGAATCGACGCCGAGAGCGCCCTGCGTGCCAGCACGGCAAAGTTCCGCCGCCGCTGGGCCGCGATGGAGCAGATGGCGGCCGACGCCCACGTGGATCTGGCCGAGCTTTCGACCCACGGCCTCAATGACCTCTGGGATGCCGCAAAGGCAGAGGAGTAAGACTGCGGGAACGACGGGCTGACACGCCTCATCGTTTCCGCTAAATTTTTCGAAAATCAAGTGTATCCCTCGGTTAACTTAGGGCATAATGCAAAAGTGCGACATGGCTAACTTACGGAGGCGCACCGACGGTGCACGGTCAGCCGGTCGCTTGCATCCACTATGTTTCCAAGTGAGAGGGAGACAACATGAGCGATATTTTGGACGTCTACGGTCGCGAGGTGCTCGACAGCCGCGGCAATCCCACCGTCGAGGTCGAGGTCGTGCTCGAGGACGGCAGCTTTGGCCGCGCAATGGTGCCTTCGGGTGCTTCGACCGGCGCCTTTGAGGCCTGCGAGCTGCGTGATGGCGACAAGGGCCGCTATCTGGGCAAGGGCGTCTCTCGGGCCGTCGAGCACGTCAATAACGAGTGCGCTAACGCCGTCGTGGGCCTCGACGCCTTCAACCAGCGCGCCGTCGATGCCGCGCTGATTGCCGCGGACGGTACCCCCAACAAGACCAAACTCGGTGCCAACGCCATCCTGGGCGTGTCGCTGGCCGTCGCCCGCGCCGCTGCCGAGTCGGCGGGTCTTTCGCTGTACCAGTACCTGGGCGGCGTCAACGCCCATCTGCTGCCCACGCCCATGATGAACATCCTCAACGGCGGCGTGCATGCCGACAATAACGTCGACTTCCAGGAGTTCATGATCATGCCAGTGGGCGCCCCGAGCTTTGCCGAGGGTCTGCGTTGGTGCGCCGAGGTCTACCACACCCTCAAGGGCGTGCTGCACGAGGCAGGCCTGGGCGGCGGCGTGGGCGACGAGGGCGGCTTTGCGCCCAACCTCAAGACCAACGCCGAGCCGTTCGAGTACATTACCAAGGCCGTCGAGAAGGCTGGCTTTAAGCCCGGCGTTGACTTCATGTACGCCATGGATCCGGCCTCGACCGAGTTCTACAACGCCGAGACCGGCATGTACGAGCTCAAGGGTGAGGGCGTGGAATACACGAGTGCTCAGATGGTTGATTACTGGGAGAAGCTCGTCGACACCTACCCCATCATCTCCATCGAGGACGGCATGGCCGAGGAAGACTGGGACGGTTGGGTCGAGCTTACCCGCCGCATTGGCAACAAGGTGCAGCTGGTGGGCGACGACCTGTTCGTCACCAACACCGAGCGCCTCAAGAAGGGCATCGAGCTGGGTGCCGCCAACGCGATCCTGGTCAAGGTCAATCAGATCGGCACGCTCACCGAGTCGCTCGAGGCCATCGAGACCGCCAAGGAGGCCGGTTACGCCTGCATCGTGAGTCACCGCTCCGGCGAGACCGAGGATTCCACGATCGCCGACCTGGTCGTGGGCGTCAATGCCGGCCAGATCAAGTCGGGCGCCCCGTGCCGCAGCGACCGTATCGCCAAGTACAACCAGCTCATTCGCATCGAGGACGAGCTCGAGGGCAGCGCGCGCTACGCCGGCAAGGCCGCGTTCTACAACATTCGCTAAACGGGCGAATTTGGCGAGGAGGAGGCTGACTCGGTTCCGCCCCGCCTTGGCTGGACGCCGCAAAGCGCTGTGGGCGCTGGGCCATATGGCTCAGCGCCTTTTTTATGTCGAGCAAAGGCTGGCGAAGGCGGTGCGGGCGCTCGTGCTATAACTAAAGGACTTAGCGCAAACAAACCTCAACCGCACAAGGCGCACATGGATCAGATTTACGACAACAGGTACTATTCCGCCGGTTCGCGCGAGCCGTCGCCTCGCCGTGCGCGCACGGTGCAGCTCGGTGGGTCCGCTTATGCCGGCGCCGACCGCTCCACGCAGCGCCCGGCAAGTACCTCGCGCCCCAATGCTCAATCAAATACCTTGGCAGATGGACCGGTGCGCCCGGCACGTTCGACACATGCGTCGCGTCCCTCGGCCCAGACGCACGACAGGTCGAGCAGGCCTTCGAGCCGTCTTTCGGGCTCGGACTTTATGCGCTACGCCAACGACAATGCGGTGGTCAAGGCGATCTATGACTTTACGCATGGCTCTCTGCGTCCGCTGTTTATCGGTATCGTGGTGGCGCTGGCGCTCGTGAGCCTGTATTTTCCCGTACGCGACCTGTACGTGGCAAAACGCTCGAGCGACATCTTGGCCAAGCAGGTCGAGATTCGCCAGCAATACAATGATGAGCTGCAAAAAAGCGTCGACAAGCTGCTCTCGGAGGAGGGTATCAAGGACGCGGCGTCCGAGGACCTGGGCCTGGTGATGCCCGGCGAGAAGAAGATTGACGTGCTAGGCTTGGACGACGATTCGGACTCGTCGTCGAGCAAAAAGTCCTCAAACGCCAAGAAGGCCAGCGAAGTGGCCAAGGAAATCGAAGAAGTCGGCAAGGACGCGCCGTGGTACATCCAGGCGCTCGACATGCTGTTTGGGTTTAACGGCGTCGAGGGCCAGACGGTCGTGTCCAACGGCAAATAGCGCCCGGAGGGGAGCCCGCAATGACAAATTGCAAACGCTATAAGGTGGCCGCGATCGACCTGGGAACGGTGTCGTCGCGACTGGTGTTGGCCCAGGTCGAGGGCGGAGCGATTGTGGAATCGTCCAAGCATACCGAGATTACCGACCTGGGCGAGGGCGTGGACGCGACGGGGCGCTTCTGCGAGGCGGCTGTCGAGCGTGTGCTCGCTGCGTGCCGCATGTTTGTGGACGAGGCCCGTGCCTTTGGGGCCGTGTGCGTCTGCACCACGTGCACGAGTGCCGCGCGCGATGCGTCCAATGCCGCGCTGCTGCTGGACGGCCTGCGCGAGTTGGGGCTCAAACCACAGGTGATTCCGGGCGAGGTCGAGGCGCGCCTGACGTTTTTTGGCGTGGCGCACGACTTTGCCGGCGAGCGCATCATCGTCGCGGATTCGGGCGGCGGGTCCACGGAACTCGCGACGGGCGTATACGCTCCGGAGCGCGGCGTCTTTGCGCTGGAGGGAACGCGCTCGCTGGACATCGGTTGCCGTCGCGTGACGGAGCGCTTTTTCTCTGCGTTGCCGCCCGCGGATGGCGAGCTTGCTGCCGCTGCCGCGTGGGCAGGCGAGCAGTTCGCCGCCTATTTTGAGGGCCTGCCTGTCGACTTTGAGCGCGCCGAACGCTTAGTCGCGGTGGGCGGCACGGTGACTACGCTGGTGGCTCTGGTCCACGAGCTGGAACCGTACGATTCGAGCTTTGTGCACCTACGCGAGCTGTCGCTGGAGCAGGTCTCGGCCGCTATCGAGCGCATGTCTGTGTTGGACGCGGAAGGCATCGCCGCGCTACCGGGTGTACAGCCCAAACGCGCGGGCGTGATCTTGGCTGGTGCCGTGGTGATTCGCGAGCTTATGCGAGCCGGCGGCTACGACACGCTCACCGTAAGCGAGAACAGCCTGCTTGCCGGCATGGCCGCCACCATTAACGAGGTTCTCGACGGTGAGCTACCCACCATCGGCTGGACCCCCAGCCTCAGCGCCCTTTAACCATCCCCTCATAAGTTGCGGTGAAATAGTTCCTAAATGGGCTGATAAACTGCCAAAACAGGAACTATTCCATCGCAACTTAGAGGCTTAACGGCATCCAGAAGAAACGAGCCCGCATCCCCAGGGGGCACGGGCCCGTAAAAGCCAAATGGTAGGGGCGGTGGGACATCTGCGTATTTGTTGCGCAAATCCGCACCGGCTTCGGCTGCCTGCCGGCGTCCTCGCCGGCTCGCTACGGACGCTGCGCGTCCGCTTGACGCTCGCCCCCTCGCGGGTTCGAGCCCCACCGGCATCTTAAAGAAATGAGCCCGCCTCCCTGGGGGACACGGGCTCGTAAGCACTACATGGTAGGGGCGGTGGGACTCGAACCCACAATCCTTGCGGCGAGGGATTTTAAGTCCCCTGCGTATGCCAATTCCGCCACGCCCCCGTGAGACTAGAAGTCTAGCACAAGCCGTCCGTTACGCGTTGACGGCCATCGAGTGTTGGCCCGACTTTTCCAAGTACTCGGCGAACTTGGCCTCGTCGCCCTTGTTCTGGTACTGCAGGGCTAGCAGGTATTCCAGGCGGCAGCTCTTAACCTTGTCGTCACCGGCTTCCTTGAGCATGCGCTCCAGCTCGGGAATGTCGTTGTGGCGCTTGAGGATCATCGTGTCGTACATCAGCTGGCATTCGTGTGCGACCGCCTCGGCCTGACCGCCCTCAAAGCCCTTGATCTCGTGCAGAAGCTCCTTGGACTTTTTGCGGTCCTCCTGGCCAGCATAGTAGTTAAAGGCCTTAATCACCAGGTCGACGCGCTGCATCTTGGGCAGATTGAGCCCCAGCAGCAAATCGAACATCTCATCGGCGCGCTTGTGGTCCTCGCGCAGCAGATAGGAGTTCAGACGCAGGTAGTCGCGGTTGTAGCGCGGGTACAGCATGCTGGTGAGTTTGCCGTCGAGCAAACGATCGAACTCGTCCCACTGCTTGGCAGCCATAAGCTGCTGCAGACGCTTGAACGTGGTGCGTTTTTTGACGCTAAAGAACACCGACACGCCGATGCAGATGATAACGACGGCGGTCCAGAGTGTGCGGGAATCGGGCATATTGGGATCCTTAGTCGCTCATATAGCGAGCGGTATGACAACACGTACTAGATGTATTATACGCAGCGCGCAAGCAAACTGGCATAAAAGCTCATCGAGGCTGAGTGCCATCGCTCGCTGCGGTACACTTACCTAAAGTAAACCATGAAGGGAGACATTACCTATGAAGAAGATCGTTTTGGCTTGCGGTGCTGGCGCTGCTACTTCCACGCTTGTTGCCCAGAAGGTCGCTACCATGCTCGACGCCAACGGTTATGCCGGCAAGTATGAGATCGTGCAGTGCGCCATCTCTGAGGCCAAGGACGCTTGCGACGAGGGCGCCGACCTGCTGATCGCCACCACCGTTGCCCCCGAGGGCCTCACCTGCCCGTACGTGAGCGGCGTGCCCTTCATGACCGGCATGAACCGCGTCGCTGCCGAGAAGGCCGTTCTCGACGTTATGGCTCAGTAGGCGCTGCCTGTAATGAATGAGCAGAACGCCAACCCGGTAGAGCTCTTTGGCATGCGCGTCGCCCACGTGGGCATTAACGCCACCGACCCGGCCGATGCCCTGGAGATCGCGGAGCTGTTCTCGACGATGATGGGCCTACCCGTTATCGAGACCCCGGTTTCGTACTTTAACGATTCGCTGATCGAGGTCATGAAGCAGAACGGTCGTGGCACCAAGGGCCACATTGGCTTTGCCGTCAACGACATCGATGCGGCCGAGAAGTGGTTTGCCGAGCGCGGGCTCGAGGTCAACGAGGAGTCGCGCGTGCTGCTGCCCGACGGCGGCACCAAGCTCGTGTACTTTAAGCGCGAGTTCGCCGGCTTCGCCGTGCATCTGTGCCGCGAGTAGCGCACAGGCTGCTATAGCTAGCAAAAAGGGATAGAGCCGCCTGGCCCTATCCCTTTTTTATGCCGAGGGGCTTCCTACCGCGGCAGGCGAATCGTAAAGCGGCTGCCGACGCCCTCGACTGAGGTCACGCCAATGACACCACCATGGCTATCGACGATCCACTTGGCAATGGCAAGCCCCAGACCCGAGCCCTGCGCGCCGGCATCGCGTGCGTTGTCGGCGCGGTAGAACCGTTCAAACGCGTGGGCTGCGGATTCCTGGTTCATGCCGATGCCCTCGTCCTCAACACTTATGTCGATCGTGCCCGCGCCCGCATCCGGCGTCACGCCAAATCTGATGGACGTGCCCGCGTCCGAATACTTGGCGGCGTTCTGCACGATCACGCGCAGAGCCTGCTTCACGAGCGCCACGTCAACGGGTGCGTCGCAGCGCGGGTCGCTGGCAAGTGCAGCGTCAAAAGCCAGCCGATACGTGTGCGCGGCATCGATCATCTGCGATTCCTCGCATACCTCGCCGACCAGTGCGGCCAGGTTGGTATTCGCACGCCGCAGGACCGTGCGCCCGGCATCGCCGCGTGCCAAAAACAGCAGCTGCTCCACGAGCTCCTGCATATGCTCGCTTTCGGCTTTGAGCGAGGTGATGGATTCTGCCAGCACGTCCGGGTCGTCTTTGCCCCAGCGGTCGAGCATGTTCACGTAACCCTGAATCACCGCGATGGGCGTGCGCAGCTCGTGACTCGCATCGTTGACAAAGCGCATCTGCTGCAGCTTTGCCTCTTGCATCTGGCGCAGCAGGCGGTTGAGTGCGACCTCGATGCTCGCCAGGTCGGCGTCGCCGGTGGTGACGCTCGGCGAGTCGACGCTTGCGCGCTCGATGGCCTGCTCCAGCGTTTCCATCTTGCCGCCGGCGAGCTGCATGCGGCCGAGCTCGTCCACACGCAAGGCCAGGTCGTTGAGCGGCGCCATAGTGCGGCGCACGCGGCGGGCGCCGCCGAGCATGTTGAGCACGCTGATGACCTGCCAACCCACAACGACAAGGTAGAGAGGCCATAGCGCGACGAGGTCCTGCGCGAGGGGGAAGGTCTTGGTGGTGCGCGCAAACTCGACGGTATAGGTGAGCGTTGTCAGGTCCCAGCCGCGCGCGGGCGTCAGTGACATGCCGTGAACGCTGGCGCTGGGGATCCATCCCGCGGTAAACGCGCCATCGGGCAGCGTCTGGTTGTAGCCATAGACGAGGATCGCCGCCGCAACAAGCAGCAGTAACAGATCCAGCCAGACGTAGCTCACCAAGCGGCGCCACATATAGCTCCAGTTGATGGCGCGGGCGATGGAGGTGACGCGCTTAGCCTCGTCGTTACGCGCGGCAGACATAGCCCACCCCGCGCACGGTCTGGATGATGCGGGCACCGCCGGCGTCTTCGATCTTGGCACGCAGGTGCGCGATGTGCACGTCGACGTTGTTGGTGTCGCCCACATAGTCGTAGCCTAGCGCCTCGTGCGCAATGCGCTCGCGCGTGAGCACGGTGCCGGCATGCGTCATAAGCAGGGCGAGGACATCGAACTCGCGGGCGGTCAGCACGATGGGCGAGCCGCCGACCGTGACTTCGCGGCGGTCGGGATCGAGCGCAACCGAGCCCACGGTGAGCGCGGTGGGGGAGGGCGAGGCAGAGGTCTTGGCCGAGTCGCCAGCTGGGGGTATCGCAACGGCGCACCCGCCCGCACCGCCCGCCCCAACGCCGCCAACGCCCGAAGCCGTCCGCACAGCCTCCGAGCGCTTTAGCGCCACGCGGATCCGTGCGAACAGCTCCTCAATGGCAAACGGCTTGGTCAGGTAATCGTCAGCACCGGCGTCGAGCCCGGCCACCTTGTCCATCACGGCATCGCGCGCGGTGACCATGATCACCGGCACATCCTTGTGCTTGCGGACACGCCGCAGCACCTCCATGCCGTTGAGCTGCGGCAGCAGTACATCGAGCAGAATCAGATCGTAGTCGCGCTCCAGCGCTAGGTCAACGGCGGTGCGGCCATCGGCGGCGTGCTCCACCTGGTAGCCCTCGTGCTCCAGCTCGAGCGTCACAAAGCGGGCGATTTTCTCCTCGTCCTCTACAATCAGGATCCGTGCCATACGTGCCCCCGTCTGCGATTACTTGTCGTCGTTCAGATTTTGCTTGATGTCGTCCGCGGCATTGGCAGCGCTGTCCATCAGGTTGTTGATGCTGCCGGGCACGTCGCCGTCGCTATCGATGCGGTAGCGCATGCCAAAGAACAAGCCAAGCAGCATCAGCCATATCGTGGCGCCCCAGGCAAACAGGGCGACGATGGGAATCAGGATGGGAATGTTGAGGATGATCGCATCGCGGCGCGTGGCGATAAACTTGGTGTCCAGACTCAGGCGGAAGAGCTTTTTGAGGTACTCCCACACGCTGTCCATCTTCTTGGAGAAGTCGGTCTTTTCGCTCGACTTTTCGTAGGCTGCCTGCGCGGCGACCATCTCGGCAGAGGGCTCATCGACTGGCGCGGACTCGGTGGCGGCATGCGCCGACGTGGTCTGGGTCTTGCCCTGCGACTCGAGCCAAATGATGGCATCCAAAACGTTGCCGTCGGCAGCGTCGAGCGCCGCCTTGGCATCGGTGTAACTCACGTTGCACTTGGTGCGGATGGTTTCAACTTTTTCGAGGTCGTCCATGACCTGTCCTTTCGTTCGATGGGCGCGACGCCGGGCAATTTGCTCGGGCGCGAGCGTTGCGTTCGGCGGTCTGCGTTGCGCCGCCCCGCCCTTGGTCGAACTCTATAGTGCAGGTTATAGATTAAGCGATTCTTGAGCCAAGATTAATGTTGGATGAGTTTTTGGGTGGCAGTGGGAAAAGTATTAGACCTCGATAGCGGGAGATGGGGTGCCGGTACAAAACGGCGTCAAGGGTTGGTCGAGCAGGCGGTTTTCAGGCGACTGGGACATGGCGGGCGGTCGATCGCCTATACTGGTTGAGCTCAACTGGAGAGGTGATAACTAGTTATGAAATCAATCAATGTTGCAGCAGCGATTATTCAGAAGGACGGAAAAATCCTGAGCTGCCAGCGCGGCTATGGCGAGTTTAAAGACGGCTGGGAATTTCCGGGCGGCAAGCTCGAGCCGGGCGAGACCGGCGAGCAGGCAATCGTGCGCGAGATTCAAGAAGAGCTCGAGGTCACGATCGGTAACCTCGGCTATCTTTGCACGGTCGAGCACGATTACGAGACGTTCCATCTGTCGATGCAGTGCTACCTAGCTAGCATCCTTTCGGGCGAGTTCAAAGAGCACGCTCACGAGGACATGAAGTGGCTCGATACCAATAACCTGTGGGATGTCGATTGGCTTCCGGCGGACGTTAAAGTCGTTAAGGAACTCGAAAAGAAACTCGGGCTTATGTGAGAAAGGAGCGGACGTCGCATGGCGGCCCGCTCCTTCTTTGTTACTCTGTCTCACTCAGATCGCTGAGCATAAACTCGTAAATGTCCTGGCGCACGGGAGCATTGAGTTCATATTCGATTTCGACGGCGTTGTCGCCGCTCTTAGTTTTAATAGCTTTGAACTCGCCAGTCGGATGCATTTCGCCTAGGAAGTAAAATTCCTTGCCACCCTTATCGTCCTTGTTCTTGCGCATAAACAAATACGTCTTTAGCCCGTTGCCCGGCCATGCCTGCAGTCGCTGAATCTCGGGGGAGTTGAGCGTGCGGTTGTTCTTAGAGATTGCAACTAGCTTACTCGGCGAAACAAAGCGGTCTTCATACTGAATGGACTCGCTAATGTCGGGTGCCTTGTCATAGTTAATAAACACGGGGAATGTAATGGTCTTCTCGTCGTAGAAGTAGCCGCCAAGATTTTGGCCGTTGATGTTCTTTTCCCAGTTCATCAAGCGGCAAACTTCTTCGTACGTGTACTTGGCGTTGAGAACGAAATTTGTGTTTTGGTACGTCTCGGCATAGTCGAGTCGGTTACGCGCAATGCCAAAATCCAGCACCTCGAGAATCTGACGCTTGAACTCTGCGTTGCGCAGAGCGGTCGCAAACGCTTCGGTCAGACGAGGTCCGCATCCATCGTCAATAAGCAGGGAAACGAAATCCTTGGGAGTGGCAAAGTCGCCCTTAAGGACTGTGATTGCCGACCTAACGGCGCTGTCCTTAAGCTGTGTGTGGTAGTTCCTAAGCGCAGCCTCGCGCATATGCCGGTAGCCCTCGTGTCCGGCTTCGACGAGCGTTTGAAGCAAATAGAGGTCTTCGAAACGCTTGCCCGCGGCGAGCTTTTGAGAAATAAATTTGAGAATCTTGGTTTGCTCAGAGGAAAATTGAACCGTGTAGTCCGGCTCGTATTTGGATAGAAATGCGTGGTAGGACCCCAGGCCGCTATTCTTGAAGATAAGCAGCGGATCGATGGAGCCGTTACGATCAAATTCGAGCAGCGAGGGAATCTTGCCGAGTTTCTGGCGCAAGTCGAGATATTCGTTTTTCAAAAACCTGACGGAGGTGAAATCGCCGCCATCGATGGCCTTGTAGATGCGTGCCTCGGAAATACGATCGAAGCTCACGGTCGAGCATCCGGGGATCGTCGAATCGCCCTCTTGGACGAGACGACGCAGGCGATCTTTGTTGTACGTTTTGTCACCCGAAAGCGCGATGGGCACCAAGAAGTTGCTCTGGTAGTTGCCAATAAAGTCGAGCACCAGTGCGTATTCCTTACCATCATTCAGACGCAAACCTCGTCCGAGCTGTTGAATAAAGATGATTGCGGAGTCGGTGCGTCGAAGCATGATGATCTGATTGAGCGAGGGGATGTCGACGCCTTCGTTCATGATATCGACCGAGAAAATATACTCGAGCTCGCCGGCTTCAAGTCGGCTGATAACGGCATCGCGGACTTCATCGGGATCTTGACCGCTAATCGCAGCCGTTCGATATCCGAGAGCGTTGAATTTGCGCGACAGTTCTTTGGCCTCGGCGTTTCGATTGCAGAAAATTAAGCCCCTGCGGCTGCTTTTGGTGACGCTATATTCTTCGATCTTCTCGGTGATGTGACGCACACGCTCGTCGGACGTTAAGCGCCCGAACAGGGCGGTATTTTCGATCGTCTCATCGTCAATCTCCAGATCGTGAATGCCAAAATAATGGAAGGGGGCTAGCATCTCCTCGGACAAAGCGTCCTGCAGCGTGATCTGGAATGCGATGACGTGATTGAAAAGGGCAAAGACGTCATAGCCGTCGGTGCGATTGGGTGTAGCGGTCATGCCCAGATAAAACCGAGGCGTAAAGTGCGACATGATGGATTGGTAGCCCTGAGATCCCGTGCGGTGGGCCTCGTCGATGACGATGTAGTCGAACTCATCGGGACGGAAATCGCTCAGATGTTTGGCGACCGAAGAACACATGGCAAACACACAGGTAGCATCGCTTGTATTCTTGCCAGTTTGATAGGTGTCGAACATATAGGTACTACCTAAGAGCCGTTCGTAGCTTGCACGGGAGGCGTCGATAATGCGCCGGCGGTGCGCAAGAAAGAGGACGCGCCGGGGTTTAGTTGCGAGCACATCGAACGCCGACAGGAAGGTCTTGCCAGTGCCGGTTGCCGAGACCAGCAGGGCGCGAGTCTCGCCCTTACGGTGGATTGCACCGAGCGCCTCAAGGGCGCGCTGCTGCATTTTATTGGGCTTGAGTTCTTCGAGATCGTTCGTGGTTGGGCTAACAGTTGCCTGGAACGTCGGTTTCGATTTGGGCTTTGGGGGACGCGCCGATCGATATGCGGCATATTTGTCAATCCAGTCTTGGGAAAGCGCAACGGTCGAGGCGTCACTCCACAGCGAATTGAACTCACCTCTAAGCTCTCCGAGCAAGCGGCTGTTTTCAACGGTCTGGTACAGCACGTTCCATTCTTTATTGCAGGTGAGGGCGGTCTGCGTCATGTTCGAGCTGCCGACGATTATCGTGCTGGTTTCGCCCTTATCAAAAATGTATCCCTTAGCATGCAAATTACCCTGGAATACGCGAACTTCTATGTTGTCGTATTCCAGGAGCTTGCGAAACGCATCGGGTGAGTTGAAGTTGAGATAGGTGGACGTCAGCAGCCTGCCCTTAATGCCACGCTGCTTGAGCTCCTGGAACGCTTCGACCAAGATTTGAAGGCCACCGTCTGCAACAAACGCTACGCAAAAGTCAAAAGAGCTGCAGGTCGAGAGCTGCTCCTTGATAACGGATAGTAATGTTCCGCCGGTCGCCTTCGAGTTGGCGATGAGCTTGGGTGAATCGTTCTCGCGTGCAAGCGAGTCGAATTCAATATCAATCTGCTGCTGCGTAGTCATCCCGGCCAAACCTTTCGAAAGACTATGTTGGCGCCAGGATAACAGATCGATCGTTCGTATTTTGGGCGTATGACGATTAAGATTGGCGGTTTGGCGCGAGCTTTCGGACGTGTCCGCACGATATGTGACACTTACCCTGCCACCATGCTCCGCCGCGGCGGCATGCATCTGAACAACGACCCTCTAAGGAGTTCGATATCGATGAGTGACAACGCAAAGCATCTCGCAAAGAAGTGCGTTAAGGACGCAGGGCCGTGTCTTGTGCTGTGCGCGGCCGGCGTAGCGGTCGCGCTGCTGGCTGTTCTGGGGCCATTTGACGTGCTCCGAAGCGCCAGTTCGCTGCACGTTTGCATTGCCTTCGCCGGCGCCATGGCGACCGGCGGCGTGCTCGATCTGGTCTTTTGGGTGTTTGACCCGTTTGGATGGAAGAACGAGGGGTAAGCCCTGAGGGATGGAAGGGCTGGAACGGTTGGCTTAGTGATCGTGCAGAATGTGGACTAGTGACTTACAGGGAAGCGGTGATCCGATGACGGTCTATGTGACGGGCGACGTCCATGGCGGCGCTGACATGCAAAAGCTGCGCGATTGGGATCTTGGGGAAAGCCTGACGAGCGACGACTATCTCATCGTCGCCGGCGATTTTGGCTTTCCGTGGGATTTCTCTGCCGAGGAATGCGCCGACATCGCTTGGCTAGAATCGCGTCCCTATACCGTGCTGTTCGTCGACGGCAACCACGAACGTTACGACCATTGGGCAGAACGCCCCATGGAGCTGTGGCATGGTGGGCTGACGCAGCGCCTGTCGGATACTTCGCCCATACGGCGCCTGACGCGCGGCGAGGTTTTTGAGCTCGACGGCTCAACGGTCTTTACCATGGGCGGCGCCACGAGCGTGGATAAGGAATACCGCATTCCGTATTCCAGCTGGTGGCCGCAGGAGCTGCCAGACGAGCGCAACTTTGAGGAGGCGCGGACAAAGCTCGACAGCGTGGGCTGGAAGGTCGATTGCGTAATCACCCACACCTGCTCTACGCGCATGCTTTCGCCCACGCTTTATCCGGCGCCCGGCTGGAATTGCCCCGCCGTTGATCGGCTTACGGCGTTTTTCGATGAGCTGGAAGATCGCTTGGACTACAAGCGCTGGTACTACGGGCATTTTCATCGAGATGCCAACCCGGCCGAGTGCCATACCGTGCTCTACGACTGCATCGTTCGCCTGGGCGACGAACTCCAGCCCTGGGATGTTGCGTAGGGGTGGGGCGTATTTGGCTACTCGGCCGTTACAGTGATGTTCTCTCGGCGCGCGCGGATGACGTCCCAGCTAAAGTGCTCGACCAGCTGCTCGGCAGAGCGCGGCGTGGTGCCCGGTGCGATGCCTGTTTGTCCGGCGAGCCAGCCCAGCAGCGCTTCGGGCGTGCCAAAGCGGGCGCGGAGTTCGCCCAGGTCCAGATCGCGGTCTCGTTTGGAAAGGCGGCGGCCGTCCGGTGCCATGAGCAGCGGAATATGTGCGTAGTGCGGCGTGGGCAGTCCCAACAGGTGCTGCAGATAGATCTGGCGCGGCGTGGACCCCAGCAGGTCGCATCCGCGCACGACCTCGGTGACGCCCATGGCAGCGTCGTCGACCACCACGGCTAGCTGATAGGCAAACACGCCGTCGCTGCGGCGCACCAAAAAGTCGCCGCACTCGGTGGCGAGTGCTTCGCATTGGGCGCCGTACGTGCGATCCACAAATTCGATCACGTCGTCTGCGAGGTCGTCGACGGTGGGCACGCGCAGACGTGTGGCCGGGGCGCGCAGGGCGCTGCGGCGGGCCACCTCCTCGGCCGAAAGACTTCGGCAGGCGCCACGGTAGATGGGCGTGCCGTCGCTCGCGTGCGGTGCACTCGCGGCGTGGAGCTCGGCGCGTGTGCAAAAGCAGGGATAGGTGAGGCCGGCGTCTTTCAGCCGGCGCAAGGCGCTCTCGTACAGGTCTAGGCGGTCGTGCTGGTAGTAGGGGCCTTCGTCCCACTCCAGCCCCAGCCAGGCCAGGTCGTCAATCAATTGGGCGGCAAGTTCCGGGCGCTTGCAGCGATCGTCCAGGTCCTCAATGCGTAACACGATGCTGCCGCCCTGGCTGCGGGCCGAAAGCCATGCGCACAGGCAGCTGAACACGTTGCCCAGGTGCATACGGCCCGAGGGCGACGGGGCGAAGCGCCCCACGACGGGCGCGGGAGCGGCCGGCGTCGTTGGCGCGTCGGCGGCGGTTGTTGCTATGTTGCGTGCGTTGATGTCCATGCGGACGAGTATAGCGCGGGGCGCGGTGGGGGAGACGCTGCCGTGGCCTGCAAGTTGCTGAGGCCACACGTTGCGCGTGCCGGACCACCGGCTCGGCGCCTTAATCGTCGTCAATCAATCTAGCCCTCAAACGACAGAAACCCCGGCAGCTCTTCGCAACTGCCGGGGTTTCCGCGGAAAAGGGGGACATGATCCTCAAGCGGACGGCAAAGGGGCAAACCGTTTTCGCTCTACTGCTTTATGCCCCTCAACTGGCGGCTCAATCAGCGCATGCCGCGCCCACACAAAGCCGCTACACCTGTGATGGAGCTATGAAGTGGTATCTATTGCCGGAGCGGGCTATGCCAAGGAGTGTCCCAGATTGCCGGCAGATAAGGAACGTCCCCAGGTGCCGGCGGCGGGCGTGACTTTTGTCCCGTTTTGACACTCCGCTGACCTAGATGTTCGTCACATGAACCCGCAAACGTGGGACAATGACGCTACTGGTATCACAGACAAAGGATGTGCCTATGAACGCCCCCGTTGCCAAGACCTGTCGGCAGCGCCACCTGTTTGCGCGATTCGCTTCCGTCTGCGCACTCGTCGTGCTTGCGTTGTTGCTGCTGCCTGCCGCCGCGCACGCCGACGGCTACTCCATGACCCAAACCTATATCGGTGCCACGGTTGAAGCCGATGGATCGCTGACCGTTGTCGAGGGACGCCAGTTTGATTTCGACGACGATATCAACGGCGTGTATTGGGATATCAATACGGGCACCAACCAGCAGGGCGGCACGGCGGGCGTCGATGTGCTGAGCGTCGAGGAAGACGACGCTGCGTTTAACAAGGTTGACAGCGCAAACAAAGGCGACGACGGCGTTTACACGGTGGAACAGTCCGACGACGGCGTAAAGATTAAGGTGTTCAGCCCCCACGAGAGCGGCGACAGCGCAATCTACTACGTGAGTTATTCCATGACTGGTGCAGTTATGAACTGGGCCGATACCGCCGAGCTCTACTGGAAATTCGTCGGCGACGGCTGGTCGGCGGACTCCGATGACGTCGAGATGGAAGTCTACTTTGCAAATGCCGCTGCCGGGACGGCGGCCGTCAAGGGCGATAACTTCCGTGCATGGGGCCACGGCCCGCTGACGGGCGACGTGTCGCTCGATGCGGACGAGCCCATGGTCACCTATACCATTCCCTGCGTGCATCAGGGCGAATTCGCCGAGGCACGCATTGCCTTCCCCAGCGACTGGGTACCGCAGCTTGCCGCTTCGGGCGAAGAGCGCATGTCAACGATCCTGAGCGAAGAGAAGGAATGGGCCGACGAAGCTAACGCCCGCCGCGCTCACGCTCGCATGATTGCCAATGCGCTTGCCGCGCTAAGTATTGTCGCGGCGGTCGCCTTTACCGGCACAATCGTTGTGCTCAAGCTACGCAGGCCCAAGCCCAAGCCGCTCTTCCAAGACGAGTACTTCCGCGATGTGCCCTCCGCCGACCATCCCGCGGTGCTTGCAGCTCTTATGAGCTGGAACAACGTGCCCGATCAGGCATATATCGCCACGCTGATGAAGCTGACCGACGACCGCGTGATCAAGCTGGAAGAAGCGACCGAGGCCAAGAAGAAGGGCCTGCTCCGTCGCGAAAAAGAGGAGCAGACGTATCGCATCACGGTGACCGACGAGGCCTGGAAGGCTGCCAAGAAGGACGGCATCGATCGCGATGTGCTCAAGGTCTTCTTCGCCGGCGTTAAGCCCGATAAGGACGGAGTCCGTTCGCGCACGTTTAGCGAACTGGAGGAGTACGCTAGCGAGCGCACCACATCTGTTGGCGACAAGCTCGAGGACTATCAGAGCACGGTTAAGGGTAAGCTGGAGGCGCGCGAGTTTATCGCATCGGATGGCACTATCGCGATGGTGGCCGGCCTGGTTCTCGGCATCATCATTGTCTTTGGCATTCTGGGCTCTCTGATCTATACCGACTTTGCGGACGCCAACGTCGGCGCCGCTATGATCTCGATTCCCGTCACGATCGTGGGCTTTGTCCTGAGCTGCACCTTCCGCCGTTACACGCCGGAGGGCGCCGAGGTGGCGGCTCGTTGCAAGGCGCTCAAGCATTGGCTCGAGGACTTTACGCGCCTGAAGGAGGCTATCCCCAGCGACCTGATCTTGTGGAACAAACTGCTGGTGATGGGCGTTGCCCTGGGCGTTTCGAAAGAAGTGCTGCGACAGCTGGCCGAGGCCGTGCCTGCGGATCTGCGCAACAGCGACGATTTCTACGACAACTACCCCTGCTACTGGTGGTATTACCATCACTACGGCAACGAGTCCCCGCTCGATTCGTTCAACGATGTGTACCACGAGACCATCCGTGAGCTGGCTTCGAGCTCCGACAGCTCGAGCGGCGGCGGTGGCGGCGGCTTCTCGGGCGGCGGAGGCGGCGGCGTCGGCGGAGGCGGCGGCGGAACGTTCTAGCGAGCGCTTGCTTTGGGGTGGATCTTTCTGGGCGGTTGCCAGGGAAGATTCATCCCATTTTTGTGCATCGAAACGGGTCAAACTTTCCGCTGAGGACCTTCGCGCAAGGGGCAGTGGACAAAAAATGCCAAATATGAGTACTGTTGCTGCGTTGGTCACATATGTTTGCACATAATAATGGGCTCCTAATGAGAGTACTTCTCGTTAGGAGCCCATTTTATTGAACATTTGGGGAGTTACGTCAGCTCGTGCAGCTGGTCGTCATGCCTATAAGCATCAAAAATGCCCCGAATCGCTGCTACTAAAAAGGTAACAGTACTCATATTTGATGTATTTTGACCACGGCTATCTACAAACCCCCTAGGCCACTCATTAGGGACAGACTTAAATGACTAGTTGTTGGGGATCAGTCATTGGGGACGTTCTTAAATGACTAGGTGTGGCTGCTTGGGCTAGGCTGTTAGGTCGAGTTCGTAGAGAAAGCTTTCGCGCGGCATGTCGTGACGACGCTCTTCGCGGTTGGCGCGGTGCGTGGCCGTGCGCTTAAAGCCGTGCAACTCGTAGAACTTCCACGAGCAGTTGGAGTCGGTGTACAGGTGCGCCCTTGTCGCCCCGCGCGAGGACAGGTATGAGACCGCGGCATCGAGCAACACTGAGCCTACACCCAGGCCGTGGACATCGGGATCGACGGCGAGCAGCGTGACTTCGTTGTCGTGCGGCAACGGGCTGCTCTCGAGCAGGCGGTTGTTGGTTCGGATGGTGGCGCGCACAAACGAGAGATACTCGGCGCAGACATCGGGCTCCAGCTCGCGCATCTGCGAAAGCAGCGCGCGTTCGGTATCCATCCAATGTTCCTTAACGGTGGCGCCGGAGCTCTGTCCCGCACGCGCGAGCGAAATGCCACGCGCCTGACCGTCGATTACGGCAACCTGCGAAAACGTCGATGACGAAAGGCAATAGGCGAGGTCGCACGCGGCCTCAAGGCGGTTGTACTCATCGTTATCCGAATTGTTATGCCAAAGCTGCTGCAGAATCAGCGCGATGGCGTCGAAGTCTTCGGTATCAAACGGTCGGTAGAGAACCCGCGAGACCATGGTGCCTCTTTCTTTTGCGGATGCATATCGAGCACAGTTCTACCACGCTATTGGCATCTAATTATGGTGCCCCTGTGTTCCATGAACTCACCGTGCCCATCCCCTCCGCGCGCAAACTTTTTCTGCACATGCGCCCGTTGCGGGGTGCATCGATGCGCTCGATGCGCTACATTGAATCAGTATTTTCAATGCCGCTGCGCGAGCGCTGCAGATCGACGTATCACCGACTCACAGAGCACGGCGGCGTACCAGACAGGAGGACTGCATGGGATCTGATGTGAAGATCGCACGCGCGTTGATCTCGGTTACCGATAAAACGGGTGTCGTCGATTTCGCACGGACGCTGGTCGATGACTTTGGCGTCGAGATCATCTCTACGGGCGGCACGGCTCGTGCCATCGAGGACGCGGGCGTTCCCGTAACCCCCATCGAGGAGTTCACGGGCTATCCCGAGATGATGGACGGCCGCGTTAAGACCCTGCACCCCAAGGTTCACGGCGCGCTGCTGGCCCGCCGCGATTCCGAGCAGCACATGCAGGAGGCCGCTCAGCACGGCATTAAGCTGATCGACTTGGTCGTCGTCAACCTGTACGAGTTCGAGAAGACCGTCGCCAACCCCGAGGTCACCTTTGCGGACGCCATCGAGCACATCGACATTGGCGGTCCCTCCATGCTGCGCTCCGCCGCTAAGAACGCTGCGAGCGTTACCGTCATCTCTGACCCGGCCGACTACGACGCTGTCCTTGCCGAGATGCGCGAGACCGGCGGCTGCACCACGCTTGCCACCCGTCGTCGCCTGCAGGTGAAGGTCTACCAGACTACCGCCGCCTACGATACGGCTATCTCCCGTTGGCTTGCCGCCCAGGCAAGCGACGTGGCGGACACCTCTGCCAAGCTCGAGATTTCGCTGGAAAAGGTCGACGACCTGCGCTATGGCGAGAACCCACAGCAGAAGGCCACGGTCTATCGTTTTGCCGAGGGCTGCGAGAACACCGCGAGCTCGCAGTTCCCGCTCGTGGGCTCCGAGCAGATCCAGGGCAAGCCGCTCAGCTACAACAACTATCTGGACGCCGATGCCGCCTGGAACCTGGTCCGCGAGTTCGACGAGCCGGCCTGCGTGATCCTCAAGCATCAGAACCCCTGCGGTTCCGCCGTTGCCGAGGACATCACGGCCGCCTACGACCGCGCTTTCGCCTGCGATCCCAAGAGCGCCTTCGGCGGCATCATCGCCTGCAACCGCGAGGTTCCCTTTGAGCTGGTTGAGCATTTTGCCGACGAGAACAAGCAGTTCGTCGAGGTCATCATCGCCCCGAGCTACACCGATGAGGCGCTCGAGCGCATGGCCAAGCGCCCCAACCTGCGCGTGCTGGCTACCGGCGGCGTGGACCACGGTGCCCAGGTGGAGCTGCGCTCCATCGACGGCGGCATGCTGGTGCAGGAGGTCGACCACGTGACCGAGGATCCCGCGACCTTTACGTTCCCCACCGACCGCAAGCCCACCGACGCTGAGATGGCCGAGCTCGAGTTTGCCTGGAAGGTCTGCAAGGGCGTTAAGTCCAACGCCATCCTGGTCTCCAAGGGCAAGGCCGGCATTGGCATGGGCCCGGGTCAGCCCAACCGCGTTGACTCCGCACTGCTTGCCTGCGAACGCGCCGAGGACTTTTGCGAGCGCGAAGGCGTGGAGAAGGGCGGCTTTGCCTGCGCAAGTGACGCGTTCTTCCCGTTCCGCGACAACGTCGACGTGCTTGCCGCACACGGCGTGACCTGCATCATCCAGCCCGGTGGCTCCAAGCGCGACGACGAGAGCATCCAGGCCTGCAACGAGCATGGCATCGCAATGGTCTTCACCGGTGCTAGGCATTTCCGTCACTAAGTTTCGCCCCGGAACAAAATAATCTCTGCAAAAGACGGTCGCTCCGTTTGGAGGGCCGTCTTTTTGGTATAAGAGGACGGAATGACTAACACGAAAGGTATGACCATGCCCCAGATTGATGATGCCGAGCTGTTTGGCAATGCCGAGGATCAGCGTGCGTACGAGGACTTTTGCGCCAATCAGGAGGCGGTCGAGAAGTTTACGCTCGACAAGCCCGCGCTTGTCTGCCGTTGGCGCATGTCCAACAAAAAGGTGCCCATGCTCAACCGTCACATCCGCGCGCTGTCCGAGCGTCTGGTGCAGGGCGAGCCACTTACCCATAACATGCTCAGCTGGGCCAAGCAGCACGTTGAGTGGTCGCTCGCCGAGGGCGACTATACCGCGCACGATGGCGTGCTCATGCTGGTGATCGACATCAACGGCAACGCCGCCATGACAGTGGGGGAGTACGAGCCGCTCGCCGATACGTCAGCCAAGGCGCTGCGTGCCCGCTCCGCCGAGGCCCGCTCCGAAGCCGACGAGACCGGCGTGGCGCCCGAGCTGCTCGCCGCCGTCAACAACGGCGAACTCGCCTTTGTGGCGCCGGCGGACGAGTGCCTGTGCGGCACGGCGACGCTCATAGAGCAGCTGGCCCAGACCAAGGGCATCCCGGTCACGCGCGTGGACATTCCCGCACAGCTCAAGGGCGCCTTGTTCCTGGTAAGCGACGAGCACGGCGTGGTGCCTGCCACCGACGCCGACGCCGCCGAGTCTGATGCCGCGACGGTCGCCTTCTTTGCCGACGGCTACGAAAAGCTTCGCGCCCGCCGCTAAATGATTATTCTGGGACGGGGATTAAAGAATCATTTTGGTTCCCGCCACCGCTGCGAGTGCGAGGCGGACAAAACGCCCCCGCTCGCGAACAGTTCTGTCACCTTGGCGACGTGCGTGGCGCGCACCTGCAGTTTCGCAGCCATAATGGTGGCAAGACAATCAAGAGGGGAGCGGAATCCATGGCGCTAATCTATATCGTTGAGGACGACGAGCCCATTCGTCGTGAGCTTGTCGACATCCTTGCCCGCGCCGGGTTTGAAATCGAGGCCTGCGAATCGTTCGAGCATGTCTCGCGCGATATTCTCGCCGCCGCGCCCGACCTGGTGCTGCTCGACCTCACGCTTCCCGTCAAGGACGGCCAGCATATCTGCCACGAGGTTCGCCGCGAATCCGAGGTCCCCATCATCGTCCTCACCTCGCGCACGACCGAGATCGACGAGGTCATGGCCATGACGCTCGGCGCGGACGACTTTGTTCCCAAGCCCTATAGCGCGCGCGTGCTCGTGGCGCGCATCAACGCACTGCTGCGTCGCACCGCGGCGTCAGGCGAGCGCAGCACGCTCGTCCACAAGGGGCTGGAGCTCGACCTCGCCCGCTCTATGGTCACCAACACGGCGACCGGCGACAGCACCGAGCTCACCAAAAATGAACTGCGCATTCTCTCGCTGCTCCTGAGCCGCGCGGGCAAGATCGTCTCGCGCTCGGCCATCATGCAGGACCTGTGGGACTCCGACGCCTTCGTGGACGACAATACGCTCACCGTCAACATCAACCGCCTGCGCACCACGCTCGAAAAAATCGGCATCAAGGGGTATTTGACGACGCATCGCGGCCAAGGCTATTCGGTCTAGGGGCCGGCTATGTCGTTTGGCAAGTTCTTTAAAGATGCACTGCTTCCCGTCGCCGTGTGGACGTGCGGCGTGCTGCTGAGCTGCTTTGTGCTGACGGTCGCCGGCGCACCCGTTTCTATCGTGGTCGTGGCGGTTGGCGTGTCCTTTATCTTCGGTATGCTCGGCATCGTGATCGAGTACGCTCGCCGTCGCCGTTTTCTGCGTCAGTTGGAGCGCGCGGCAGAGGAGCTCGAGAGTCCCGCATGGGTGCAGGAGATGGTGCAATGCCCAACCTATGCCGAGGGCGAGCTCGAGTACGAGGTCCTGTGCCGGGTGGGCAAAGCCGCCTGCGACGAGGTTGCCGAGGGCCGGCGTCAGACCGAAGACTATCGCGACTATATCGAGAGCTGGGTCCACGAGGCCAAGCTGCCCCTGGCGGCGGCTCACCTGATTCTGGAAAACCTCGACGGCGGCGCAGATGACCCAACACGTGTCGATGACCTGGGTCGCGAGTTGGCTCGCGTGGAACGCTATATCGACCAGGCGCTGTACTACGCGCGCTCGGAAGTCGTGGAGCGCGACTACCTGATTCGCCGCTGGGACCTTAAGACCTTGGTGACGGGTGCGATTAAGGCCAACGCGCGCGGGCTCATTGCGGCGCACGTGGCTCCGGTGTGCGAGAGCCTCGACTTCGAGGTCTTTACCGACGAAAAATGGCTCGAGTTTATCCTGGGCCAGCTCATTCAGAACAGCATTAAATATGCGCGCGAGGACGGCGCGAAGATCGTGTTTTCGGGCGCGTTACTGGACGAGGGCCTGGCGAGCGAGCGCATCGAGCTCACCGTTGCGGACAACGGCTGCGGCGTGTGTGCGGCAGACCTGCCACGCGTGTTCGAGAAGGGCTTTACCGGCGACAACGGCCGCACCACCAAGCGCGCAACGGGCATCGGCCTCTACCTGGTGGCGCGCCTATGCTCCAAGATGGGCATCGACGTCACGGCGGCATCCGACTCCGGCGAAGGCTTTGTCGTAACGTTCGCCTTCTCGACGAACAAGTTCCAATACTTTGAGTAGCCGGGCCGTCTTGCGCTGCGGACGGCTATGTTCCCGAACGTGAACTTAGCTAAGGCAACTGGCGTTATGTTCCCGAACGTGAACATAACTATGAGGCTCAAATGGATCTCCCAAAACAAAAACGTGCAGCCCAAACAAAACGTGCCGCCCCAAACGGGGCGGCACGCCATCTTTTATCAGCCAACTCGCTGAAGTAAGGCTGCGAAGGCCGCGAGGCCGGGAGGGGTTTCCTAAGGGCACATCCCGCAGCCGCAACGCGGCGAGGACGTGCCCGTGGAAACCCCGCAGGCCCCGCGGCCGGTGGGAGCAACGCTACTTTACGACCAAAATGTCGCAGTCGGTATTGCGCAGCAGGAACGTCGAAATCGAACCCAGAAGCGCATACTTGATCGAGGACAGGCCGCGAGCGCCGCAGAGCACCAGGTCGGGCTTGACCACGTCGAGCATCTCGTCTTTGAGCGTCTCGCGAATACGACCGGCGCGTATCATGACCTCGACCTCGGGAATATCGGGATTGGCCTTGGCCTCTTCGAGCTGCTTTTCGATGGAGTTCTTAAAGGCCTCCTCCAGACCGTTGACCAAATCGACCGGATAGGAGCCGGCGCTCTCGAGCGCCGTGGAATCGATAACGTGGCCGATAATCAGCTTGGCGCCGTTGTTCGCGGCGACCTTGATGGCGCGTGCGAGCACAAAATCCTGCTGCTCAGTACCGTCGAGTGAAACAAATACCTTGGTGTAACCCTCGTTCATGGTTTCCTCCTTGGTCTATCGCACGGGCGCGGGGCTCGTGCGTCGGGCGGGCGCGGGTGCGTTGACCGCCGGACACTTTATCTTGTTGCAGTTATACCCAAGGATTTCGGTTTAACTGCTCGCAATTCTGTGAACGGGCGAGTTTTTTGGTAAGGGTAGGCGCGGTCGCACCGCCAACGGTTGATAATGGGACATCGCCCGCATCGTCCGCAGAACATCTACCGGCGGGTGTCTAACGAGGGGGTCCCTTTGGATATTATCGAGCTTCTAAAATCTGCCTTCATGGGCCTGGTCGAGGGCATCACCGAATGGCTGCCCGTTTCGTCGACGGGCCACATGATCTTGGTGGACGAGTTCGTCAAGATGAACGTGAGCGAGACGTTCTGGAATATGTTCCTGGTCGTGATTCAGCTCGGCGCCATTCTGGCCGTCTGCGTGCTGTTTTTCCACGAGCTCAACCCGTTCTCGCCCAGCAAGGGCAAGGAGGGCCGTCGCGACACCTGGGTGCTGTGGGGCAAGATTGTGCTCGGTTGCATTCCTGCGGCGGCGATCGGCCTGCCGCTCAACGACTGGATGGAGGAGCATTTCTACAACGCTCCCGTCGTGGCGCTGGCGCTCATTGTGTACGGCGTGCTGTTTATCGTGATCGAGAACTGGCGCGCGAGCAAGCGCGAGGAAATGGCCGTTGCCGGTTCGTTTGGTTCGCGTGCTGTGGTGTCGGGTGGACGTCCCGCCGGTGCGCACTTTGCGGCGCCCCCCACGGCTACCGCTGAGGATGAGGACGATGACGAGAATCTGGACTTTGGTTCCATCGCCACGCTCGAGGACCTCAGCTGGAAGACTGCGCTGGGTATCGGCTGCTTCCAGGTGCTTTCGCTGGTGCCTGGTACGTCTCGCTCCGGTTCTACCATCATCGGCGGCCTGCTTTTGGGCTGCACGCGCTCGGTGGCGTCTAAGTTTACGTTCTTCCTGGCTATTCCTGTTATGTTTGGCGCGAGTGCGCTCAAGCTGGTCAAGTACTTCATCAAGGGCGGCACGTTCGGCACCAACGAGATCGCCATCTTGGGCGTGGGCTGCGTTGTGGCCTTTGTGGTTTCGCTCATCGCCATCAAGTGGCTCATGGGCTTCGTCCGCCGTCACGACTTCAAGTGCTTCGGCGTCTACCGCATCATCCTGGGCATCGTAGTGCTCGCATACTTCTTCGTTCTGGAGCCCATGCTCGGCCTGTAACTTGGTTGACGCTGCGCGGCGGCCAGAGCGACAACTTGTCATTCAAAGAGGGTGGCATGACCAAAAGGTCTATGCTGCCCTCTTTTTTGGGCGATGGGGTGGGTCCGATGGTGGCGCACGGAGTCGTGGTGTGATTTGCGTCGGTGTCCGCGCGGCTCGGTATACTGGTACGGCTCAAACTATGGCGCTGCCCGCAGGCGCGCCGTCCGTCAGATGAGGAGTCGCCCATGACCCAGCCCCTGCCCTGGGAAAAGAACACTGCCGCGCCCGTGCCGCCCGCGCCGGAACCCGTGCCGCTCGATGCATACACCGCCCCCGCTGCGCCGGAGCCCGAGCTCGTTCCGCTCGACATCTACGACGCTCCCGCGCCGGCGCCCAAGCCCGCCAAGCCGCTCGTCGACATCGACAGCCTTAATCCCGCCCAGCGCGAGGCGGTCCTGTCCACCGAGGGCCCGTTGCTGGTGCTCGCCGGCGCCGGCTCGGGCAAGACCCGCGTCTTGACCTTCCGCATCGCACATATGCTCGGCGACCTGGGTGTTAAGCCTTGGCAGGTTCTTGCCATCACGTTTACCAACAAGGCTGCGGCCGAGATGCGCGAGCGTCTGGCGGCACTCATTCCCAGCGGCACCCGTGGCATGTGGGTGTGCACCTTCCATGCCATGTGCGTGCGCATGCTGCGCGAGGACGCCGACCTGCTGGGCTACACCGGCCAGTTCACCATCTACGATGACGACGACTCAAAGCGCATGGTGCGCGACATTATGCAGGCGCTCGGCATCGAGCAAAAGCAGTTCCCCATCAACATGATCCGCAGCAAGATCAGCTCTGCTAAAAACGCCATGATCGGGCCCGAGGACATGCTCAAGAGCGCCGATAGCCCCAACGACAAAAAGGCCGCGCAAGTCTACCTGGAGCTGGAGCGCCGCCTGCGCGCCGCCAACGCGATGGACTTCGACGACCTGCTCGTGCGCACGCTCGAGCTACTGCGCACCCGCCCCGAGGTGCTCGACAAGTACCAAGAGCGCTTCCGCTACATTAGCGTCGACGAATATCAGGACACCAACCACGTCCAGTACGAAATCGCCAACCTGCTGGCCGCCAAGTACCAAAACCTCATGGTCGTGGGCGACGACGACCAGTCCATTTATAGCTGGCGTGGCGCCGACATCACCAACATCCTGGACTTTGAGCAGGACTTTAAAAACTGCAAGACCGTCAAGTTGGAGCAGAACTATCGCTCCACGGGTCACATCCTGAGCGCCGCCAATGCCGTTGTTCGCCACAACTCGCAGCGCAAGGACAAGCGCCTGTTTACGGCCGAGGGCGATGGCGAGAAGATTCAGGCTTTCCAGGCAAGCGACGAGCGCGACGAAGGTCGCTGGATTGCCGGCGAGATCGAAAAGCTGCATGCCAAGGGTACGAGCTACGACGATATCGCCGTGTTCTACCGCACCAACGCCCAGTCGCGTATCCTCGAAGATATGTTCCTGCGCGCGGGCGTGCCCTACAAGATCGTCGGCGGCACGCGATTCTTCGACCGCGCCGAGATTCGCGACGTCATGGCCTATCTCAAGATGATCGTGAACCCGGCCGACGAGATGAGCGTCAAGCGCGTCATCAACACGCCGCGCCGCGGCATCGGCTCCACCTCGATCCAAAAGATCGAGCAGCTGGCGCGCGACAACCGCTGCTCGTTCTTCCAGGCCTGCGAGATCGCAACAGCCGAGACGGGCATGTTTAGTGCCAAGGTGCGCAACGGTCTGTCGAGTTTTGTGGCGCTGGTGCGCGAGGGCCGCCGCATGGACGGCGAGCTCAAGGATGTCGTCGAGATGATTGTCGATAAGACGGGCCTGCTGCAGGCGTTTCGCGCCGAGGGCACCATGGAGTCCGAGAGCCGCGCCGAGAACATCCAGGAATTCCTGGGCGTCGCCGCCGAATTTGAGGAGACGCACGAGGATATCGAGGGTACGCTCGAGAGTCTAGAAGAGCTGCGCGCGGCCGGTGTTGCCGACGTGCCGTCCGTCGCCGAGTCCGAGTCCGTCGTGGTGAGTGCGCCCGCGCCCGAGCCGGGGCCGTCCGCTCCGGCATCCTCGTTTGAGGCACTTGTCGGCGCGCGTGACGCCGCGGGCTCCAATCCGCTCGATAGCCTAGCCGCCCCGGCGCTCTCGCCGCAGGATGCCTTGGCCGCCGCCATCGCGGGCAACGCGTATGCCGTGCCAACAGAGCTACCGGCGGGCGCCGTGCATGCCGACGAGATCGAGCGCACCTACGGTCCGCTCACCTGTAAGGCACTGCCGGCACTCATGGAGTGGCTGGCCCTGCGCTCCGACTTGGATTCCCTGGCCGGCGAGACGCATGCCATTACCATGATGACCATCCACTCCGCCAAGGGCCTGGAGTTCCCGGCGGTGTTCGTGGCCGGCATGGAGGAGGGTATCTTCCCGCACGTGCACGACTTTGGCGGCAGCGATGACCCGGGCAAGCTCGAGGAGGAGCGTCGCCTGGCCTACGTTGCCATCACGCGTGCCCGTAAGCGCCTGTTCCTGACCTATGCGGCCACGCGTCGCACCTACGGCTCGACCTCTGCCAACCCGCGCTCTCGTTTCCTCAACGAGATTCCGTTTGAGGATATCGAGTTTAGCGGTATCGGTTCTGCCGGTTTTGAGGGCACGGGCTGGGAGAAGCGCGGCGACCGTCACGGCACCTTTGGCTCGGGCATGGGCTCGGATATGTATGGCGGCAAGGTGTTCGGTTCGCATACGCGCTCGACCGGCGGTTCCGGTTCGCGCGGCGGATCGAGCTTCGACGATTTCTTTGGTGGCAGCACCTATGGCACCGAGCGCCATCGCGGGGTTTCGCCCGACGCCGGCCGTGTTGCCTCGACCTTTGGCTCGGGCGCGCCGCGAGCCAAAAAGCCGTCGTCCAAGGTGTCGCCGACGGTGGAGCGCAAGGTCGATCGCGCCAGCGCGTCGCAGGACTTTGCCGCGGGCGATACCGTGAGCCACAAGACCTTTGGCACGGGTACCGTGATCTCGGTCGCCGGAGACATGATCGAGGTCCAGTTCGAAAAGACCGGCCAGACTAAAAAGCTCATGAAGGGCTTTGCACCGATCGTCAAGTTGTCGTAATCCCGGCGGACCCGGGCGGGCGTATGGGGCAACATCGCCTGCTCGGACAGTCCTGCTCGCACGGAGAGCACATTAAGTGCTCTCCGGCTCGTGCGGAACTCGCGATCGATGTTGCCCCATACGCCCGCCCGGGTCCTTAGGTAACGTTACTGGACGAGCGTTGCTTTGCCCGTTCGTTTTTTGGTCTGGAGAGCCGGGTGGGCTGAATACTTAGACATGGCAAGGGACTCCTCCGTTGATGAACGGGGGAGCCCCTTGTTTTGTTTTGGTTGTTGTTGCGACCTAGAGGTGGCTGATGATCAGTTCCATCTTGCCTTTGAGGTCAATGGAGCTGACGGTACTGGGTGCCAGCAGGTGACTGCCCTTGTGGACGGGGTCGCCGCAGACGGTGCCTTCGCCGTCGATGACCGACAGGCACATGAAGGGCCAGCGCTGCTCGAGGGTCTTGCTGCCGTCGACGCGCACGCGATCGACGGTGTAGCAGGGGTTGGACTCGAGCTCGGTCACGCCATCGACCTCGGGCGCGGTCACCGTGCCGTCGGTCGGAGCCTGCGCGTTAAAGTCGATGCAATCGAGGCTCTGCTCAATGTGCAGCGGGCGCAGCTTGCCGTCGGTGCCGGGGCGGTCGTAGTCGTACAGGCGATACGTCACGTCGCTCGATTGCTGCGTCTCTAAAATGAGCGTGCCGGTCTTGATGGCGTGCACGGTACCGGAATCAATCTGGAAAAAGTCACCCTTGTGAATCGGCAGCACGTTGAGCATGTCGTCCCAGCGGCCGTCTTCGATCATCTGTGCGGCCTCGGCACGATCCTTGGCGCGCTGCCCGACGATAATCGTGGCGCCGGGCTCGCAGTCCAGCACGTACCAGCACTCGGTCTTGCCCAGGCTACCGTTCTCATGCTCGGCGGCGTACTCGTCGTCGGGGTGAATCTGGATCGAAAGGTCGTCCTTGGCGTCCAGGATCTTAATGAGCAGCGGGAACTCCTTGCCCTCGCAGTTGCCAAAGAGCTCGCGGTGCTCGGCCCACAGCCACGACAGTGTGTGGCCGGCATACGGGCCCTCCGCGATCTGGCAGTCGCCGTTGGGGTGGGCCGAGATAGCCCAACACTCACCGATGGGACCCTCGGGAATGTCGTAACCAAATACGGTTTCGAGCTGGCGGCCGCCCCAGATCTTCTCGTGGAAAATCGGCGTCAGTTTAATCAAATCGGACATGTTCATACTCCCATGGTGTTGCGCGGCCGCCCGCTCTAATCGAGTCATAACGAGCGCCCGCATGACTACAAAAACCTATGCCAACGTTACGTTGTGCAGCTCAAAGCGGTCGCCGACGTTGCGCGAAATCGAGTACTCAAAGGCGTTGCCGCTATCCAAAAAGCCAATCTGGTTGAGTTCGAGCAGGGGAGCGCCGGGTTTGGTGCCCAGACGCTCGGCCTCTTCCTCGGTTGCCGCCACGGCGCGGATGGTGCGGTGGAAGCTCGAAATCTTCAGCCCGCATTGCTCGCGGATAAAGCTATAGACCGATCCGTATAGGTCCTTCTTTTTAAGGCCCGGTATCAGCTCGAGAGGCATGTAGGTGTACTCGATGACGATGGGCTTCTCGTCGACCTGGCGCACGCGCACGATGTGATAGGCAAAGTCGTCCTCGGCAATTCCCAGCTGAGTTGCGACGTCCGCTGGTGGATTGACAATCGAGAAATCGTAGACCACCGAGGTCACCTTCTCCCCGCGGTGCTCATACGAAAAGCCCTGGGCGCGGTCGTTTTTGCCCTGGAAAAACGCCTGGTCGGGAAGACCCGCCGTGTCCTTAACGTAGGTGCCCGACCCGCGACGGCTGGTAACAAGACCCTCCTCGGTGATCTGCTCGATCGCGCGCTTGACGGTGATCTTGGAAACGCTATAGAGCTCGCAGAACTCAACGACGGTGGGTAGCTTGTCGCCCGGTTTAAGAGCGCCGTCCTCGATGCTTCGACGGATATCTGCAGCTATCGCCTCGTATTTGGGAATCATGGAACCTCCTTTCCGGCTTGATTGAGTACAGAAGAAAGTATAGTCAACACCTAAGCATCCCTATTGCGTTTTTGAAAAGTTCGAGAAAGGTTTAATTAAAAAACGCTTCTCTTTAAAAACTAGAGCGCTCTAAATGAATATGCACTCGAATAATGTGGTATTGAGCAAATTGATTGGCTCGAGGACGGGGCTGGGCTGTTTTGCCGCCCAGCGAACCGAATCTCATGCTTTGAGTTTCCCCAGATAAAACCCGCCAAAACAAACCTGTCCCTTTTTGGCAGGTTTTTGCCTGGGGAGCGGTACCATACAAGCAATGTTTAAACGAGAAAGGCGGGCTCCCATGGAACCTAAGCAGTACTACATCGGCATTGACGTCGGCGGCACTTCGGTTAAGGAGGGCCTGTTCGACGAGGACGGCAACCTGCTGGCCAAGGCCAGCGTGCCCACGCCTCCCATCGTTGACGCTGCGGGCTTTGCCGCGGTGACCGAAGCTATCGACCAGGTGGTCGCCAAGGCCCAGATTCCGCGCGCCTTTGTGGCGGGCATTGGCCTGGCAGTTCCGTGCCCCATCCCGGCATCGGGCGATGCCAAGGTCAAGGCCAACATTGCCATTAACCTGCCTGAGCTAAGAGTCGCCATTCAGGAGCACTGCCCCGACGCGGTCGTTAAGTACGAGAACGATGCCAACGCCGCTGCCATGGGCGAGGCCTGGCTCGGCTCTGCCAAGGGCGTACAGAACGTGGTGATGGTCACCATTGGTACCGGCGTGGGTGGCGGCGTTATCGTCAACGGCGACGTGGTGTCGGGCGTTGTGGGCGCCGGCGGCGAGATTGGCCACATGTGCCTGAACCCCGAAGAGGAGCGCACCTGCGGCTGCGGCGGACATGGCCACCTGGAGCAGTATTCCAGCGCCACCGGCGTGGTGAGCAACTACCTTGCCGAGTGCAAAAAGGCCGGCGTCGAGCCCATCGAGCTCACTGGGCCTTCTGATTCCAAGGACGTGTTCCAGGCCTGCCGCGAGGGCGACAAGCTCGCGCTGGCCGCGGCCGATACCATGGCCGACTATCTCGGCCGCGCACTGGCGCTTATCGCCAACGTGGTTGATCCCGAGATGTTCCTCATCGGCGGCGGCGCCTCCGCCTCGGCCGATGTCTACCTCGACAAGGTCCGCGAGCACTTTAAGCAGTACGCGCTTTCCGCCTCGCGCGAGACGCCCATTAAGGTCGCTTCGCTCGAAAACGACGCCGGCATCATCGGTGCCGCCTACGTAGCCCTGCGCGCCGCCGGCAAATAGTTGGTGCAAGGGGGACAGGTTACTTTGCACCAACATGGTGCAAAAGGGACAGCCTTGGCCCCCGTGCCTGCGCCCCAAAATATGCCGTGGCCCTTCCGTCTGCGAAGGCTCGGCATCGGCGTGCTACCATAGCTACGTCCAAGTACACATATCAAGTGGAGGATATCCATGGCAAACGTTCTTGTCTTTGGTCACCAGAACCCCGATAACGACGCCATCATGAGCGCCGTCGTCCTGTCCCAGCTGCTCAACCAGGTTGAGTATGCCGGCAACACCTACGAGGCCTGCGCCCTTGGTCAGCTTCCGGCCGAGTCCGCCAAGCTGCTTGCCGACGCCGGCATTGCCGAGCCCCGCGTGATCGAGTCCGTCGAGGCCGGTCAGCTCGTCGTTCTCACCGACCACAACGAGTCTGCCCAGTCCGTCGCCGGCCTTAAGGACGCCACGGTCTTTGGCGTTGTCGATCATCACCGCATCGGCGACTTCGAGACCGCCGGCCCGCTGCACTACATCTGCCTGCCCTGGGGCTCCAGCTGCACCATCGTCACCAAGCTCGCCGACGTGCTCGGCGTTGAGCTTTCCGACGTCCAGGCCAAGCTGCTGCTCTCGGCCATGATGACCGACACGCTCATGCTCAAGAGCCCCACCACCACCGATGTCGACCGCGCCGTCGCCGCCAAGCTCGGCGAGCAGGTGGGCGTCGACCCGGTCAAGTTTGGCATGGAGGTCTTCCTCACCCGTCCGTCCGGCTCCTTCACCGCAGCCGAGATGGTCGGCAACGACATCAAGATGTTCGAGCCCGCTGGCAAGAAGCTGCTCATCGGCCAGTACGAGACCGTCGACAAGACCCGCGCACTCGGCATGATCGACGAGATCCGCGAGGCCATGCGCGCCTACGCTGCCGAGAAGGGTGCCGACGGTATTGTCCTGTGCATCACCGACATCATGGAGGAGGGCTCGCAGGTCCTGCTCGAGGGCGAGACCGAGGCTGCTCAGAAGGGCCTGGGCATTGCCGACGAGCACGACGGCGTCTGGATGCCGGGCGTCCTCTCCCGTAAGAAGCAGGTCGCTGCTCCCATCATGGCCGCTTGCTAGGTTTAGTTGACCAAACGCCACGACCGGATCGCGGACGCCCCGCGCTCCGGTCGTTTTTTGTGCGCGGGACCGCGCTCTCTATTGGACGGGCGCCCGTGCCGTTGAGCAAATAATGTTCAACCTGTGGTTCCGCTTTTCGGCCACGCCTGCGTGCTTGTCGTGCAGGGTAGGCTAGATGCAAGCGTAATACGTTAGAGCGCGGCGCCGCCACTTGGGCGGGCCGTGCTTTTTTAAGACGGGAGCCATCCCGTGAAAGGAGCCGCCCATGGCAGCAACTGAGCAGCTGTTCAACGTTCGTGAGCGCAAGCGCTTTGAACGTCACGACATTTGGGAGCGCATCGCCGAGAACGGCACGATTTCCGCCGCGGTCATGGTCTTCGCCGCCATCGCCGCCGTCATCTGCGCCAATACCGATGCCTACGAGGCCATCCATCACTTTTTGGAGACTCCGCTGTATGTGGGTCTGGGCAACCTTACGGCCGGTCTCACCGTTGAGCTTTTCGTCAACGACTTCCTCATGGCGATTTTCTTTTTGTTGGTGGGCATCGAACTTAAGTACGAGATGACGGTCGGCGAGCTCAAGAATCCGCGTCAGGCCATGCTTCCCATGCTAGCGGCCGTGGGCGGCGTCGTCGTTCCCGCCTGCATCTACCTGATCTTTAACCATGCCGGCGCCCGCAACGGTTGGGCCATCCCCATGGCAACCGATATTGCCTTTGCGCTGGGCGTGCTGTCGCTTTTGGGCAACCGCGTGCCCAACGGCGTGCGCGTGTTCTTCTCGACGCTCGCCATCGCCGACGACCTCATCTCCATCGCCGCCATCGCCATCTTCTACGGTCAGAGCCCCAATCCGTTTTGGTTGGGCGCCGCCACGCTTGTGACCTGCGCGCTCGTGTGGCTCAACAAGACGCAGCATTACCGCCTTGCCCCGTATTCGGTACTGGGTCTGCTGTTGTGGTTTTGCATGTTCAAGAGCGGCGTACATGCCACGCTTGCTGGCGTCATCCTGGCCTTTACCATCCCGGCCAAGTGCGGCGTCAAGCTCGATAGCCTCACCGATTGGCTGGGCGAGTGCCTGCCGCTGCTCGATGACCGCTACGACGACGAGGCGCACATCCTGGGCCAGCATGACTTTACCGTCTCGACCACCAAGGTTGAGCGCGTCATGCACCGTGTGACACCGCCGCTCATCCGCATGGAGCGCCTGATCTCCACGCCGGTCAACTTTGTGATTCTGCCGATCTTTGCGTTCGTGAACGCACAGGTTCGCCTAGTGGGCGTGGACATGAGCACGCTGCTCACCGACCCGGTGACACTCGGCGTGTACTTTGGCATGCTGCTGGGCAAGCCGATCGGCATCTTTGGTATGACGTTTGCCCTGGTTAAGCTTAAGGCCTGCGAGCTGCCGCACAATGTTAACTGGCACATGATTGCCGGCGTGGGCATTCTGGGCGGTATCGGCTTTACCATGTCGATTCTCATCAGCGGCCTTGCCTTCCCGACGGCCCAGTTTGAGGTTCTGGCTGCCAAGGCCGCTATTCTCGCCGGTTCGGTCACCGCTGCCGTGCTCGGCATGATCTACATGAGCGTGGTCTGCAAGCACCCCGCGCCCAAAGACGAGTAAGAGCACATACAAGTTTAAAAACGCCGCCTGTGAACACCATCACAGGCGGCGTTTTAATCATTGGGGACGTTCTTAAACGACTAGGGCTATTCCACGGTGCCGTAGACGGCGCCCCAGCCGTGGGCAGCCAAGGCGGAGTTGAGCTGGTCGCACAGCGACCGGCGATCGTAGCAGCCGGGCGGCAAAAGGTTCACGATTTCCATGAGGTCGGGTGCCAAGTCGACGATTTCGGCCTGCACGATTAGGTCAAGCCGGTCGATGGCGTGGCGGTCGTAAAACAGTCCGTCGACCAGGCGCTGCAGGTCACCGAATTCCTCGGCCTGGAACAATCCGTACTCCATAGTGCCTCCTTGGGCGCCCCACGCCGGCATGCGCGGCGATTCGTAATTTATTGCGATGAACTTAATCTATCACGGCTTCATAACGTTGCGACGATGGCGGTCTATACTTAGACGAACTGCAACGTACCGCTTCGCGAAAGGTCGCACCCCATGCAGACGATCTACCAGAAGATGGAAACCACCGAACTCGATGCCGCCATCGAGGCGCTTAAAGCCGAGGTTGCCGAGGTCAAGGCCAAGGGCCTGGCGCTCGACATGGCGCGCGGCAAGCCGTCGCCCTCCCAGGTGAACATTTCTCGCCCCATGCTCGATATCCTCAATGCCGATGCCGATCTGCACGACGGCAATGTCGACTGCTCCAACTACGGTTGCTTCGAGGGCATTCCCTCGGCACGCAAGCTGGCGGGGGAGTTCCTGGGTTGTCCTGCCGAGCAGACGCTCGTACTGGGCTCATCGAGCCTGCTGATCGAGCACGATATCGCCGGTATGTTCTGGCGTTGCGGCTCGTGCGGCAGCGACCCTTGGGAGGCTTACGAGGCAGCGCACGACGGCAAGAAGGTCAAGTTCCTGTGCCCCGTTCCCGGCTACGATCGCCACTTTGGCATCACCGCCGACTTGGGCATCGAGAACGTCCCCGTCGCGATGACCGACAACGGCCCCGACATGGACGAGGTTGAGCGCCTGGTTGCCACCGACGACTCCATCAAGGGCATCTGGTGCGTGCCCAAGTATTCCAACCCCACGGGCATCACCTTTAGCGAGGACACTGTGCGCCGCCTGGTCGAGATGCCCACGGCCGCGCCCGATTTCCGCATCTTCTGGGACAACGCCTACTGCGTGCACGACCTGTACGACGAGACCGACGAGCTCGCCAACATCTTCGATCTTGCCCGCGCGGCGGGCACCGAGGACCGCGTGGTGGCCTTTGCCTCGACGTCCAAGATCACCTTCCCGGGCGCCGGCATCGGCTTTATCGGTGCGAGCCCCGCGGTCATCGCCGAGTTCTCCAAGCGCCTGAAGGCCGGTCTTATTAGCGCCGATAAGCTCAATCAGCTGCGTCACGTGCGTTTCCTTCCCACCATCGAGGCGGTCAAGGAGCACATGAAAAAGCATGCCGAGTTCCTGCGCCCGCGCTTTGAGGCCGTTGAGCGCAAGCTCACCGAGGGCCTGGGCGACACGGGTTGCGCCACCTGGACGCATCCCCGCGGCGGCTACTTTGTGAGCTTCGATGGTCCCGAGGGCTCGGCCCAAAAGGTCGCCGCGCTTTGCGCCGACTTGGGCGTCAAGCTCACGCCGGCCGGTGCCACTTGGCCTTATGGCAAGGACCCGCGCGACACCAACATCCGCATCGCGCCGAGCTATCCCACGGTCGAGGACCTGGAGGCCGCGCTCGATGTGCTGGTGCTGGCCGTTAAGCTTGTCGCTGCCGAGCTTGCGCGTGCCGAGCGCGCCTAACGCGTAGGGCCCCGCAAGTCCGCGCCTAGTACTATCCGCACTTTCGATACGTAAAGGAGCGTATACATGGATTTGGGTATTTCCACAAACCCCACGCCAGAGCTCTACACCATTAAGGTGACCGGTGAGATCGATATCTCTAACGCCGATAGCCTGCGCAATGCCATCGACCTGGCGCTCGAGCAGCCCACTGAGGCCGTTGAGCTCGATTTTGCCCAGGTGAGCTATATCGATTCGACGGGTATTGGCGTGCTCGTGGGCGCCGCGCACCACGCAGCCGATCACGGCAAGCGTTTTAGCTGCGTTAACGTGCAGCCTCCGGTGATGCGCGTGGTTCAGCTGCTGGGTGTCGACCAGGAGATTTCGATCACGGCCGCATAGGCCCTGCCCCAAAAGGGGCGTGCCGTTTGGCATATGTTTGTGATGCGCTCGGACGTTTTGGCGTCCGGGCGCTATACTTGACCGAATGAATAGACGAGTTCCGGCCGAATGGCGCGGTGCGGGCTCGACTCACATCGAGCCTTGGAGGTATGTGTGTTTGGTATTGGAGAGGGTGAGCTCGCGATCATCGTGGTCTTCGGCTTTTTGCTGTTTGGCCCGGATAAGCTCCCGCAGATGGGCCGTACGATCGGCCGTGCCATCCGTCAGTTCCGCGAGACGCAGGAAAAGATGACGGCCGTTGTTCAGTCCGAGATTATCGATCCGGTGAGTGAGGCCGCGTCGGCGCCGGTCAAGCCCAAGAAGGCTGCTGCGGCCGACGACGATTCCGATGCGGACGAGGATGCCACCGAGACGGCAGCGCCCGCCAAGAAGGAGACCTTTGCCGAGCGTCGCGCCCGTCTTGCTGCCGAGAAGGCCGCAAGCGAGGGTGCTGCTGAGGGCGAGGTCGCTGCCGAGGATACCAGTGCCGAGGGTACTGCCGCTGCGGCTGAGTCCGAGGCCGCCACTGCCGATGCGCCCGCGGAGTCCGAACCTGCTGCAGAGCCGGAGCCCGAGCCGGCAGAGCCCACGACGGCCGACCTCTACGCCCGTCGTCCCCGCAAGCGCAAGGCTGTCGTCGACCAGCTCGCTCGCGAGCTCGAGGCCGAGGACGAAGCCACTGCCGCCGACGCCTCGAAGGGAGGCGATGAGTAATGCCTATCGGACCCGCGCGAATGCCGCTCTTCGATCACCTGGGAGAGCTTCGTCGCCGCCTGACTATCGTGGTCGTATCGGTGTTTGCCGCCGCTATCGTGCTGTATTTCGCCACGCCCGTGGTGCTCGACATCTTGGAAGACCCCATCCGCTCCTTTGTGCCGGACGGTAAGTTCTACATCACCACCACGCTCGGCGGTTTTGGCCTGCGCTTCTCGCTGGCCATCAAGATGGCCGTGGTCATGTGCACGCCCATGATCATTTGGCAGATCCTGGCATTTTTCCTGCCGGCGCTGCGCCCCAACGAGCGCAAGTGGGTCGTGCCCACGGTGCTCGCCTCGACGGTGCTGTTCTTCCTGGGTGCCATCTTCTGCTATTTCATCATCATCCCTGCGGGCTTTGAGTGGCTCATCGGCGAGACCTCGGCCGTCGCCACGGCGCTGCCCGATCTGGAGAACTACGTCAACATGGAGCTGCTCTTTATGATCGGCTTTGGTGTGGCGTTTGAGCTGCCGCTCATCATCTTCTACCTGTCTGTTTTCCACATCGTGTCCTACGCGGCCTTCCGCAGCGCCTGGCGCTACGTGTACGTAGGCCTGCTCGTGGGCTCGGCTGTGATCACACCCGACGGCTCGCCCGTCACGCTGGGCCTTATGTACGGTGCCCTGCTCTCGCTCTACGAGATCTCGCTCGCCATCGCTCGCGTGGTCATTACCGCGCGCGAGGGCAAGGAGGGCCTGTTCGTGAGCCGTCTGGACCTGTTCTCGGACGACGAGGACGACGAGGAGTAAATCGGTATGCACGAGGTTGGCATTGTCAACGGCATACTCGATACAGTGATTCGCGCGGCGCGTGGGGCGGGGGCCTCGCGCGCCGTTTTGGTAACGCTTCGTATCGGGGATATGACCGAGGTCGTGCGCGAGGCACTCGACTTTGCGTGGGAGACGTTTCGCGATGAGGACCCGCTCACGCGCGGCTGCGAGCTTGCCGTGGAGGAGGTCCATCCACAAAGCGAGTGCCTGGACTGCGGCGAGGTCTTTGAGCACGACCGTTTCCATTGTCGCTGCCCCCAGTGTGGCGGCGCCAACGTGCGCCTGCTGCACGGCCGCGAGCTCGATATCGCAAGTATCGAAATCGAAACCCCCGACGATTAGCCCGCTAGCCATCTAATGATGGGGTATAAAGGGGCCAAAGTAAGGAGCGCTAAGTATGGTCGAGAAAACGATTGATATCGCGTCGCCGATCCTGTCGCGCAACGAGCGCCTGGCAGATCAGCTGCGTCAGCGATTTAATGAGGCAGGCACCTACGTGATCAATGTGCTGTCGAGCCCTGGCTCGGGTAAGACCACCACGATTCTGGGCACCAACGAGCGCTTGCGTGACAAAGCCAGCCTGCGCTGTGCCGTTATCGAGGGCGATATCGCCTCGGACGTCGACGCCATCACCATGAAGGAAGCCGGCATGCCCGCCATCCAGATCAACACGGGCGGCCTGTGCCACCTCGAGGGCAACATGATCATGGAGGCCGTCGACGCCTTCGACCAGGCCGTCGGTCTGGAGAACATCGACGTCATCTTTATCGAAAATGTGGGTAACCTGGTCTGCCCGGTCGACTTTGACTTGGGCGAGAACCTGTCCATCATGATCCTCTCGGTGCCCGAGGGCGACGATAAGCCCATCAAGTACCCGGGCATCTTCCAGCACGCCGGCGCGCAGCTGCTCAATAAGGTCGACGTGGCCCCGGCTTTCGATTTTGACATGGATAGGTATACTAAGACACTCGATGACCTCAATCCGCAGGCGCCGCGGTTTGCCGTGAGCGCGCGCAAGGGCGAGGGCATGGATGCCTGGTGCGATTGGCTCATCGGGCAGATTGAGCAAGCAAGGGCGTAAGTCGGCCGCCATACGGGCGGGCGTAGCCGCAGAGATACGAGATAGGAGCCTCTTTTGAAGCTCATCATCGCCGAGAAAAACGACGCCGCGCGTCAGATTGCCGAGCGTCTGTCCACGGGCAAGCCCAAAAAGGACAAGGTGTACAACACCGCCATCTACCGTTTTGAGTGGAAGGGCGAGGAGTGCGTGACGATCGGCCTTGCCGGTCACATCCTTGCGCCCGATTTTTGCGACAGCGTGCTGTTCGATAAAAAGCTGGGCTGGTATTCGGTCACCGAGGACGGCGAGATGCTGCCGGCCGATATGCCCGATGGCCTGGCACGTCCGCCCTACGACACCAAGCGCAAGCCGTTTCTTGCCGATGGTATCTCCATCAAGGGCTGGAAGCTCGAGAGCCTGCCTTACCTCACCTGGGCGCCCGTCATTAAGCTGCCGGCCGAGAAGGAGCTCATCCGCTCGCTCAAGAACCTTGCCAAGAAGTCCGACAGCGTCATTATCGCCACGGACTTCGACCGTGAGGGCGAACTGATCGGTTCGGACGCCCTCAACAAGGTGCGCGAGGTTGCGCCCGACTTGCCGGTCGCTCGCGCCCAGTATTCTTCGTTTACCAAGGCCGAGATTACGCAGGCTTTCGATAACCTTGTCTCGCTCGACCAGAACCTGGCTGACGCTGGCGAGAGCCGTCAGCACATCGACCTCATTTGGGGCGCGGTGCTCACGCGTTACCTGACGCTCGCCAAGTTTGGTGGATTTGGCAACGTGCGTTCCGCCGGCCGCGTGCAGACGCCGACGCTCGCCCTGGTGGTCGAGCGCGAGCGCGAGCGCATGGCGTTTGTGCCCGAGGACTATTGGCAGATTCGCGGTATGGGTGCCGCGCAGGGCGCCGCCGAGGACGACCGTTTTAAGATCGCGCACAAGACGGCGCGTTTTACCGATAAAGATGCCGCCGAGACGGCGTACGGCCACGTTGACGGTGCCAAGACGGCAACTGTCGCCGCGGTGACCAAGCGCTCGCGCAAGCAGCAGCCGCCCACGCCGTTCGCGACGACCTCGCTGCAGGCAGCCGCCGCGGCCGAGGGCATATCGCCCGCACGCACCATGCGCATCGCCGAGTCCCTTTACATGGCGGGCCTCATCAGCTACCCGCGTGTCGACAACACCGTGTACCCCGCGACGCTCGATCTGGGCGCCGTGGTAAGCGACCTGGCAAAGATTAACCCGGCGCTGGCGCCCGTGTGCAAAAAGGTGCTCGCCGGCCCTATGAAGCCCACGCGCGGTAAGGTCGAGACCACCGACCACCCGCCCATCTACCCCACGGGCGAAGGCGATCCGTCCACGCTCGATGGCGGCCAGCGCAAGCTCTACGACCTCATCGCCCGCCGCTTCCTGGCAACGCTCATGGGTCCCGCGACCATCGAGAACACCAAGCTCGAGCTCGACGTCAACGGCGAGCCGTTCGTGGCTTCGGGCGACGTGCTCGTGACCCCGGGCTTCCGCGAGGCCTACCCGTATGGCCTCAAGCGCGACGAGCAGATGCCGCCGCTCGAGCAGGGCGATACGGTCGATGTGTTCGACATTAAGCTCGAGGCCAAGCAGACCGAGCCGCCCGCGCGCTACAGCCAGGGCAAGCTCGTGCAGGAGATGGAAAAGCGCGGCCTGGGCACCAAGTCCACACGCGCGAGCATCATCGAGCGCCTGTATGCCGTGCGCTACCTCAAAAACGATCCCGTGGAGCCGAGTCAGCTGGGTATCGCCATCATTGATGCGCTGTCGCAGTTTGCCCCGCGCATCACGAGCCCCGATATGACCAGCGAGCTCGACGGCGACATGACCCGCGTGGAGCGTGGCGAGGACACCGAAGAACATGTCGTGGCGCACTCGCGCGCGCTGCTGGCCGGCGTGCTCGACGAGCTGCTCAAGCATACGCAGGAGCTGGGCGACGCCATCAGCGACGCCGTCACGGCCGATGCGCGCGTGGGCGCTTGCCCCAAGTGCGGCAAGGATCTGGTTATGAAGACGAGCGCCAAGACCCGCGGCAGCTTTATCGGCTGCATGGGCTGGCCCGACTGCGATGTGACCTATCCGGTGCCGAGCGGCGTCAAGGTGAGCCCGCTCGAGGGCGAGGCCGCCGTGTGCCCCGAGTGCGGCGCGCCGCGCATCAAGTGCCAGCCGTTCCGCCAGAAGGCCTTCGAGATCTGCGTGAACCCCACGTGCCCCACCAACTACGAGCCCGACCTTAAGGTGGGTGAGTGCAAGGTGTGCGCCGAGGCCGGACGCCATGGCGACCTGATCGCGCACAAGAGCGAGAAGAGCGGCAAGCGCTTTATCCGCTGCACCAACTATGACGATTGTGGCGTGAGCTATCCGCTGCCGGCGCGCGGCAAGCTCGAGGCGACGGGCGAGACCTGCCCCGAGTGCGGCGCCCCCATCGTGGTGGTCAACACGGCGCGCGGCCCGTGGCGTATCTGCGTCAACATGGACTGCCCAACCAAAGAGAAGAAGCCCGCCCGCGGCCGCAAGATCGCGACCAAGGCGAGCACGGCGAAGAAGACGACCGCTGCGAAAAAGTCGACGGCGAAAAAGACGACGGCCAAGAAGACCGCCGCGAAAAAAGCCGACAAGTAAAATCCAGCACGTTAGAACGTCCCCATCCGACACCTAGTCATTGGGGACGTTCTTTAATGACTAGTCGTTTAAGAACGTCCCCAATGACTAGGGAACGACAAAGCGCTAGTTCACTTCGACGGGTTTGGCGCCGGGATAGCGCTCCTCAAAGTCTAGGCGGTACTTATTGTCATTGGTGCCCGCCACGTTGTCGCGTGCCAGCGGCGCCACGATTTCGTCCTTATGGTCCGCGGGCTTTGCGTACTTTAGGCTGATCTCCCAAGCATCGCAGATCGCGTCGATGCGGTGATCAAGATCGTCATACAGGGCAATGATGTCTTTCCAAGAGCTGTAGTTCTTGGAGCTCATGGGGACGTCCAGGTCCTCGACGATATCGTAATACTGCTCGATGGTGTCCTCCGTGCGCTCGGCGACGTCGGCGAGGTTTTGACGGGTGGTGCGATCCTCTTCCAGATAGCTGCCGTTGAAGACCTGCGCGCAGGCGCGGACCTCGTTATCGAGATCTTCGAGCAGGTCATAGTATTCGCTCAGGCGGCGGTAGAGGTTTTTCTCGGAGAGGGTTGCCTCGCCGCCGGCTTCGTCCTCGTCATCGTCATCATCGTCGTAAAGGCTATTGGGGTCGCCGAGAGGCTTAAGGTCATCGGCGTCATCATCGTGGTGTAGCTTGGTAACCTCGGCGGTCGTCTGCGTGGCGGCGTTGTCGAAAGGCTTGATCACAAAGAAAATGACCAGCGCGATGATAATCGCCACCAGCACAACGATAACGGCGATAAGCGGCCCGGTAGCGCTCTTTTTGGGAGCGGGGCCCTGTGGCGAATCGGGCGCGTATGCAGAGGCCGGTCGCTGTTGGGCTGAGGTGCCCGTGACGGGTATGCGCTGCGTCGTTTCGACCGCCGCGGAGTCGGCCGCAGGGCCGGCGGCGGGGTCGGGACGATAGGCAAGGGGGTCGTCCGATTTGGTTTGCGGCGTATCGAGGGAGCCGGTCTGCTCAAACGCGGGCTGGCTACTGCTCGCGGCTGTTTGCTCAACGGGTGCACCGCACGAGGTGCAGAACTTGGCATCATCTTCAAGACGCTTGCCACACGAGGCGCAATACCGAGACATTGCCACTCCTTTCGCCACATTTCAATGCAATACGACGATTATACCCACCGCCCAAAAAAGCCAGCAGTTAGGGACGTTCCTTTTCGGCCGGCAGTTTAGGAACGTCCCTAACTGTCGGCTAGTCGTTGGGGCGCGCCTGCCCCTGGGGTATCATGACTTGGTTGATATATCTGCATTTACGCGCTTTGTAGGAAGGGGCTGCGCCCATGGCTTTTGAGCCCGCTCGACATAGCTTCATCACGCTCGAGGGCGTCGACGGTGCCGGCAAGTCTACGCAGGCGCGTCTGCTTGCCCGCGCGCTCGACCTTGCCGGCCACCAGGTTGTGAGCCTGCGCGAGCCGGGTGGCACCGCCATCAGCGAAAAGATTCGCGCCCTGCTGCTCGACCCCGCCAACACGGCGATGGGCGACACCTGCGAGCTGCTGCTGTACGAGGCCGCTCGTGCCCAGTTGGTGCACGAGGTCATAGCCCCCGCCCTTGCGGCCGGCAAGGTGGTCCTGTGCGACCGCTTCTACGATTCCACGACCTGCTACCAGGCGTTTGCCGACGGCCTCGACCGCCAGATGGTGCGCGATGCCAACGACCTCGCCGTCGCGGGAACGCACCCGGCGCTCACGCTCGTCTACCACATCACGCCCGAGCAGGCGGCGCTGCGCATGGCCGCCCGTGGCGCGGCAGATCGCATGGAGGCAAAGGGTATGGCGTTTCAAGAGCGTGTTTACCAGGGATTTTGCAGCATTGCTGCCGAGGAGCCAAGCCGCGTAAAGCTTATCGATGCCACCGCACCCATCGAGGAAGTCTTCGCAAAGACGGTTAAGCAGGTTCGGGCGCATGGTCTTGATATTCCCCAAGACGCCGTCGCCGCCGCGCTTGCCCAGGAGGCCGAGTAACATGGCCCCCGCTCAGACAAGCCTGCTGGCCAAGCTCGACACCCAAGAGCGCGTGCGCGATTTTTTGACCAATGCCGTCGCCAGCGGTCGCGCATCGCACGCCTACCTGTTTTTGGGCGCCCCCGGCGCCGGCAAGCTCGATGCCGCATGGGCGCTCGCCCAGGCCTTCCTGTGCGAGCAGGACGGCTGCGGCGCGTGCGACAGTTGCGTGCGCGTTGCTCGGCACACGCATCCCGACGTGCACTATTACACGCCCGAGAGCGCCACGGGCTATCTCATTGCCCAGACCCGCGAGCTGCTCGATGACGTGCCGCTGGCGCCCATCCGCGCCAAGGCCAAGGTCTACATCATCGACCGCGCCGAGCAGCTGCGCGCCAACACCGCCAACGCGCTGCTCAAAACCCTCGAGGAGCCGCCCGAGGGCGTTATGTTCATCTTGCTGGGCACCTCGGCAGACGTGATGCTGCCCACCATCGTGAGCCGCTGCCAGTGCGTGCCGTTTCGGCTGGTGTCTCCCGCCGTGGCCGCGCAGGCCGTGAGTCGCGCCACCGGCCAGGATCTCGCGCGTTGTCGCATGGCGGTCGCCGTGGCGGGAAGCCCCACGCGCAGCATCGAGTTTCTTAAGAGCGCCGAGCGCCAGGATGCTCGCCGCCAGATGGTCCGCGCCATCGATTCGCTTATCGCCGCCGACGAGGCCGACGTGCTCAGCCGCGCCAAGTCGCTTATCGTCGCCGTTAAGGCACCGCTCGCCGAGGTCAAGTCCACGCAGGAAAAGGTGCTCGAGCAAAACGCCGACTATCTGTCGCGTGGAGCATTGAAGCAGCTTGAGGACCGCAACAAGCGCGAACTCAACGCGCGCGAGCGTTCGGGTATCATGGAGGCGCTGGCGAGCGCGCGGACGCTCATGCGCGACGTGCTGCTGACGCTTCAGGACGAGGCGGCCGACGTGGTGAACGAAGACGTGCGCGACACGATCGGTCGGCTTACCGCCGCGACGAATGTTGCGGGTGCCACCCAGGCGCTCGAGGCGGTCGCAACCGCCGAGCACAACATCGCCAGAAACGTTACTCCCCAGCTGGCCATCGAGGTCATGCTGTTCGATATCAGGAAGGCACTGAAATGCCGTTAGTCGTACCCGTTAAGTTTACCTACGCCTCGCGCGACCTGTGGTTTGACCCGCAGGACCTGGATATCCTCGAGGCCGATTATGCCATTTGCTCCACCGAGCGCGGAACCGAGATCGGCTTGGTTACGGCCGATCCCTTCGAGGTGCCGCAAGACGAGATCGGTCAGCCGCTCAAGCCCGTGCTGCGCGTGGCGAGCGACATCGACCTGCAGCTTGCCGACGATCTTGCCATCCAGGGCGACGAGGCCATGGTCGATTTCCGCCGTCTGGTCAAAGAACTCGACCTCGAGATGAAGCCGGTGGGCGTCGAGTACCTGTTTGGCGGCGAGAAGGCCGTGTTCTACTTTGCGGCCGAGGAGCGCGTCGATTTTCGCCAGCTCGTCAAGGATCTGTCCTCGACGCTGCACATTCGCGTCGACATGCGCCAGATCGGCGTGCGCGACGAGACTCGCCTGGTGGGCGGCTATGCCCAGTGCGGCCAGGAGCTCTGTTGCACGCGCTTTGGCGGACAGTTTGAGCCCGTCTCGATCCGCATGGCAAAAGAGCAGGACCTGCCGCTCAATTCCTCCAAGATCAGCGGCGTTTGCGGCCGCCTGATGTGCTGCCTGCGCTATGAGTTCGAAGCGTACAAGGACTTTAAGAGCCGTGCGCCCAAAAAGAAGACGCTCATCGATACGCCGCTCGGCAAGGCGCGTATTCAGGAATATGACACGCCGCGTGAGCAGCTGGTGCTGCGCCTGGAGAACGGCAAGGTCTTTAAGGTCAACCTGGCCGATATGACCTGCTCGGAGGGCTGCAAAAAGAAGGCCGCCGAGCAGGGCTGCAACTGCCGCCCCGACTGCGTGACGCGCGACGTGCTCGAGCGCATCGAGTCGCCCGAGATGCGTCTGGCGCTTATGGAGCTCGACCGCGAGAACGGCGTCGACGTGGGCGATGGCCTGTCGAGTGCCGACCGTCTGGCCGGCACTTCGATGCCCAAGCGCCGTCGTCGCGATGCTGAATCCGATGCTCGCGCCGGTCAGGGGCAGGGCGAGGGTCGTGGCCGCGGAAAGGGCCGTGGCAATGCCGCAACGCCTGAGGCCGAGGAGGCCGCCGGTGGCCGTCGTCGTCGCAAGCGCGCAGGCTCGGGCGATGCTGCCGAGGCTGCAGCCGCGGGCAAGAACGCCTCTCGCGAGCGCGAGGTTCAGCAACCCCAGCAGCAGAATCGCGGCGGTGGCATGAACCCCACACGTCGCCGCCGCCGTCATCTGTCGAGCGAGGAGCGCGAGGACGCCTTCCGCGCCGCAGCTGCTCGCGAGGCTGGTGCCGCTTCCAAGGGCGCCTTGGCCTCCGATGCGTCTGCCGACAAGGGCGGCAAGTCACGTGGCGAGGATGAGCGCGCGCCGCGTCCGCGCCGTCGCCATTCCTCGGGCGCGCAGCAGAAGCCTTCAGTGCCCTCCGTGGCCGATCAGGTCTCGGATGGCGAGGTCAAGGTCACGCGCCGTCGTCCCGGAGATGGCGGGGGAGCGGCTGCCAAGGCTTCGCGTGGCGCCGCTCGCGACGAGCGCGAGCCGCGCGAGGATCGCGGTGGCGAGGGCTCGGCCGACCAGGGCCAAAAGCGCCGTCGCCGTCGCCGTTCCCGCAAGCCGCGCCAGGATGGTGGCGAGGGCTCGACCCCGTCTTCGGCCGCACCACAACCGCCCGCCGGCGAATAACGCCCGCGAGCGGATTTAACCCGCCTTACCCCAATCGCGTCGGGGTACCATAGCGCTGAATCAACAACCCTCCCTGCGACCGAACGTAGGGAGGGTTGTGTCTTGAAGAGCCATCTGAAAATATTGAGCCGTCTGCAGGGTGCCGGCGCCCTACCGTTTGCGGACGAATTGCTGCCGTTTGCCGAGCGGGCGGCACGCGAGGCACTCGAGGCATTGTCGCCAACACGATGTGCCGGCTGCGAGCGCGCCGGTGCGCTTATTTGCCAAGACTGCCTGGCCGCGCTCACGCTCATCGACCCACGTCATAGCTGCACCCGATGCGGCGCCCCGTTTGGGGATTTGCTGTGCACTGAGTGTTCGGTCGAGGGCACGTCCTCGGCAATGGCGGAGGCGCTCGACCGCTGCCTGGCGTGCTCCGTCTATGCGCATCCGCTGCCGCGCATCATTAAAGCGTACAAGGACGCGGGCGAGCGACGCCTGGCGCCGTATCTGGCGGAGCTGCTCTACGACACCGCCCTGCATGCCCAGGTCGTAGCGCCCGATCGCTTAGGAGGTGTGCTGTCCGGTGCGGATGCGGTGGTGTTTGTGCCTGCGACGGCGGCAGCGTTTCGGCGGCGTGGCTTTGATCATATGGAGGCCATTGCGCGCCCATTTTGCGAGCTGTCGGGCGTTCCCCTGCTCGATGCCCTCGTCAAGTACGGGCATGGCGACCAGCGCGAACTCGGTCGTGAGGAGCGTCGCGAGCGTGCCCAAGGCATGTACGAGACGGTTGAGGACGTGCGCGGCCGCCGTCTACTGCTTATCGATGACGTTATCACCACGGGCGCGACCATGGCAGCAGCCTCGGCGGAGCTCAAGCGTGCCGGCGCTGCGGCAGTCGATGGCCTTGCTATCGCACGTGTTTGGTAGGGGTGGTTTTGTGGCAGTGAAGATGGCGCGTGCGGCCCGTCCTGACCTGCGAAATCTGTACTCGCGATGCGAATGACGCCCCTAACCTTAAACTTTAGCTTGAACTTAGCTATAATGCGCTACGTTCCTACCAGGCTGTGGTTGCGGACGGACGAAATGCCCGTCCTAGTCCAAGACAGACGCGGTCAAAGGGATCCACGTAAGCGACCGCGTGCGCGCGGCGCGATCATGGCGCGTCCTAGATGTAAGCCGCACCGTCCGTTCTACTTTCTTTGGGGCAATACCGCCTCGCGGGCGAGCGGGCCAGTCGTGAAGGTGGCTGCGGCCTCCCGAGCAAACACCCCGGTGCGCAAGTGTGGGGTCAAATACCAGGTCAGCTGGTGGGAACAATCTGATATTCCGCGCAACGCACGGATCGTATACGACACAGAAGGCAGGGTAGTGGACATGGTGAGGGGCAGCTTGATGCACGCGGCTCGGTTAGGTGCTGGGACCGCAGCGGTCATCGCCGTTTTGGGCCTGAGCGGATGCGCGTTCAACCCGCTGTCTACGTTCACGACTCCCACGATCGACCAGATCGAGTACGAGACCGTCACGCCCGCGGTGTCGGATGATGCCCTGGTCACCCCCGGTACCCTGACGGTTGCCCTCGATACCTCCGATGCGCCGCAGGCCATGCAGGGCGCTGACGGCGAGCTCACGGGGTATGCAGTCGACGCTGCCCGCGCCCTCGCAAGCCGCATGGGCCTTAAGGTCGCCTTTGTCGATGCGTCCTCGGCGGGTTCCGCGCTCGGTGACAAAAAGGCTGATATCTTTATCGGCGAGATCAACTCCACGGATGGGGACGTTAGCTCGCTCGGCACGTGCCTGTACGATGCCGCTTCCGTGTTCGGTAAAACCAGCGATGGTGGGTCGCTGAGCGTTTCCACCGATACCCTTAACACGTCTACTCTGGGTATCCAGATGTCCTCGGCCTCGCAGGAGGCGCTTGCTAAGCAGAGCATCACCTCCAACCAAAAGACTTACTCCAACATCAACGAGTGCTTTGAGGCGCTCGAGTCCGGCGAGGTCGACTATGTGATCTGCGACTCCACGGCTGGCGGTTACCTTGCGCGACTGATGAGCGAGATCTCCTATGTCGGTGCGCTCGAGGCGCCCTCGACGCTTGGTGTTGCAGGCCTTTCGTCCAATGACGAACTGTGTCGTGCCGTGAGCGATGCCCTCGACGGTATTACGGCCGACGGCACGCTCGAGGCGGTCCACTGCGTCTGGTACGGCACGATGCCCTACGACCTCACCACTAAGACGGTTTCGGGCGCTAACGTGCAGCCGGGCGACTCTGAGTCCAGCGAGACCACATCCTCCGGCAGCGAGTCCTCCGATTCCAACAATGAGACCGCATCCTCCGAAGACAAATCGTCCAGCCAGGAAGACACCATCACCGACGACGACATTAACAAGCTTAATAGCTAGTTATTGCTAGGGGTGGTGTCTCCTATGCGCTAGGAGAGATGCCCCTTCACGGTTTCAACACGCACTGCCGGGCTTCCCCAATAGGGGAGCCCGGCTTTTTCATCTCTATAAAACCAGCAGGTCAAAGCCAATTTTCGGGACCAAATACAAAGTCGCCGGCTCCCTCCTATAGCGCACTTTGCCACAGAAAAGTGCGAGACTTCGGTATGCGGTATCAAGCAATCGTTATTCGGGTCTTTGGGAATCCGCGTGATTAAATGCACGGCAATGGGTACATAGCCAGTACAGTAAGTCCCCGAGGCAGATTGGAGCCACGTATGGATATCAAGGTTTCTGGACGCAAGACGACGGTAACCGATGCTCTGCGTGCGCATGTGGATGAGAAGATCGGCGAGGCGCTCAAGGTTTTCGATATCGAGCCCATGACGGTCGACGTTGTACTTCGCTATGAGAAGAACCCCTCGAACCCCAACCCGGCAATCGTCGAGGTTACGGTTCGTGCCCGCGGTTCGGTGATTCGCGTTGCCGAGCACGGTGCAGATATGTACGCCGCCATCGACCTCTCCGCCGATAAGGTCACCCGCCAGCTGCGTAAGTTCAAGACTAAGGTCGTGGACAACCGCCAGGGCGGTGCCAGCGCCGCGGATGTCGCGCCGGTCGAGCGCGTCGAGGATCTGGCCGACCTGCTGCTGCCCGAGGAGGAGGACGACCTGCTCGTCCGCGAGAAAGTCATCGATGTCACCCCGATGACTGAGGAGCAGGCGCTGGTGCAGACCGATCTGCTCGGCCACGACTTCTACGTGTTCGAGAACGCGACGACTGGCCTCATCAATGTGGTGTATCACCGTAAGAATGGTGGATATGGCATCATCAAGCCCCGCATCGAAACACTTGACGAGTAAAATACGTTAACTTGCATGAGTTAACGGTTGGCGGCCATCCCATGCGGGTGGCCGCCTTTTTACGTAAGGAGTCGCTTTGATGGACAAGGCCGCATCCGCCGGTCATTCGGACCGTTGCCGCATCGTCGTCGATACCTGCTGCGACTTTAGCCCCGAGGTCGCCGCGAACCTCGATGTCGATATCTTGGGTTTCCCCTTCATTATCAATGGCGAGGAGCGCACGGATGACATCTGGTCGAGCATCACACCCAAGGAGTTTTACGATCGCATGCGCGCCGGTGCCCGCGTGTCCACCTCGGCTGTGTCGCTCGGTCGCTATATCGAGTTCTTTACCGAGTGCGCCAAAGAGGGCACGCCCACGGTCTACCTGTGCTTTACCTCGGCGCTGTCGTCGAGCTACAACTCCGCGTGCCAGGCGGCGGACGCCGTGCGCGCCGAGTATCCCAACTTTGAGCTGTACGTGGTCGACAACGCTCTGCCCTGTGCGACCGGCGAGCTCTTGGCGCTTGAGGCCGTGCGTCAGCGTTCGGCGGGACTGACCGCCAAGCAGCTGGTCGACTGGGCAAACGAGGCCAAGACCTATGTCCACGGTTACTTTACGCTCGAGAGCTTTGACGCGCTGGCTGCCGGCGGCCGCATTCCGCCCGCGGCGGCACAGCTCACGGCAAAGCTCGACGTCAAACCCGAGCTGTCCTACGACCTGGCCGGCTCGCTGTCGCTGATCGGCGTCAACCGCGGCCGCAAGAAGGCGCTCAAGTCCATCCTCAAGTCGTTCCGCGAGAACTATGTGCCCGATCGCACCATGCCCATCGCCATTATGACGGCCGATGCCGAAAAGGACGGCGACTGGCTCGAAGCCGCCATCCGCAAGGAGGAGGGTTGCGCCGACGTCACGATCATTCGCAGCTCCGTCGGTCCTACCATCGGCTCGCACGTGGGCCCCGGCATGGTGGCCTGCGCGTTTTGGGGTAAGAACCGCGCCGACAAGGCGTCGCTTTCCGACCGCATCGCCCGCCGCGTGCGCGGTCAGTAGGCAAGTAACGCGGCCGTAATCGATCCCAACTCACAGCCCAAACGCTGGCACCGAGTATTCAACCTGGTAATAACACCCAACCCAAAAGGAAAGGCTTCATGGCAAACAAGCTCTCTGTCGCATTCATCGGCACCGGAATCATGGGTGCCCCCATCGCCGGCCACATCCTGGATGCCGGCTATCCCGTCACGGTCAACAACCGTACCAAGTCCAAGGCCGTCGCGCTTATCGAGCGCGGTGCCGTTTGGGCCGATACGCCGGCAGATGCCGTGGCGAGCGCCGACGTCGTCTTTACCATGGTGGGTTATCCCTCCGAGGTCGAGGAGCTCTACCTGGCGGGCGACGGCCTGCTCGCGTGCACTAAGCCCGGCGCGGTCCTGATCGACCTCACCACAAGCTCGCCCGAGCTGGCGCGCGACATTGCCGAGGCCGCCCAGGTTTCCGGCCGCATGGCGTTTGACTGCCCCGTCACCGGCGGCGAGTCGGGCGCTATCGCCGGTACGCTCACGGCTATCGTGGGCGCTACCGAGAACGACATCGCGCCGGTCCGCGACATCCTTGCCACCTTTGCGGCCAACATCTGCTGCTTCGACGGCGCCGGCAAGGGCCAGGCTGCCAAGCTCGCCAACCAGGTGTCGCTGGGCGCCTGCATGGTCGGCATGGCAGACGCCATGGCATTTGCCGAGCTGAGCGGCCTTGACCTGGAGAAGACCCGCCAGATGATCCTGGGCGGTACCGGCAAGTCCGGCGCCATGGAGAGCCTGGCTCCCAAGGCGCTTGACGGCGACTACAAGCCCGGCTTTATGGTCGAGCACTTCATTAAGGACCTGCGCTTGGCGCTCGCTTACGCCGATGACCGCGAGCTCGCGCTGCCCGGTGCCGACGTCGCTTTTACGCTCTACGACATGCTCGACGCCATCGGTGGCGCCAAGCTGGGCACCCAGGCCATCACGGTTCTCTACAAGGAGGAGGCCGACGCCATCGCCGCCGGTCTGGACTGGTCGCAGTATCGCCCCGAGGAGCATGGCGCTCACGAGGAAGGTTGCGGTTGCGGCGAGCACGGCGAGGACCATGAGTGCGGCTGTGGCCATCACCATGGCGAGGACCACGAGTGCTGCGGCGGCCACGGCCATGACGACGGCCACGAGTGCTGCTGCGGCCACCATCACGGGGAGTAGCGCCCATGAGCTGGACGTTCGTGGTGCTTGCGCTGGTACTCTTTCTCTTTGCGATCTACATCGGCTTTCTGTGCGGCCAGTGGGCGTGCGAAAAGCGTGTCATCACCAAGCGCGACTACTGGATTGCCAACTTTGCAGGAGCGGCGGCGGTCGTCCTACTGACCTGGGTGTTCTCGCTGTTCCCGCTGGTGCAGTTTGCGCCGATCGGCTGGCTCGGCGGCTTTATCGCCGGCCTTAAGATGAGCTTTGGCGAGTCCGTCGGTCCATGGCGCAAGCACGACGAGGTTTTTAACGTCAACAAGGCTCATCGCGCCGCCGCCGACGCGGGCGACGCCGAGGAGCGCCGCCGTGCACGTCGCAATGGCGCGGCCGACCGGCAGCTCATCTCGGTCACCGATGACAGCAAGGGTGCTGGCAAGCACGCCAAGAAATAAAAAGAAGAGGTAACTATGGCAGAAAACAAAGACGAACAGCTCACCGACGAGGAGCTGGCACAGCTCCAGCTGGCAGAGGAGAACGAGAACGCCGTCGACCGTCTGGTCCAGGAGCTCGGCTGCCCCACGCGCCGCATCCGCCAGTTTGCCGCCCGCGTGCTGCACCTGCTTGCCGAGCGCGATCCGCAGCGCGTCGTGCCCTGTGTGCCCGCGTTGATCGAGGCGCTCGACCGCCCCGAGGCGCAGACCCGCTGGGAGGCCCTCGATGCCCTGACGGCGCTCGCCACCACCTGCCCCGAGCAGATGGAGGACGCCTTTGAGGGCGCCGAGACCGCGCTGTTCGACGAGATTTCCTCCACGCTGCGCTATGCCGCCTTCCGCCTGCTGTGCGTGTGGGGTGCCACGAGCGTCGAGCGTTCGCGCGAGGCTTGGCCCATCCTGGACGAGGCCATCCAGTGCTACCACGGCGACCTTGAGTATCGCGACATGCTCGGTTGCCTGTACGAGTTTTGCCAGGGCGAGATCGACGCCGAGGTTGCCGAGAAGCTTGCGCTGCGCCTTAAGTTCGATGCCGAGAACGGTAAGGGCAGCTATCTTAAGGCCCGTTCGAGCGAGATTTGCGAAATGCTTGTTAAACGTTTTGGCCTGGATCTCTCCAAAAAGAAGAAGCGTGCTAGCGTTAAAAAATCTGACGACGCCGAAGACGAGGAGTAACAGATTATGGCGCACGATGTAGTCCTGATTCCCGGTGACGGCATCGGTCCCGAGATTACGCAGGCCATGCGCCGCGTGGTCGAGGCCACCGGTGTCCAGATCAACTGGAACGTCCAGGAGGCCGGTGCCGGCGTCATGGACGAGTTTGGCACGCCGCTGCCCCAACATGTGCTCGATGCGGTCGCCGAGACCAAGGTTGCCATCAAGGGCCCCATCACCACGCCGGTCGGCACGGGTTTCCGCAGCGTTAACGTGGCCCTGCGCAAGCACTTCGACCTGTACGCCTGCGTGCGCCCCTGCCTGTCGCAGCCGGGCGACGGCTCGCGCTTCCGCGACGTCGACCTGGTCATCGTGCGTGAGAACACCGAGGACCTCTACGCCGGGATCGAGTTCGATGAGGGCGCTGCCGAGGTCGAGGAGCTCTCACAGCTTGTCGAGCGCTCGGGTCAGAAGACCTTCGCCGCCGATTCCGCCATCTCAATTAAGCCCATCTCCATCGCCAAGAGCCGCCGCATTGTGGAGTACGCCTTTGAGTACGCCCGCCGCTGCGGCCGTAAAAAGGTGACGGCCGTGCACAAGGCCAACATTATGAAGGCGACCGATGGCCTGTTCCTGCGCGTTGCGCGCGAGGTGGCCGCCAACTATCCCGATATTGAGTTCAACGACAAGATCGTCGACGCCACCTGCATGGGCCTGGTCCAGAACCCCAACGACTTCGATGTCCTGGTGCTGCCCAACCTGTACGGCGATATCGTCAGCGACCTGTGCGCCGGCCTGGTAGGTGGCCTGGGTATGGCCCCCGGCTCCAACATCGGTGCCGACTGCGCCATCTTCGAGGCAACGCATGGCTCCGCGCCCGATATCGCTGGCCAGGATATCGCCAACCCCACGGCCGAGATTCTGTCTGCGGCTATGATGCTCGATCATCTGGGCGAGAGCGATGCGGCCAATCGTATCCGCGCCGCCGTGTCCGCCACGCTCGACGAGGGTAAGCAGGTTACCGGCGACGTGCGTCGTGCCCAGACCGGCTCCGTCGAGGGCGCCGTGGGCACGCAGGCCTTTGCCGATGCCGTTATCGCGCACCTGGCCTAAGACATGCAGGCTGCAAACGCCTAAATAGTACTTAAGTGTTTGCGTATAACCTAAGAATCAATACGCCCGGCACTCTGTCGGGCGTATTCTATTGAAGACTATGTTTCCTAACAAGGAGTAACTGATATGGGTCTGATTCAAAAGAAGGACGAGAAGGACGAGATCGACGGCATCCAGATCATCGAGCGCGGCGAAGGCCCCGACGGTGACGAGGACGAGAAGATCGATCTGGTCGCCGGTACGTCTGCCGAGCACATTGCCGCCGGCACGACGGCCGAGGAGGAGGACGCCCGACTGGAGGCTCAGATTGCCGCGGATGCCGCTGACGAGAATCTGATGCCCGAGGCCCAGGATGAGGACGACGATATTCTGGGTTCCGATGCGGACGACCATGCATCCAAGCACAAGAAGACGATGATTGCCGCCTTTGTGGTCGCCATCGTGATTGCTGCGGTGGTCGGCTTCTTTATTGGCAATGGCGGCTTTGGCGGCAAGGGTGTCGGCTCGTCGACCCTGACCGAAGATCAGCTCGATTCGACCGTGGCAAGCTATAGCTACAACGGCAAGAAGAGCGATATCACCGCGCGCGAGGCTATCGAGAGCCAGTACAGCCTCGACACCGTCAAGGATAGCGATGGCAACTACACCGCTCCGTCTGCCGACGTTATCCTGTCCTACGTGCGCAACAAGATCCTGCTGGACGCTGCCGAGGACGAGGGCATTACCGTTTCTTCCAAGGAAATGAAGCAGTACGCCGAGGATTCCATCGGCACCTCCGACTACAAGACCATGGCCACGCAGTACGGCGTGTCCAAGGACCAGGCCAAGCAGATCGTCCGTCAGTCCGCGACGCTGCAGAAGCTCTACAAGGAGAAGGTGGGCGATGGCTCCGCAAGCATGCCGACTGCTCCGACTGAGCCTGCTGACGGCAACGAGGAGACCGCGAGCAAGGATTACGCCGACTACATCATCAACCTTGCCGGTGACGAGTGGGATAGCTCGAAGGGAACCTGGAAGGACGAGAACAGCACCTACGCTAAGGCCTTCGCCGACGATGCCTTTACCGCCGATAGTGCCACCTACAAGCAGGCCATGACCGCCTATTACACCGCCTACCAGCAGTACTCCTCGCAGGCTTCGAGCGCCAGCTCCAAGTGGACCGAGTACGCTAACGGCCTGTACGCCAAGGCCAACATCAGCATCTACGGCCTGTTCGCGTAAGGTTTGCCTGAGCTTATCGATCGCGTAGCCGAACTATCTGAATAAGCCCGCTAGAACGATATCCGTTCTAGCGGGCTATTTGCGTTTGGGCGCTGGTGGCTACATTATGCCTATTAATCTTTAAGTCCAAAGAGGTTATCGGCTTCATCGTCAGGCATATATTCCAGCACATCGCCCGGTTGGCAGTCGAGAGCCCGGCATATCGCGTCAAGAGTTGAAAAGCGCACGGCAGAAACCTTGCCCGTCTTGATACGCGACATATTGACCTGGGAGATACCCACGCGTTCCGCAAGCTCTTTGGATGAAATCTTGCGTTCGGCAAGCATGCGGTCAAGCCGCAGAATAATCATGGATTCCCCCTAGAGCAACTCGTCATCTTGTTTTTGCAGGATACACCCGTACTGGAAGACGCTGGCAATCAGGCTAATAATCAGGCCTGCAAAGACCATAGAGAGGTCGAGGTGCTGGCCACCAAGCGCATCCGTAAAGTTGCCGCCAAATCCTGAGAGTATCAGCCCCGTGACTATGGCACCAAGAAGCTTCACAGCAACGCCGCCAATAAGGAACAAATGTCCTACTTGACGTAGTATGCGGATGCATTCGAGGTCAAAGGGCCTGCCCGCCTTTTCAATGGCGGAGAAAAACCTGTATGCGCTTAGCGCGATGGCAAGCGCGAGGCATGCCATCATGCCGCTCCCTATGGCAGTATGACCGTCGTGCGCGACAAGCATAAGAGGAGTCTGTTCATTGGTGCCGACGAGAGCGAGAATTGGCCCTTCGCTAGCCTCAAGCTCTACGGATTGGAGACAGAACCCTTGGGAGAGGCTAGGCAATATGAGTAGATCGTAGATTGCAATGACTGCGAGGAGTCCCAGAGCGAGCGCCACGATGGTGCAGATTGTGCCCCATTTGCAGTAGCGAGTGAGCTTCCTCAGTTTGGCTATTGCCTGTTCACGGTCGATGGCTTCATTCGATTTGGATACGTTCCAGCGGATCATAGCTCCTCCAACCAATGTCTTGGATGATACTTGTATCTTATATCATACTTAATGATAAACGATAAACAATTACAGATTAGAGTAAGAGTAAGTAATGTTTGTGAGACGAATAGCGAGAGCTTGTGGCATATTTAGGGAGCGAGAGTTTGGCACGTGGGGGATGGACGAGTATCTAAATATCCTGCAACCGCGCAAGTGCTTCATCGGGTCTCCCTAATTCATATGGGAAAACGGCTGCAAACGATTGCAAATAACCGGTGAACGGTCAAAAACTACCGTTCACCGATAATATCGAAACTGGTTCTAACTGGTATTAAGTCAAAAAGACCAATTCACAAATCTTCACAATGACCTGCATTTTTTCTACAAGCCATTTTTAGCCACCCTGCGTTGTTTAGACACAAAAAAAGTTCCGATCTTTCGTCAAATCATTTCGAAACGGTTTCAAAACCGCAGGTAGAAGTGTTAATGAGCGGTAAACGGTCGATTTTTCACCGTGAACGGTGCAAAAACGTTTTACTGTATGAATCAACGAAAGCAACCTCTTCTGTGGTGATATAGTGACAACAACACGTCACGTGGTTACTACCAGTTAAGAAACCACTGGTCTTTAAAGAACGCTTTCCAAGAAGCTTTAAGGGCACTCGCCCGCTGGCTTCCGAACATCATCGGACTCAGATCGTACACACCTTCGGAAGGGAAATTTGAATGGTTGGCTTTATTCTTACCGGTCATGGACAGTTCGCACCCGGCCTCGCAAGCGCTATCGCTATGGTCGCCGGTGATCAGCCCGCTTTTACCGTCGTTCCTTTCGAGGGCGACCAGGCTGCTTCCTACGGTGAGGATCTCCGCGCCGCTATCACCGCCATGCGCGAGGAGTGCGATGGCGTGCTCGTCTTTACCGACCTGCTTGGTGGTACCCCGTTCAACCAGGCAATGATGATTGCCCAGGATGTCGACAACGTCGAGATTCTGACTGGCACGAACCTTCCCATGGTTATTGAGCTTCTGTTCCTCCGCGGCAACGCTACGCTCGCCGAGCTTGGCGAGCAGGCCGTGACCGTTGGCCAGACGGGCATCACCGCCCAGACGGTTGCCTCCGTCGCTGGTGCCGAGGAAGAGGATATCTTCGGTGACGAGGACGGCATCTAATGGCCGATTTCGGAGCCAGCGTCCTGAGCTCCTCGGTCGCTCTTTTAGGCCTGCTTGTCGTCATGGGCTTGATTTACACCATCTGGTCGCAAATCAACATGAAGAAGAAGCAGAAGTACTTCAAGGAGCTGCACACGGAGCTCAAGCCGGGTCAGGAGGTTCTTTTCGCCGGCGGTATCTACGGAACCGTCAAAGGCATCGAAGGCGAGAAGGTCCAGATCAAAGTCCGATCCGGCGCCGTTGTAGATGTTTCGCGTTACGCGATTCAGGAGATCAAGTAACTGTCGTCAGCAAATAACGAAAGGAAGCTGATCAACATGGCAGAACCCAACATTCTTCTTACCCGCATCGATAACCGACTGGTCCATGGTCAGGTCGCGACCCAGTGGAACTCCACCCTGGGCTCCAACCTCATCCTCGTCGCCAACGACGACGTGTCGACCAACACCATGCGCCAGAACCTCATGAAGATGGCCGCTCCCGCCGGCGTCGCTACTCGTTTCTTCTCTCTGCAGAAGACCATCGACGTCATTGGCAAGGCGAGCCCGCGCCAGAAGATCTTCATCGTGGCCGAAACACCGGAAGACGTGCTTACGCTCGTCAAGGGCGGTGTGCCTATAAAGAAGGTAAACATCGGCAACATGCACATGTCGGAAGGAAAGCGCCAAGTCGCCACCTCCGTCGCAGTTAACGACGAGGATGTCGCTGCGTTTAAAGAGCTGCAGGAATTGGGGGTGGAGTTGGAGATCAGGCGCGTTCCGAGCACGCCTGTTGAGGACACGAGCAAGCTCTTCTCGTAATCCTCATGATCCACGTTGTCAGGAATGAAACCCTGACATTCTGTACGTGAAATCCAAAGTGCGTACATACATTTTGAAAGGAGGAGCAAGATGGAATACTCGATCATCCAGGTCGCTCTGGTCTTCATCGTCACGTTCGTCGCGGCAATCGACCAGTTCAACTTCCTCGAGTCTCTCTATCAGCCCATCGTCACCGGCGCCGTCATCGGTCTTATCCTTGGCGACCTCAACACCGGTCTTCTCGTGGGTGGTACCTATCAGCTCATGACGATCGGCAACATGCCGATCGGAGGCGCTCAGCCGCCTAACGCCGTCATCGGCGGCATCATGGCAGCCATTCTCGCTATCGCTACGGGCCTCGAGCCCAACGCGGCAGTCGGCCTTGCCATTCCGTTCGCTCTGCTTGGTCAGCTCGGCGTTACCCTGGTCTTCACGCTTATGTCGCCGCTCATGTCCTCTGCGGACAACATGGCTCACAACGCTGACACCAAGGGTATCGAGCGTCTGAACTACTTCGCCATGGCTCTGCTCGGCCTGATCTTCGCCGTCGTCGTCACCCTGTTCTTCATCGCTGGCGCCACCATCGGTCAGACCATCGCTTCCGCCATCCCGACTTGGCTGCAGACCGGTCTCTCCGCTGCAGGCGGCATGATGCGCTTCGTCGGCTTCGCCGTCCTGCTCAAGGTTATGATGAACCGCGATATGTGGGGCTTCTTCCTCATGGGCTTTGGCCTCGCGCTCATCACCGTTGCCAACGATTCTCTGGCAACCCCTGCTCTGCTCATCCTCGCTCTCATCGGCTTCGGCATCGCTTTCTGGGACTTCCAGCAGCAGACCGAGCTGAAGGGTGCAGCTGTTTCTGACGGAGGTGACTTCGAAGATGGCATCTAATGAGTATGTGATCCCGGAGCACTACGAGGATCTCACTCCTGCTCCGCAGCTCGACCAGAAGACCCTCAACAAGATGGCCTGGCGCTCCTGCTTCCTGCAGGCCTCGTTCAACTACGAGCGTATGCAGGCCGCCGGTTGGCTCTACTCCATCATCCCCGGTCTGGAGAAGATCCACACCAACAAGAACGACCTCGCGGCTTCCATGAGCCACAACCTGGAGTTCTTCAACACCCATCCGTTCCTTGTCACCTTTGTTATGGGCATCGTGCTTTCGCTCGAGCAGAACAAGGTTGACATCCCCACGATCCGCGCCGTCCGCGTCGCCGCAATGGGCCCGCTCGGTGGTATCGGTGACGCCCTGTTCTGGCTGACGCTTGTGCCTATCACGGCCGGCATCACCTCCAACATGGCCATCAACGGCAATGCCGCTGCGCCGATCATCTTCCTGGTGATCTTCAACGTCGTCCAGTTCGCTCTGCGCTTCTGGCTCATGAACTGGTCCTACAAGCTTGGCACCAGCGCTATTGACGCTCTGACCGCCAACATGCAGGCCTTCACGCGTGCCGCTTCCATCATGGGCGTCTTCGTCGTCGGTTGCCTGGTCGTCACCATGGGTGGCACCCAGATCAACCTCCAGATCCCCAATGGCACCACCCGTGGCCTCTCCGCTACTACCGTGATCGTCTCCGAGAAGGAGGCCGAGAACTTCACCGGTATGGAGGGCATCGATACCGAGACCGCTGAGGCCGGTACCATCGCCATGACCGATAAGGACGGCAACGCCCTTACCGCTTCCGATGCCGACGGCAACGAGGTCAAGTGCGGCGTCGCCGATCTGGGCAACGGCATGGAGTCCGTGACCTACGCTACCGTCACCGAGGATCCGGTCAACTTCTCTGTTGCCGACACCCTCAACACCATCGTCCCGAAGCTCGTTCCGCTTATGCTTACGCTGCTGCTTTACTACATGTTCGCTAAGCACAGCTGGACCCCGACCAAGGGCATTCTGCTGCTCTTCGTCCTGGGCATCCTGGGCGCTGGCCCGCTTGGTCTCTGGCCGAGCATCTGGTAAGGCTCTAGCTTGAGGGGTGTGTCCCTACGCGGCTCACACCCCGACCCCTTAAGCCATGTGTATGTTAAAAGCCGCGTGCTCGAAAGAGCGCGCGGCTTTTGTTTTCTTGATGATTCGGGTGTTGCGGACTGATAATGCTTAACACCCTAGGTAGTTAGCCGAATTCGAGCAAAAGGGAGGATAGGATGGCGATCGGAGCGCGTAAGCAACCGCTGTACGATCAGCTGGTCGATATTCTGACCGAAAAGATTGACCATGAATATCGCGCCGGTGACATGATTCCTTCCGAGCGCGAACTTTCGGAGCGCTATGGTCTCTCGCGCACTACGGTACGCCTGGCTCTGCAGGAACTGGAGCGTTTAGGACTGGTGGTTCGGCAGCACGGTCGCGGTACCTTTGTGACCGACCGTTCGGCAAAGGCAACCAATCTTATGCAGTCCTACAGCTTTACCGAGCAGATGCGCGCGATGGGTCGCGACCCCGAGACCACGATTCTCGATTTTTGCGAGATGGAGGCCGATAAGAATCTGGCCGAGCATATGGGATTACGTATCGGTGATCGCATTTTTAAGCTCAAGCGCCTTCGTTCTGCCGACAACATGCCCATGATGGTCGAACGCAGCTATCTACCGGTTCGTCAATTTCTATCCCTAAAGCGACCGCTGCTGGAGCGTAAGCCGCTTTACGATGTGATTGAGCAAGACTTTCAGCAAAAGATACGCGTGGCCGAAGAGGAGTTCTATGCGAGCATAGCCCGTCCCACCGATGCCCACCTTTTGGAAATTGTCGAGGGCTCGCCTGTGCTCGATTTGGTTAGGACTACGTATAACGAGTCAAACGAGGTTGTGGAGTATACGCTCTCGGTTGCTCGTGCCGATCAGTTTAAATACAAGGTTTACCACCAGCGTAGCAACTAGTGTCCGCATCGTTTCCATATGGTGATTCTTTGCATTTAACTGGTTACTACCAGATAACCAACCGAAGTGTATAATTGCACGTCAGAGGATTACTTCTAGAGAGAGGTATTAGAAATGTTCGAGAAGAGTGTCGAGGAGCTCACCGAGCTCGGCGCCCAGATCACCACGGCCGAGATTGCTCAGCAGCCCGAGCTTTGGCGTGATACGCTCAACATCTATCGCGAGAACAAGGAGGCCATCGAGGCCTTCCTGGCCGAGGCTCGTGCTATGGGCGAGGGCCGTCTGTCCGTTGTCTTCACCGGTGCCGGTACGTCCGACTACGTTGGCGATACCTGCGCCCCGTACCTGCGTCACGCTGGCAACACTGATCTCTACGACTTTAAGCCCATCGCCACGACAGACATCGTGAGCGCTCCGCGCGATTTCCTGCGCGCCGAGGATCCCACGCTCGTGGTTTCCTTTGCCCGCTCTGGCAACAGCCCCGAGAGCCTTGCCGCCGTTGCCGTTGCCAAGGAGCTCGTTCACAACGTCAAGTTCCTCAACATCACCTGCGCTCCCGAGGGCAAGCTCGCCGTTGAGTCTGCCGATGATCCCAACGCGCTGACGCTGCTCATTCCGCGCGCCAACGACAAGGGCTTCGCCATGACCGGCTCCTACACCTGCATGACCCTGCTCTCTACCCTCATCTTTGACGAGGCTTCCGACGAGCAGAAGGCCGAGTGGGTCGAGACCATCGCCAAGATGGGCGAGGAGGTCATCGCTCGCGAGTCCGAGGTTGCCGACTACCTCGCTGGCGACTTCAACCGCGTGACCTACTTGGGCTCCGGCTCCTTTGGCGGCCTTGCTCAGGAGAGCCAGCTCAAGATCCTCGAGCTCGCTCACGGTCTGGTTGCTACTTCCTACGACACCTCCATGGGCTATCGTCACGGACCTAAGTCTTTCGTCGACGATAAGACGCTCGTCTTCGTATTCGTGAACAACGACGCCTACACCCGTCAGTACGACATCGACATCCTCAACGAGATCGGTGGCGACGATATTGCTCAGCACACCGTTGCCGTTCAGCAGGATGGCGCTACTGTCTACGAGGGTGAGTCCTTCACCTTTAAGGGCTATGAGGCACTCCCCGAGGGTTACCTTGCTCTGCCGTTCGTGATGTTTGCCCAGGCAATCAGCCTGCTCAACTCCGTGCGCGTGGGCAACACGCCCGATACGCCGAGCCCCACCGGCACGGTCAACCGCGTGGTCAAGGGCGTGACGATTCACCCCTTCACCGCTTAATCGCGTCCCCCTGTAAGGGCGCCCGTCCGCTCATAACGGCGGGCGGGCGCTTTTTGTTTTACGTGAGCTGGGTATAAGCATCACCACAGTCAACTGCTTTAGAAGCAAGGAGTGCATATGAGCACGTACGCAATTAAGGCTGACAAGTTCTTCTTGCCGGCAGGCCCGCAACTGGGCGGCTATCTTATGGTCGTGGATGGCGTCTTTGGCGCCTGGCAGGCCGACGAGCCCTCTTGCGAGATTAAGGATTACACGGGATCGTGGATCGCACCGGGTATGGTCGACACCCACATCCATGGCTTCTATAACCACTCGACTACCGATAACGATCCCGAGGGCATCGATATCAGCTCGACCGAGCTCGCCCGTCGCGGCACCACCAGCTGGCTGCCCACGACGTTCACCGATGGCGTCGAGCAGATCAAGGACGCCTGCGCCGCCATCGCCCAGGCGGACGAGGGTCGCGGCCCCGACTTCTGCGGTGCTCGCATTCAGGGCATCTACCTGGAGGGCCCCTTCTTTACCATGAAGCACGTGGGCGCGCAGAACCCCGCTTATCTGATCGACCCCTCCGAGGAGGTCTTCGATCAGTGGCAGGAGGCTGCGGGTGGCCGCATCGTTAAGAGCGCCATGGCGGCCGAGCGCGACGGTGCCGCTGCTTATGCGGCTGCTCTGAACGCCAAGGGCGTGGTGACCAGCATCGGTCACTCCGACGCCACCTACGATGAGTGCATCGCCGCCATCAACGCCGGCGCCAGCTGCTTTACGCATACCTATAACGGCCAGCGCGGGCTGCATCACCGTGAGCCCGGTGTCGTGGGTGCTGCCATGTCCACGCCCGAGACCTACGCCGAGATCATCTGTGACGGCAAGCACGTAAACCCTGCCGCCATCAAGGCGCTGCTGCAGGCCAAGGGCTGGCAGCACACGGTACTCATCACCGACTGCCTGGGCTGCGGCGGCATGCCCGAGGGCAGCTACACCAGCGGCGGCATGGACGTCATCATGAAGGACAACCTGTGCTGGCTCGCCGATGGCAAGAGCATTGCCGGTTCGGTGCTCACGCTTGCCCAGGGCGTCAAGAACATCGTCGACTGGGGCATCGCCAGCGCCGATATCGCCATTCGCATGGCAACCGAGGTGCCGGCACGCTCCGCGCACATCGAGGATAAGTGCGGCAGCATCATGCCGGGTCGCGACGCCGACTTTGTCGTGTTCGACCATGAGCTCACCCTCGTCGAGACGTATGTTGGCGGCCAGAGCGTCGGCAACGCCTTTACCGAGTAACGAAAGAAAAAGACGGCGGGCCCGAATCTGCTCGGACCCGCCGTACGGGTTAAACGCTCAAAAGCACCTTTACAGTTACAGCTTGCTAGCGATTTTCTTTGCCGTACGCTTAACGCCGGCCACCAGGCCTCCTGCAGGATGCTCCTTCTCGTAGGCTAGGCGCTTCTCGCGCTTGGCGTACTCTTCGACGATGATGTCTCCATACTCGTCTTCGATCTTGTCGAAGAAGTCGACGGCACCCTTAATTTCCTCAGCGGTCGGGTGCCCCTTTTGGACACCGCCGGTGAGTTTGAACGGCCCCCACGTATCAAAGCCGGGGCAGCCGTAGACACCCATAAAGATGGCCTGCCTCATGCGGCAGATGCCATCGATATCCTTGCCGTACCACTTGTTTTTGCCACCGTAGGTCATAAGGCCAAACACCTTGTCCTGCGGCTGCAACACGTTAGTGAGCACGCGTGCCATGTCCTTGTCGATCTCGGAGTAATAGATGCCCGTGGCGACACCAATCAGATGGTATTCGTGCAGGTTGGGATACTCGTTTTTGCCGAGTGTTTTCACGTCGAGGGTATCGATTTCGGGGTGCGCCTCGACGATGGCGTCCACGAGCTTTTTCGTATTGCCGTGGTGGCGTGAGGCATAAAGAATGATGGTTCGCATAAGAAGGCCTTTCAGCTGTAATTGCATCAATGTCTGTATGGTACCCCGTTACATGGCCGGGATACCGGACGCATCGATGAGCGTGCGGGTTTGTCCATTGGTCAGAGCCGAGACGGGTACTTGCGAGCAAAAAGCAGTTGTTCGAAAGGATGGGCAATGGAATACGCTCTCTCCAACGATTCGATTTCTATTAAGGTGTCCACGGCTGGTGGTTCGTTTACCTCGATTGAGGCCGGAGGTCGCGAGTACTTGTGGCAGGGTGACCCCGCCGTGTGGTCCGGCCAGGCGCCGGTCTGCTTTCCGATTTGCGGAGGCCTGCGCGATGGTAGTGCCATGACGTTTGCCGGGCATCATGTAAAGCTCGCTCGCCACGGCTTTGCGCGCAAGCAGGAGTGGAAGCTGCTGAGCCAAGGCGAGAACGAGTTGGCTGTGTGTCTGGCGTCCGAGGATAACGCTGCGTTGCTGAGCGATTATCCGTATCCGTTTAGGCTCGTCGCCCGCTATACGCTCGAGGACGCCGCCGTGCGTGTCTCCTATGAGGTTACCAACGAGGGCACCGAGGACATGCCGTTCTTTATCGGTGGGCATCCCGGCTTTAGGTGCCCGCTCGATGAGGGCGAGGCCTATACGGACTACGAGTTGCGCTTTGAGAAAGAAGAGGCTGCAGAGCTTTGCACCGCTGTCCCTTCGACTGGCTTGATTGACGTGGACAAGCGCTCCAAGAACCCCATGGTGGGAAAGACGCTGCCCCTGTCGCACGAGCTCTTCGATTTTGCGGAGACCATCTTTGACGTGCTCGAGAGCCGCCAGGTCACGCTTTCCAAAAAGGGCGAGGACAAGGGCGTTCGCCTGAGCTTTGAGGGCTTCCCATATCTCATTGTGTGGAGCAAGCCCGAGGGTGATTTTGTGGCAGTTGAGCCTTGGGGCGGCCTTTCGACCTGCTCCGATGAGGACGACGTGCTTGAGCATAAGCGTGGCTGCCTTGTCGCCAAGCCCAAGGAGACCGTCGTTCGCTCGTTCACGATTGAGATTCTGTAATTCCGTTTTGTCGACTCGTATCGCGAGGCACAAGGAGCCTGCGAGATAAGGAGCTAAAAATGATCCTCACCGTTACGATGAACCCGTCCGTCGATACACGCTATCAGCTCGATGAGCTCATTATCGACGACGTTAACCGTGTGACGCCCGAAAAGACCGCCGGCGGCAAGGGTCTCAACGTGGCCCGTGTACTGGGTCAGCTGGGCGACGACGTTGTGGCAACCGGTCTACTCGGCGGCCACATGGGCGCCTACATGGCCGAGCTCATGGATGCCAACGGCATTAAGAATGATTTTGTACCCATCAAGGGCGAGACTCGCATTTGCCTTAACATCCTCCACGCCGGCAACCAGACCGAGCTACTCGAGAGCGGCCCGACGATTGCCTCCGAGGAGCTCGATGCCTTTACCGCCAAGTTCGCCGAGCTTGCGAGCAAGGCCGCTGTCGTTACCATCTCGGGTTCGCTGCCCCGTGGTGTCGAGGCGGGCTACTACGCCAAGATCACGGGTATTGCCGAGAACGCCGGCGCCAAGGTGCTGCTCGATACCTCGGGTGCTTCGCTCGAGGCCGCCCTTAAGTCCGAAATTAAGCCCGAGCTGGTCAAGCCTAACCTGACCGAGATTAACGGCCTTCTGGGCACGAGCTTTACCACCGACGATGTGGACGAGCTCCGCGCCGCGCTCGCCTCTGATGCCCGCTTCTCCGATATCCCCTGGGTCGTCGTGTCCATGGGCGCTGCCGGCTCCGTGGGCTTCCATAATGGCCGTGCATTCCGCGCCAAGACCCCCGATATCCCCGCCGTTAACGCTACGGGCTCTGGCGATTCGACCATTGCCGGCTTCGCGCATGCGATTGCTGCTGGCGCGGATGACGAGACGGTGCTGCGTACCGCCAACACCTGCGGCAAGCTCAATGCCATGGATCCCATGACCGGCCATCTGGTCATGGACCGTTGGGACGAGGTCTACAACGGCGTTGTCGTGACCGAGCTGTAAAAGCCTGGGCGTCGGCCCCGGCATTGCTTGCTAGCTCATGTCGACGACAAGTGCGGTAGCATTATGCTGGGGCGCGACGCCGAGTTTGTCGTGTTCAATCCCGACCTTACCCTGGTCGAGACGTATGTGGGTGGCAACAGCGTCGGTAATGCATTTACCGAGTAGCTGCCAAATAAACGATCCGAGAGGGGATTTAGATGATTTACGGTGCATTGGGCGATATCGAGGAATACCGCGGAATGCTCAAGGGCCTCGACGTGCTGATCGACTGGCTCGAGGAGAACGACCCGGCACAGCTCGAGGTCGGCAGCCATCCGATTTTGGGTGAGAAGGTCTTTGCGAACGTCATGTCTCCCACGACGCGTCCCGAGGCTGAGGCTCACTATGAGACGCATCAGCGCTATCACGACCTGCAGATCGACGTCGAGGGTCGCGAGGCCTTCAAGGTCGCTACGGGCAGCCTGACACTGGTCCAGGAGTTTGACGAGAAGGACGACTATGATCTGGTCGATTCCGACGCCTCGATCGCCGGCGATCTTGCCGACGACAAATTCGCGCTGTTCGTTGCCGGCGAGCCCCACATGCCCACGCTCGAGTTCCCGGGCGATGGCGCACAGCCGGTCAAGAAGATCTGCTTTAAGTTGCTTGCCGACGCTTACTGGGAGGAGTAACGCGCTGCTCGTCTGAGCTGCTCGTCTGATGGCGTGATTCCATTGAGGAGCGCGCTTGGGCCCCGCTGATCGCGGTTCCTTTGGGGATTGCGGTTGGCGGGGCTTTTTGTTGAGTAGGGGAGTTGCCGGCGGCGTTGTGCTTGGATTGGCGGATGTGCGCCCGAAATCGGCAACAAAAAAGCCGCCCGAAGGCGGCTATCTTGTGCAATGGAGCCAGCGACCGGGCTCGAACCGGTGACCCCCGCTTTACGAGAGCGGTGCTCTACCAACTGAGCTACGCTGGCGGCCATATGATGACGCAACTGAGGCGTCAACGGCTGTCTATGATACGGGACATCGCACATCCGCGCAAGTGTTCTGACGGCTTTTCTCACTTTAAATGCACTAATATTAGAGGCGTGATGTCTGCAGTGCCCATTTGTTACTTGACCTGCTGTTGAGTTGGTGGTCGACGTCCCGCTCGTATGGGTCTCAAACAGAATGGGGCAGCCATGGCTCAACCCAAGATTCTTCTTACGCGTATCGATGACCGTTTCATTTACGGGCAAGACGTTGAGCTGTGGAACGAAGCCGTGGGTTCCAACCTTGTCCTAATCGTCAACGATGAGATCGCGGCGGATTCGCGCCAATGGGCACCAATGAGGGTGGCGGTGCCAGAAGGCGTTTGGACGCGGTTTTTCTCGGTGCAAAGGACTATCGACATCATTCATACCGCAACGCCGCGTCAATGGATCTTGATCATAGTGGCCTCACCCGCCGATGCGCTCGCGCTGGTTAAGGGTGGTGTGCCAATAACCAAGATCAGCATTGGCCATATGCAGGCAGGGGAGGGCAAGCGCTCTGCAACGCCTACCATTGCCGTAGACGATACGGACATCGCCGCCTTCAAAGAGTTGCAAAAGCTCGGCATAGAGCTAGAAATCCGCTATCTCCCCAGTTCCGCCCCCGACCCCATTGGCAATCTGTTCAACTGATCCCTTGGGGACGGAGGAAAACGGATCATTTTGCCCTTGCGAGGGACGCGCGCGATGCCGCCTGTCAAAAACTATGCCCATTTACTACGTTTGATTGGCTATCGTCGAGCATGTCGAATTTGAGATAAACAAAACCGCAGGTATACTGCTCACAAATGTAACAAAAACCGGTGCATGGTCGAGCATCCCGGGCTAAACGTAGTAAATGGGCATAGTTTTGATATGTCACTCATACAGTCACAGAAAAAACGAGCCTAAAAGATGAAAAAGCGCCCGCTGGCGGTGGTGCCGGCGGGCGCTGCTGTGCGATATGTCGCGTTGCGGGCTTAGTGCCTCATAAAGTGGTATTCGATCACATTGCTGTAGGGATGGCCCGGGCCCACAATGCCCTGCGGGAACAGAGGCTGGTGCGGCGTGTCGGGGTACATCTCGGCCTCGAGGGCAAAGCCGGCGCCCCAGCCATAGTTGGCATCGTCCTTGGCGTGCTCGTCGCCCAGCCAGTTGCCGGTGTAGAGCTGCACGCCCGGGGCAGTGGTGTAGTAGTCCATCTCACGACCGGTCCACATCTCCTCGACGTGCATCGCGCGGCGCAGGTTGCGGCCGTACTGATAGCCATCGATGCACAGGCAGTGATCGTAGCCACGGGCCTGCTTGATCTGCGGGTCGTCGGCCTCCATGCCGGGTGCGACGGGGCGAAGCTCGCGAAAGTCAAACGGTGTTCCCTCGACCGGAGCAATCTCGCCGGTGGGGATGTTCTGCTCGTTAATGGGCAGGTAGTGGGCGGCGTTGGCGACAAAGAAATGTTCGCAGTCCATGCCGGCGTTATGGCCTGCAAGGTTAAAGTACGTGTGGTTGGTCATGGACACGTAGGTGGCGCGGTCGCTCTCGCAGCCATAATCGATGCGGAAGACGCCGGTGCGCGTAACGGTAAACACGGCCGTAAAGGTTCGGTTGCCGGGCAGGCCCAGCTCGCCATCCTTAAGCGAGGTGGTCATGCGCACGGCGTTATGGACCTCGTCGAGCTCAACATCCCACACACGTTTGTGCAGGCCGTGCTCAAGGTCGCTGTGCAGGTTGTTGGCGCCCTCGTTGGCGGGCATATGCCAGTCCGTGCCGTCGATGGCGATCGTGGCGCCAGCGGTGCGGTTTGCCACGGGGCCGATGGTCGCACCAAAGCAGGCGGGGTTGTCAAAGTAATCCTCGAGCTTATCGAAGCCCAGCACCACATCGCGCACGTTGCCGGGAATGTCGGGCACATCGATACCAAGCACCGTGGCGCCATAGTCCATAATGCGAACGCAGATCTCGGGCCCGTCGAGGGTGTAACGATGAACGGGGGTACCGCACGGCGCGGTGCCGAAAAGCTCGGAAGTGATCATTTGGTTCCTAACATCGAGGTATTTCCGACAAACTGTAGCGCGAACAGGCGAGATTATCACTACACCCCACTAAAGCTGGGGGTATTTTTCTCAAAAAAGTGATGATTGGAGCTGTGCGGGCGTTCATTTTTGACGCGTACGAGTCTGATACAATTTGTTCGTTACTGTTTGAATGATATGCGCGCAAAGAACGGCGAGGATTCATCGTGATTAAGGCAGAGCGACAGGATAAGGTTCGTCAGCTGCTCGAGGAGCAGGGCACGGTCTCGGTCAAAGAGATTTCGGATGCGTTGGGCGTTTCGGACATGACGATTCGCCGCGACCTCGAAGAACTTGCGAGCCTAGGCGAGATCGAGCGCGTGCACGGCGGAGCCCGCAGTGCACAGGGCCGTCCGCACGCTATGTTGCGCCATGAGTATTCGCACAGCGAAAAGCGCACTAAGCATGCCGAGGAAAAGCTGCAGATTGCGCGCCGTGCTGTGGAGCTTATCGAGGAGGGCTCGACCATCTTTTTGGGCACGGGCACCACGGTTGAGCAGATGGCCTCGATGCTGCCGACGTTTCGCCTGCGCATTGTGACCAATTCGCTTTCGGTGTTTAACCTGCTCGAGGCGCGCGAAGACTGCGAGCTGTGCCTCGTGGGCGGTATGTACCGTCGCCGCACCGCCGCTTTTGTGGGACCAACGGCCGAGGATACCCTGCGCGCGCTGGGCATCGATGCGGCGTTTATCGGCGCCAACGGCATCTTGGACGGTGACGTGTCTACGTCCAACATGGACGAGGGCCGTATCCAGCAGCTCGCTTTTAGCAAGGCAGACTCGCGCTATCTGATCGCCGACTCCAGCAAGATCGGCAAACGCGACTTCTACACCTTCTGCCGCCTGGACAATTTGGACGCTGTGGTGTGTGAGCCGGGTATCGCCGCCGAGGACCGCACTGCCATCGAGGAGCACACGCAGGTCATTTGCTAGCGAGTGCCGCCGTGCTAGATCAGGCGGGCGTAGTCCTGTGACTGGTGAAAGACGTGGGCGATATAGATCGCATCGCGCTCAAACTTGTAAAGGCACGCGTAGTTGTTGACGGGAAACGATCGATAATTGCGTGTCGCCAGTTCCCGTATGTGGGAGAGGGGCCGTAGGAGCGACTGCTCGCGAAGCAGGTCAAGCTGATATTCAAACTCGGCAACATAATTGCCCGCTGCACGTGGATTCATGAGGATTTGAGCAAGGTATCCGACAATACTCTCGTACTCATATCGTGCGCTTTTGAGTATTACGACGTTATAGGTCATATTTGTCTCGCATCGCGGTCGCGAAGGAGTCGTAGTCGCTGTAGTCGCCTTGCGATATCTCGTCTTCTGCCAGCATCATACGAGACAGCAGCTTGGCTTTGGCGATTTCTTCTTGCATGAGGCGATACTGGTCGCTGCTGATGCAGTGCATGGCCTCGTAGCCGTTCTTAGTTACGGTGACGTCGCGCTCAGACTCAACAAGTGCGGTGAATGTGGCAGTGTCCTTCATGTCTCGGACGGGCACACAGATGGGCATAGGTATCTCCTTCGCATTGGGACATAGTTGTGCCACGTCATAAAAAATTGTCGGCGCCGCTGAATTGTCTCAATCTGTAACAGGTAGGACCGAAAAGTTCGGTTAGATGTTACGGATTGAGACAAACGTGCGGCGCGGGCCGCTCAAAAGCAAAAAAGGCAGATACGACCAAGGATGCGGGGCATCTACCGGGAAGGTCGTATCCGCCACACGGAAAGAGGCGCATGGACGCAGCGCCCATGCAATCGGGATTGGTAAGGTGCTCAATCGCGCGCGATAGTCGCGGCGGCCGGTGGAGCAGGCTTGCAAGCAGGGGCAAGTGACACGCTCAACACGATTCTAAAAACAAAAAGGCCAGGATGCAGTTCATCCGGTGGTGTGTTCATCGCCTTCGTTGCCAGATTGCTCTGCACGCTGGCGCGTTGCGACGAGTTATGAGCCCATATCATGCTGAGAAGGCAAAGCCCAAGAACAAAAGTATCCCCGTCGGACCTAAGTTCCGACGGGGGCTAAGGTGCGCTATCGCGCTGAATGGGTGTGATTACAATTGAGTGGCACAGGTACCCTCAACCATAGCGGGAACAGCGGCAACGCCCTGCTCGACCATGCAGTTTACATCGATATCGGTGTAGAACGCGATGTGGTTGGTGAGCAGCACGTTGGGGAACTGGCGTAGGTAAGCCATCTTGCGGTTGGCAAGAATGTCGTGCATACGGTTCTCATGGTAGATGCCCACTTCGTCCTCGAAGACGTCCATAGCAAGCGCACCGATCTTTTCGGACTCAATCGCCTCGATGACGGCATCGGTGTCGATGAGCTCACCGCGCGAGACGTTGACGATGGTCACATCTTCGCGCATCTTGGCGATGGCATCGGCATTGATGATGCCGCGGGTGGAGTCCATGAGGGGCACGTGCAGGGTGATGACGTCGGAGTTGGCAACGAGCGTATCCATGTCAACGTACTCGAGGCTGTCGCGGTTTGCCAGCTCGGCATTGGGGTAGGGATCGTAGGCCAAGATCTTGCAGCCAAAGCCGGAGAGGTTGTCGATGACGGTGCGACCAATGCGGCCGGTGCCAACTACGCCCACGGTCAGCGTGCGCAGTTCGCGGCCCAGCAGCCCGTCCAGGGAGTAGTCATTCACCTGCTGGCGCCAAATGGCGGCCTTGCAGCGGCGCAAGGCCATCAGGATGAGCATAACGGTGAACTCGGCAACGCCGTAGGGCGGATAGGCGGTGTTGCACACCTTGATGCCCAGCTCCTGGGCGCGCTTGACGTCCACGTGGTTGAAGCCGACGCAGCGGATAGCGATGTAACGAACGCCCAGCTCGTGCGCGCGCTCCACCAAAGCGGCGGACATCACGGATTTGTTGTTGATGATGATTCCCTCGCAGCCTGCAACGGAGTCAATGTTAGCTTCGGAGAGGATTTGAGTGTCAAAGGAGATGGAGTAGCCTGCTGGAAGATTGGCGGCAGCGCGCATGTAGGCGGCGACCTCGTCGTCGCGCAATTCGAACAGTCTGATGTTCATAGCGTTCCTTTTCTATGTCGGCGTATGATACGTCGCGGCCGGTGCCCGTGTGGCCCGTCCGCCGCGCTCGGGGATACCGTTCCCGTGGCGCGTTCATCGTCGTTACGATAATAGGCGGGTTTTTCGTGCTGCAACATCGCATAACCAGCACTTCCACGATTGCTATTTCACCTACGCGGTGAAAGATTTGAATGCGCGTGAAATTGGCAGGTCCTATGACGGAAGGTATAGTTATCTGAGACGATGATAGGAGGGTGCCGTGAGTTCCGATCGAAGCAGGGAAATTGTTCGTATTCTCGAAAGCGGGGCGTCCTGGACCACGGCGTCTCAGATCGCTTCGCAGGTTGGATGCTCTTCCCGTACTGTCAAAAGCGACATCACCGCGCTGAATCGCACCCATGAGGGCATGATTGTTGCCAGCTCGAAGGGCTATCGTATCGAGGATGCCACAGCAGCGGCGCAGCTGCTGTCGCAGCAGGCGAACGAGGTGCCGCAGACGGCCGAGGCGCGCAAGCGTTATATTCTGTTTGAACTGCTGATGCGCCACCGCAAGGTGCGCGCGGCTGATTTGGCGGAAAGCCTCTATATCTCGCTTGCGACGCTCGATAATGAGCTGGTTGCCATCAAACGAGAGTTGTCCGGGTACGGCCTGGTGCTGCGTTCGCGCGCGGGCTCGCTGTATATCGAGGGCAGTGCATCGGGTGAGAAGAAGATGGTCAACCAGCTGATCTTTGACGAGACGAAGGACTATTTCAGCCAAATCGACCTTATCAATCGCTATTTCCCCAAGCTCGACCTCGCGCAGTTGCAGGAGCGCATCGACGCATGCCTGAAGCGCCGCGGGTTCTACATCAACGGCTATGCGCTCTCGAGCCTCATCATACATATTGCCATCTTCGTGGAGCGCACAAGCAATGGGTTCGAGTCGGTACCGACGACGGTCAAGGCGGCTCAGCCCGCCGGTAACGAGGCGCGCGAGGGTCTTGACGAGGTGGCGGGTGAGGTTTGCGCGGCTATCGAGGACCTTTTCTCTGTGCTCGTGTCCGATGCCGATCGCGATGCCGTCCGCTTGATGCTGGGTGCAAACTTGATTCATGCGAATCGTTTTGAACCAAGTGACCCGGAGCACCGGCATGCGCGCGAGCTGTTGGGTGCGATTGTGGAGCGCGTGCACGATCAATTCGGGCTTAATTTGAGCGATGGCGAGTTTGAGCTTCGTTTCTCTCTGCATCTGGCCAATATGCTATCCCGCGTGCGCTGCGGGATGCTGTTGCGTAACCCGCAGCTCGAGGCCATCAAGAGCAGTCAACCGTTTATTTACGATGTTGCGGTGTTTGTCGCCGATGTCATCGCTGCGGAGACCGGCGTTTCTGTCAACGAAGACGAAATCGCCTACATCGCGCTCCACGTGGGGTGCTTGGTGGAGGGGCAGCGCGCCAATGCCGATAAACTGCATGCGCTGGTGGTGTGCACACGTCACAACGCCTACGAGACTCATATCGACAGTTTCCTCGATGCCCTTGATGCTTGTGTGGTGGTTGAGGGTATCGTGCCTGCCATCGACGCGGCGGGTGACATCTCGCGCGTTGACCTCGTGATTTCAACCGTGCCGCTGTCGGGGTATTGCCCGGTACCGGTGGTTAATGTCTCTCCGTTCTTTAGCAAGCAAGATATTTCGCTGATGCGTGAGCGTGTCGAAGCGCTGCTTAAGGCGCGCCTGCGGACAAACCTTGAGTGCAGCATGCGCACCTTCTTCACCGAGGATTTCTTTGCGATCGAGCCCGAGGTTGACGATTGGCGCGATGCGATTTGCAAGATGAGTGCGCCGCTGATCGAGGGTGGCTACGCGTTTGAGAATTTTACTGAGCGCCTACTGGAGCGTGAGGACATCAGCTCCAGTGCATACTGTGACATCGCGATGCCACACCCGCTCGATATGGACGCCAAGCGCACTGCCGTCTCGGTCGCTCTGTTCCCGCGCGGCCTTGCGTGGAACAACGCGACGGTGCATGCGGTGATCATGCTGTCGATTACCCGTGATGACCGGGCGTTTTTTGGCGAGCTGTTCAATTACATCTCGGGCGTGCTACTCAAGCCCGGTGCTGTGCGCGCCATCTCCCATGCAAAAAGCTACCAGGAGTTCTTGGACGCCCTGTTGCGTTGTGCGTAGGATTTGCGTACAAGCGGGGGTGGCTACGTCAAAAAGGCCCTCCGTCGGGTGGTCGCCTTCTCGCTTGTCGCTTCGCGACATTTCAACTCATAAATAACAACGCCCGCTCGAGCACATACTCGGGCGGGCGTTGCATGAAAGGAGGGCCTTTGATACGCGGGCGAGGTCTACTTGATGGGTGACGCATAATTTCTTTCGCAAATTGACAACCGCATAGCGGAACACGGCCCGC
>UQHT01000009.1 GCA_900540875.1 uncultured Collinsella sp.
TGCAACAACAGAGTAACGTAACAAACGGACAAAAGCAAAATTCTATTTTGGTATTGTTACTGAACTGGATAATTATTTTAGGAGTGTACCTTTTAATTCGTATTGTATTTATTGTTTTAGGCTTTCATTTATATACACCCCTTTTAGGCGGTTTACTTGCTATTATACCGTATCTTTTAGGAACAATATATTTATGGAAATCCTGTAATCAATACAAAATTTGGTTTTATGTATTGGCTATTCTTCTACCATCTATCGTTGAAAAAATCACATTATATTTGTTTGGCTCGTTTTTATATAATTTAAGTCCGACAAACATTGTTGAAGTTATGGAAACTATTGGTAACAATATGCCATATGTTAACTTCATTAAAAGTCAATCTGCACAATATTTAATCAATATTTCATTTTTTAATTGGACGTACATTATATGTAGTATTGTATTTTCTCTTGCTTGTGTTTTGTTTTTGGTAAGGCGAAAAAAGTGACTGAATAACCACAGAGAATAAATTTAGATATTGCAAATATTATAACAAATGGATATAAAATAGACTAAATCTGCCGCGCGACGGCAAAAGAAAAAAAGCCGTCGTAAAGCAGACATATTTTCACGCGCCTTTGAAACGGTGGCTTATGGAAAAGCCGCCGTTTCTTTTTGCTTAAAGCACTTTGACACTCTCTATCCCATGCAATCAGCAGGGGCGGTATATTGGGAGGTTGTCATTGTGAAAAAAGGAAAGAATGAATACATACAGATAAGGAATACCTTATCAAAAAAAGCCCGCCTCCTACAAGGGGTTATTGCGGCTATATATATGAATTGTCAAATCATCTGAATACTTCTTTTAATTCCTCTGCGCCTGTCCGAGTTTTTTCGGGCGGGCGTATTTTGCGTTTACAGAAGATTTTTTCAAAAACTTTGTCCTCTTTTTGGCAAAGCAAAAAGTCGCCTGTATTATCCCGCGAAAAGGGGAGGTACTACCGCCTTTCGGCAGAAAGGAGGTGAACACCATGACACCTAATCGCAGGGAATTTGAAAAGCAATGTGCGTTTCAAAAGTTCTGTAAATCAGTGCTGCACAACGAAGCGTGCAACGCCCATGAAGAAATTCGTCGGCGCAGAGTTCGGGAGGTTACTTTTTCCAACCTTGCCTTGCATGAGGAACGGCAACTTTATACCGTCGATAAGTATTTTCAAGACGAAGAAGCAGAGCCGTCTTATCAAATGGCAGGAAAAGAAATAACCCCAAAACTGCTACTTGAAGCTATCCGGGCTTTGCCCGAAGAACGGCGCAAAATTATACTGCTGTATTACTTTGAGGGATTGACTGATATAGAAATCGGAAAGCAACTCAATATCTCAAGAAGTACGGTACAGTATCGCCGGACAAGCTCCTTTGAGCAGTTAAAAAAATATTTGGAGGAAAACGCTGATGAATGGATTGAATGGTAAACCGACCGAGTACCCGGAAAATGCCCTTGTTCCCTATCCTGTCATTGTGGCAGCGACAATGGTTGTCCGGCGTTTGCCCAGATAAAACCTGCCAAAATAAACCTGTCCCTTTTTGGCAGGTTACTCGGCGCTCTTGAGGGCGCCGACCATGTCGATCTTGTTGAGGGTACGGTTGGTAGCGAGGTTGACGATAATCGTAAAGCCGAAGGAAAGCACCACGGCAAGCACGTAGCTCAGCGGCTCGACCTCAACGTCAAAGTACAGCGACGGCATCTGCAAAATGTAGGTAAAGCTCTCGGCCAGCAAGCCGCCCAGCGGTACGCCCAGTGCGGCTCCAATCGCCGTAAGAATCAACGTCTCCTTGTTGACATAATGGTGCACCTCGCCACGGCGAAAGCCCAGCACCTTGATGGTCGCCAGCTCGCGTTCGCGCTCCGAAATATTCGTATTAGACAGCGTAAACACCACCACAAACGACAGGCACGCCGCCATAAAGGTCACAAGCACCACGACCGAATTGATAATCGTAAAGTTTGCCTCATAGTTTTCCCAATGCTCGGCGGTACTCGACAGCGTAATCCACCCATCGCTCTTAAGACGGTTGGTAAACGCAATCTGATCGGCCGACGAGCCCTTAAGCAGCGCAAGGATGCCGTTGAGGCGCGCGCTTCGACCGAACGCGCGCTCATAGGTGCCCTGCGTCATGTAAAGCGTGTTGCCCAGATAGTTGAGCGAAATGTCGCTGATTTTAACCTTGGCAACATTGAGCGACGAATCCTGGACGTGAGCCGTGTCACCCGGCTTGATCCCCAGCACCAGCTGAGAGCTCTTGCTCAAATACACATCCCCGTCACGCAAAGACAGCGGCTCTTTGGACTCGTCCTCGAGGCGCACATAGTCGTCCAGGTCGTTCGTGCGGTCATCGGGCACCACGATCAGCTGCACGGTCTCGCTCTTTCCGCCGAATGTAAAGGTGACGTTGTCGGTCATAATCGGCAGCGTCGAAGTCACGGTCACGTTGGAATCATTGGTCGCGCTGCGCCCATCGAGCGCCGCGCACGCCTGCGAAAAATCGTCGGGATTGGCAACCGCCAGCAGGTCATAGCGCGTGATATGCCCGTACTGCTTGGGCGACAACGCGACCGACGTATCACGAATGCCCATACCGCAGATCACAAGCGCGGTACAACCCGCGATGCCAAAGATGGTCATAAAGGCGCGCTTTTTGTAGCGGAATAGGTTGCGTGCAGCGACCTTGTTCAAAAAGCCCATGCGGCGCCAGATAAAGCCGATACGCTCGAGCAAGATGCGCGAGCCGGCGCGCGGGGCCTTGGGGCGCATGAGCGAGGCGGGGGTCTCGGCTATCTCGTGGCGGCAGGCGATAATCGTGGCGCCCACCACGCCCACGGCAAACAGCGCCACCGACACGAGTGACGACACGATGTCGTACGAAAGCAGCATCTGGGGCAGTGAGTACATGTCGTCGAACACCGTAAACAAGAATAGCGGCAGGCCCACAAATCCGATGATGTTGCCGAGTACGCCGCCAATCAGACACGCCCACAGCGAGTAGTCCACATATTTGGACAGGATACGCCCGCGCGAATAGCCGAGCGCCTTGTACAGGCCGATAAGCGTGCGCTCCTCCTCGACCATACGTGTGGCGGTGGTGAGGCTGATGAGCACGGCGACGATAAAGAAGATGAACGGGAACACCGTGGCGATGGCCTCAATTGACGAGCTATCGCTCTCGACGCTCGAGTAGCTTGCGATATTGCCGCGGTCTTGGATGTACCAGGTGCATTCGCCCAGGTCAGAGAGGTCGGTGCGGGCATCGGCAAACTGCTGGTCGGCGGCGGCACGGCGCTGGTCCAGGTCGGCTTGTGCCTGCGCACGCTCGTCGCTGCCCTCGGCCATACGGTCAATGTTGCCCTGTTCAATCCCAAAGAGCATATTCGTCTGGCGCTCGGCCGCATCCAAGCTTGCCGGCGTGTCGACCGTCAGCTCCTGAGCGCGCGCCTTCTCACGCTCCTCGCGAATCTTCTCGATATTGCCCTTGACCTCATTGATCTTTGCCGTGTAGGCATCCGAATAGGAGTTGAGGCTCTTGGCCCCCTCGACGGTCACGTGGATCGCGGAGTAAGAAGAAGATGTCGCGGCGTCCTCGCTCACATAGAACTTGTAGTCCGCAGTCGAAGCAGCGCGAAAGGCGTTGACTGTCGAGTCGGAGCTCACGTCGGTAGGATCGAGAACCTCGGCCGTGATGGTGTAGTCCCCATCGGCAAACTGGTCCTTGGCGCTTTGGTTCGACGAGCTCGCATCGTTGGCGGCAAAGCTCACCGTATCGCCGATTTTCTTGCCCGAAGCCTTCAAAAAACGTGAGGTCACTGCCACTTCGCCCGAAGTCTCGGGCAGCTCGCCGCGTACTAGCACCGGTTGGTCAATATTCTCTTTGGAGAGGCTCTGTACGACGACACGCTCGCGCGTCGTACCCACGGCGGTATAGGCGGTCTCGGTATAGATGCCCTCGGCCGTCTCGACGCCATCGACCTCTTGGATCGCGGCAAGATCGTCATCGGTCAGACCATAGGTCGACTGCACGTTGATGTCATAGACATTCTGCTGGTCAAAATAGGCGTCGACCGAATCACACAGGTCCTCGCAGCCCGCCTTAAGGCCGCACATCACGCTCACGCCAAGCGCGGTGATCACAACGATAGACAAGAAGCGTTTGAGGCTGCCGCGAATCGTGCGGTAGATGCCACGGCGAAAAACCGTCGGCACCATATCGTTTGAGCTTTGGGCGGTGCGGTAGGTCGTAAAATCCTGCTCGCGCTCCGTGTTCTGCGCATCGCGGCGTTGGCTGTTTTGGCGGTCCTGATCCATGGGCGCTACCACTCGATCGTCTCGATAGGCACGGGATTTTGCTGGACCGTCTCGCTCTCCACGCGACCGCTCTTAAAGCGAATCAGGCGATCGGCCATGGGTGCCAGTGCAGAGTTGTGGGTGATAATAATGACCGTAATGCCCTGCTTGCGGCAAGTGTCCTGTAGCAGCTGCAAGATCTGCTTGCCGGTTTTGTAGTCGAGTGCACCCGTAGGCTCGTCGCACAAAAGCAGCTTGGGATTCTTGGCCAGCGCGCGGGCGATGGATACGCGCTGCTGCTCGCCGCCCGAAAGCTGCGCCGGAAAGTTGCCCAGGCGCTCGCCCAGGCCAACCTGACGAAGCGTTTGCTCGGCATCGAGCGAATCGGGGCAGATCTGCGCCGCGAGTTCGACGTTCTCAAGCGCCGTCAGGTTAGGAACCAGATTGTAGAACTGGAAGACAAAGCCGACGTCGGCGCGGCGGTACTCCACGAGCTGCGCCTCGTTGGCGGAGCTCACGTCGCGCCCGTCCACCGTCACGGTGCCGGAAGTTGCCGTATCCATGCCGCCCAGAATGTTGAGGGCCGTAGTCTTGCCGGCACCCGAAGCACCCAAAATGATGGCGAGCTCGCCGCGCTCGACCGTAAAGCTCGCGCCGTCGAGCGCGTGGATGCGGGCATCGCCCTCGCCGTATGCCTTGATGACGTCTTTGAATTCGATATAGGCCATCGATTAATTCCCATCTGGTCGGATAACTCTTTAGTATTACCCATTTCCCACCTACCAAAAAGGGACAGGTTTATATTTTGGCAGGTTTTATATGGGGAAACGGCAGCTATAGATAGGGCGCCGGGGAGGCCGAGAAATCATCAACGGGGTCAGGCCGACCGCCAAACACAACGCACTCATCTCAATCTGTCAGCCAAATCATTCGAACAGCTGTTCGTTTCTATGATATGATTCAACTATCTAAGCAGGCCAATACGCAGAAAGGCGGCCAACATGGCGTTCGACTTTAAGAAGGAATGCAAGGAGCTCTACAAACCCGCAAGCAAGCCGAGCATCGTAACAGTCCCGCCTATGAGCTACGTTGCCGTTCGCGGAAAGGGCGACCCAAATACCGAAGGTGGCGAGTATCAAAACGCCCTGCCGCTACTTTACGGCATCGCCTATACCGTCAAGATGTCGAAGAAAGGCTCAAGGAGTATCGAGGGCTATTTCGACTTTGTGGTACCGCCGCTCGAGGGTTTCTGGTGGCAAGAGTCCCCGAGCGGCGACATCGATTATGTACACAAGGACAATTTCAACTTTATCTCGTGCATCCGCCTGCCTGATTTCGTCACCCGAGATGACTTTGACTGGGCAGTCGCGGAAGCCACGACCAAAAAGAAACTGGACTTTTCCGCCGTCGAACTGCTTAAAGTTGACGAGGATCTCTGCGTTCAATGCATGCACACCGGGCCCTACGACAACGAACCGGCGACCGTAGACGCTATGCATGAATACACGACCGAGCTGGGCTATGTTCCCGACTTCTCAGACACCCGTTTACATCACGAAATCTATCTCTCCGATCCACGCAAATGCGCACCGGAGAAACTTAAGACCGTGGTTCGTCATCCTATCAAGCGCGCTGAATAGCGTAGGGCGTCATTTCACGCGCTAGGTTTTAAGCCAGCCAACCAGCCGCCTCCTAGGCCGTCCGGTAATTATCTTGACGCGGCCCGTCGCATCTTATAAGTTTGTTTTGCTAAAGCTGGAAAGCCTCTCAACGATGCGCAACTCCAGCTCTTTTTCTATCAAGAGAGCAAGTGTCGGAAAGCAAAATGTCAGAAAGCAGCGCTTCGAGCAGAATCAAACGCCTGGTCAACACCTATAGCGGTCTCGTGCTCATGGGCGCCGTCGGAATCCCTATCGGCGTTATCGTTGGCGCCATCTGTGCCCTTTTTGGTCGTGTGCTCCTGGCGATCGGCGCCTTCCGCGACGAGCACATCGCGCTGTTCCTTCCCTTCCTCGCCCTCATGGGCTTGGCCATCGTATTTGCCTACCGCACCTGGGGCAAAGGCACCGATCGGGGCATGAGCTTAGTATTCGACGTAGGTCACGGACGCGAGGACGCCATCTCCCCGCGCTTGGTGCCGCTCATTATGCTGAGCACGTGGGGGACGCACCTCTTTGGCGGCAGCGCGGGACGCGAAGGCGTGGCCGTGCAGATCGGCGCCACCGTCTCGCATTGGATCGGCCGACGCCTGCCTTTCCGCGACCCCGGCAACACGTTTTTGCTCATTGGTATGGCCGCCGGCTTTGCCGGACTCTTTCGAACGCCCCTCGCCGCCACGGTCTTTGCGATCGAAGTACTGGTCGCAGGACGCATGGAATACCGCGCGCTGTTTCCCGCGCTTACAGCCTCGCTCGCCGCAAGCATGACCTCCGGCGCTCTGGGGCTCGAGAAGTTTGAGGTCGCCGTTACCGCCTCGTATGCGCTCGGCCTCCCCGGTCTTGGACGGCTGGCGTTGTTGGGTATCGCGTTTGGTATGGTAGGTGGAGCTTTTGCCTGGTGCCTTGCCCATGCCAAGACCCTTGCAGCGCGGCTGCTCCCCAGCCCTTACATACGCGTTGCCGTTATGGGCCTTGCGCTGTCGGCGATTCTGTTCGCGCTGTGGCAGGGGCGATACTGCGGCCTTGGCACCAACCTGATATCCGCGGCACTGGGTGACAACGGCGAGGCGTCGATCATGCCTTGGGACTGGGCGCTCAAATTCGTACTCACCATCGCCACGCTTGCCGCAGGATATCAGGGTGGCGAGGTGACGCCGCTGTTCTCCATCGGAGCCAGCCTGGGTGTCGTACTCGCCGGGATTCTCGGCATGCCCGTCGAGCTCTGCGCCGCGCTGGGATACGCCGCCGTCTTTGGCAGCGCCACCAACACGCTGCTCGCGCCCATCCTTATCGGTTGCGAGGTCTTCGGTTTCGGTAATCTGCCGATGTTCTTTATCGTCTGCGTTGTGGCTTATCTGTTCATCATGGACAGATCGATCTACACCCTGCAAGAGCGAGCGTAGGAAGCCGCCCCGGCGCTCAGACCCTGCCGCGCGGAAAGTCCGGCCCGTAATTCGTTACCAAACTGGGACGCGCTTTCCGTAAGAAGCTTCATTCGGAAAGTGCGTCCCGCTCTGAGGTGGAATTCTGGGATAGAGCTTCCGCGGAGGGCTTCATCCGGAAAGCGTGTCCCATTCCAAAGCAATATTCCGGGACAGAGTTTCCGCTAGAGTCTTCAAGGGGAAACTGCATCCCGCTACGCAACGTCAAACTGGGACGACATTTCCGCCCAGAGCCTTCCCCGCTGACGTTTCCCCAGATAAAACCTACCAAAATAAACCTGTCCCTTTTTGGCAGGTTTTAGAGGCGAACGGTGAAGGTGATCTGGTTGCCGCTGCCGCAGACAGAAGCGCTCCCGCCATGGGTCTCGGCGATGGCCCGCACGCCGCCCGCAATCGATATCGACAGGCGCTTACCACGCGAGACCGCCACCGACTTAAACGGCGCCGCCGCCTTGTTCACCGCCTCCGAAAGATCGATCGACGCCATGGTAAAGCCGGCCGAACTCCCGTCCATGCGTGCAAAAAACACCAAGCGCTCCGTGAGCACCGATAATAGCGCACCGGCACTCGTCTTAGTGCTGCCTTAGCAGGTCAATGAGCGTATTTTAAAAAGCAAGGTTAGGGCTTAGTCGGACTTAAGGCACGAGCGGCTTCGCATCTCACTCTGCAAGCAACGCCTGCGCATCGAGCGCACTTGCCGCACGGACAATGCGGCCGCCCGCAGTTTATAGATAGGCACCCTCGAGGCGCAGCAGCCACTCCTTGCGGTCGAGGCCGCCGGCATATCCGTTGAGCGAACCATCGGCGGCAACTACGCGATGGCATGGCACGATGATCGAAATGGGGTTACGCGCAACCGCAGCCCCCACCGCACGAGGAGACACAACAGGGTCCTCATTCCCCGGAACCCGGTGGCGGGCGGCGACACGAAGCGCAATCTCGCCATACGTAGCGACCTCGCCACGCGGAATTGAAAGCAGCTCGTACCAAACTTCACGCTGAAACGCCGTGCCAATCATATGCAACGGCGGCGTAAACCGAGGTTCCTGCCCTGCAAAATAAGCATTCAGCCAAGCCCATGAACGCTCGAGCACCGAAGTGGCCACACCATTTGCGGGACCTACCGACGACATGCCACCAGTACCGGAAATCGCATCGGCGCCTGCAACACGTTCGGAGTCTTCCCGAAGAAGCGTAGAGCCAAAGTGCTCCTGCCCCTCAAACCAAAGCCCCGTCAAACCGCGGCCATCAGCGGCAAGCAGGATTTCGCCCAAAGGCGAAGCAAACGTCGTCGTGACCACCAGCGGCTCCTTTCAAAACTCCGCAACATAATACCGCGAACTGTGCAGACAACCCCGCAGATACGTCCGGGCGGGCTCGCAATTACTTCAGCGAGGCTGTTTTCCCAATCAAGCGAAGAAGACGCGGGGCTTCGACGCCAAGGCGGTACCCCCGCCAGCTGAGCTCTAATACTTTCCCGAGAAGTGAACGAGTAAAAACGAAGCCCCGGAGCATCCACACCTTTAGACCAAAAAAACCGCAGGATTCGCGCTGCGAAACCGCAGGAAATAGCGGTCAAAATATGCCAATGCTTCGGGGGTCCAAATAAGGTCGTTCACTTCTCGGGAAAGTATTAGACCCCGATTCGCACCAACCCCAAAGTCACCCCAGGCGGCAGGCGCGAAGCGCCGAGGCCGCCGCCGGGACCAGGGCCCGCAACAACCGCGTGCGCCCACATCGGCCCTGCGGCCTCAATCAACAACGGCCCCATCGCAGGCCGCTCACAGCAGCGTCACCGCAGGTGGGGGCCGGGCTGAGCTTTCAGAACACTCCGCAGACCAGTGTGGCGCCTTGTCCGCGGCTCCGAAGGAGCAGGGCAAGGCGCCACACATGGTCGAGGACGTTTTGAAAGCTCAGCCCGGCCCCCACCGGACAGGTCACACTACTCGCAGAGCAGCTTAGCGATCTGGACGGCGTTGGTTGCCGCACCCTTACGGATTTGGTCGCCGCAGCACCAGAAGGTGATACCGCGCGCGGCCTCGGGGTTCGAGATGTCGCGACGCACGCGGCCGACCCAAATCAGGTCCTGATCGGACGTATCCATCGGCATGGGGAAGCGGTCGTGTGCATCCTCGGCAGCCATATCGTCCACCAGCTTGACGCCGGGAGCGGCGGCCAGCGCAGCACGGGCCTCCTCGACCGTAATATCGCGCTCAAACTCGAGCGTAATGCTCTCGGAGTGCGAACGCAGCACGGGCACGCGCACGCAGGTGCAGTTCACGCGCAGCTCGGGCAGATGCATGATCTTGCGGCCCTCGTTTTGCAGCTTCATCTCCTCGGAGGTAAAGCCCTCCTCCTTGACGCCGCCAATCTGCGGAATCAGGTTGCTCGCCAGCTGGGCGGCAAACGCGCGCGGCTCGGGAATCTCCTCGCCACGGCCCAGGGCGGCCAGCTGAGCCTCGAGCTCGGCCATACCGGGAGCGCCGGCACCCGAAGCCGCCTGATACGTCGAGACGATCATGCGCTTCACGCCGGCGAGCTGGTGCAGCGGCCACGTGGGAACCAGGCCGATAATGGTCGCGCAGTTGGGATTGGCGATAAGGCCGTGATGCCACTTGATATCGTCGGCATTGATCTCGGGCACGACCAGCGGCACCTCGGGATCCATGCGGAAGGCATGGCTGTTGTCGACCACGACGGCGCCGCGCTTGACGGCCTCGGGCAGCAGCTCCTTTGCGATGTCGTCGCCGGCGGCGCCAAGCACAATATCGCAGCCCTCAAAGGCCTCGGGGCAAGCCTCTTCAATCACGATCTGCTCGCCGCGGAACTCGACGGTCTTGCCCGCAGAACGCGCGCTCGCCAGCAGCTTGAGCTTGCCAACCGGGAACTCCTGCTCGTTGAGGCACTCGAGCATCTGGGTGCCCACGGCTCCCGTCGCGCCCAAAATAGCAACCGTGTACTGTTTCATGCTTCCCCCTTTAAAGGTTTTGGCTTTTGCCCGCACGACGAGCAGGCCGATTATTGTTGCCAGTGTATACAAGAACGGGGCGGACACGAAACCCGCCCCGTCGAGACGAAACCGAAACGAAACGCCCCGCCGTAGATTTATGAGACATGTCCCAAAAAAATCACCGGGATGTCAACTATTTGTGGAACGCGGCCAGGGCGGGATCGACCGGCGCGGAAGCCTCCAGGTCGGAGACCTTCACAATGCCGTTCTCGTCGGAGAAGGCACGGTAAATGGTCTGAATCGCCAGATCGAAGTCCTTCTCCTCCACGCCGATGATGATGTTGATCTCGTCGCAGCTCTGCGAAATCATACGCACGCTCACGCCGGCCTGGCCAAGCATGCCAAACAGATGGCCCGAGATACCCGCGCGGCCGCGCAGGTTGCGGCCAACGGTCGCGATAAGCGCCAAGCCCTCGACAACCTCGATCTCGAGCGGCTCGACCTCCTGCTGAATGTCGCCCACGAGCGAGTACAGCGAATCGCGCACATCCTGCTCCTGCACCACGGCGCCAAAGCGATCGACGCCGGTGGGCATATGCTCAACGGAAACGTCATAGCGCTCGAAAACCGAAAGCGCGCGGCGCATAAAGCCGACGCGGGGCTTGGTACGGTCGCGGGCCACGTTGATGGCGACAAAGCCGCGCTTGCCGGTCACGCCGGTAATGATGGGCTCCGCCTCGCCCTCGTCTGCGGTCTCGCTAATGATGGTGCCGGGATCCCGCGGGGCGTTGGTGTTCTTGATGACCAGCGGAATGCCCGCCTCGCGCACGGGGAACACGGCCTCCTCGTGCAGAACGCTCGCGCCCATGTACGAAAGCTCGCGCAGCTCCTCGTAGGTAACGCGCGCGATGGGCTGAGCCTCGGGAACAATACGCGGATCGGCAGAATAGAAGCCCGAGACGTCAGTCCAGTTCTCGTACAGGTCGGCACCCAGGCACTTGGCCAGGATCGAGCCCGAGATATCGCCACCGCCGCGGTCGAGCAGCTTGATCTGCCCCTCGCGCGTCGCGCCGTAGAAACCGGGCATGACAAAGCCGCCCTGCTGGCCATACTCCTGCACCAGCTCGGAAGTGCGGTTCATGCTGAGCGTACCGTCGTGATGGAACGCCACGACCGTCGCGGCGTCCAGGAACGGCAGGCCCAGGTACTCGGCCATCAGGCGGGCGGTAAAGTACTCGCCGCGGCTCACGAGCTCCTCGGTGGAGTAGCCGCCCGAGCGGGCGCGCTCGGCAAAGGCCGCAAACTCCTCGCGGATGGGATAGGTGAGCTCCAGCTCGTCAGCGATATCAAAATAGCGCTGGCCGATGTCCTCGAGCAGTTCCTCGCACGACACGTGATACTTAACGTGTGCGTTAACCAGATAGAGCAGGTCGGTCACCTTGGTGTCACCCTTAAAGCGGCGACCGCAGGCGGAAACCACCACAAAACGGCGGGCCGGGTCGGCATCGACAATGGCCTTGATCTTCTTGAAGTGTTCGGCGTCGGCGACCGACGAGCCGCCAAACTTGGCAATCTTTATCATGGCGTGGAGGTTACCTTTCTAAAAGCCTCTGCAAACCTGTTTTGCGCGCTCTGATACCATGGTTTCACCGATTGGGACCAAGGCATCCGAGGAGCAGTGTTATATGGGAACTTATCATAGTACACGAGGACGCACTTTATCGTGCTCAAGTAAGGTGGCAATCCGCACCGGCATCGCTCCCGACGGGGGTCTGTTTGTCTCGGACGAGCTTGGCACCCAGCAGGTCGATATCAGCTCGCTTGCAGATAAATCGTACTTTGAAATCGCTCAAGATGTGTTGGGAATGTTACTGAATGATTACACGGCCGAAGAAATTTCGGCGTGTGTCGACGAGGCGTACCGCGGCACGTTCGCGAGCGAAGAGGTTACGCCGCTCGTCAAACTCGACGCTGCGCCGGGCGCTGACGCCCCTCAGACCTATGTGATGGAACTCTTTGGCGGCCCCACGAGCGCCTTCAAGGACGTCGCCCTGCAGATGCTCCCCCGCCTTATGGCCCGCACCTCCGCCAAGGACGGCGGCGCCGAGCGCATCATGATCGTCACCGCCACGTCGGGCGACACGGGCAAGGCAGCACTCGCCGGCTTTGCCGACGCTCCGGGCACGGGCATCACTGTCTTTTATCCCGAGGGCAAGGTCAGCCGCGTCCAGAACCTGCAGATGTCCACTCAGGAGGGCGATAACGTCGCCGTCTGCGGTATCCGCGGCAACTTCGACGACGCCCAGAGTGCCGTCAAGCGCATCTTTGCCGATAAGGAACTTGCCGAGCGCTTGGAGGCCGCCGGCACGGTGCTCTCGAGCGCCAACTCCATCAACGTCGGCCGCCTGGTGCCGCAGGTTGTCTACTACTTTGCCGCCTATGCGCGGCTGCTGCGCGCCGGCGCCATCAAGGCCGGCGATGCCGTGGAGTTCTGCGTGCCGACCGGCAACTTTGGCGATATCCTGGCCGGCTACTATGCCAAGCGCATGGGTCTGCCCGTCGCCAAGCTCATCGTCGCGAGCGACAAGAACAACGTTCTGGCTGACTTCCTGACCACCGGCGTCTACGACCGCAACCGTCCGTTCTTCACGACCATCTCGCCGTCGATGGACATCCTTATTAGCTCCAACCTGGAGCGCATGCTCTACTTCCTGTCCGACGGCGACTGTGAGCTCGTTTCCGGCCTTATGGAGCAGCTTGCCCAGACCGGCCGCTACGAGGTACCCGCCGAACTGCTGGCAAAGATTCAGAGCGTCTTTGGCTTCGGTTGGGCCAGCGAGGACGAGGTCCGCGCTGCCATCAAGAGCTGCTGGGACGCGAACGGCTACGTGATCGACCCGCACACCGCTTGCGGCTATCACGTCTTCGAAAAGGTCGCTCCCGCCGAGGGCGCCAAGGCCCGCGTGTTGCTTTCGACCGCCAGCCCCTACAAGTTCCCGCGAGCCTGCTGCGACGCCTTGGGCCTCGACGTTCCCGAGGATGATTTTGAGGCTATGCGTGTGCTCGAGCAGGCCACCAACACGGTCGCCCCGACCCAGCTCGCCGAACTCGAGTCCAAACCCGTCCGCTTCGAAGACGTCTGCGACGTCGATGAGATGGCAAGCTACGTCGAGTCTGCAGCAAAAAAGATGGCTACTAACTAAACCCCTTATTAAGCGCCGGCGAAAGCCGGCGCACCTTCTTTCATCAGATAACCCTTGGGATGATGACGAACTGACATGCGGGTCTGCCTGTTTAGTTCGTCGCGAGTTCCGCACGAGCCGGAAAGCACTTAATGTGCTTTCCGAGCGAGCCAGGACTGCCCGAGCAGCGAACTAAACAGGCAGACCGCCCAGGAGATTCCCATGATCAAAATCACCGTCCCAGCAACCAGCGCCAACCTAGGCATTGGCTACGACACCCTCGGCATGGCCGTCAGCCTCTACTCGCACTTCACCTTTGAGCGCGCCGACAAGCTCACCATCACGGGCTGCCCCGAGGAATTCCAAAACGAGAACAACCTGGTCTACGTTAGCTTTGTCGATGCACTGGCCGCATGGGGCGAGCCGGCCTTCCCCGTCGCCATCGACATTCAGACTGACGTTCCCGTCGCCCGCGGCCTGGGCTCCAGCTCCACCTGTGTCGTCGCCGGCATTATGGCCGCCGCCGCGCTGACAGGCCACACCGTCGACCGTGCCGAGCTCGTCCGCATTGCCACCGAGGTCGAGGGCCATCCCGATAACGTCGCCCCCGCTATCCTGGGCGGCGCCGTCTGCTCCTTTACGCCGACCGATTCGCTCCCCCAGTGCCTGCGCTACGAGGTGAGCGATCGCCTGCGTTTTATTACCGTGATTCCTCCCTACGAGGTGCATACGAGCGAGGCGCGCAAGGTCGTGCCGCAGGAGGTTCCGCTCTCCACCGCCGTATGGCAGATGGGCCGCATCGCCGGCATGACGCGCGGTCTTGAGTCCGGCAACCTCGACCTGATTGCCGCCGCCAATGACGACCGCATCCAGGAACCCTATCGTCGCCGTCTGATTCCCGACTACAACGCCGTGCGCGACACCTGCCTTAACGGCGGCGCCAAGACCATCTGGATCAGCGGATCGGGCTCGACCCTTATGGCTGTGACCGACGACACCATCGTGGCAAAGTTCCTGCAGGTCAAGCTGCGCGAGCAGTTCCCCAAGTGTGAGACGCATATCCTCACGTGCGACACGGAAGGCGCCCAGATCGAATACCTGTAGTCGCCGTACCTTATACCCGCCGGGGAGGCCAGGGGCTTTGCCCCCAAATCGTCCTCGGACATGGCAGGACCCCCGCTGCGCACTTCGTGCGGCGGGGGTCCTGCCGTCCTGCGGAAAGATTTGGGGGCAAAGCCCCTGGCCTCCCTACGTTAACTTCGCTGGCGGCGGCTACAGGGACCTTCGCTCTGTAAAAGCGCCGGGCTGATAGTTTGGCTTTTTATTGATAGGGGCTCTTACTAGGCTGGAGCACTTCCTAGAGGCGGGCATCGGCTGTGTGCTTGGTTTAGGCGGCGCTGGATTCTTTGAATTCAAAGACTGGTTCTAGGAGGTCTTCGATGTTGCAGTGGAGGGCTTTTGCTATGGCTCTTACGCTTGTTACCGAAGCTTCATTGATGTTTCTCTGGCGCTGCTCGTACATTTGGATTGAGCGGAGTGACACACCCGATTCGTACGCTAGGTCTTGTTGGGTTTTCTTAAGCTTCTTTCTCGCTAACGCAAGTTTGGTTTGCCTGGACGCTTTTTTCGCCATATCGCAGACGAGGCGAGCCACGCGTTCCTCCGAGGCTTCGTGCCAGGGGTAGTACAGACTGCGTAGCACATCGAATGGAACGACATGCAGCAAATCTTCGAAAGACTCTCCTAGGCGCCACTGCAGGTATGCCAGTATCCAGCCCGCCCAATATTCCGGCGTCTTCTCAAATCGATAGGCGCAGTCCGGTATAGGCCCGTTTTGATAGCCCGACCTTTCGGCGATAAGCGCGAACAGCTCAACGCCCGATTTTCCCGACACTACCCATGCGTTGCCGCGTTCGAACTCGCGAGCTACGCCGCTCAGGCAAAAGAGTTCAGCAACTTCCGATCCTTCTGCTCCGTAATCGTTAACGGCATAGTCGAAGCAATCCCCGAGGTTGTTCATTGCGTCCTCAAGGTAATAGACGGGATATGTCCTACTCGGCCCACGATCCGTTAACTCTTGGATCATTTAAATCAACCCTCCCTGACATCAAATCCCTAATGTCGACACCCTCGGTGTCAAATCCGTTTACCGTATCCAGGTACTTACGTCGAGCGTTCTGTTCTCGCTCAAATCGTTTGGGATAAAACTCCGCTCCCGAGGCCTGCTTCCAATCGCGAAACCTGATCGCCGAGAACGCGCGCTCACTCATAAGCGCATATTGAATGCCCAAATCCCCCAAAAACATAATGCGCTGCAATTGCCTGAGCGAAATCATGCCGTTAACGAACTGTCTTGCAAACGAAAAGTAGGAATCGTCAGCGCGATAGCCTCGAATAACGTCATAGGGAGAAATATCAATCAGGCAGTTGTCCAGCAAATACCGAAGTCCTTCGCGTGCCAGCGGCGTCGAGACATTAAACTCCCGGTTGTCAGCCAAAATCGCAAGCCAATTGAGGATTGAAAACTCCCCAGACTCTAAATCCAAGACCGAAAGGCCCTCTAAGTCAAGCTCATATCGGTTCGCGATGCCATCAGACTCGGTCCGGCATGCCCATTCCATTGCCATTTCCTCATGTGGTGTGCAATAAAACCCGCGCCCATAGTCATTGAATTGCCTGCATTTATCCAACGATGGATGCTCGACAACAACCTCCGACCCGTGCCAAAGCTCCATATCGACCTCCTAAAAATATCACCCCAGTGATAGTTTACCAATAACTATCACTGGGGTGATATAGATGAGAGCTTTTGAGGGGCTGCAGCCTGACTAGAGGCAAGCCTCGGCGATGCGCTTTTTTAGTTCGTCGATGCCGGTGCCGGTCTGGGAGCTCGTAATGATCACGTTCTCGGCCGGGACGTTGAGCTGCTTTTTGATGGCTGCTGCCTGGCGGGCCTGCTGGGTGCGGCTGAGCTTGTCGGCCTTGGTGAGGCAGACGATAAAGTTGAACTCGTTGCCCTGCAGATAGTCGATCATGTCGTGATCGAGCTTGCTCGGGTCGTGACGAATATCCACCAGCGACACGACCAGGTTAAAGCTGCGCTCGGAGTCAAAGAAGTCGCCGATGAGCTCTGCCCAGCGGTCGCGCTCGGCCTTGGAGCGACGGGCGAAACCGTAACCCGGCAGGTCCACAAAATGCACGTCGTCGGCCTCGAAGAAGTTGATGTTGCTCGTCTTACCCGGCGTGCTCGAAACCTTGACCAGGTTCTTGCGGCCAAAGAGCTTGTTCATAATCGAGGACTTGCCCACGTTGGAGCGGCCGACAAAGCTCACCTCAGGGCAGGTGGACTCGGGAATCTGCGAAACCTTGCCGTAGCTGGCGACGAACTTGGCAAGCTGGTAGTTAATGGAATCGGCCATGGACACTCCTTGGTCGTAGGTTCTTACAAATAGACGCGCTATTGCGCAGCGGCAATGCGGCGGACGATATCGAGCGTAATGTCACTTGCGACACGCGCGTACTCGAACAGATCGAACTCGCGCTCGCAAATTGCATCGTACGCCTCGTCACAATTATCGCTGATAGCGCGTAACACCAGGCAATCGACACCATTTTTGGTTGCGACATGGGCAATTGCCGCGCCCTCCATGCCGACACAATCGGCATGCGTCGCCTCGATAGCGTCGTTGCGCATGGCGGCGCCCGTCACAAAGCGGTTACCCGTGGCAATCGTGCCGACCAGGAACTGCTTGGTGCCCTTGTTCGAAGCGACTGCATTTGTCGAAGCGTCAACAAACCCACGCTCAGCAAGCACATCGGCGGCAATATCGACCAGCGCAGGCGTCGAGCCAAACTCCTCGAGCCCCGGTGCGGACTCGGCAATAAGCGCGGTATCGGTATCCAAATAGCGCAGGCGTTTACCAATGACCACGTCGTCGATATGGAGCTTGGGGTTCAAACCGCCCGCAATGCCCGAAAACACAACAGCCTGCGGAGCATACTTGCTAATGAGGTGCTGTGTCGCAGCGGCGGCGTTCACCGTGCCCATGCCCGCCGTTGTGGCGACAACTGTCAGGCCGTCGAGCCCACCGCTCACAACGGTCAAGCCTGCCTCCCGTGCCTCGCAAACGTCGCTCAGCTCTTCCTTAATCTGCATGATCTCTTTTTCGAGCGCACCGATAATCGCGATGGTAGCCATACCATTCCCCAAACCTATACGAAATTCTCAACCACGGTATGGTACCAGCATTTTGTTTGACCTCGCCAAACGAACACGCTAAGCCAGTGCAGCTCGCGTATCAAACAGCGCCTTTGCAATCGCGGCCGTAACCTCGCTCGAGCGGTCGCTCCACGGCATCGATGTCATGACGCTCATGACATAGGTACAGCCATCGATGTCGATAGCAGGCATTTCTTTCCAAAGATATTCAGTCGCGTTTAAGGTGTCTCTAAACAATAAACAGGCGTTTCTATGCAAAAACACCGATTCCGTTGCGCATCTTTGCCCAAAACGCAGTTGCGGTGAAATAGTTCCTGTTTGGGCGGCATAAGCCGAAAAACAAGAACTATTCCACCGCAACTTGACGGGGCTCTTTAGCAATCAACTAGGTGCCCGGGGCACTCATTTAAGTCTGTCCCCAATGAGTGCCGCTAGCCGATGGCGTTTTTGAGTTCGGCGCGGCGCTTTTTCATGCCCGTCATGACGGCGTTGCGCAGCTCGGGCATGCGCGCGGTATCCATCTGGGGCACGCCCTCGAGCCTATAGGGAATGCCCAGTTGCTCGTACTTGACGACACCCATCGTGTGATACGGCAGCATTTCCAGGCCCACCACGTTGTGCCACGGGGCAATCAGGCGACCGAGTGCCTCGCACTCCTCCACCGTGTCGGTAATGCCCGGCACCACCACATGGCGAATAACAACCTTAATCTTGCGACGGGCAAGCTCATCGCCAAACGCCAGGATGCGCGCAGGATCGCAACCGGTCAGCTTTTTGTGCTCAACCGAATCGGCATGCTTGATGTCGAGCAGCACCATATCGGTCTCGTTGAGCACGGCATCGAACTTCTCCGGATGCTTGGGATCAAACGCATAGCCACAGCTGTCTAAGCAGGTGTGTACGCGGCCATCGGGGTTGTTGTGCATCACGCGGAACAGGTCGGCCAAAAACTCGGGCTGCAGGAGCGGTTCGCCGCCCGAAACGGTAATGCCGCCGCTACGGTAGAACTCATGGTTACTCTGGAACTCATCCATCAGATGCTCGACGGTCACCATGGTGCCGCCGTTAACCGACCAGGTATCAGGATTGTGGCAATACGCGCAGCGCATAGGACAGCCCTGGACAAACACCACAAAGCGGATGCCGGGTCCGTCGACCGTTCCCATCGTCTCGATTGAATGCACGCGACCCAGGGCATATGCAGAGTCCTCGGGATGAGCGTCCACACCCTCAAACGTCATCTCAGCCATTCCCGCTACCTTGCCTCTCTTTGGTTTTCGCCAATTAAAATGCCAGAGCCATTCTAGCCCATACGCATGATGGCGAAACGGTTTAGCGGTCAATTAGGTCGTCCTATTTGACTCCACGCAAAAGCGGCAGGAAGGTTGTCGCAACCCGCCCGCCGCCGTGGCAATAGCAATCAATAGTCGCCAGGCCTTTACGCTTTAAGCGTAAGCACCGCACCAAAGGCGGTCGGGCCGCAATGGCTCGAGATGACGCCGCCGACCTGAGTCCAAGTAACGTCCTTAAAGCCCAGATCGTGCGCATAGACTTCCATGTCGTCGCGCAGTTCCTCCGAAAGGCCCACCGAATACGCCAAACCAATGTGCGAGTAGTCGATCTCGCCCTTCGCAACCATGTGGTCAATAAAGGCGCGGGCGCACTTGAGCATAGAGCCGCGGAATTTCTTAGTCGCCACGAACTTGCCGCCTGTCACCTCAATGCAGGGCTTAATCTTGAGCAGATGGGCGCCTAGGAACGCGACGTTGGACAAGCGACCACCTGCCTTAAGGAAGGCAAGGTCGGTAGGAACAAAGCCCAACAGCACGCGGTCCATGACGGAGTTCGTAAATGCAAAGATCTCGTCGACGGTGGCATCGGGGTGAGCCTCAATATACTTGGCGGTCTCGACGACAACGAGCGACTGGCCTACCGAGACAAAGCGCGTGTCCATGGAGAACACGTAGTCGCGCCCCTGGGCCGCAATCTTTGAGGACTGATGCGAGCAGGTCGTGGCCTCGGAATACGCGAGATGCAAAATGGTCGCGTCGGGCTGCTCGGCGTGAATGCGGTCGTACACGTGAGCAAAATCCGCAGGCGCGCAGCCACTGGTCTTGGGCATCACGCCAAACTCGTTGCAGCGCGAATAAATCTCAAGCGGATCGATCGAGCCGTCCTCGACGGTCTCGTCACCAATCGTGACATGCATAGGCACGCGCACGATACCATAGCGTTCACAGAGCTCCGGCGTCACATCCGAACCAGACTCAACCACGATTACGTACTTGCCCATTATCTTCACGACCCATCTCGACGTTGGATATGTATTACACGCGCACGCCCGTCGCCCAATTGAACAACGACTCCCAAGCACCAGAGAGACGCCGCCCTTCGCCACAACAAAGGACAGCGTCTCCCTGAAATACTCCGTGCTTGCATGAGATTCTACACGGTTTAGTAATGAGTGTTACTTACTCCGCAAACGGTAGCTATATGCGATAAACGGTAGCCACCAAGAAAGCCCGTGTATCCAAAACGCCATGGTCACTCACAATGCGGCTAGCGAGCCAGACGGTAAAACTCCATCGAGGCGTCGCCCTCGGCGCGCAACTGCATCGCCGGCGCCGCAGACGAATAGGTGCGGCTCGTAAGCGCAACCTCGCCGTCGTTGACAAATACCTCGAGCATCGTGGCATCCGAAAGGACTCGCAGGCAGTAAAGCTCGTCGAGCTCAACCGACCTCTTATCGCGTCCATAGCCCTCATCGCCCATATCAAGTGTGAGCATTCCGCTGGCAAAGCACACGACAACGCCCTCACGAACTTCCAGCTCAATGGACTTCGTCCCCCGGCACGACACGACGGCATCAAACAGTCGACCAGGAGAGCCGACGGTCTCTCCGGCGGTCACCGAAACACGCTCCTTGCGCAGTTGCCCAACCTCGCGCGCGGGCCACTGACAGAGCTTACCGTCGCGCATATTCAGCACCCTCGGCACGGTAAGCGCGCACTGCCATCCGCGTTCCACCGTCGGGTTTTGAGCCGTTGCATCGGGGCAGCCGGCCCAACCGATCATAATCCGTCGACCGTCGGCATCTGCAAATGATTGAGGGGCATAGAAGTCAAAACCCGCATCGACCATCGGGGGCATACCCTGCCCGGCGATTTTAAAGCTAGGCGCCTCCCAATCGGCCTCAATACGAAACCACACGCACTGATGCGGGTTTTGGTAACGCCAACCATCGGCGGGCACGCCCTGCGGGCAGCAAACGAGAATAAGCTCGCCATCAAGCTCAAACAGATCGGGGCACTCCCACATAAAACCGAACTTCTCGCCGAGCTCGATACGCGTCGCATATTTCCAGCACTCAAGATCGTGCGAGGTATAGACGAGCACGCAACCGCGGTCGTCTTTCGTACGAGCACCAAGAACCATATAGTAGATACCGTCGTGCTCCAGGATCTTGGGGTCGCGCACGTGCGTACTAATATCGTCGGGGTAATCGACCGGACCAACAGCTATGTGCTTCTCCCCCAATTTATCGGGGTTCTCGGTAACCATGTGAATCTGATTTTGGTCGCGCCCTGTCAGCACATAGTCATAATCATCGCGGTCAAAATGCTTGACGTTACCGGTATAGAAGTAGTGAATCTTGCCGTCGTGCATAAATGCAGACCCCGAATACGCACCGCTCGAGTCTAGATCTGAATCGGGGAATAGCGCGGGACCGCGGTTCTCGTACGTCACAAAGTCCTTCGTCGTCAGATGATTCCACAGCACCGGTCCGCCGTGCGCGGCATCAAACGGATCGTATTGGTGATAGATGTGGTATGTATCACCAACCTGCACCAAACCGTTGGGATCATTGAGCCAGCCAAGCTCGGGCTCCGCATGGAACAGAAGTCTATCGGGGTCAGCCGCGATGCGAGCCGCAGTCTCATCCTGCCCGGCACGCCACAGCTCGTAGTCCGAGCGCGTCACCCTATGTTTTTGATCGAACATTCAATCGTCCTTCTTGTAGAGGAGAAGGACGCCCGGCCCATGCGAGCCAAACGCCCTTCTCCAACAGGTCAACCCGTACATTACCTTGACGGATCTGGATTAGAAGCTGACATCAAAGCCGGCGCCTGCACCCTCTTCATCGGTGGTCGGAACGCCCTTTGCCTTGTTGTAGGCAAAGATCAGGATGATCGGGACGAAGAAAGCGATCAGATTGCCAGCCACATACCACACGAGGGTCTCGGGCGTGACGATGAGCAGGCCAAGTACGCCGGTCAGACCCTGGCCGATAGCGCGCACCTCAAAGAGCTTCACGAAGGCACCGCCGCAGCCTGCACCGATGCAAGCGCAGATGAACGGAATGATCGAGTAGCGCATGTTTGCAGCAAAGATGGCGGGCTCGGAGATTCCGACCAGCGTCGGGATAAAAGACGACATGCAGATGTTGCGCTCTTTGGAATGCTTCTTGTGAATGAGATACATGCCGATGGCGCCGCCGCCCTGGGCGATGATGGAAACCGACCAGATGGCCTGGATGTAATTGAAACCGGTGGTTGCAACGAGGTTGGCCTCGATACCCTGGATGAACTGATGCGTACCGGTAACGACGAGCGGCTGCAAGAACGCGGCGAAGACAAAGGCACCAAAGACACCCATCCTGTTGTACAGGACGTCGATCACGCCAGCGAGAACATCGCCGATCAGGTTGCCGAGCGGGCCAAACACGGTGAACAGGGCAACGTTGGCAAGAATCAGGGTGACGGTCGGGACAAAGACGAACGAGACGACCTCGGGGATGTACTTCTGGGCAATCTTCTCGACCTTGGCCATAAACCAGGCAGTCAGGATTGCGGGGAATACGCCACCCTGGAAAGCAACCATGGGAATGGAAAGCGGACCGAAGTTCCAATACTCAGCGCCCGTCGGATCCAAAACGAACGTGTTGCGGTTCATAAGGCTCGGGTGAACCATGACAATGCCGACGAGGATACCCAGGATCGGGTTGCCGCCAAAACGCTTAACCGCACTGTACATCACCAGGACAGGCAGGTAATCAAACGTAGTGGCAATAATGGCAAAGAAGCTTGCGAGGTTCTTGAGGAACTCGCTGTGATCGGCAAGGCTGCCCTCCATGCCAAAGAGGCCGTTGGCAACGATCAGCGACTTAAGGCCGATGATGATAGCAGCACCGACGAAGGCGGGGATGATGGGAATAAAGATGTCGGAGAATACCTTGAGAACCGAGAAGATCTTGCCCTTCTTGTCCGCCTCGGCTCCCTTGACCTCGGAAGCACTGATCTCCTTGACACCCGTCAGAGCCATAAACTCATCGTAGACCTTGTTAACGGTACCGGCACCAAAGATGATCATGAGCTGGCCGCTGTTGTACAGCACGCCCTTGACGCCATCGATGTTCTCGAGCTCGGCCTTGTTGTACTTGCTCGTGTCCTTGAGCACCAGACGAAGACGCGTAACACAGTGCGTGGCGCCCTCGATGTTCTCCAGACCGCCGACGTTGTCGACGACTTGCTGAGACACTACTTTGTAGTCCATGTTCCTCTCCATTCCCTTACGAAATCATAAGACGATTCGTCGCCATTACAGAGACGCGATTGTTGCGTTAGCGCACTTGAGCGTACCGTCAGTGACCGTCAGCGCGACGCCCTGCCCCTGCTTGTTGCAGAAACGCGCATTGAGTGCAACATCATCGATAAAGATGGTCGCGATGTCGTCGTCGACTACCAGGCGCACGTGATGAGTTCCGTTGCCCGTAAAGAAAAGCGGACGGTCGAGACCCATGTTGTTGACCTGGAACCACGGATACTGGGGGGCTGCCGTAAACTCGAGCTTGCCCTCACGCAGATTGGCGCGGAACTCGTAGGCAAGACCGGACTCGGCGTCCTCGGCAAACTTCACCGAGAAGCCCGCGGCGTCGCCACCGAGCTCGATGTCGGCGTCAAGCATATAGGTAGAGCCGGCGTCCGCAGCGAGCACCTGCTCGACCTTGCCCGACTCGCAGGAAAGCTCAAAGGCCTCGACTGCCTTAGCCTCGCCAAAGGCGCCAAGCATGCTGTCGGGGAGTTTGGTGCCAAGCGTTCCGTCGGCACGCTGAACGATCTCGAGGGGCATAAAGGTGCCACCCCACAGGTAAGAGCTGGGGTCGCCGCCCTCGTCACGCGTAGGAACCCAACCAAAGAGAACGCGGCGCTCGCCATCAAATGCGGTACGTGCGGCATAGTACGCGCGGCCATCGAAGGAATCGTCCGCAGGAGTAATCCAGGGACCGTTGATAGAGCGAGACATGCGGTAACGGGTCTTGTTGCCATCACTGTACTCAGAGAACACCAGATACCACCAGTCGCCCATCTTAAAGAGATCAGGCATCTCAAACATGGTGTACAGGCCCGGATTCCACCAGTCGCCCTGGAACTCCCAGGTATCCAGGTCCTTGGAGGTGAACTTGACCAGACGACCGGTCATCAGACGCTTGTCCTCGCCCACACGCGTGCCGAGGATGAGCATGTACTCTTCGTTCTCCTCATCCCAAAGCACAAAGGGATCGCGCCAGTTGCGGTCATCGTAACCCTCCTGGGGCGGAAGCAGCGTCTCGGCGATGTTCTTCTCCCACTTGACGGCGTCGTCACTCGTTGCGTGAAGAAGAACCTGCTTCATCAAACGTGCGCGGACCTTATCACGATTGCAACCAGTGTAGAGCGCATGGTACTTGTCGCCCACCTTAAACACCGTGCCGGCATAAACGTACTGGTCGACCTCCTCGTCGCCGCCACGCTCAAGGCTCTCGCCAAAGTCCTTGTAGTTGACGAAATCCTTGGTCGTCGCGAGTGCCCAGCCAAACGGCTCTCCGAAAGGTTCGGGGTTACGCGTGTCACGCTGATGATAGAGATAGAACGTGCCGTCCTCGCCGTACGGCATGATGTCGCCTACCCAAATTCCCTCAGGCTGGTAATACACCTTATGCATCCGAGACTTCCTTTCCGTCGAGATACTAACTCGGTACATCTGCAAGATATGTCAAACGTTTTCATATGTCAAACGTTTTCATATCCATACGTCTTTTCGCAGTTCCAGTCGTCGGCAAACGGTTGACATATGCCGGCGAACGGTTATCGGTGGCGTTTGAGGGATTCTTTTGGCACGGGGCGAATTACGCGGTTTTGCCCTCAATGAGTTCAACGGGGAGTTTGATATTCGATTCGGGCTTATCGCCGTTAATAAGAGCGATGATGGATTGCGCCGCGAGCTCTCCGATGCGATCGATATCTTGGCGTACGGTTGTTAAGTCAGGCATAAACGTCATGGTGCGGCGGGCACCATCCGCGCCCACGACCTTAATATCGTCCGGAGCGCTCAAGCCGCGTTGCTTCATCACGTTGAGACAGATGGCCGCCATCGTGTCGTCTCCCGCAAAGATGCCGTCAATATCGGGGTTCTCATCGAGGATCTTCGCAACGACCGCGCTCTTTTCGTCGTCGGACTTAACGAACTCGACCTCACGGACAAGCGCGGGCAAACCGGCCTGCTCCACAACATCGTGGTAGGCATCGGTACGCTTATTGGCAGGCATACGCATGCGGCTATTGTTGCGCAGGCACAAGATGCGCGAACACCCGTCATCGATCAGGCGACGCGTGGCAAGTTCGCCGATGCTATAGCTGTCGCTCGCAATCTGAACAGAGGCCTCGCCAAGGTCGCAGTCGATACCAACCAGACTCAAGCCCATCTCGGCATACGCCTCGGCACCGATATTAAGCGAGTTGACGATGACGCCATCAACCATATTGCGCCGAAGCATATCGATATAAGAACGCTCAAGATCAGGTCGATTGGCGCTATTGCACAGCAACATCTTAAAACCGTTTTCGGCCAGGGTACGCTCAACGGCTTGGACCGCTTGTGCATGAAACGGGCTGCTGACATAGGGAACGATCATACCGATTAGATTCAGGCGACCGTTGAGCATGGCACGGGCGATATCGTTGGGCGTATAGTTGATACGCTCCATCGCGGCATGGACCTTATCGCGGGTCTCTTGGCTAATATAGCCGCGATTATTAAGCACGCGAGATACCGTAGTAGGCGAAACCCCCGCCACCGCTGCAACTTCCTTGATGCCAGGCTTAGCAGAATCCTTAGAACGAGCACCCTCGCGAGCCATAGCACCCTCCCCTCATCAACATGTCATACGTTTACATACGAACAAAGCATACCCCAACAACAGTGGGAAGACGGTAACAGTACAAGTAAGTAAACGACTCATCCAAATAATTAGGAGAGTTCCGCCTAAAGGGTGACTACACAGGACCCCGCCGGGGCTGTTTGGGCTACCTCCCAAAATATTCCGCAGGACGCAAGAAGCCCTCGCCGCACGAAGTGCGCAGCGAGGGCTTCTTGCATGTCCGAGGACGTTTTGGGAGGTAGCCCAAACAGCCCCGGCGATCCTGCGGGAGTTAAACCCCTTTAGAACTTGTTGTGGAAGGTACGCGAAATGACCTCGTCCTGCTGCTCCTTGGTGAGCGTGTGGAAATTCACGGCATAGCCGGAAACGCGGATGGTCAGCTGCGGGTACTTCTCGGGGTGAGCCTGAGCATCGAGCAACGTCTCACGGTTGAAGACGTTGATGTTCAGGTGGTGGCCACCCTTCTCGGCGTAAGCGTCGAGCATGTGGACCAGGTTATCGGCCTGAGTCTCGGAAACTTCAGAAACCTTCATAATGTGTCTCCTTCGATCGATAGGCGCCGGCCGAAACCGGCGCACTAATCAGTAATCGTTATTGTTAGTATAGCACTAACAATAGTTACTCGCCCAGCTGATCAAGGTCGATATCACCAAAGAACACCTGGTCCTCCTTGCCGAGCGCACCCGGGATGATGGAGAAGGTGTTGGAGATGCCGTCCTGAGCATCGCGGAACGGGAGCTTGGAAACCGAAGACAGCGAAGCGATGGCGCCGTGGCTATCGCGCTTGTGCATGGGGTTAGCACCCGGGGCGAACGGCTGGCCAGCCTTGCGGCCGTCGGGCGTGGAGCCGGTCTTCTTACCGTACACGACGTTGGAGGTAATGGTCAGAACCGAGGTCGTGGGCACGGAGTTGCGGTAGGTGTCGTTCATGCGGATGTACTCCATGAACTGGTGCACAACGTCGTGAGCGATCTGGTCGACGCGGTCGTCGTCGTTACCGTACTTGGGGAACTCGCCCTCGGTCTCGAAGTCGACGATGATGCCGTTCTCGTCACGGACGGGGTGGACCTTGGCGTACTTGATGGCGGACAGGGAGTCAGCCACGACGGAAAGGCCAGCGATGCCCGTAGCGAACCAACGATGCACGTGCTTGTCGTGCAGAGCCATCTGGATGCGCTCGTAGCAATACTTGTCGTGCATGTAGTGAATGATGTTCAGCGAGTTGACGTACACGCCAGCGAGCCACTTCATCATGTCGTTGTACTTGGCCACAACGTCGTCGTAATCGAGCGTATCGCCCTCGACGGCGCGGTACTTGGGGCCGACCTGCTTCTTGGAGACCTCGTCAACACCGCCGTTGAGCGCGTAGAGCAGGCACTTGGCCAGGTTGGCACGGGCGCCGAAGAACTGCATCTCCTTACCAATGCGCATGGAGGACACGCAGCAGGCGATGCCGTAGTCGTCGCCGTGGTAAACGCGCATGAGGTCGTCGTTCTCGTACTGAATCGAGGAGCTGGCGACAGAAGTCTTGGCGCAGAACTTCTTGAAGTTCTCGGGCAGACGGGTCGACCACAGAACGGTCATGTTGGGCTCGGGGCTGGTGCCCATGTTCTCGAGCGTGTGCAGGTAGCGGTAGCTCATCTTGGTAACGAGCGTACGGCCGTCAACACCCATACCGCCGATGGACTCGGTGACCCACTGCGGATCGCCGGTAAACAGGGCCTGGTACTCGGGGGTACGGGCAAACTTGACCATGCGGAGCTTCATGATGAAGTGATCCACGAACTCCTGGATCTGCTCCTCGGTGAAGGTACCGTTGGCAAGGTCGCGCTCAGCGTAGATGTCGATGAACGTAGAGGTGCGGCCGATGGACATAGCGGCGCCGTTCTGCTCCTTGACGGAAGCGAGGTAGGCGAAGTACATCCACTGGATGGCCTCCTGCGTGTTGGTAGCAGGGTTGGAAATGTCGAAACCATAGGTCTCGGCCATCATCTTGAGCTCGCCGAGGGCGCGGATCTGCTCCTGCAGCTCCTCACGATCGCGGATGTTGTCGGCGGTCATGACCGTCGGGGTGGAAGCCTTCTGGGCCTCCTTGTCCTTGATCAGGTAGTCGACGCCGTACAGGGCGACACGACGGTAGTCGCCGATGATGCGGCCGCGGCCATAGCCATCGGGCAGACCGGTGATGATGTGGGCCGAACGGCAGGCACGCATCTCGGGGGTGTAGACATCGAAGACGCCGGCGTTGTGAGTCTTGCGCTCGAAGGTGTAGCGCTCGACAACGTTCTCGTCGATCTTGTAGCCGTGCTGGCTGGCAGCCTGGCAAGCGATGCGGATACCGCCGTTGACGTGCAGCGCGCGCTTGAGCGGCTTGTCGGTCTGGAGGCCGACGATGGTCTCCATCTCGCGGTGGGCGTTATCGATGTAGCCAGCGGGGTGGCTCACGATACCTGTGACGGTCTTGGTGTCCATATCGAGGACGCCGCCCTGCTCGCGCTCCTTGAGCAGCAGGTCGAGAACCTCGCCCCACAGCTCCTTGGTACGCTCGGTCGGGCCGGCGAGGAACGACTCGTCGCCCTCGTAGGGGGTGTAGTTCTTCTGGATGAAGTCTCGGACGTCAACCTCTCCCGTCCAGATGCCTTCCTTGAAGCCTTCCCATGCCTCCTGCATTGTGTAACCACGCTCCTAGTTACGTGTAATGCGGCGCTCTCTCACACCGCTGCTTATTGAATTCTTGAATGTTAGACCTGCATGACCGGCTTCATTCGCTTTCCGCCGCACATTAGCACAGGGAAAAACGTTTATTCACCTTGGTCTTGCAACCCTAAACCCAAGATTTCACCCGTCTGTGAAGGATAACATAGCCACCCCTCTCATCAGGGCTGTTATATGTTTCTTTTTTTATCACATTAGGTTATTTTTAACAAATCCGCAGGAAACGCAGCCGCCATCAGCTACCGTTCACCGAATTGCTTGATATTTCCCCTTGCCTTTATGCGTCCATCACTCTAGCTGTTATGCCAGCTTTAGCATGGTAAAGTACCCACCGATAGATTTTTGGGACATGCCTAGAAATCTACTTTTTCGCCGCGACGGAGGCGGTGGCATGAAATGCCCACGAAGGTAGATTTCTAGGCATGTCCCAAAAATCTACTGTATGAGGTGTGCATACAGGGGTATCATCTTTCACCGAAAATAGTTTCTAGTGTTAGGGGTTTTCGGTGGAAGATACCGATTTCCATGAGCTTGGGCGTCAGCTCTTAACTGAGTTTGGCAGCATGCATCATCGCATTTCACGCTCTGCGGACAAAGCTCTCGGCGGCGAGATGGCTGTCATGCGCGCCCTCATGCTCGCTGGCGGTTCGCTCACGCCGAGCGAACTCGCAAATCGCGCCTGGGTCTCGAGTGCCCGCATCGCCAATATCTTACGCACTCTCGAAGCCAAGGGCTGGGTCGAGCGCGAGCACTCAAAGACCGACCGTCGTCGTGTACACGTCACGATGACCGATAAGGGATTCCAGAATCTCGAAATCAAACGTCGGGAATTCGAGGAGCGCACCGCGGCCTTCCTCGAGCAGCTCGGCGAAACAGATACCCAAGAGATGGTGCGCCTTCTAAGGCGTTTCAACGAAATTATCGACCGCAATCAAGAAAGGAGAGATGCCGAGTGAGGATTCTCAAGCTCTTTAAAAAGCATGTCCTGGCACTGTTCACAGCTATCGTACTTATCGTAATCAGCTGCAACGCCGATCTGGCACTGCCTACCTACATGAGCGACATCGTCGACGTGGGCGTACAGCAAGGCGGCATCGCCTCGCCCGTGCCCGACACCATTCGTGCCGAATCACTCGATGACCTTGAGCTCTTTATGAGCACCAAGGACGCCAAAGCTGTGGAGGCCGTGTTTAGCAAGGCTGACAAAAAAGGCATTCGAACGTACAAGGGCACCGAGGAAGAGCGTGCCGATGGCGGCAAGATTGCCGACATTATGAGCCTGCCCGAGACCGTCGTCCTTTCTCTCAACCAGGGCATCGACGCCAGCTCCATGGGCGACATGACCGGCGCATCCACCGAGGCAAGCAATGGCGGCAGCGCCCAGGCCATGCCCACCCCCGAGCAGATGGCGGCAATGACGCCCGAGCAGCTCGCCGAGATGCAGCAGAAGGCCACAGCGGCGCAAAACATGCAAAAGCAGATTGATGCCGACGGCGGCAAGATCACCATGAAGAGTCTGCGCCTAGGTGTCGAGGGCGGTCTGGTAGACCAAAGCAAGCTCGTCGAGGGCGCCAATGAAATGGCGGACAAAATGGGCTCTATGTCGGGCTCCATCGTGACCCAACGCGCCGTGAGCTATGTGCAAGACGAGTACAAGGCGCAGGGTATCGGCCCCGCCGACGTGCAGAACGCCTACCTGGGCCGCATGGCGACCACGATGTTTGGTCTGTGCCTGATCTCACTGGTCGCCACCATCCTAACCGGCGCCGTGGCCTCGCGCACCGCCTGTTCCATCGCACGCGACCTGCGCCGCGAGACCTTCAACAAGGTCATGCACTTCTCGCCAGCCGAGGTGGGCAAGTTTAGCCAGGCCTCGCTCATCACTCGCTGCACCAACGACATTCAGCAGATTCAGATGGCCGCAACCCTGTTTATCCGCATGTGCCTCATGGCGCCCGTCATGGGCATCGTCGCCGTCATGCGCGTCCTGGCCAACCACACCGGCCTGGAGTGGACCATCGCCGTGGCCATCATCGCGGTCTCGACCGTCGTCGGCGTGCTTATGGGCCTCACCATGCCCAAGTTCAAAAAGATGCAGAGCTTTGTGGACCGCGTGAACCTTACCGCCCGCGAGCTGCTCGACGGCCTTATGCCCATCCGCTCGTTTAACCGCGAGGAGCATGAGCTCGAGCGCTTTGACCAGGCGTCCCTCGACCTGATGACCACGCAGCTCTACACCAACCGCGCCATGAGCTTTATGATGCCGCTCATGATGCTCGTCATGAACTGCATCACCGTGCTTATCGTCTGGTTTGGCGCGCAGGGCGTGTCCGACGGCGTGATGCAGGTCGGCAACATGATGGCGTTCATCTCCTACACCATGCAGATCGTCATGGCGTTTATGATCCTCACCATGGTTTCGGTTATCCTGCCCCGCGCCGAGGTCGCAGCAGAGCGCGTGGAAGAGGTCATCACCTGCCCCACGAGCATCAACGACCCTGCCTCGCCCAAACTGCCCGCAGCCAGCGCGCCGCGCGGTGAGCTCACCTTCCGCGACGTGAGCTTCCAGTATCCCGATGCCCGCGCCGATGTCATCAGCGGCGTGAACTTCACCACGCATGCCGGTCAGATGCTCGGCATCATTGGCTCCACGGGCTCGGGCAAGTCCACGCTCGTGCAGCTGATTCCGCGCCTGTACGACGTCACGGGCGGCAGCATTTCGCTCGACGGCATCGACGTGCGCGACATGACCCTTTCCGAGCTGCGCCGCCGCATTGGTTACATCCCGCAGCAGGGTCGCCTGTTCTCGGGCACCGTCGCGAGCAACCTCAAGTTTGCCGGCGACATGGTGAGCGATGATGATATGCGCCAGGCGGCACGCATCGCCCAGGCCGAGGACTTTATCGCCGAGCGCGAGGGCGGTTACAACTCCCCCATCAGCCAGGGCGGCTCCAATGTTTCGGGTGGTCAGCGCCAACGCCTGGCCATTGCCCGCGCGTTGGCCAAAAAGCCCGAGGTCGTGGTGTTCGATGACTCGTTTAGCGCCCTCGACTACAAGACCGACGCGCGCCTGCGCGAGGAGCTGGCCAAAAACGTCACCGACGCCGCACTCGTGGTCGTGGCCCAGCGCATCGCGACCATCATGCACGCCGACCAGATCATCGTGCTCGACGACGGTCACGTAGTGGGCACCGGCACGCACGAGGAGCTGCTGCACGGCTGCCCGGCGTACCTGGAGATTGCACAGTCGCAGCTTTCCGCCGAGGAGCTGGGGCTTACCCAAGAAGAAATTGCAGCCGTCATGGAAGGAGGCGAGCGCTAATGGCAGACGAGACCAAGACTCAGATTCCCAAGCCCACCCGCCAGCGTGGTCCCATGGGCCGCATGGGTGGCATGCGCCGTGGCGAAAAGGCCAAGGACTTTAAGGGCACCATGAGGCAGCTGCTCGGCTATATCGGCCAGCACAAGATTGCCGTGTTTGCCGCCGTCGCCTTTGCCGTGTGCTCGGTCATCTTTAACATTGTGGGACCCAAGGTGCTCGGCCAGGTTACGACCAAACTGTTCGAAGGCCTGGTTGCCAAGGTCAACGGCACCGGCGATGTCGACTTTGCCTGGATCGCCAAGACGCTCGGCTTTTTGCTCTGTCTGTATCTGGCGAGCTCTGCCTGCAGCCTGATCCAGGGCTGGCTCATGACCGGCGTTACGCAAAAGATCTGCTACCGCATGCGCAAGGAGATCGCCGCCAAGATCGCCGTCGTGCCGATGAGCTACTTTAACGGCCACAGCAAGGGCGACGTGCTCAGCCGCATCACCAACGACGTCGATACGCTCGGTCAGTCGCTCAACCAGAGTGTGACGCAGCTCATCACGTCGGTGACGCAGATTATCGGCGTGCTCGTCATGATGCTTTCGATCAGCCTGCCGCTTACCGGCGTCACCGTGCTCACGCTGCCGGCCGCCGCGATTATCCTGACCGTGATGATTCACTTCTCGCAGCCGTACTTCCGCGAGCAACAGCAAGTCCTTGGCACCGTCAACGGCATTATCGAGGAGGACTTTGCCGGCCAGAACGTCATCCAGGTGTTCGACCGCGCCGAGGCCTCAATCGAGGAGTTCGACCGCCAAAACGACCGACTCTTTATTAGCGGCTGGCGCTCGCAGTTCCTGTCGGGCTTGATGATGCCGCTTATGAGTCTGGTGGGCAACATGGGCTACGTGGGCGTCGTCGTGGTAGGCGCGCAGCTCGCGCTGACCGGCAATGCCACGCCCGGCGACATTCAGAGCTTTATCCAGTACGTTCGCAACTTTACGCAGCCGGTGCAGCAGCTGGGCAACGTGAGCAACACGATGCAGTCGATGGCCGCCGCCACCGAGCGCGTGTTTGAGTTCCTGGCCGCGCCCGAGGAAGAGCAGAAGGCCGACGCGCAGATTCCCGAGAAGCGCCCCGGCCACGTGGAGTTCGACCATGTCAAGTTTGGCTACACGCCCGACAAGACCATCATCCACGACTTTAGCTGCGAGGCGCAGCCCGGCCAAACCATTGCCATCGTCGGCCCCACCGGCGCCGGCAAGACCACGCTCATTAAGCTGCTGCAGCGCTTCTACGATGTGGACGGCGGCTCGCTGCGCGTCGAGGGCATTGACGTGCGTGACTGGGACCGCGCGGCACTTCGCGGCGAATTTGCCATGGTGCTGCAGGATACCTGGCTGTTTAACGGCACCATCCGCGAGAACATCCGCTACGGACGCTCCGATGCGACCGACGCCGAGGTTGAGGCCGCTGCACGCGCCGCACGCTGCGACCACTTTATCCATACGCTCGCCGGCGGCTACGACTTTATGATCAACGAGGAGGGCACGAACCTGTCGCAGGGTCAGCGCCAGCTCGTGACCATCGCCCGTGCCATTTTGGCCGACCGTCCGGCACTCATTCTGGACGAGGCGACTTCCAACGTCGATACCCGCACCGAGGAGCTCATCCAGCGCGCCATGGATGCGCTGATGCAGGGCCGCACGAGCTTTGTCATCGCGCACCGCCTGTCCACGATCCGCAACGCCGACGTGATCTTGGTAATTCGCGACGGCGACATCGTCGAGAAGGGCACGCACGACGAGCTGCTCGCCCGGGGCGGCTTCTACGCCGATCTGTATAACTCGCAGTTCGACGAGGCGGCGTAAATTCTGCCGCAGGGAACGAATAACGCCCGAGAACGGGGACGCAGGACAATCTGCGTCCCCGTTTTTGTTTTGCAGCCCTCGAACCGCCTCCCCTGGGACCTGATTGACGCCCTCCCTCAAGGCCCCGTGGACAAAAAATGGCAAATATGAGTACTGTCACCTTTTTAGTAACAGCCAAAACTGCCCCAAACGACCTCATTGCGGCCTAGATATGCCTTCAAATTGATCAAAATGCCCGGTAGCATACTTCTGTGTGCCAACGTTAATGAACATATTTACTGTTGTGTCTATTATCTTGTAAGATCGATATGATACTACGCTAGCAACAGTACTCATATTTGCCATTTTTTGCCCACAGGGTATGCCGCAGAAGATCCAACTTGCTCCAGCGTGCCGTACGTTGGCCCTCCCCTTCCGGCGAGCGCCGACATTTCCCCAGATAAAACCGACCAAAATAAACCTGTCCCTTTTCGGCAGGTTTCACTTGCACTTTAGCGTGCGACAGCGGATAATGCCGAGCATTCGAGAATTCGCCAATTGTTGCCGTTAATTGATAAAGGAGGCCCCATATGGCCATGGAATTCAAGCGCAGGCTGCCGATCCCCATGGAGATCCGCGAGGAAATGCCGCTTTCCGCCGAGCTTACCGCCAAAAAGCAGGCATTCGACGCCGAGGTCGCCAAGGTCTTTACCGGCGAAGACGCACGCAAAGTGCTCATCATCGGCCCGTGCTCTGCCGACCGCGAGGATTCGGTGCTTGAGTACATGAACCGACTGGCCAAGACCGCCGAGGAGGTCAAGGACAAGCTCATCATCATTCCGCGCGTCTATACCAACAAGCCGCGCACCAAGGGCACCGGCTACAAGGGGCTGCTGCACAACCCCGACCCCGAGGCGCCCGATGACCTGCTTGAAGGCGTTAAGGCCATCCGCCACATGCACCTGCGCGTCATCGAGGAGACTGGCTTCTTTACCGCCGACGAGATGCTCTACCCGTCCAACTACCAGTACCTCGTCGACCTGCTGAGCTACGTCGCCGTGGGCGCGCGCTCGGTCGAGAACCAGGAGCATCGTCTGGCGTCGAGCGGCATTTCGGTGCCTGTGGGCATGAAAAACCCCACCGCCGGTTCCACCACCGTTATGCTCAACTCCATCTACGCCGCCCAGGCACATCAGAGCTTTATCTTCCGCAACTGGGAGGTCGAGTGCGACGGCAACCCGCTCGCGCACGCCGTCATGCGTGGCTACATCGGTCTCGACGGTCGCACCTACCCCAATTACCACTACGAGCACCTGGAGCGCCTGGCCGAGCGCTATACCGAGCATGCCGGCTACGCCAATCCGGCGGCAGTCATCGACTGCAACCACGACAACTCGGGCAAGCGCCCGCTGGAGCAGTACCGCATTTGCAAGGAGGTACTCGACAGCTGCCGCCGCAACGAGTCCATCTCCAAACTGGTCAAGGGCTTTATGATCGAATCTTACCTTGAGGACGGCAACCAGCCGGTCGATGGTGGGGTCTTTGGTAAGTCGATCACCGACCCGTGCCTGGGCTGGGAAAAGACCGACTACCTCATCCACGAGATCGCGGAGCGGGTTTAGTTACGCGGGCCGCATTTGGACAATCTGACGTTCAACTTCAAGGGCGCGACCAGAAGGTCAGCGCCCTTTCGTTTCACGTCACCTTGTCTCAAATGCGGCCCGCTCGCTGTCCGTCCTCTACCTGCGGCGTTGTCTTGCTCCGGATGCGGCAGTTAGGGACGCTCCTTTTCTGCCGGCAGTCTGGGATGTTCCTTGGGGTAGTCATTGGACGTTCTTTAATGACTGGTCGTTTAAGAACGTCCCCAACGACTACCCAGAATGAGAGTGGATAATCTCCCGTTTTTGGCCTATACCAGCGCTAAAAGTGGGAGATTATCCACTCTCATCGAGCAAGTGTCCGAAATTCCGCCCTCATTCCTTCTTAGGACCCTCCGTCCCCGAGGATTCGAGGCTCGTCTGCCGAATGGTTGATGCGGCAACGATGTCGCCATGTCACACTCATAGGTGGCCTGACCCAACCTGGAAGGAGCCTCCATGAGCCTTGACAACGTAACCCTGCGCGCCGCCACGCTCGATGACCTGGCCGGCATCGCCGCCATCTACAACCAGCTGTGGTGCAACACGCTGCGCAACCGCGGCGACGTCGAAGCTGCCGATTTCTACGCGCGCTTTAACATCGCCATGCAGCTGCAGCGCTCCCCCATCGCACTCGTCGCCGAGACCGAGGGCCGCATTATCGCCGCCTGCTGCATCGGCATCTTCGAGGACGGCAAGCCGCGCACCAATCCCACGTGGGAGCCCTGCTATAACGAGATGTTTGCCCAGGCAACCGAGATGGCAAAGACCGCCGATGCCAAGCTCGAGGGCTCGCTCTTTGGAGACAGCCGCGAAAAGGCCACAGCGGATCGCTTTGCCGCCACAGGCAACGAATATGCCCAGGGTCAACTCAACTTGATTATCATTATGCCTGAATGGCAGGGCAAGGGACTCGGCCGCAAGCTCATCGACCTTGCGCGCGCCGAACTCGTCAAAGCCGGGTGCACCAAATTCTTCCTGATGAGCGACTGCAACTCCGACTGGCAGTTCTACGAGCACCTCAACATGAAGCGCATCTTGGAGGATCACAGCCAGGACACCGGCGACGGATTTATCGTCTATATGTACGGAGGCGACACGCAGGATTAACTTGCATGTCGCCTCACGGGCTTTCTACAAGACGGCCCAAACCATCAACCAAGACGAGTCAACAAGGCGCGCTCTCCTCGGCAGCAAGGGCATTCGTGCTGTAACGAGTGGTGGAGATGGCCACGCTTGCACACAACTGTCTCGGATAGATAGCGGTCGAGCAGGCGCGCCCATGTGCGTGCGTCAAGACGCTCCTCCGCCCTGCCATACAGCGATCGACGGAGTGCCTCGCCCATAAGGCCGCTAAAATCATCGAGCTCAAGAGCGTACTTTGGGACAACGTATCCGACCAACGTCCCCACAAACGGGCTGTGCCCATTACACACGCAGCTGTTTATCAATGGTGCAGGCGGAATGTCATCGTCGTCCAGGTCAAATATGTCCAAGTCCAGCTCACCAGAAGCGTATGGGTGTATTCCGCGGTTAAGCATCTTAAAGATATGGACCGCGAGTCCAAAGTCATCCGTCTGTGGCGTAAACACGGGGGCATTCGTGGACGCTGCCAAGCTCTCGAAATCGCTGATGCCGGCTATCTCCATGAGTTGAAGCACCTCGGGGGCAATATAGCCGGGAGCGGCGCACGCAGTCCTATGTGTCACATCCGAAAGCGTAAAGCTATACGAGCGCCTTGATGGTATCCATGCCCGCATGCGCCGAAGCCTCGCAACCCTTCTGCCCGTTGAGCACGCACTCGAGCAGCGTATCGTATGCGCGCTGGGCTTCGGGGGCCAGGTACGCCCTGTTAAACATGCCCTCGGGTCGCACGTTTCCCTTCGAGTCGATCATATAAGGCCCCAATCTGTTTGGTTTCCCCAGATTGTGTGCCCGCACACCCAAGCCGCACGGCCCGCCGTTCAGCTGAAACCACCACACAAAAAGTCCGCCGACCATTGAAGTCGGCGGACTTTCGCGTGCGGACAATCAAGCACTGTTCACCATGGAACTGCTATTTACAGCGCGCCTTGGGCTGCTGCTGGGTGATGCAGTGGATGTTGCCGCCACCATAGATGACCTCGCGCGTCATGATGCCGATGACCTCGCGATCCGGATAGGCGGCTTGGATATTCTTGAGTGCCTGGGCATCGTTGGGGTCGCCAAACTGTGGCACCAGCACCGCCCCGTTGATGGGCAAGAAGTTGAGGTAGCTGGGCTCAAAGGCGTCCTCGGGAGTACGCGGCAGCACACCCTCGACCGGATCGATGGTCGATGCCTCCTCCTCGGTCATATATACCGAGGTCGCAGGCATAATCACCTTGTGGATCTTGAGCTTGCGGCCACGGGCATCCGTCGTCTCGGAAAGCGTCTTATACGCCTCTTGGCACTCCTTGTAGAACTTATGGTTGGGATCATCGGTCCACATGCAGCAGACCTCGCCGGGCGCACTAAAGCATGCGACGTCGTCCACGTGCCCGTTGGTCTCAAACGGGTCGATGCCATCCTTGATCCAAATGACCTTCTCGATGCCCAGGTACTCGGCAAGCTTCTCCTCGATCTGCTCCTTGGTGTACTGGGGGTTGCGGTCCTCATTGAGCAGGCACATCTCGGTGGTCACCACGGTGCCCTGGCCGTCGCAGTTAAACGAGCCACCCTCGAGGATATAATCCTCGGGACGATAGCGGTTAACCTGCTCGAGCTGTGCCACCTGCAAGCCGATACTCGCATCCTTGTCCCACGGGAAATACAGACCGTCGATAAAGCCGCCATACGCGTTAAAGTGGAAGTGCGAGAGTGCCACGTCGCCCTTGTCGTTGACAAGAAACGCCGGGCCGGGGTCGCGGATCCAGGAGTCGTTGTACTCCATATGAATCACGCGCACGTTCTCAACGCCATCGAAAATCTCGCACACCGCAGGGAAATCCTCGGCATTGACACCAACGGTGATGGGCTGGAAGCGTGCAACGGTCTTAATAATCTCGGTAAAGACCTTTTGCGCCGGCTTGGCACCACAGCGCCACACATCCGAGCGATGCGGCCACAAAATCCAGGTGCGCTCCTGCTCTTCGTACTCGCCGGGCATGTAGAATCCGTCCTTCTTTGGCGTAGACTCGCTCTCGTAAATGGTCTTCATTTCAAGCTCCTAAATCTCGGTGCTTTTGCTTGACGAGACCATGATGCGGCCGCACCGAGATGTTCTCAATGGTCCCTCGAGCCCCTTTCAGCGACCGACGGTATACCATTCGCTGACCTAAAGTTCTATTCAGGCCGAGAACATGACATACTGGGTTCCACAATGGAAAGGATGCCCTATGCCCCCATGCAATAAACAGCAGACTATTGAGTTGGACAGTACGACCTGGACTGCTCTCAACGAGCTCGCGCTTGCAATCCACGCATCACACGGTGTCGATAAGCTGCAAAAGGAGACCCTCGAGGGAACGACAGGGCTCGTGCCCCATCGGATCGCCATGTTCGACCTGATCGAGGCGGCGGGCAGTGATGCCCCACGCTACGTCCACCCCGCAAGCAGCGGAATGGACGACCGCGCACTGAGCGACTACTACAACCGCTACGCCGCGATGGACTATACAACATGGAGCTTTGACTTACATAAGGTCGGCGTCTACCGCGACCTCGACCTCGTCGACGTCGAGCGACGCGATGCCACGCCCATCTATCGCAAATGGATGGAACCGCAGGGCGTCTACTTTGGCTGTACGGCCACGCTCGCGCACAACGACAGCCCGCTAGGAAGCATCACCCTGTTTCGTGAACGCACGGCCGGAGACTTCACCGACACCGAGCTCGCAATCCTGCTCGAAGTCGCTCGGCACGCGAGCCTCGCGCTCGCCAACCTCTATCCTCGGGGCATTAAACTCACCCAGACAGAAGACACAAACCAGCTAAATGCTTTCATTACAGAACACAATATCCAACCGCGCGAAGCCGAAGTCATGCGGCTCATGCTCGACGGCAAAACGAACAAACAGATGGCAAACGAGCTATTCATAAGCGAGTCAACCGTCAAGAAGCATGTCAACGCCATCTATCGCAAGCTCGGCGTCAGCAACCGCCTGGGCCTCATGACTGCCACGCAAAACATCCCGCGATAAAAAAGGGCGCCCTCCATGCAGAGAACGCCCTTTGATTTCGCCATTTGAATTAGTGTCGGCTCTGGCTCAAAGAGTAGACAGGTTTATTTTGGCAGGTTTTATCTGGGCAAATGTCAGCCGCCGCGAGGGAGCTGCCTTCCCTCGCGGCGGTCTTCTAGCAGAAAAACCAAGTGAGTAGGCTTTTTGTAGGAGACCAAGCACGCCCCAAAACGCCACAGCTCTGACCTGCGGTTTTATTGAGTATTTGTTACGATGTGCTCGGCATATCCAAATAAGTCTACTCACTTGCATCTAAGACGCACCAGATAGGCAAAAACCGCCGCAAAAAGGGGGCCGGTTCCCTTCGTGGCTGTTGTTAATGCGCCGAGCTTGTTATCGTAAAAGCCAATCACGCGCCGAAACCACACTACAGTCTTTCGACTCATACGTTGAGTCCACGCGGGCCACAACATAGCGCGCATCTTTTGCAATGTCGATCTCATCGCATACAGTCTGTAGATGGCGGGCGTACTTATCGTGATACGTTCTGGATGATTTTATTTCGATAGCCTTGGGACTCCCTGAGTTTGTACAGTCGAGCAAATCGATTTCACGCTTGCTGTCGTCCCTATAGAAATACAGCTCGGGATTCTCGCCCACGTTGAGATGGCTCTTCGCCGTTTCGGAAACGATGAGGTTTTCGAAAACGGCCCCCAGATAAGGGCTCTCCAATAGTTGCTCCAGTGATCCAATTTTGAGCAAGTAGCAGAGCAGCCCCGTGTCGTAAAAATAGAGCTTGGGCGTTTTAGTTAGACGCTTCTTGGCATTTGCATAATAGGGCTGCAGCGAAAACGTCAGGTAGTTCTGCTCCAGGATGGACAACCAGCTTTTAATGGTCGATACGCTCACGCCCGTATCTCGAGAAAGCGAGGATATATTGATGAGGGCACCGACGCTCTGAGCAATTATGGACAGAAACTTATGAAACTCCGCCTTATTGCGCACATCAAGCAAGCCCACAACATCGCGCTCAACATAGGTATCGATATAGCTGGGGAAATAAACCGAGGACGGCATTCCGGCGGAACGCAGGCGAGGGTATCCCCCTTCGAGCGCGAACAAATCCACTTCCAGCTGCCCCTGCTGGCCCCTCTCCGCTTCTCGAAACGATAATGGCAGCAATTTTAAGATCCCGACTCGCCCGGCAAGAGACTGCCCGATGCTTTTCATCATCAAAAAGTTTTGCGAGCCTGTAAGGATGTATTGACCGGCGTCTCCCCGCTCATCCGAAACAACCTGGATCATTGAAAACAAATCCGGCGCGTATTGCGCCTCATCGATGATGAGTCCGCCCTTTCGGTTGCGGATAAAACTCACCGGATCCTCCAAGGCCGCGCGCCTCGTTTGAGGGTCCTCAAGCGTGACGTAGGAATAGTCGGGAAAGGCATGCCGAACCAGCGTAGACTTACCACTCTGCCTAGGCCCTGTCAACGACACAACAGGAAACCAGCCTGCCATGCGAATGAGCAACTCATGCAAATCCCTGTTAATGAACTCAGCCATATCAACGCCCCTTATTACGCTGTTACCATAATCGAATAGTTTCATTCTCCATAATCTTATAGTAGCGTTTACCATAATCTTATGGTAACCCAGTTCAAAAGCATTATTTATAGAGCCGAAATCTCAGACCCTAAATAACAAAAGCCACCACAATGGGGGCTGTCCCCATTGTGGTGGCTTGCAGGCAAGTTAACTTGTTCGACTATCGTACGCCAGCCATGTCCGAGCCTAGAGCGTGGCAAGGCGCTTGGACTCGTGCGCGGCGAGCGCAATGGAGATGATGCCAGTAATGGCATCGGCCACCACCAGGGCGATCCACACGCCCTCGACACCCATCATGTTGCCGAGGAGGTACATAAGCGGCACCGAGCAGATCACATAGCGAAGCAGGCCCGTAAACGTGGCGACACCCACCTTCTCGACCGCCTGGAAATACATCGACATGGTCATGGCAAGATAGCCCAGGGCAACAGCCAGGATGACAGTACGCGTGGCGTTGGCGGCAACCTCAACGAGCGCAGGATCGCTGCCGGCAAAGAAGGCGCACACCGGGGTGGCGGCAAGCCAGAGCGCGACGGTGACCAGCGCCAGCGTCACAACCTGGTACTTAAGCGTGCAGGAGAGCGTCTCCTTAAGGCGTGCCCAAGCCTTTGCGCCGGCGTTGAAGGCAGCGATGGGCTGCAGACCGTAGGAGAAGCACTGGGCAACCATCATGGTAATGTAGAGGATGTAGCCGTTGATCACGCCAAAGGCTGCGATGTAGAGCGAGCCCATGTCGCCGCCGAGCGAACCCAAAAGCGAGTTGGCAACGGTATTAAAGATAAAGGTCGCACCCTGGACCAGGAAGAACGGGAAGCCGATCTTGAAGATCTGGCCGCAGATGGCGAGGTCGAGCTTAAGGTCGGCCAGGCTAATCTGGAGCTGGGACTTTTTGCCCCCGATGAACCAGAAGATACCGATGGCCCAGATACCGATGGAAAGCCCGTAGTACACGCCGGCGCCCATAACGCCAAACTTGAGCACAAACGTGGAAAGCGCGAGCCAACAGATGGCGACGATGGCCGAAACGGTCATGAGGTTGGCCTGGATCTGAACCTTCTCGTCCACACGCATCACAGCGGTGATCATCTGGCCAATAACCGTGAGCGGCAGTAGCACGGCGAAGGTGCGCACGCCGGCAACGGTATCGGCCATGATGTCGGGCGTGGCGCCAAAGAATGCGCAGATGGGCTCGGTAAACACTGCCATCACCACAGCAAGCAGCACACTCACGATCGTGGTAAGCCAAAAGCCCTGGCTAAAAGCCTTGCTTGCGCCCTTGATGTCGCCGGCACCCAAAAGGTTGCCCACCACGGCGGGCACGCCGGTGCCAAACAGGTTGCCAAAGGCCAGGTTGATGTACTCGACCGACATAATGATCGAGACACAGGCCAGGCCGTGGGCACCTAGGCCCCAACCCATCACGAGGCCCTCAAGGACCACCATGATGATCTGGGCGAGCATGCCCTGGCCGGTGACGATGGTGTACTTACGCACCAGACCGGGAATCGGTTGGGAGGCGAGCTCGCGCTCCTCCTCCACGGCAGCGGTTACTTCTTCTGCCATTGTTCTCCCCTTTCCTTGAGAGAGTAGTGCTGAATGGATGTCAGGCGACTGACAACTGGCACCAAGCCGCCCAATCAAACGATGGCGCTATGCCTCAAAGACCACCTTGCCGGCGATCATCGTGAGGGCTGCGGTAGCCTCGAGCACCTCGGCCGGCTCGCAATCAAAGAGATTGCGGTCGAGCACGCAGATATCTGCCTGCTTGCCGCACGCGAGCGTGCCGATGCGGTCCTCGGCATGCATGGCGTAGGCGCTGCCATAGGTGTAGGCGCGCAGAGCCTCGGCCATGGTAATGCGCTCCTGGGGGAACCAGCCCTCAGGGTTGGAACCGTCCTCGAGCATGCGGAAGACCGCGCCGTACACCTCCTCCATGGGCTCCAAGCCCACAACGGGGAAGTCACTGCCCAGGTGCACCACGGCTCCGCTGGCAAGCAGGCTATGCAGGGGCCACGAAAGCGCGGCACGCTCGGGACCCACGGCTTCGTCCTTGGCAAGGTCAGCCATATCGAGCAGCATGTGCCACGGCTGCATGCCGGGGCAGACGCCGAGCTCGGCATAACGCGGCATATCCTCGGGTTGAACCGTCTCGTTGTGCTCCATGGAGTGGCGACAATCCCGCTTGCCATGCAAGCGCTCGCCCTCCTCAAAGCAATCGAGCACAAAACGCACCGAGCGATCGCCGATTGCATGGATGCGCGTGTCAACGCCCCATTCCTGCGCCCTCAGGATGGCAGCGCGGATGCGCTCCGGCTCCTCCGCGGGCTCACCACAGGTGTCGGGTGCGCTGCTATAGGGTTCAAGCATCCAGGCGGTATGGTCGGAGCACACACCATCAAGGAACTGCTTAAAGCCGTGCCACTCCACCTGCGTACCCGGGAAGGCGTATTTCTCCTTGATCTGCTCGAGCGTCAAGGACTCGTTTTCGAACAGGTCGGTGTACAGGAACACGCGCAGCGGCAAGTCGCCCTTGGCATTAAGACCTGCCAACACCGCATACGGGTTTTCCATGCTCACAAACGTAGGATTGACCATGCCGACTGTAGTGATTCCCAGGGCATTGGCGCGCCGGGCGGTTTTTGCAAACGACGCGTCAACAACCTCGGGCGCTGGGTCGTAGACCTCGTCCATAAAGAAGACGCCGGCGTTGTTGGAAAACACGCCCGTCAGATTGCCCTCGGCATCCTTAAGGATCTTGCCACCTGCGGGATCGGGCGTCTGCGAAGTTACTCCCACCTTGTTGATGGCGCAGGTATTGGCACTAAAGGTATGCAGGTCAACCTGCTGCAGAAAAACCGGGCGGTCAGAGATGTACTCATCGATCATCGCGGCTGTGGGCATCTCGGGGACATCCCACTGGAACTGGATAATCTGGCAGCCCAGGATCCACTCGTTATCGGGATGGTCGGCCGCAAACGCCACGACACGTTCCATCGCCATCTCAAAACTGGTGCAGTCGATGAGGTTGACGGCAAAATCGGGGTCGGTCATGAACGCGCCCTGGGCAAAATGCGTGTGCGAGTCAATCAGTCCGGGCATGACGAGCTGGTCGCCAAAGTCGCGCACCTCGGTATCGGGGCCGATAAACGGTGCCAGGTGGGCATCGTCACCGCAGGCAACGATTTTATCGCCCCGCACGGCAACGCCGCCCTTAAACGGCTCGAGCCCATCGCCGGTAAAAACGGCGTTGCTCTTGATAACTACATCAGCCTTGTCCATGTGAGCCTCCTCAGGCATCTTTGGTTGCAACGCGGACGCACCGCCCGCGTGGGCACTCGGTTGGGAGCGTAGCGCTCCCGCATCGGCGCGTGCCTACAAGCCGTGCTCGGACGTCTGTCCCACGTCCGCGGCTTCGCGCTACACCCATTGATACACAGGGGCAAATCCATGCCAAGGCCAGGGACCGCAAACGGTCAGTTTAAGCAGGTTTACACGCTTTACCTGCAGGTTTATTGTCTGAGATTATTACCGCGTCATTACGCCCAACGGCGTGCCCGCCCACACGGCAAGACCCGCATGCAAGGAAGAATAGGGCTAGGAACGCCAAAAGGTATCTATGAGGTCATCTCGGTTGGAGACACCGCTTTTAACGTAGATGCGATGCAAGTGTGCCTTGACCGTGCCAGGGCTGATGACCAACTCGCTGGCGATGTTTTGGGCGTCGTTGCCCTTCAGCACCAGTGTGAGCACTTCCTGCTCGCGCCGTGACAGCTTATGGGCGTCGGCATAAATCACCACACGCGATGCGAGGTCGTCCTCAGAGCTTGCGCTCTCGGCCGCCACGTCCTCATCGGCACGCGGATGACGGGCATACACACGCAGGATATGGCTAAACTGGCATAAAAGCTGAGCCGCGCATACCACGAGCAGCACGTTTTCGGAGATATTGCGCTCGGACAGATACCACAAAAAGAGGCTGATGACGGGGTTTTGAAAGTCGGGGTGGCAGAACAAGATCATGTAGGTGTCCTCGGCGATTACGCAAAACGCAAAAACGAGTGCCACCTTCCAAAAGAGCTTTGAGCGGTCGAGGTCCAGCTTCTCAACACGAGTGGCTCTGCACCGGTAATGCCAGGCGGCATAGGCAAGACATCCTACATTGCCCAGGTCACGCGTGAGCCAAAAGAGATACTGCTGCATCTCTCCGGCAGCGCCGCTGCGAGGCACCAGCAGCAATTGCAAGATTGAAAACGGCACGATAGCGAGCCCGAGCATGCGCGACGTCGGCCTTTTGCGCAAGCGTGCAAACATCCACAGCACAATGCAAGCATAGATGGCAATACCGAGCACGCAGCGCAGCAAGGGGTGCTGCAGCGGCTCGCTAAAGGTAACGGCGTAGTCATATTTGAGCCGAGTGTACTCGTCAAAAAAGATGACCGACATATCGAGCATGTAGAGCAAAAAGCCCGCCGCGGCCACTAGGCTGTCGCTACGGTGCGTCATGAGCCAAACCACCAATGCCACGGCACTGGTCACCAGAGCCACACCCATGATAATCGTGGTGTAGATATAGAACGCGAAACTCATGCCCGCCTCCCCTGTCTAGATGCTGTGAGGATGTTGACAGATTCTTTGCCGCAAGATTAGACTCACCGATTAAACGTACTGTATCGTTTAGATAAACAAGCTGTGTCTCACCGATGAAAGGAGATGCCATGACACCGATCGCTCCGCTCAAGATGCTCGTCGCGCCCGCCGCCAAGGCCATCACCCGACTCGGTTCTTCCATGACCTACGACGATGTCCCCTGCATCGCCGAGGAGCGTTCGGACAGCCGCCCGTACCTGGGCCACGTCCCCTACTTTGCGCCTAAGCTCGTTTCCGATCCCGAGCACCGCGAACAGTAATCCAAGATGCACCAAGCGCTGCGTAACTCGCGGCGCTTACTGTTTTGGTGCAAAGTAACCTGACCCCCGTGCACCAACGCCGGGATTGTCGACGCTTCGGCCGCGGCGCGATATGAGGCGCGAAACCTCGCCCAATAACAGGCCAATCACTACGCCCGCGAGAACCGGCAACTTTGCCATCTCGGCAGGTGAGCTGTTGAGCGGCACAATCGTAGCAACAATCGAAAGCACGAGCTCCACCACGGGAATCGCAAGCGCCACCGCGAGCACCTTGCCCTCGAAAGGCGCACGGAACACACGCGAGCGATTATCGTGCTTGCGCAGACGCCAAAACGCTGGGAACATGGGAATATAGCTCATGAGCAGAAAGACGACGTTCATCGAGAAGAAGACCCAAAAGACGTCGGAACCCTCACCCAGCGGAATCTGGAGCAGCAGCGCCAGACTGGCAAAACAGCCGTTAATGAGCGCCGAGCCGTTGGGCATGCCGGTCTTTTTGGACACCAACGCAAAGGGGCGCGGCATGTTGCCGTGACGTGCGGCATAGCTCGCTACGTTGTTGACGCCAAAGCTCCAGCAGATCATATTGGCGAACAGCGTCACCAAAAAGGCCACGCCCACGACCATCGTCAGCGGGTGGGTGCGCCCCACCATAGCGGCGACTGCGTCCACAATGCCCGAATCGAGTGAAAGCTGCTCGGTGGGAACCGCGGCTCCAATGCCAATGCCACAGATGATGTAGATCGCCGCAATGGCCACGCCACCGGCAATAACCGCCTTGGGGATATCACGTGACGGGTTCTTCATCGTGCTGGCAAAGGTCGCGACCACTTCGAAGCCCATAAAGTTGAACAGGATAATCGATAGGTACGTCAACGAATTGGTGTCGCCCAGATCTGGAATGAAGGTCTTAAACGACATGTCGTTGGCAAAGCCGTTATTGCAGGCAAACCAAATGCCGACGATTCCCACCGCAGCGGTAATGAGCACCTTGATGACGGCGCCGCCGTCCATAACCCAATCGGCCTCCGCCACCGGCTGCATTGCCATGACCGTGACGCCCCACACAAAGGCAATCTCGATGGCAATTCGGATCCCGAGTGAAAACTCGATACCCCACACCGCATTAATGACACTGGGGAACATGCAGGCGATACTTGCCACCCACAGCGGAAAGTTAACCCAGTAGCACCAAGAGCAACGGGCGCCCCAACGGTCGCCCAGGCCCAAGCGAACCCAATCGTACAGGCCGCCCTCGGAATCAAACGCCGTACCCAGCTCGGCCACCACCAGACCATAGGGAAGCAAAAACGTAATGATAAGGAAAATCCACCAGAAGAACTGTACGTTACCCATGGCAGATGCCGGAGCCGCCGCCTCGATGGTAAACACGACGCAGATAACCGAAAGGATGACCTCGATCAGGGAGAACTTTTTACCTGCCATGGCGCGCGCCCCCTACAGCAAAAAGAATGGCATCTGTACCGAAGGCGCAGCCCAAGGTAGGGTTGCAGGCCGCGTCACCGGTGCAGGTGCCATCCCAGAGAGAGGAGAGGATGCATTTGTTGGACCAACGCTCGCGGAACAGGCGCGTGTAGATAACGATACGCTGGTACATAGATACTCCGATCAAAACGGCCGCGTTCACGACCGATAACTTTCGGCAATTGAAGACGCGTCTGACCTGGGAAATTCAAGCGAACAATTGGCCTAACCCGCAAAAAATCCCAGGCCAGACGCGTACTCAATCAAAGAAAAGGGCACTCCGAAGTGGAGGCAACGGAGTGCCCAAAGAAAAACCCAACCGACCAAGACATCGAATAAACCGACCATCAATGCCCCGAGATGGTCCGATTCACCGACCGTCCGATTGATCGGCTGGGTTCCCGAAGCATCACGGCTCGGAAAGTCAGACGTTTACTCGGCGTGCTCAGGTGCGCCAGATTGGCGCGAACGAGGAGCGTAGCGTACTGACGCTACGTAAGCGACGAGTGAACGCCAAGGTGGCGTGCCTGAGTTACGCCGAGGGCTCCTGCTGGGTAATGCAGTGGATGTTGCCGCCACCGAAGACGACCTGCTCGGACTGGACGCCGACGCACTTGTAGACGCCCTCGCCCCAGACCTCGTCATAGATCTTCTGGAGCGTGTCGACGGCCAGCTGGTCGTTCTCGTCGCCGTACTGCGGGACGATAACGCCGTGGTTGGTCACGAGGTAGTTCATGTAGGAGGCGATCAGCGGCTCGTCGGGGACGCGAGGCTCGGCGTTCTCGTCGGCGTCGATGGTGTCGCAGGAGGCCTGGTCCATGAACAGCGGGTTCACGGGCATGCAGAGCTTGTAGACCTTCATCTTGCGGCCCTTGGCGTCAACGGCGTTGGAGAGGGTCTCGTAGGCAGCGTGGCACTGCTCGTAGAACGGATACTCGGGATCGTCGGTCCAGATGCAGGCCATGACGCCCGGGGCGATGAACGTGGCGACGTCGTCGATGTGGCCGTTGGTCTCCTCGGGGTCGATGCCCTCCTTGACCCAGATGACCTTCTCGACACCCAGGTAATCCTTGAGGTGCTCGTCCATGTAGGCGCGAAGCTCCTCGCTCCAGGGCTCAAACTTCTTCTTGAACTTGGGCCAGATGGACTCGGGATCCTCTTCCTCTTCGAGCACTGCAGAGCAGGTGCGGCCCGGGGAAAGCAGGCACTGGTCGGTCACGACAAGGGTGCCCTCGCCGTCGACGGTGATGGAGCCGCCCTCGAGGATCATGTCATCGGGACGATAGCGGCGGCAGCCGGAGAGCTCAGCCATCTTGAGGGCGATCTGCTCGTCCTTGTCCCACGGGAAGTAGAGGCCGTCGACGAGGCCGCCGTAGGCGTTGAAGTGCCAGTGGTTGGCGCGCTTCTCGCCCTTGCCGTTGATGACGTAGGTAGCGGCGGTGTCGCGGAACCAAGCGTCGTCGGTGGTCATCTCGATGACGGTGACGTTCTCGTCCTCTTCGAAGACGGCCTTGCAGTTGGCGTAGTCGGCCTGGTTGGCGCACATGGTGACCGGGGTGAACTCGGCGATGGCGCGAGCGATGGCGGCATACTGCTTCTGAGCCGGCTTGGCGCCGTGGGCCCAGGTGTCGGTGCGGTGGGGCCAGCCCATCCACACGCGATCCTGCGGGGCAAACTCAGCAGGCATAAAGAAGCCGTCGGCCTTGGGGGTGGACTCGGACTCGGTGATCGTACGCATAAGATTTCCTCCAAATCGAACGATCGCTTGCTGCGGGCGGGTTACCCGCAGCCTAAAACCAAGAGATGGTAGGCGCCCGTTCCCCGGCAAAGGTCGGGGCGCCCGGCGCCGGTTTTCACGGAGTCGCACCGGCAAGCGACGACGTAACCAAGTGCGCGGAGACAAAACGCACGAAGGATACGGAAGAGAGATTGGGGTGGGCGGTGGTTACCGGAGCTATCGCTCACACCCACCCCGGGGAATGGTTAGCAAACCTGTCGCTTGGGCACGCCTCCGAAGAGGCTAGAGTGCCCGGAGTCGGGAGCGACAAGCCCGACGAAGCGCGCGTTGGTACACGAGGAGGGTTGGAGCCCCAGAACCGGGTGCTCTAGTTCTCCTCGGCCTCGGCGGCCTCCTCAGCGAGACGCTGGGCTGCGAGCTCAGGGGTCAGACCCTTGTACTCGGTCTCGCGGCCCTTAGCGCTGACGACGCGGACGACCTCGCCGATGAGCACGAGCACGATGAAGATAACGATCATCGGGACCTTGTCGCCAATTTCAGCAGCGGAGAACGGGATCAGCGTGGCAACGATGGCAAGAACCAGCTCGATGCAGGGGATGGCCAGCATGACCTTCATCATGGCGCCCTTAAACGGGAACGTGAAGATGCGCTCACGGTTGGGGTCGTTCTTACGAAGGTTGAGGAACGCCGGGAACATCGGGATGTAGGTCAACAGCAGGAAGACGACAGAGGTGCCAAAGAGCATCCAGAAGACACCGTTGGAGATGGCGTCGATGGGAACGAGCTGCAGGCACAGCACCAGGGAGGCAACGACAGCGTTGACCAGGTTGGCGCCGTTGGGCATGTCGTCATCCGAGATCATCGAGGCGAAGACCTTGGGCATGTTGCCGTGCTCGGCAGCGTAGCGAGCAACGGAGTTAACGCCGAAGGACCAAGCGGCCATGTTGGCGAACAGGGTGATCAGGAAGGCGATGCAGATGACCTTAAAGATCATGGAGTCGCCCACCATGGTCTGGACTGCGACGATCATGCCGTAGTCGGGGTCGATGGAATCGGCCGGCACAGCAGCGCCGATGCCAAAGCCAGCGAACAGATAGATCACGGCGATGGACAGGCCACCGACGATAATAGCCTTGGGGATATCGCGAGCGGGATCGGCCATGTCGTCGGTCATGGTGCAGATGACCTCGAAGCCCATGAAGTTAAAGATGATGATCGACAGGTAGCCGAGAGCGTTGGTGTTGGTGAGCTCGGGCAGGAAGGTGGCAGCGGACATGTCGTTCGCAAAACCGTTCTCCATGGCATACCAAATGCCCAAAGCGCCAACGATAACGGCGACGGCGACCTTGATGATGGCGCCACCGTTAAGGACCCACTCGGAGTCGGCCGCCTTGGAGCGGCCCATGAGGTAGACGATCCACACAAAGGCAAGATCGATACCCATCTTGGCGATCAAGTTGAACTCGACGCCAAAGACCATGCCCAAAATGTCGGGGAACATCGTAGCCAGCGAGGCGATCCACAGCGGGTAGTTGACCCAGTAGTAGTACGAGATGCGGGCGCCCCATTTGTCGCCCAGGCCATCGCGTACCCAGTCGTAAATGCCGCCCTCGCCGTCATAGGTGGTACCGAGCTCGGCGACAACCATGCCGTAGGGAAGCAGGAAGGTCAGGATCAGGAAGATCCACCAGAAGAACTGCTGGTTGCCAATGGCAGCAGCAGGAGCGGCGGCCTCGCAAACGAAGACGACGCAGATGATGGTCGAAATGACCGTCAAGAAGGAAAGCTTTTTCTTTCCGTCGCTCATGATGAGCTCCTTCGCTCAGTCTTGGACAGATCCGAGGCCCTAAGGTATTAAGGCAATTGCTTGGGCCTCGGTGAGCGGGCGACAGGAGACGAGCATCCGCCACCCGCAAACGTGCTTTTAGAAGCCTTGAGGCTTAGAGCTGCTCGAGAGCCTCGAGAGCGGCGTGGAGCTCAGCCTTGGCGGAGTACTCGACACCCTCGTCGTTGAGCGGGGTGCGCTTGCCCAGGGCGGCAAGGAGAGCACGGATGGAGTGCTTGCGGTTCTCGGCCTCGACCCAGCACAGGGAGCGCTCGGGATCGTCCATGACCTCGTCGACGACCTCCTCGTTGCGGGTGGCCGGCAGGCAGTGCATAAACTTGGAGTTGGGGCCGGCGAAGTTCATCATGTCCATGGTGACCTGATACTTGGGATAGAACACGTCCATGTAGTTCTCGCCCGAGACCTCCTCGTCGTACAGGCCATACCACACGTCGGTGTAGATGAAGTCGGCGCCCTTGATGCACTCGATGTCGTCGGAGATGACGACAGAGCCGCCGGAGACCTTGCAGTTCTCCTCGGCGATGGCCATCATCTGCTTGCCGAACTCGGCGCGCTCCTCGACGGTGCCAACGTGCAGGCCGCCGTCGGGGATCTGGTGGCCCTTAGGTCCAAACTGGACAAACTTCATGCCGACCTTGGAAGCGATGAACATGAGGGAGACGCAGACCTGGGTGGCGTCGCCGATGAAGGCCAGGGTGCAGTCCTCGATCTTCTTGCCCTCGGGGAGGTTCTCGAGCATGGTCATGAGGTCGCCCATCTCCTGCGTGGGATGGTTGAACTCGGACATGCCGTTGATGACGGGCACAGCGGAGCCCTCGGCGAGGCCGACGACGTCCTTGTGACGGTCAACGCGAGCCATCATGATGTCGAGCAGCGAGCCCATAACGCGAGCGGTGTCGCCCAGGGACTCGTGACCGCCGAGCTGGATGGTGCCAGGGCCATAGAACTGAGCATGGCCGCCGAGGTCGGTCATAGCGGTCTCGAAGGAAAGACGGGTGCGGGTGGAAACCTGCTGGAAGATCATGCCAAGGCTCTGGTTGCGGAGCAGGTGCGGATAATAACCGTCAACCTTGATGGCCTTCTTCATTGCCAGGCCAAGATCCTCGATAGCCAGGATCTGCTCTTTGGTGAAGTCGTTGGTGTCGATGAAATCCTTAGGCAGCGCCATGTCGATTCCTTTCCGCCGGTCGTGCCGACTATTGCTATGAGGCGCTCGAACATCACGCCTCGTGTTGACAAGACCATCATTCACCCGTATGCAATTTTTACCTAGTTTATTCGGGATTAAAGACCGTTCACGGAGTTACACCCCCTCTAAACCAATATAAACCCGCAGGTAGCCAGCTTGCAGGGGGTTTACTATCTAGAACCGCGAACGGTATACGGCTATGCTGTATCTCGGCGCCTAATCCGCAATGGAACGAAGGGTTGAGACGTCTATATCCCACAAGGTATACAGGGCTCGGCCATAGATGAAATGAGATGGGACGGTGGCAGATGAACACCCTGATGTTCTTCTATACCCTAGCGATACTCGTGATCTGTATTGTGACGGCAGTGCTTTCGCTTGCCGCCTATGCCTCGTCTCGTCGACGCTTCTTTATCTATGGCAGCGGCGTTTTTATTTGCTATGCCATCGAGATGACCGAGATCTTCTTTTTTGAATACACGTTGCAAAACCAGAGTTTTCCAGCCAGCGACTATTACTCAATTACCATGCCTGTGTTGCGGACGCTTGTGGCGACTGCTTCGCAAGCTTTTATCTGGCTCATCGCCATGGACTTGCTCGACAAACATTCAAAAAAGCAGTTTGTTATTCCCGTCGCAACGTTCTTCCTGAGCGAGCTGCTGATCATTGTCGCTGTCCCCTACGGCCCCATGCATCAATGGCTCTACTACACGATGCGTCAGGTATTCCTTGTATTTGTAGGACTCTATATCTTTTGGACGGCACGCAAGAGCACACAAGTCGAGCTGAAGGCACGCGTTAACAACCAACGAAAGCACCTGATTATCGGCGCTATTCTGGTCGGTTGCATCGTTGCCGAGGATTTCTACAACATTCTGATTGTCCCCATGAGTCTGGCGCCCTCTTGGCTGCAACTATATCTGTCCGAGCGCAACTTTAGCGAAAACGTCTTTGCGTGCTACTTTGCGATTCTGCTGATCATCTATGCCTATCACGTGCTTTCGATTCGCATGCAGGAGGCGCCCGAGGAAAAGAACGTCAGCGATCTTGATCGACACATCGAAGAGCAGATGCCCTTCTATCGCAACGCCTACAAGCTCTCCAACCGCGAAACCGAAGTCATGCGTCTGGTTGTGTTGGGCAAATCGAACCAAGAGATCGCTGACGAGCTCTTCCTTGCCGTGGGCACCGTCAAGACCCACATCCACAACATCCTGGTCAAAACCGAGCAGCAAAACCGTACGACCCTGATCCTCCACTTTTGGAAACGATAACCTACCAAAAAGGGACAGGTTTATTTTGGCAGGTTTTATCTGGGCAAATGCCAAAACCGCCGCGAGAGAGCTACTTTTCCCTCGCGGCGGTTTTCTAGCAGTAAAACCAAGTGAGTAGGCTTTTGGCGGGATGCCGAGCACGCCCCAAAACGCCACAGCCCTGACCTGCGGTTTTGTTGAGCGTTTGTCGCAATGTGCTCGGCAGATCCAAAAAAGTCTACTCACTTAGTTTTGAGATGCATCAGGCGGGCAAAAAACCGCCGCGAAGGGGGCCCGGCTTCCTTCGCGGCGTTTGTTCGCTGTGGTTATGCGGCGGTTTTGCCCGCTCGCTACTCGCTGTAGCGGGTGGCGATGGCGGCTCGCACCATGCCGGTACTCATGAGGTACGTTACCAGGAAGTAGCCGCCGTAGGCTGCCAAGAAAATCGCACAGGTAAGGCCCACCGTGCCGCCGATGCTCATGTTGCCAAACGTGCTCACCAGCTCGATGATCACCTTGAGCGCCACAAAGGAGTGCGCCAGACCCACTGCCAGCGGGAACAGGAAGAACACCGCTTGCTGCGCCATCACCGAATGGCGAATCTGGCGGTCGTCACAGCCGATCTGCGCCAGCACGCGATAGCTGCGGCTTCCGTCGGCCACATTGGAGAGCTGCTGGATCGACAGAATTGCCGCACATGCAACGACCAGTACAAAGCCAATATAGATGGCTAGATAGCTAATCATGCCGTTCATCTGCGCCGCCTGCGTATAGATCTCGGAGCGTGTCATGAAGACTCCCCACGACCCCGGCTCCTTGCCGTCAACGAGCAGATTGTCGAGCATGGTGTATTTAATGCTCTCGTCTGCCTTGGTCACATCCATCCCCTGCTTGTAGTTAACGAGCAGATTACTGGAATACGGCTGCAGGTTAAGCTGGGACAGCAGCTCGTCGGCTACGACCACGGTACCGGGATTGCTGCCGAGTGCCGAGTTGGCGATGGCAGCCGTGTCCTCGTCCGACTTATCGGCTGCGGGCTTGAGCTCATGTCCGCCCAAGGTGAGGGTATGGCCCCCAGCCATGTACTTGGTGTACAGGTCGCCCAACTCGCCGCCCATATCGCACGTAAGCAAGTACTGGTCGCGGCCAATGTTCACCGGCTCCTCGCCCATCATCTGGCGCACTTTGTTGTACTGGCTCGCCGGCGTCACAAACAGGCCCATATCATCGGCATTGCTACCCTCGAGCGCCTTGGGGAGCTTTTCGCCCATGGCCTTGCACATCTCGCCCGCCGTCACCGAAGGATCCGAGCCGCCAAGCGTATAGCTCAGATACGAATCAATCTGCACATGCTCGCCGGCAACATCGGCGATATTGACCTTCTTCCCGGCCTCGTTGCCATTATCTGCCGACTTGCCCTTGATACTTTCCGCAACGTTATCGGGATCGATACGGTCACCGTGCCATGCAGAGTACAAATCGACCGTTGCGTCTGCCAGCACCATGCGATCGGCCTCGGAAGGATTGACATACTCCTTGTAGTAGTCGAGCCTATCGGACGCGTAATAGATATACGTCTGCGACATATCCGCCGGCGTATAGCGCTCCAGGTTCTCGTTCATCACGTTGGCGATCGACATGCCGCAGGTCACCGAGGTAATGGCCAGAAACAGGATCATCGCGATAACGCCCATCGAAAAGCACACCGTGTTGACCTTGGCCGCAAGCTGGCGCACGGTAAACATGTTGAGGCCGCGCCAATACACGCTGCGCAGGCTCTGCAGCAGCTTGATAAGCATGCCCGAAAGGCCCCAGAACAGGGCAAAGGTACCCACCGTAACCATGGCCGTGGTGATACCAAACTGGTTCATGGCCTCCTGCAGCTTACCCTCCGTCGCGGTGAGCGGGAACCCATCGCGCAACAGGCGGTAATAGGCCACGCCCACCAGCACCACGCCCACGACAAAGATGACGATCGCAATCCAGGGGTTGCGCGTCTTGATGCTCTCGTTGCGCCGCTCGGCGCCCATAAGCTCGATGAGCTTGGTACGGCGCACGGCGCGAAGGTTCAGCAGTAGCGTAAGCACAAACATCACGAGCATGCAAGCAAGGGTCAGGTTGAACGCATGCACCGAGAAAAAGAAGTGGAAATTAGCGATCTGTGTCTTAAAGAGCGAGGCCGTAAAGAATGTCATGAGCTGGGAGAGCCCCACGCCCAGCACAATGCCGGCGACAAAAGCGCCGACCGAAACAAATACGGTCTCGAGCGCCATGATCGTGGCGACGCGCCCGCGGCGCATGCCGAGCACCTGGTACAGGCCGAACTCCTTTTTGCGGCGCTTCATGATGAAGTTGTTGGCATACACCATCAAAAAGGCCATGACGCCAGCCAAAAAGTAAGTAAGGTAACCGAGCATGGTGCCCATGAGCTCGGACAGTCCCTCCTCCTTGATGCCGGCAATGTCGACCTGCATCGAGACGGTATTGAAGGCATAGAAGACCGTGACACCCAGGGTGAGCGTCAGCAAGTAGACAAGGTAATCGCGGCCGGCGCGACGGACGTTGCCCCAAGCGAGTTTACAGAGCATCGGAGCCCTCACCGCCCATCATGGCAACGACCTCCATAATGCGGTCGAAGAACTCTCGGCGGTCGGTGTCGCCGCGGCGCAGCTCGGTGAAAATCTTGCCGTCGCGGATAAACAGCACACGGCTCGTGTAGCTGGCGGCAAAGCTGTCGTGCGTGACCATGAGCACGGTGGCGCGCAGACGGCGATTGAGCGCCTCCAGGCTCTCGAGCAGCAGGCGGGCGCTCTTGGAATCGAGGGCGCCGGTGGGCTCGTCGGCCATGATCATAGTTGGGTCGGTGACGAGTGCGCGAGCCGCGGCAACGCGCTGTTGCTGACCGCCGGACATCTGGTAGGGATACTTGTCGAGCACCTGACTGATAGACAGACGCGCGGCTACATCCTGCACGCGGGTCGAGATCTCTGCCGAGTTTGTGCGGGCGATGGTGAGCGGCAGGGCGATGTTCTCGCGCGCCGTGAGCGTATCGAGCAAGTTGGAGTCCTGGAAGATAAAGCCCAGCTCCTCGCGGCGGAACTGCGAAAGCTTGGCCTGCTTCATGCGCGTCACATCCTGGCCGTTGATGCGAATGGTGCCGCTCGTGGCGCTATCGATGGTCGACACGCAGTTGAGCAGCGTCGACTTGCCCGAGCCCGAGGCGCCCATGATGCCGACGAATTCGCCGCGGTTGACGGTAAAGCTGACATCGTTGAGCGCGCGGGTCACGTTGCCCAGTGCTCCATATACCTTTTCGAGATGCGCGACCTCCAGTACCGGGGTCGCCGTTTGCGTGGTTTGCATACCGAGTCCTTTCTTGCGATTAGTCTACGGCATCTATAGTCGCAAGGAGCCGAGTCGGCTACCATCGATATGGCTTACGCTTGCCTTACCGTTGTGTAAGGTAGTGCAGGGAACGTTTTGATGTTGAGGAAGGGCTCCTGTTGAAGACTGTTCATGTTGCCGCTGGGATCATTCGCAAGGAAGGATCTGACGAGCTGCTTGCCGTGCAGCGCGGCTACGGCAACATGCAGGGACTATGGGAGTTCCCGGGCGGCAAACTTCTGCGCGGCGAGACACCCGAAGACGCCGTGCGCCGCGAGCTTATGGAAGAGCTACAGGTAAAAGTCACCAACCTGCGTGATTTCTACACCGTTGAGTATGACTACCCCGATTTTCATCTCTCCATGGAGTGTTACTACTGCTCGCTCGCCGATGAATCCGATGAGCCCCAGAAACACGACCGCCAGCTTGATATCCGCTGGATTCCACGCACCTCGCTTGCCACGGTGGAATGGATGCCCGCCGACAAGGGGCTCATTGATGCTCTGATTGAGTTAAAGGAAGATCGGCTTGAGGCAAGCTCCGCCGATGACGCCGCGCCCAACACAACCGACAAACCCGCCACCAAACCCAAGCGCGCACCTAAACGCCGCAGCAAAAAGCGTCCCAAGCCCGGTCTGCTCGACGGCATCGATACCTCGGACCTCTCCGCTGACGAGCGCGAACTGGTCCGCCGTCGCGCCGCCATCAAAAAGTCCATGAAGGGCAACAAGCGCGCCAACACCAAGCCCGAGCTGCTCGTACGTCAGCGCCTACGGGCCGCGGGCCTTACGGGCTATCGTTTGGAATGGAAGGTACCCGGCAAGCCCGACATCGCCTTCCCCGGCCGCAAGATCGCCATCTTCGTCAACGGTTGCTTTTGGCACCGCTGCCCCAAGTGCAACCCAAGCCAGCCCAAGCGCAACGTTGAGTTTTGGGAGGCAAAGTTCCGTCGCAACGTCGAGCGCGACCGTGCTGCTGTGGCAGCGCTCACTCAAATGGGCTGGACGCCCATAACCATCTGGGAATGCGAACTCAAAAAAGACCGCATCGACGCCACGATGGAAAAGGTCATCGAGCAGGTGCGCGCCACAGAGCCGCAGCGCTAACAGCGAGCATTCACACGCTCCGCACGTCCGCGCCACATCCACGTCACAAACCTTAGAAAGCCCTTAAGCTCAAAACCTTTCAAGAGTGTTACTCGATACCTCTGACCTGCAGTTTCATCGTAACACTAAACCAGGTTAAGCCTTTCTTTAGCGCTTCTTTGCGGCAGCCGCGGCATAATACTGCCAACGCACGGGACCTAGCAGCAAACCTCGCGCGCAATCTTTTGGTGGACATCGAGGAGGCCGCATAAGCATGCATTCTTCCAATGACGCAGCACAGCAGCCATCCCTAAAACATGCAAACCTTTTCTCCTTCCCCCCGACACAGAGAAACGGCCTCCCCGACTCCCCCACCACAAAAGCCAAACGCTCAACCGACCAGAGCCACAACTTGCGAGCATCCTTCGATAAGCTCCAAGCATCCCTAGACAAGGCGTTCCCCGAACAGGCAAGAGCAATCTAAGCCCATCGCGCTTTATACTGATGCCATGCGAAACATGGATCACATAGAATTGCACCGCGGAGGACGCGAGGAAGCGTTTCCCGAGACCGCCGAAGACTGGCCCTATATTGCCGAACGCGCAGAATTCGCTCGCTATCCGGGCAATTCCGTCCCCTGGCACTGGCATTCCGAAGTTGAGCTTTTCTACATGGAGCAGGGAGCGATCGACTATCGAACGCACGCGGCTCATGAGCACGTACGCTTTGAGGAAGGGTCCGCCGGCTTTATCAACGGCGGCGTTTTGCACAGCACGCTGCAATCACCCAATTCGGCGCCAGCCATTCAAATGCTGCATATCTTTCAGCCGTCGATGCTCGGCGATCCCGCGGGGCGTCTCCAAAAGCGCTACATCAACCCATTGCTTCAATGTCGAGGCGTCGATGTGCTCAAATGGTCGCCCACCAATCCCGACGATATGCCCTTTATCGATTTGCTAAAGAGCTCCTTTAGCCACGACCTTCAACGGCCGCAGAACGAGATGGCGCTTCGAAATAGTTTGTCAGAGCTCTGGATTCAGATTAACGCCAAGACCGAACCGCTCTTTTCTTCCGACGGCGCCTCTTGGATGACCAGCCGCGACGTACAGTTCAAGGCAATCCTGGACTTTATCCGCGCAAACTATGCAGCCGCTATAGATGTGCCCCAGATGGCATCTGCAGCCGGCGTAAGCGAAAGAGAGTGTTACCGCATTATCGAAACTTGTGCAGGAACGACCCCGGCGGCATATCTACGCGCATACCGCATAAACCGTGCTTGCGAACTTTTGGCACACACCACGCGAACGGTACAGACAGTCGCGCGCCAATGCGGATTTATAACAGCAAGCCATCTTGGCCAGGTATTTAAAGAACAAATGGGGTGCACTCCTTCGAGCTATCGAGCAGCGAGGCAGAATCTCGATAGCACCAGGCAGAAATCCCGCTAGCCCTTCTTCTGTCACTGCATCAAACTTGCAGGCAAACAACAGAGAGGAGCAATCATATGAAGCACTTTGACCATATCGTATTTGACGTTGATGGGACATTGGCAGATACAGAAGAAAGCGTTCTGTCATCGCTTGTCCAGATTGTCCAAGAAGAGACCAGCAAAACGCTTCCCCGACACGAGCTTGACTTTGCCCTCGGCATACCCGGCAAGGATGCCCTTGAGAAACTTGGGATCTACTCGCAGGCAACGTTGGATCGCTGGTGCCAAGTTGCCGCCAGCTTTAAAAGCACCATCAGCGTGTTTCCAGGTTTGCTTGAAGTCATCGCAACGCTCACCGATAGCGGCTGCAAACTTGGCATCGTCTCCTCACGTGCGCGCGACGAATACGCAAAAGAAATTGCACCCCTTGGTTTCGATAAGTATTTTGAGCACATCATCCTTGTCGAAGACACAACCGAACATAAACCCGCACCCGCACCCATGCTCGAATATCTCCGACGTGCGGGCGCGAATCCTGGCAACGTCGTCTACGTTGGCGACACCGTCTACGACGAACAATGCGCAACTTCAGCAGGGGTCAGTTTTGCCCGAGCAGCATGGGGATCACACCAAGATATCCCAAACGCCACCTACAACCTCAAAACCCCCAACGACCTACTAACCCTAACAACCAAATAACCCACGCGTCCCACCCTTTCAGTCCCAACACCACAAGGGCGACGACCTCGAGTAGGTCAACCTGGGAGGGACGAGGGCTTAGTTCCCCAATCTTTCCGCAGGGGGCAAAAAGCCTCGCCGCGCGAAGTGCGCAGCGAGGCTTTTTGCATGCCCGAGGACGATTGGGGAACTAAGCCCTCGTCCCTCCCCGGGATATGTAGCGAGTCGGAGTACCCTTGCTGTTACTCTGCTTTGCCCACAGAGTTGAGGTTGGTCATGCGGATCTTAACCAGCTCGGTGATCTCACGCATGCCCTCCTTGGCCGGCTTCTTAGGATCGAAGCAGGCAGGGTTCTCGGCCATGTAGGCCATGAAGCCCTTGGTGTAGGCCTGACGCAGCTCGGTTGCGTAGTTAACCTTGCAGATGCCGTTCTTCACAGCCTCGGCAACCTGCTCATCGGGCACACCGGAAGTGCCGTGCAGAACCAGCGGCACGTCGACGGCGTCGCGGATGGCCTTGACCACCGACTGCTCGATGTGCGGATCGCTCGTGTACACGCCGTGGCTGGTACCAACGCCAATCGCCAGCGAGGTGCAGCCTGTGCGCTCGACGAACTCCTTGGCCTCGGCCGGATCGGTGTAGGGGCTCTCGCCCTCAACCGCGGGACCGTCGTCCTCCTTGCCGCCAACCTTACCGAGCTCAGCCTCGACGGGCACGCCCATGGCGCGGCCAGCGTCGGCGACGGACTTGGTCAGGGCAATGTTGTCCTCGAAGGACTCGTGCGAGCCGTCAATCATGACAGAGGTGTAGCCGGTGCGGAAAGCCTGCATGCAGCGGTCATAGCCATCGCCGTGATCGAGGTGCAGGGCGACGGGCACGGAAGCGCGCTCGGCGGCAGCCTTGACCATGCCGTAGAAGTAGTCCAGACCAGCGGTCTTGATGGTGCCCGGGGTGGTCTGCATGATGACGGGGGACTTGGTCTCCTCGGCAGCAGCCAGAACGGCCATAACAAACTCGAGGTTCTCAACGTTGAACGCACCAACGGCGTAGTGGCCGGCCTGAGCGTCCTTGAGCATCTTTTCGGTGGTAACAAGTGCCATGAGCGTTTGCTCCTCTCCCTCGCCCGCATCTGGACATCGGGCGTACGTGTCCGCAAGGCGTTTTACCTTGCGTTTTGCTTCGCTCATTGTATGAAATTCAACGGCTCTGCATGTGCGAGATATTGAGCCCATGCAGGTCAATACAGTCGTTTTTGAAAAGTAAACGGAAGGAATTGGAACTGAGTGGGCGTGTTCGATATTGAATTTTGGGCGTTCAGCGTCTTTCTTTTATAGAAAAAGTAAGTAATCGAAAGGCGTTTTCTTACTTAAAAAGAAAATGAACGAAAATAGACTCAACACAATTCCTGCAAATTTCAGACGATGATGGAGCGGATATGGCCCATGCAACAACCCGAGCTTTCGCCGATGAGCGGCGTGCCGCCATCATGGAGATGCTCGAACATAACGCCTCGGTGCAAGTGGCAGAAATCGCCCAAACCTTTGGCGTGTCCTCCGTTACCGCCCGCGCCGACCTAGACGCGCTCGCCGAGTCCGGCAAGCTGCGCCGCACGCATGGCGGCGCTGTGTCGCTCCAGAAGCGACTGACCGTATCCACCCAGGATCGCCGCATCAACGTCAATGTCGCCGCCAAGCAGGCCATCGCGCAAAGCGCCATTGAACTCGTCGGCAACGGCGACACCCTGCTCGTAGACTCGGGCACCACCGCTCTCGAGTTTGTCCGCCTGCTCGACCAGCGCGATGGCATCACCGTCATCACGGCCGACATTACCATTGCCGATTACATCGACGAGAGCATGCCCTCGGTCGATGTCGTCATGCTGGGCGGGACGCTGCGCAAAGGTCATCGCTATCTGTACGGCCCACTTACCATGCAGGCGCTCCAAATGGTCCATGCCGATCTGGCCGTCATGTGCCCTGGCGCTTTCGTTCCCGGCTGCGGCTTTACGACCGACTTTCCGCAGATGGCCGAGACCAAAGCGGCTATGGCCGGTGCCGCCCGCCAAAGTATCGCCCTCATGGACGCCAGTAAGGTCAACGGACGTGGCATGTACCGCTTTGCCGAGCTGACCGACGTCAACGCCATCGTGATGGACCGTGACCCCGATCACGCCGTCGCCACCTCAATCGCCGAGGTCGCCGACGACGCCCGCCCAAATCTCCTCATCGCCGGCACTTAAACAAAAACCACCACAAAGGTGCCTGTGAACTGCGCCCCGAAACTTGGACTGAATAAATAGCGACTACGCCGCAAGGGCCCGGTCCCGGAACTCCTCCGGCGTCAGGCCCTTCAATCTTACCTGCCCGCGCCGCGTGTTCCAATGGGCTATGTACCCCTCCAGGTCGCGCTTGAAGTCCCCGAAGCTGCCCCACTCCCTGCCGCGGTAGAACTCGTCCTTCACGTGGCCGAAGAGCTGCTCGGTGGCGGCGTTGTCGACGCAGTTCCCCTTGCGCGACATGCTCTGGGTGATGCCCGCCCCCTCCAGCCTGGAGGTGTAGGACTCGTGCTGGTACTGCCAGCCCATGTCCGAATGCATGGTCGGTGCCGCCCCGTCGGGCAGGGCCTCGAGGAGCCGGTCGAGCATCCTGTGCTGCTGGGCGAGGTCCGGCGAGGTCGATATGTCGCTCGCCACGATCTCCTTCGTGCAGAAGTCGAGCACCGGGGCCCAGTAGGCCTTGGCGCCGGCGACCTTGAACTCGGTGACGTCGGTGCCGAGCTTCTGCCACGGCCCCTCGGCGCCGAAGTCCCTCGCGATGACGTTCTCGAACGTGCTCCCCACGAGCCCCCTGTAGGAGCTGTACCGGCGGCGGGAGCCCCGGCGGCGTATCCCGCACCGGATGCCCATCTCGCGCATCATCTTGAGCACGGTCTTGTCGGCCACGACCGCGCCCAGCTCGGCGCGCAGGCACATGGCTATCTGCCGGTGCCCGCAGCCGTTGGCGGTGCGCGAGAATATCTCGGCCGCGGCGTCGCGCAGCTCGGGCCTGGTCGGCCTCCGCGGGTGCGCCAGCGCGTAGTAGTAGGTCGACCTCCTGAGCCCCGAGCACTCCAGCAGGTGGCGCAGGGAGTGCCCCTCCGCCCTCAGCGCCCCCACCGCCTCGGCCGCCGCCCTGGTCAGAGCCCGTCCCGCTCGACCAGGGCGCGCAATTTTTTTAGGTAGGCGACCTCGGCCTCGAGCCTGCGGCAGCGCTCCTCGAGCTCCTGCTCGCGGGTGCGGGCCCGGGGTTTCGACCTCGACCCCCTCGGCCTGCCCTTCGGTCCGGGCCGCAGCGCCTCGGCGCCGCCCTCGCGGTAGAGCCTGCACCAGCGCTCCAGCGGGGACTTCGACCTGATCCCGAACTCGGCCATGGCGTCGGCCTTCGCCATCCCGCCGTCGACCACGGCCGATGCCGCGGCGACCCTCTGCTCGAATGTGTACCTGGATTGTTTCCCGCCCATGGACAGCAGCGCCTCGCTTCCGAACGCCCGGTATACCCACTGCCATTCTCTCACGGTCTCGCGGGGGACGGACAGGGCCTCGGCCGCCGGCTTGCAGCCGACGCCGGCGTCGAAGAGCTCGACGGCCCGCCTCCTGGACTCCAGGTCGTGCTTCGACCTGAGGTCTATACTCATGGAAAACCTCCCATTTCCCGATGTCCAAGAAATGGGAGGCAGTTCACTGTCCCCTTTGTGGTGGTTTGAGCGTTAAACGTGAACGTATCGCTACTTGGAGAGCTCGTCAGCGAGGGCCTCGATCTGAGCGCGCGAGGCGTCGTTGAGCGAACCCAGGACGGTCACCTTGTTCTGCGTCAGGGTGATGTCCTTCATACCCTCGAGCTCCTTGGTCATAATCTTGGCAGCTGCGGGCGCCCAGGAGCCGCCCTCGACGAGCGCCACCGTACGGTTCTGGTAGGCATGCTCGGCAAGCGTATGGATAAAGGTGCTCATGAATGGGAAGATCTCGCCCTGATAGGTGATGGAAGCGAGTACCAGACGGTCATAGCGGAACGCATCCTCAACGGCCTCGGCCATGTCGTCGCGAGCCAAGTCAAAGACGGAAACCTTCTGGCCGCGAGCCTCGAGCGCAGATGCAAGCTCCTCAACGGCAGCCTTCAGATGGCCGTAGACGCTCGCGTAGGCAATGGTGATGCCCTCGTCCTCGGGCTGATAGCTCGACCAGGTGTTGTAGGTGTCGAGGTAGTAGCCCAGGTTCTCGGTCAGCACGGGGCCATGAAGCGGGCAGATGATCTGGATGTCCAAATCGGCGGCCTTCTTGAGCACGGCCTGCACAAACTTGCCGAACTTGCCCACGATGCCAAAGTAGTAACGGCGCGCCTCGCAGGCCCACCCTTCCGGATCCTCGATGTCGTTGGCGCCAAACTTGCCAAAGCCGTCGGCACTAAAGAGCACCTTGTCGGTAGCCTCGTAGGAGAAGAGTACCTCGGGCCAGTGAACGTTGGGGGCGCCGACAAAGGTCAGGCTGTGGCCACCCAGATCAAGCACGTCGCCCTCTTTGACAACCATCTTGCGCTCGGGGAAGTCGGTGCCAAAGTAGTTGACCATCATGCGGAAGGCGCCCATGCTTGCCACAATCTGCGCCTGGGGATAGCGCTCCATAAAGGCGGCGATGCCGGCGGAGTGATCGGGCTCCATGTGATGGATGACCAGGTAGTCGGGCGTGCGGCCGTCGAGTACGGTCTCGAGGTTGCCGAGCCACTCGTCGACAAATCCGCCATCGACCGAATCGGCGACAGCGATCTTCTCGCCCAAGATAACGTAGCTGTTGTATGCCATACCGTTCTCGGACACGTCGTACTGGCCCTCGAACAGGTCGATGTCATGATCGTCAACGCCAATGTAGCGGATATCCTTGGTGATCTCCATCAGGCAAAGCCTCCTAGATAGACAAATGAACCCGTCTATCATAGCACTCGCCTTCATAGTCACGGCTATCTGCCGGCATCCTTACCGATTGTTATTGATATGCAACGCCGAGCCGTTGACCTGCGAAAACTATGCGCGCGGCGCTGCCGTGGTGTGTCGAACGATGAGCTGACCGGGAATGCGAATAGCGACGGTTTTGTCCGATGCCCCCGCCTTGGGAACTGCGCGCTCGAACACCTCGCGCCCGCGCTGATGCAGATCGAATCGAACGGTCGTGAGCTCGTTATGCGCGACAAAGTCGTCGAGCGAGTCATCGACGCCCACCACGCTCACGTCCTCGGGCACGCGCAAGCCGCTATCGCGCAGCGCGGCAATGGCGCCGTTTGCCATCTGGTCGTTTGCCGCGTAAATCGCCGTCATGGTGCGGTCGTGCTCAGCCAAGTACCGAGCGGCCTCGTAGCCGCTGTTGGCAGACCAGTCGCCCTCGAGTGGCTCTACCGTCTCGATGTGTTTACGCTCGAGTGTATCTTGCCAACCGGCGCGACGAAATTGCTCGTCGACCGAGAACGACGGGCCGCCAATATAGCGAATCTGCTCGTGTCCCAGCTCAAACAGATGATCCATGAGCAGCAGCGAGCAGCCGTAATGGTCGGAATCGACCGTGGTCACGCGCGGATGCGCGTACATGGTAACGATGACCGTTCCAATGCCCGGCAACGGATCGAACGTCTCAAAATCGGGCGCCATGCGACTCATGCCGATGATGATACCGTCCACGGGCAGCGCGGCCATACGACGCGTGGCCTCGGCAAGCGAAAACTCCTCGGTCTTGGACATCTCGACCAGCGTGATGGCGCAGTTATGCTCGCGAGCTGCGCTGGCGATGCCGTCGATCATTGAGAGGTTCCCAAACTTGGTGACATCGTTGACGCACAGCCCGACCGAATGGTAACGGCCGTCGCGCAGCGAGCGACCGGCATAACTCGGACGAAAGCCAAGCTCTTGCATAGCGGCCTGCACGCGCTGGCGCGTCTGTTCGTTAACGTTGGGCAAGCCGTTGGCGACGCGCGAAACCGTCTGCTGCGAAACGCCAGCAGCGCGGGCGACGTCGGCCATGGAGACCGGACGCGTGCCTGTATCGTTGGACGGGCGCCTTGCCACAGGATCACCTTCACCCTTGAGAGATCTGAATAGCGTGAATGCCGGCCCGGGCAGAAATACATCCCGCGCCGAGGCCCGCTATCGTCGGACGCATGTTAACGTACTCTACTTTTTCTATCTGCATCTCTTCTGCTTTATAAGTCCATACGGCAGTACCGTTCACGGCTGAATTTCTACCGATTACCAGATTCTCAAAAAGTGATAAGTGTTGTGTTATGAGTACGTTAACATAGCCCGTAACGTGCGGCATCGTAGATGCTGAGTTTATGCCGCTTCAGATTGTTAACGTACTCACTACGACGGAAAACTCGTCAGTATGCGCTAAAGAAAGGACCCTCATGACCACCCCCGACGAAAAGACACTCGCCACGCTCACCAAGCTGTTTGAGGAGGAGTTTGGCCCCATCGGCGATCGCCAGGTGCTCTATGTGCACGCGCCCGGCCGCTCCGAGATCAGCGGCAACCACACCGACCACGAGGGCGGCCACGTTATCGCCGGCTCGCTCGATGTCGCCGTTGACGGCATTGCCGTGGCAACCGATTCCAACAAGGTCCGCGTTGCCGACGAGGGCTATCCCACGTTTGAGATCGCGCTCGACACGCTAGACGTTCAGGAGTCCGAGAAGGGCACGTCCGCGAGCCTCGTCCGCGGCATGGCCCACGAAATCGCTGCTCTGGGCGTTGAGCCCCAGGGCTTCGACTTCGCCTTCACCTGCTCCGTCCCCTCGGGCGGCGGCCTTTCCAGCTCTGCCGCCGTCGAGGCCGCGTACGGCCGCGCCATGGAGACGCTCTGGGGCGCGCCCGCCATTGAGCCCGTCGCGCTCGCCCAGATGAGCCAGCGCACCGAGAACAACTACTACGGCAAGCCCTGCGGTCTGATGGACCAAGCCGCCGTGTGCCTGGGCGGCCTCGCCTACATGGACTTTGAGGACCAGGCTCAGCCTAAAACCCAGAAGCTCGAGCTCAACTTTGAGGATCACGGCTATTCGCTCGTGCTCGTTAAGGTTGGCGCCGACCATGTGGCGGCTACCGACGACTACGCCGCCGTTCCGCGCGAGATGCAAGACGTCGCCGCCGAGTTTGGCAAGGCACGCCTGTGCGAGGTAAACATTGCCGACTTTGACGCCAAGCTCCCCGAGCTGCGCGCCAAGCTGGGCGACCGCGCCTGCCTGCGCGCCGTTCACTACTGGTACGAGAACGGCCTGGTCGACAAGCGCTGGGCAGCCCTGAACGCCGGCGACATTGACCAGTTCCTGGTCCTGACGCGCGAGTCCGGCGCCAGCTCTGCCATGTACCTGCAGAATGTCGTTGCCAAGCTGGGATCTGAACAGCCTTCCATGTATGCCTTGGCGCTGGCCGAGCACGTGCTCGACGGCCGCGGCGCCGTTCGCATTCACGGTGGCGGCTTTGGTGGCACCATCCAGGCCTTCGTGCCGCTCGATCTGGTCGACACCTTCATTGCCAAGATGAACGGCTGGCTGGGCGAGGGCTCTGCCCGTCACTACGCCATCTCTGACAAGGGGGCTTACGCGGCATGGCTGTAATGACCGACGTGCGCGAGGCTGCACAGAGCCTCATCGAATATGCCATCCACCGATCGATGATCGGACAGGACGATCGCATCTGGGCATACAACACTATTTTGGAGTGCATCGGCGCCACGGGCCCCGCGCTCGACATGGCTTGGGCGCTCAAGACCGAGAAGATTTCGCTCTTGCACCCCGATACGCTCCCCGACTTTGACCTGGAGGGCACGCTTGCCGCGCTTTCCGAGGCCGCCGTTACCAACGGTGCCGCCGAGGACACGGCGTCGGGCCGCGACCGCATCGCCATGCACATCATGGGCGTACTCATGCCGAGGCCTTCGGTTGTAAACGAGGAGTTCAACGGACGTATGGGCGTCAACGAGCCCCGCGCCGCGACCGACTGGTTCTACGGCCTGTGCTGCGACGCCGGCTACGTGCGCCGTGCCGCCATCGCGCGCAACATCAAATGGAGCACCCCCACCAACTGGGGCGATCTTGAGATCACCATCAACCTGTCCAAGCCCGAGAAGGACCCGCGCGATATCGCCGCGGCAGGTGCAGCTAAGAACACGGGCGAGAAGTATCCCGCCTGCCAGCTCTGCATCGAAAACGAGGGCTATCCCGGACGCTCCGCCGCAGCCGACGGCGGAGCTCACCCCGCCCGCCAGAATCTGCGCGTTATCCCCATCCAGCTCGACGGCGAGCGCTGGGGCTTCCAGTACAGCCCGTACGCGTACTTTAACGAGCACTGCATTGCCATGAGCTCCGAGCATCGTCCGATGCACGTCGACCGCAAGGGCCTGACCTGCCTGCTCGACTTTGTGGACCTGTTCCCGCATTACTTCATCGGCTCCAACGCCGACCTGCCCATCGTGGGCGGCTCGATTCTGTCGCACGACCACTTCCAGGGCGGCGCGCACGAGTTCCCCATGATGCATGCCGCCGAGGTCTCGCAGTTTAGCGTGCCCGGTTTTGACCAGGTCACCGGCACTGTGCTGCAGTGGCCGCTCTCGGTGCTGCGTCTGCGCTCGCATGACCGCGCTCAGCTGCTCGATGCCGCCGAGAAGATTATCCTCGCCTGGCGCGAGTGGAGCGATGAGTCTGTTGGCGTCATCGCGCACACAGCCGATGGCGTGGCGCACAACACCGTGACGCCCGTCATTCGCCGCGTCGACTCCCGCGGCAACGCCGGCGGCGAGATTTACGAGGCCTACCTGGCGCTTCGCTGCAATATCACGACCGACGAGCATCCGCTGGGCGTTTTCCACCCGCATGCCGAGTATCACCATATTAAGAAGGAGAACATCGGCCTGATCGAGGTTATGGGCCTGGCTATTCTTCCGCCGCGCCTGGTTCCCGAGCTCGGCGCTGTCCGCGAGCACCTGCTGGCAGCCAAAGCCGATACCAGCTACGACCTTGCCAGTGCGCTCGAGGGCGACGACCTTTGCCGCAGCCATGCCGCGTGGGCCGAGGACGTCTATGCCCGCCGCGCCGACGAGCTTACGGCGGACAACGCCATCGACATCCTGCACGAGGAGGTCGGCGTGGTGTTTGGCCACGTGCTCGACAACGCCGGCGTCTTTAAGTGGGACGAAGCCGGCCGCGCCGCCCAACAGCGCTTTATCGACTCACTGTAATGATCCCTTGGAGACGGAGGAAAACGGACTATTTCGTCTTCAAGACAACGGCGCCCGCCGGCAACATCGCCGGCGGGCGCCGTTTTTGCGTGTAGTCATTGGGGACGCTCTTAAACGACTAGTCAAACAAGAACGTCCCCAACGACTAATGACTCGAGCGTGGAAAATCTCCCACTTTGAGCTCGCATGGGCACCAAAAGCGGGAGATTATCCACTCTCATTCTATTAGGAGTCGCAACCGCTACAACTCTACGACCTCAACGCCGTTGTAGATCTCGTCCCAGCGGTCCAGGACCAGGTGGCCGGTCTTGGGGTCCATGGCGTTGAGCTTGCCGCAGGTATTGGCGGTCTTGAGCACCGTGACGTCGTCGGCACCAGCAGCAATGGCATGCGCAAAGCCGGCGATGGTCGAGTCGCCGGAACCCGTCGCGTTCACAGCCGCAATCGCGGGCGTCTTGGCGCGGAATGCGCGACCCTCATGGAAGCCCACCGAACCGGCAGCGCCCATCGAAACGACAACCCAGGGAATACCGGCAAAACGGCTATCGGCGGCAAGCGCCTCGCGCAGGGCATCGACATCATCGGTCGTAAAGGACGTACCCAGCAGGCCGTTAATCTCGGTCAGGTTGGGTTTTACGAGCTCAGGTTTAGCGTCGGACTCCAGCGCAGCCTCCAGCGATGCACCCGAGGTGTCGAGCAGCACCTTGGCGCCCGCCTCCTCGGCGATCTTGACGAGCTCGGCATAGTAGCCGGCATCGACGCCACGCGGCAGCGAGCCCGAAAGCGTCACAACGTCCGCCCTCGCTGCAAGCTCGGCAAACTTGGCCGTAAAGGCCTCGAGCTCGGCCGGGGCGATCTGCGGGCCGCTCTCCAGCAGCTCCGTCTGATTACCCTCGTGCAGGATATTCAGGCAGATGCGCGTCTCACCGGCAATGGGCACAAAGTCGTTCTTGACGCCGTCGGCATCCATAAGCTCGGCCATATAGGCACCCATGTGACCGCCAAGCAGGCCGGTCGCGAGCACGTCATCGCCCAGCTGCAGCAGCACGCGGCTCACGTTGAGGCCCTTGCCGCCAGCGGTCTTTTCGGGCGTCACACGGTTAACATCGTCGATGATCAGCTTGTCGAGCTGATAGCGCGTATCAATCGACGGGTTCATGGTAACGGTCAGAATCATGTTGAACTCCTGTTCCGGGGTGGCATAACCCGCCCCAAACATACGATAACTCGTTAAAGGATCTCGATCTCAAAGCCGCGGATGACGGTCTCCCCTGGCTTGGCCACCAGGCAGCCACGCTTGTGCTCCAGAATATCGTCCTCGTCGGAGCAGGTGGACAGACCACCCCACGGCTCAACTGCCACAAAGTCGCCCTCGGGCTTGCTCCACACAATCAGGTACGGCATATCGGGGAACGTCAGGCGCACGCCCTTGTCCTCGGTTTTCTTGGTCAGCGTAACCACGCGGCTCTCGAGCACGTCAAAGATGGTCTCCGCGAAGTCGAAGAGTTCGTGGGTAAGCGGCAGGTTCTGGCCGATCATGGGGTTCTTGCTGCGATGCTCAACATCAATCAGGCCCGTCGAGGGAACGGCGGTACAGAGCTCGGTGGCCTCGCACCGCTCAAAACGAAGCTCATAGTCGTCATAGGACTCGCCCTCGTCGAGCGGGCACTTAAAGCCGGGGTGACCACCCACAAAGAACGGCATGTCCTCGGTGCCCTCATTGGTCACCTCGTACGACACGGCCACCTTTTCCGAATCGATCGTGTAACGAGCAACGATCTTAAACGGATACGGGTACTGCTCGAGCAACTCGGCATGGTCGGCAGAGCTTAGGCTCAGCGCAACCATGTTGTCGCCCTGCTCCTCGAGCTTCCACTCCTGTTTGCGCGCAAAGCCGTGGCGAGCGAGCTTGACCTCGCGGCCGCCCATGGTCATCGCGCGGCCGTCACGAAGGCCACCGCAGATCGGGAAGCAAATGGGCGCCTGGCCCGACCAGACCGCCGGGTCACCCTGCCACAGGTACTCACGGCCGTTGGCTTTAATCGAAGTGAACGATCCGCCAGCCGTGCTCAGCGCCACACGAATAGAACCGTTATCAAGAACAAACTCCATAGGAGCCTTCCCTTTCTTACGACAGCCCGCCAAGTCAATAGGGCTGATAGAAAACCGGCCCGCGCCCCCTCACAGAAACGCGAGCCGTCAATTGAAAAGCTGCAGAATGCCGGGTACCGCCTGGAGCGAAGCACTCAAGCTCAGCAAGCAAACGTGTTATCGGAGCAGCTAGCCGAATCAGAACGCTTCCCAACAACAGCGGTAACCCTGCTGGTACCCCCTACGTCAGCGAGCGGCGCTCAGGTGCCCCAGGTCGCCGCGAAAGAGGAGCGACGCGTACTTCATGTACGCGAGCGACGGTTTGAGCGGCGAGATGGGGTGCCTGAGCGCCGCGCAGCGTCGACCTGTTACGCGGTTTGGCAAAACCGCGTAACCCCCTTAGTCGTGGTATTCGCCGCGGTCCCACTTCTCGAGGAACTCGTCAAAGAAGTGCGGGTCGGCCTGAGCCTCGGCGTCGGCCTTATTGCAAGCGTCAATCTTGGCGATCAGGGCGTCGTGCTCGGGAGTCTTCTCGTAGGGCTCCTCCAGGAAGGCAAGCATAATGTCGGCCATCAGGAACTCGCCGGTGATCTTGCCGCCAAAGCCCACGATGTTGGCGTTGAGCTCGCGACGGGCATACAGGGCAGAGGTCATGTCGCGAACCAGGGCGCAGCGAGCGCCGGGAACCTTGTTGACGGCGTTGGTGATGCCGATGCCGGTGCCGCACAGGGCCACGCCAAAGTCGGCCTTGCCGCTGGCAACAGCCTCGCCCACGGCCTTACCGTAGATGGGATAGTGCGTACGGGTGTGGCTGTAGGTGCCGCAGTCGAGCACCTTGTAGCCAGCCTGCTCCAGGCGGTCGGCCAGATAGATCTTCTCGTCCGTAACGATATGGTCGCAACCGATTGCGATGGTCTTCTTCATCAGAACGTCCTTTCGTCTGAATTCACAAGTTGAGATAGAAGTTCGAGTTCTCGGTGGCTCTCGTTAGGCCATCTTGTTGAGCATGTCGACACGGATCTGGTGACGGCCGCCGGCGTACTGGGCGCGCAGGAACTCGCGGGCGATCTTCTTGGCGACCTCGGTGCCCACAACGCCCGGGCCCATGGTGACCATGCGCGAGCCGTTGTGCTCGCGGGTCATGTAAGCGGAACGCTCGTCGGAAATGTTGGCGACGACCATGCCCTTGATCTTGACGGCGGCCATATAGGAGCCGACGCCATACTTATCGAATGCGAAGCCCTGGGAATCCTTGTGCTCCAGCAGGTCCTTGGCAACGGCGGTCGCGGAATCGACAAAGTCCGCAGCAGGGGTCTCGGAATAGTCGACGACCTCGTGACCGTCGGCGATGAGCATCTCCTTGATGGACTCCTTCATCGACATACCGTCGGCATCGGAAGCGATTACAACCCTCATGACATCCTCCTTGAGAGATACGCAGGTGCGTAGTTTCTGTTTGGAAGTGTTGAATCGCGTTCAGGTCCGGGCATCTGAATGTGCGGTTCTTCACTGTTCATGTTTATTTGAACACATTCGAACATCAACTGCAACAATTATTTGTTTGTCTTTGTTCTATTTTGAACAAATACCATTCACGGATGATTGGCGACCGTTTGAGCCCGGCGCAGACGTAGCGACCATGTGTTCAACAAACAAAAGGGCGGCCGAGAACGTGTCTCGGCTGCCCTTCTTACGGTTGATCTTCCAAAGATCGCTTTGCCGCCTACTCAGACTGCCCGCTCTTCTTGGCATGTTTGGACGGAGCGCTCAGAAAACGACCCGTCAGATAGTTCGCGGGACCGGAGATATCGATCCCCAGCAACACGTGTCCTAGCCATAGGAACGCCACGAGCACCAGTAGAGGAATCACGCACGAGGTCACGATCATCACGATGACGCCTTCGATCAGATCGGTCACCTGCCGCACGATCTCGTCGGTCATCTGCTTGGCACCACTGGTTACCGACGTGACCAGGCTCGAGGCCCCGTCAGTCAACTGCTCGAGTACGTTTTTGGACTCCGTGGCCTCGGACTTTTTCTTGCTTGCTTTGGAGTTATCGCTGTCTGCCGCACCCGCAGCGTCGGCCGCCTTTTGCTCAGCTTGCTCAATACTTACGCGATACGTTTCATCGACCTTCTGCGACACCCATACGCTCGCGGGCACAAGCGCCATGCCGATCACGGCAACCACCAACACGCGCGTCGCCACACGGCGCAGGACGGCGCTCGTGCTCCAGCGCCCGTGAATGCCAAGCGACACCGCAAAGAGCGCCAACGCAAACGGGATTAAGATGCCCAAGCCAACCGACCACAAAATAGTCAGCAGATATTTCTCGAGGTAGAGCACGGCAAGCACGATGCCCAAGTTGCCCGAAAGCTGTGCGAGCTGCTCAGCGACCGGCGTACCCGTATCACCCGGCAGCGCGGTAATGCCCGCAGACAGCGCCACGCACGAGGCCGTGAGCGCCAGTACGTTACCTTTCTTTTGGTCGATAACCTCGATGGTGGAGTCCCAAGTCTTGGTATCGGCAAAATGCGGACGAGCCACAAAGCCCGACAGCAAGGCCAGTACCACGAGCGCAACGATGATACCGATCTGCAGCTTTTTATTTGCGCACACGACATCGGACAGGCTGGGCTGCAGCTCGGTTACCGTCGTGTGCTCGGTTATCTGGACAGGACGCCCATGAGCCATCTCGTGCGCGTCTCTTTTTTGTATTGACCCGTTATCCGGCATTTGGATACCTCCTCAGTCCGGCGTTTAATGTGAAAGGAAGTATACCCACCCAGCGAAAAACCGAACGGCAAGACGAACGGGCACCAAGACTGTCCCCAATGACTATTTCGGGATGAGTTGCGGTGGAATAGGGATTGTTTTGCGCCCGCCGGTCCCTATTCAGTCCCTATTTCACCGCAACTTGGAGGAGTGCAGAAAAAGCCCTGCCGCGGGTAGCGGCAGAGCTTTTGGAAGGGGACTTGGTTGTGAGAGCTCGTTAGGCGAGCTTAGCCTCGAGTGCGGCGATGCGCTTATAGGCATCGATGGTAAAGCGGGTCTGCTTCTCCAGGATCATGGTGGTCATGAGAGTGTCCTGAGCGTGAGCCATGATGAAGGTCATCTCCATCTCGCCGCCGCCGGCCTCCTGCGAAAGCAGCTTGGTCTGCGTGTCGTGGGCGCCGATAAGTGCATCGCTGGCATCCTTGTGCAGCTGCTCGGCCTTCTCAAAATCACCCTCGCGAGCAGCATCGAGCGCTGCAAGCAGATCGGTCTGGGCGTCGCCCGCGTATGCGACAATCTCAAATCCAACCATCGAGATTTCTTCTTTGGTTGCCATATTGCGTTCCTTTCACATATGAACCAACGGAGAGCATCGCGTCCGGGCATACGCGCTGCGCTGTGTATGGCAGGAACATTAACATTCAAACAAAAAAGAACAGCGCAAAACGTAATTTCGAGCTATGAACGGTTGCTTTTCACCCGTGAACGGTTTTTAAACCAATCTGAACATTCTCAAACACAATTAGCGGCAACCCAAACAGGTCCGCACCCTAGCGTATATCGCGCACCGTATCGCCCTCGACGAGCACACCCGGAAACAGCATGTGCTCCACACCGGGTGCAGCGCCCTCGGCGCCGGCAATCTTGTCGACCGCCCACATGCCGACGCGCTTGTTGTCAAAGCGCACCGTAGTCAGGCGACGATCGGGCACGATATCGCCCAAACTATCGTCAACACCCACCACGCTTACGTCCTGGGGCACGTGCTTCCCGCGCGACTCGAGCCCGCGAATGCAGCCGTAGGCCATGGCATCGTTGGAAGCATAAATGGCTGTGCAGTTCGAATCGTCCGCAAGCACCTGGCCGGCGGCATATCCGCTCTGTGCCGTCCAATCGCCACGGACGAGTCGCGGCGGCTCAATACCATGCGCGCGCAATGTCTCGCGCCAGCCCTCCTCGCGACGCATGCCCGAAAGCGAGCGCTCGGGGCACGAGATAAAGTGCACGGTCTTGTGCCCCTGCTCCAGCAGGTACTCGACCACCTGGCGCGAGCAATCGAACTGGTCGTTATCGACTGTTGAACAGAGCGGGTGCTCCAGCATGGTAACGAGCACCGTCTGCATACCGGGCAGCGGCTCGAAGGTGCCAAAGTCCGCCGGCATGCGATTCATGATCACAACCATGCCATCCACCGGCAGCGCGCTCATGCGCGACGATGCGCTCTCGAGGGTATACGGATGCCCGTCTACTTTAGTGAGGGTGATGGCATAGCCATGTTTGTCGGCCGCGGCGGCAAAGCCCTCCATACGGTCGAGGTTGCCGGTGCCGGTAATGTTGAACATGGCGACGCCGACGGTCTTAAACTTGCCGCGGCGCAGCGATCGACCGGCAAAATTGGGGCGATACCCCAGCTCGCGCATGGCGGCGCGCACGCGCTCCTTGGTCTCGGGGCGCACGCTGGGCGAATCGTGCACCGTACGCGAGACTGTCTGCTCCGAGACGCCCGCGAGACGCGCCACGTCCTTAACGGAAACCGATTTTTTAACAGCGGCCATAGGTCGATCTTTCTATGTCAACGATGCCATTGAAGACATCCTGCGCAGTCATTTTGAACACCTTTAAGTATATCCAACGCCTCCCCAACGATACGCTTACCACCCAAAACCTACCGTTCACCGACAATTCTGCTTCCCCGAGCGGCTTTTGTCGCCCAAATGTTAACGTTGCCATTGTGCAAACACAGAGCCACCGGGCGGCTCAAACGTTTACGCGCAAGGAATCGACGGTCCACAGGCACAAGGGCCACCGGTTCGCGTCTTTTTTTGTGCCGCAAAATGGCAACGTCAACATTTTGGCAACCGAACGTCAAAAGCTACCATCGTTGCTAACCCACCGACTCTTAGGAGCATTGCATGGAGCAACTCATCGCCATCATCGAAAAGGGCCAGCCCTTTTTCAACGCGATCGCCCGCAACAAGTACCTCAAGGCGATCCGCGACGGCTTTATCTCCGTCATCCCCATCATCATCTTCTCGTCCATCTTCTGCCTGGTAGCCTCGGTCCCCAACATCTGGGGTTTCTACTGGCCCGATGACATCAACAACGCCCTGTGGAAGTGCTACAACTACTCCATGGGCATTCTGGCCATCGCCTGCGCCGCCACCACGGCCAAGCACTTCGCCGACGCCCAGAACCGCGATCTACCCAAGAACAACCAGATCAACTTCATCTCGTGCATGTGCGCAGCCATCATCGGCTTCTTGCTCCTTTCGAGCGACACGATCGCCACGGATGCTGCCAGCGGCTTCAACACCACCTACCTTGGTTCCAAAGGCCTGTTGACCGCCTTTATCGCTGCGTTTGTGACCGGCATCATCTACAAGTTCTTCATTAAGCGCAACATCACCGTCAAGATGCCCGAGCAGGTTCCGCCCAACATCTCGCAGACCTTTAAGGACATCATCCCCTTCTCCGTCTGCATCACCGTCTTTTGGGTCTTTGACATCGTCTTCCGCGCTGCCTTTGGCTTCTGCTTTGCCCAGGGCGTCATCCAGGTGTTCCAGCCCCTGTTCACCGCCGCCGACGGCTATATCGGCCTCGCTGTGATCTACGGCGCTATGAGCCTCTTCTGGTTCGTCGGCGTCCACGGCCCCTCGATCGTCGAGCCCGCCATCGCCGCCGCTCTCGTTGCCAACATGACCGACAACCTGGCTGCATTCCAGGCCGGCGAGCACGCCACCGCCGTCCTGACGCAGGGAGCCCAGTACTTCGTCGTCTGCATGGGCGGCACCGGCGCCACGCTCGTCCTGGTCTTTATGTTCTGCTTCCTGGCCAAGTCCCAGGAGATGCGCGCCGTCGGCAAAGCAGCCATCGTCCCCGTGTGCTTTGCCGTCAACGAGCCGCTGCTGTTCGCCGCGCCTATCGTGCTCAACCCCGTCTTCTTTGTCCCGTTTGTCTTTGCCCCGATCGCCAACATCTGGATCCTCAAGGTCTTTATCGACTTCTTGGGCATGAACGGCTTTATGTACACCCTGCCCTGGACCGTCCCCGGCCCCATCGGCACCATCATGGGCCTGGGCTTCCAGCCGCTCGCCTTTGTGATGCTCGCCATCATCCTAGTCATCGACTTTGCCCTGTACTACCCGTTCTTCCGTGCCTATGACGCCCAGAAGTGCGCCGAGGAGGCCGAGATCTCCCAGGAGGAGCTCGCCGCCAAGAACGCCGAGAAGGCCGCCAAGCTCAACGACGCCTTCCAGGGTAAGGCCGACGCCAAGAGTGTTGCCGCCGGCGCCGCTGCCGAGGTCGTAAAGACCGACGCTGCCCCCGCTGCTGCCGCCACCGAAGCTACGGCCGCCAGCGACCTCAACGGCAAGCGCGTACTCGTGCTCTGCCAGGGCGGCGGCACTTCGGGCCTGCTCGCCAACGCACTGGCCAAGGCCGCCAAGGAGCGCGGCATCGATCTTGAGACCGCCGCCGATGCCTATGGCAACCACGTGGACATGCTTCCCGACTTTGACCTGGTCGTCCTGGCCCCGCAGGCCGCCAGCTACCTGGCCGACCTGCAGAAGGACTGCGAGCGCGTGGGCAACAAGTGCGTCGCCTGCCGCGGTAAGCAATACATCGAGCTCTCCCAGAACGGCGACAAGTCTCTCGCCTTTGTGAGCGAGCAGCTGTCGAAGTAAGTAACGCTTAGGGCCAGCCGACTATCCAAGACCGGCTGGCCCTTCGATTTAAACGATTGGATCATCATGTCCGTTAACCCTGCCAGCGTCACCAACCCGCCCGCGCAGTTTCCCGAGGACTTTGTCTTTGGCGGCGCCACCGCTGCCTACCAGGTAGAAGGCGAGACCCGCACCCACGGAAAGGGCAAGGTCGCCTGGGACGACTTCCTGGAGGCCCAGGGCCGTTTCTCCCCCGACCCCGCCTCCGACTTCTACAACCAGTACCCCGTCGATCTGGAGCTGTGCGAGGAGTTCGGCATCAACGGCATCCGCCTCTCCATTGCCTGGAGCCGCATCTTCCCCAACGGCACCGGCGAGATCAACGCCGAGGGCGTGCAGTTCTACCACGATCTCTTTGCCGAGTGCCACAAGCACCACGTTGAGCCGTTTGTCACGCTGCATCACTTTGACACGCCGCTGCCCCTCTTTGAGAAGGGCGACTTCCTCAATCGCGAGACCATCGACGCCTTTGTGGACTTTGCCACCTTCTGCTTTAAGGAATACGCTGACCAGGTGACCTATTGGTTCACCTTTAACGAGATCTGGGCTGACGCCTCCAACACCTACATCGAGGGCACCTTCCCCGGCGGCGTCAAAGCTCATCTGGCCGAGGCCTTCCAGTGCGAGCACAACATGATGCTTGCCCACGCCAAGGCTGTGCTGGCCTTCCACAACGGCGGCTTTAAGGGCAAGATCGGCGTCATTCAGTCGTTGGAGTTCAAGTACCCGCTCAACGAGAACGACCCCGCCGACATCAAGGCCGCCAACAACGAGCACGTGCTGCAAAACCAGTTCCTGCTTGACGCCACCTTCCGCGGCGACTATGCCCCCGACACCCTCGAGTGCGCCAACCGCCTGGCTGCCGTCTCGGGCGGCACCATCGAGATCCTGGACAAGGACCTCGAGATTATGCGCGAGGCCGCGCTCTACAACGACTACCTGGGTGTCAACAACTACCAGTGCCGTTTCCTCAAGGCCTACGACGGCGAGAACGACCTGCACCACAACGGCACGGGCGAGAAGGGTACCGGCCGCTGGCGCGTCAAGGGCATTGGCGAGCATGTGAACAAGCCCGGCATCCCCACCACCGACTGGGACTGGATCATCTATCCCGAGGGTCTGTTCGATCTGCTCGTCTACATTAAACAGCGCTACCCCAACTACAAGCAGATTTTCATTACCGAAAACGGTATGGGCTACAAGGACCCCTACAAGGACGGCTTTGTGGACGACCAGCCGCGCATCGACTACATCGAGCAGCACCTGCGCTGGCTGCTTAAGGCCATGGAGGTGGGCGTCAACGTGGGCGGCTACTTCCTGTGGAGCCTGCAGGACCAGTTCTCCTGGACCAACGGCTACAACAAGCGCTACGGCTTCTTCTACGTAGACTTTGAAACCCAGAAGCGCACGCCCAAGGCAAGCGCCTACTGGTACAAGCACGTGGCGCAGACCCGTCGTCTGGACTAGTGGCTTGCAGTTGGCGTAATTGCCCTGCTCACATAACTTGTCCCCATTTCTCAGCCGGGGGCGGCACGTCACACGGCGCGCCGCCCCCGGCCTTTGTGTTTGGGCGGACCGGGAGCCGTTTGTCTCGATCTGTAACATCTGACCCGCGGTTTCGGCCCCAACTGTTACAGATCGAGATGAACACACAGGGCAATCCTCTCAGTCTCAATCTGTAACATCTAGCTAAGTTTTTGGGTCCTAGTTGTTACAGATCAAGATGAACGCACGAGCCAACCCTCTCAATCTAAATCTGTAACATCTGGCGGGTTATTTCTCCCCTACCTGTTACGGATCGAGATGAATAGATTAGACCTAGCCTAAAAATCTCAACCTGTAACACGTAGCCGAGTTTTTCAGTCCTAACTGTTACAGATCGAGACAAACAGGCCGAGCAAGCTACACCCGTAGGTCTTTCACGCTGGAGCATTCGACCAGCACGCCCGAAACAAGCGTACGGCTTCTGGAGCTCGGGGCTTCTAGGCACGCAACGACCTCGTCGGGCGCACGGACACCCAGTCCGCGGTGACGGAACTTCACCGACATATCCCGAAAACTCGATCCCCGGCTTAGCTTGCGCGCATTATCACAATAAACCCCCAACGATACACGGTCCTGCGGTTCAATGAGCCACAGGACCGCACGCCGTCGATCAGATAAAGATCGTCATATACAGAGGTAGATATATCCTATGCCCTTCAGCCCTGAGCTGTTTTGGGTGAAGAACTATCTCTTCTCCGACTCGTCGTTCGAATCGTCTGCCGAAATCGTCGAGCGAGATTGTTGAATACGATTTGGAAGATTTAACTTCAACAGGAGTGACCCGCGGTTTTCCAGCCGCGTCTTCAAAGCCGCGCGAAACAAGAAAATCAATTTCACGCGTTCTGGGCCGACTCCCCTCTGTTTTGGAAGGCTCCTGCCAGCTGTAATAAAAAAGCGAATGCCCCAGACTCTTAAGCTGCTGCGCCACGATGTTCTCGATTAGCATTCCTTTATTAATTGAAATTCTTCCAAATTGAATGTCTCTATGAACATCCATAAGGTCCGGACCATCATCAAACGCCAAGCTCACGAGCAATCCCGTGTCCGCCATATAGCATTTAAGCGAAGACGCGTCCTCGTGCAGGCGGTAACCCACGCTCGGATCACTGCATAAATAGCAACGGTTAATCAGTCGCGCATCCTCAAGCCAGATTAACGCCGACTCATATGTCTCAAAACGGGACCCCTTCTCCAAACTGTCAAATTTGAACCGTTTATTAGCCGCAGATAATTGACCCGGAATATCGTCATAAACCGCCCGCGCACGTCTAGCGTCCGAACCTCCAAACTTGGCAATGTCCTCCCTGTACAGTGCGATAATCTGCCGTTTAACCCTGTCGCATCCTCTAAAATCATTCTCTGCCACAAAGGAGTCGACCGACTGAGGCATACCACCGACAAGCATATACTCATCAAATAATCTCATGCACGTCGCATGAACGCCGTCCGGAAGCGCGGTCCGAGATTCGCGCGCTTTACGGATCTCTTCTGCATAAAGATCTTTTCCGGTCGCCCAAAGATACTCCTCAAAATCGAGGGGCTCGAGAGGGATTCTTTCTTCCTCTGACGGTATGACAATGCTATCGACATTCTTTTTGATGGAGACAAGAGAGCCTGTCTCGATGTAATCAAATCTGCCGTCTTCTACAAGATGCTTTATGTATTCGCGCGCGATGGGAAACCGCTGCACTTCATCAAAAATGACCAGCGACTCTCTCGGTTCGAGGGCCTTACCATACTGCAGCTGAAGCATGCGTAAAAAAAGATCGACATCTTCACGATGGTTCAGAAATATATCGAGCGTGGCTTTGCTAGCAGCCGAAAAGTCAATGTACAGATAATCCTTGTATTCATTCTGCGCGAAGCACTTGACGAGCGTCGTCTTGCCAACGCGTCTTGCACCCTCAATAAGCACCGCAGTGCGCCCTTGCGAGCGTTCTTTCCACTCCTGCAGACGATCATATGCCTTCCGTTTAAACATAATCTCACCTCAGCATAATTTACGTGCTAGTTTACAAAAATACCGACCTTCAGATATATCTAATAATACAAAAATACCGAGCTTTAAATGAGCTTATAGCTACAAAAATACCGACCATTGCAATGGTTGAGACATACAGTAATACCGAGCTTTACGCATAACGGATGCTATGCCTCACCGTAAAACAGCTGCAACTCATCGCACAGGGGAACCTGCAATCTGCACGCGCACCTATTATGCGTCGTGATGATGTAAATACTCCGCAATGGCAGGGGCAAAAGTATCTCCCGCAGCACTCGCTAGCAGATAACCTGCGTATGCTCCTCGATGGCGGCGCGATCCTCATCGTCAATATCCGGCTCGCACACCACGGCGTCCAAATTGTCCAGGCGGCAGAACGTGCAGAAGTCACGCTTGCCGATTTTGCTGGAGTCGGCGATAAGATAGCGCGAACTATCAGGAACCTCGGCGGACGTGCCACTCAAACTCACAATAAAATGCCCCTCCCCGATTGCTCGGAGAAGGGCATCTGCATTGGCGTTCTTGCCAAAATCGACGGCACGCAAGAACGCGCACCCGTCCGCATCAAGAGTGCGCTACTCGCCGAAACCGCCCTCAATAAGAGCGACCAACGCGTCAACGGCGGCAACCTCGTCGTCGCCCTCGGCACGCAACTCGACCTCGTCGTTCTGGGTGATACCCAAGGTCATGATGGCAATCATGGACTTAGCGTCCTTGAAGTCACCATCCTTGGAGGCGTTGCGAACCTCAATCTTCGAGGCAAACTTAGCAGCCTCGGTCGCCAGCGTCGCTGCAGGGCGAGCATGCAGACCAGTGGGGTTAACGACCATAACGTTCTTGCTATACATTTCTAACTCCTTCGTCGTAGACCGACCAATTCATTTAGCCCAACGCGCGCGTTAGGCAAGGTAGAAGCATGCCGGACATTACGCATGCATACAACAAGTAGGCCGCGGACAACGTCGCCGCGGCAAATTCACAGGTGACTAGTCCTGATACAGCGGATGCCCCTCAGTGGGAACCACGCGCGTGCCAGCCAGGCAATCGTGAACGCACCGGCGCGCGGGGACGATCAGGAACATGAGCAGAGACACCGCTGTAATAATCATGCCCGCGATTTCCCAGTAATAATTCACGTCAACGCGGGTGACAAGCACCATTGTCTCGCGAATATATCGGGACACCACATACCCGCTGCCTTCGAGCAAAAAGCCAACGATAACCTGACGCCAAATCAAGCATCCGACGGAAGGCAAGCCGCCATCAAGCGTAGCGACACGAACATGCGCGATGCGCTTGCCCGGCGTTTGCCCCGGCCACGCCAGCAACGGAATCAGCACAAAGTATGCGATAGCGGCGAGCACGCACGATAGTCCGACCACGATACCGACGCTCCAGGGATACCCCATTGCCTCAAACACGTACAGGTCGGGGAGCATCGCGTTCTTGTGGGTCAGCGCAAGATAAACCAACACGGCCGGCAAGCCAGAGACAATACCACCCAAAATCCAGTCGATAACGTACGCGTACAAACGCGACAGCGGGGGCGCCGGCAAAATCGAGGATGCATTAGCCTTCGATTCCTTGTGAATCTTGCTCGCAGTGCTCGCCGCAGGAGAAGGCATCTGCTCCGCGGCCGCCGCACGCGGCCGTTCCTTGCGCTTTTTAGCCATGCGCTACCTCACATCCAGAATGCGCAGCTGCTTATCAGTATGGTTAAGCGGGCATGCAACGCCGTCTTTCAACAAGACGTCGTCTTCAATGCGCACGCCTCCGACTCCAGGAATATATACGCCCGGCTCGCAGGACATGATCATTCCGTTGTCGAGCACAATCTCACCAGAGGGGTTTAGCAGCGGCAAGTCGCCACCCATGCCGATACCATGACCAAGACCATGGGTGAAATACTCACCGTAACCCGCTTCGTTGATTACACGACGTGCGGCCGCATCCACATCGCGCGCCACCACACCGCAACGAATGGTATCGATGCCTGCAAGATGAGCATTCAAAACGGTCTCGTACACATGAGCCATCTGGTCGGTCGGGGCGCCCAGGAAGCACACGCGCGTCATATCTGACTGATAACCGTTGATCTGCACACCGAAATCAATCAGGATCGGCTCATGTGCCTGGACCCGACGGTCGGTAGGACGGCCATGAGGCATGGCGCTGCGCTCGCCGGTGGCAACGATGGTATCGAACGACATTGCCTCGGCACCGGCGGCAATCGAGTAATAGTGCACGAGTGCGGAGATTTCAAATTCAGTCATATCCACGTGCAACTGCTCGATCACCTTGGCGTACACGTCATCGGCAACATCGACCGCATGCTGGACCGCAGCAATCTCAGCCTCGTCCTTGCGCAGGCGCATCAGCGCCATCTCGCTGCCCAGCAGCGTAGTGCCAAAGCCCAAGCCCTCCAAGTTGCGATACTCCGAGATTGAGATTTCGGACTCCTCGATGCCCACCGTGGCACAGCCGCACTCCTTGAGCGCACGCTCGATCTCGACCAAATAGCTCTTCCCCTGCTCGTGAACACGGAACTCCAGATCGAACTCGCGACCCTGGGCCTCGTTCACATAGCGGCCGTCCATGATGAGAAAACCGCGGTCACGCGTGATGAGCACCTTGCAACCGCTACCGGTCAACGTGCCCAGGTAGCGCTTCATGGTTTTACTCTTGATCAGCAATGCGTCGAGCTCGTGCTCGTCCAAGAAGGTACGGATATTATCCACATGTGCATTCATCGAACGTAGCGCCTTTCAAAGGAGCCCGACAATGAAGTCTCCCCCATCGCCGGGCTTTCATACTTTCAAAATTAGCAGGCGCAGGCGCCTGCTATTCCACTTGATTAGAAGTCGAGGTCAAGATCCTCGAGCAGAGCCTCGTCCTCAGCAGAGATCTCGGAATGTTTCTCGGCAGCCATACGAGCCTCTTCAGCCAATGCACGCTTCTCGGCAACCTTGCAGAAGGGGTAGTACACGATCAGTGCGAGGACCAGCTGAACCACGTTGGCCACAATCGAGGTCCAAGACATGTTGGTCAGGAAGCCTTCCAGGAACACACCGACGTAAGGAGGCGTGAAGGTGGAGCAGGGTACCCAGCCCCAGCTCATGAACCAGAACGGGATGGAGGACAGGATGCCGCCGAAGATAACGAACGGGATAAAGAAAATCGGATTCAGAACAATCGGGGCACCGAACAGAATCGGCTCGTTTACGCCGAACAACGATGGGATGAAGGCGATGCGGCCAATCTCGCGCTGAACCTTGGACTTGGAGAACATGAACCAGATGACAACGCCCATGGTCACGCCCAGGCCGGTGAAGCCGCCAAATGCGGACATGGGACCAGGGGTGAAGATGTGGGTAGCGGCACCACCGGCCTGAACCGCAGCGATGTTCTCAGCCAGGAACTGCGTGGAAATCGGCTGAACAATCGGCGACAGAACGGAGGGGTGAATGCCGAAGAAGAAGATGAAGCAGCGCAGGATGTGGTAGAAGGTAACCGCGAGCGGGCTGTCCATCGAACCGACGAGCGGGGCCAGGATGATTGAGAAGATCTCGTTGGGCATGATGCCGAAAACGCCCTGACACAGAACACGGATACCCAAGAACAGGCCGATGACGATAGCGGTGACCGGGATGATCTCGAAGGAGCTCGAGATGAAGTCGGGCACGGTATCAGGCATCTTGATGGTGAAGTGACGCTTCTTGCACCAACGGTACACCTCGACCGCGAGTAGCGAAGCGACCATGGCAACAAACAGACCCTTGGAACCCATGCCACGCAGCGCGATGCCGCCGGCCTCGTCCATTTCCATGCCGAGCAACAGGAAGGCAACGAGGGCCATGGACATGGAGCCGGGAGCGTCCAGCTCATAGGACTTGGCCAGGTGGTAGGCGGTAACGACGGAAACGAAGACCGACATCAGGCCCATGGAAACGTTATAGGCCAAATCGAAGTACTGGGTGTTGTTCAGAATCCAAATGGAGATGGGGTTGGTCTCGCCAATCATGTTGGGAATGGCGGCCGGGATCAGGCAGAACGAACCAATCAGTAGCAGCGGGGTCATGGCGATCATGGCCTTCTTAACTGCGGACAGGTGACGCTGCTTGTCCATCTTCTCGGCAACAGGGCCAAGATAGGTGTTCAGCAGGTTTTCGAATTTATCAAAGGCACTCTGCTTTTTCTCTACAGCTTCCGACATACGTCGCATCCTCCACTTCAGGAAATATCAAACAGGGGCTTACTGGTTTGCCTCGGCGGCCTCGCGGGCCATGTCAGCCTTCTTCTTGGCGATGAGCAGCTGCTTAAACACGGTAGCACCGTCCATCTTGCCGTAGGTCTCCTGATCGACGATCACGTATGGGATGTGACGAGGCTCAATCAGGGGCTTGATGGACTCGAGCTTATGGGCGATCTGAGGACCCATAATCAACGCGTCCATGTGGTCGACCTCCTGGTCCAGCAGGTCGGCAGCGATGGCCTTGAGCTCAAAGTCATCGTCGTTGAGCTTCTGGCTGTTGTGGATCGTCTGCTTGATGCGATCCATCAGCATGGTGGTGGAGAAACCACCGGCACAGCACAAAACGATGTTCATCTTTGCCATTGTTTATCCCTTTCTAACGGCAATTGAATACTGTTGGAGAAGGAACGGACCGCAGCGCTCGTAGCGCGCATCGCTCCTTCGCAGACGTGTTTCTTACGCCTGCTTGGCCTCGGCGTCGCGCTCCTCGAAGATCTTGACGATCTCCTCGATGAGGTCACGGGCGAGCTGAGAGGTCATGTAGTGATCCTGGGCATGGACCATAAGCAGGCTCGCAGCGGCGGCGTTCTCCGCGCCGGACAGGGCCTGGGTAATCACCTCGGTCTGGGCGGCATGGGCGGCCAGATCGGCCTCCTTGGCTTCGGCAAGCAGCGCACGGGCGCCCTCGTAGTCGCGCTCACGCACGCAAGCGAGCGCGGCGAACGCCTTGCCCTTGCTGGCGCCGGCAGAGCCGATGATGGTCATGATTTGCTGTTCGTTGTTTTCCACCGGGATAATCCCTTTCTGCTCGGCGGGCACGTCACCGCTTTGACGGCGCGCCCGATTGAAACCGTTGACTGCCGAAGCGCTACTCGAAGCTCTTAAGCTCCTCATAGGTGACGCGATCGATCGAGGTTGCCAGCGCGCATACCAGATCGACTGCCGCGTCCAAATCGGCACCACGCATGACAGACCACGAACCGTGGCAGTAGCGCAACGGCACGCCGATCACCGTTGCCAGCTTGCCGTCTCCCACTAGATGAGCGGTGCCGGCATCGGTGCCGCCGCCCTTGAACAGGTCACGCTGGAAGGGGATGTTGTTCTTCTCGGCGGTGTCCACGATGAAGTGCAGCAGCTTCTCGTTGGGGACATGCATGCGGTCGTAGTGCACGATCATGGGACCGTGGCCGTTCTTGCGGCTGTTATTCCAACCGCGATCGAACTCGGGCGGATTAGCGATGTCCACTGGGATGACGATATCGGCATCCAGGTGCGCCGCAGCCGTCTGAGCACCACGGCAGCCAACCTCCTCGGAAGAGGAACCGGCAAACCACAGCTCGGCTGCGTGCGGGGTGTTGGCCAGGCGCTTCATGGCCTCGGTCACCACATACACACCGGCGCGGTCGTCGAACGCCTTGCCCAGCAGAATATCACTCACGGGCTTGAGCTCGCACTCGGCCGCAAAGGTTCCCCAGTCGCCAATCTCAATGCCCAGCTCACGGACTTCTTCAGCCGTCTCGCAGCCAAAGTCGATGTACATATCGGTCGGAGTGCCGTCGGTATCGCGCTTGGCAAACAACACGCCGCGAACTTTCTCGCCGCTACGCGTCTTGATGCGCACAATCTGGCTCTCGACGCTGTTCTTACGCGGGCCGCCCACGCCGATCACATGAACCATGCCGATATCGGAAATATAGCGAACCATAAAGCCGGCCTCGTCCATGTGGCCGGTGAACAGAATGCGGACCGGATTCTCCTCGGTACCCGCGCTCTTAAACATGATCGAACCGAGTTTGTCGTACTCGACGGCGTCGGCGATATCGTCAAGCTCGGCATGCATGATGGAGCGGACCTCGCCCTCGCGGCAAGCGACAGCGTCGGCGTTGCTCAAGGCGAACATAAGCTCCTTGTTCATAGGTAACCCCCCTTGTGGTCGTATGGCGGCGCCCGTAGTGGCGGCGTCTGTATGCGAGTGTATCGACAGCGCGCCGCAAATGATGTATCCGGGCTTTCACCGTAGCGGTGAAACGGTGAAAGCCCCTCCCCTTTCACCACGGCCGTGCAATTACTGGGGATGGGGCTCCATATGCATCTTTGTCATACTTATCTGCAACATACGCCGCTGATGCGAACCACGCCGGCGGTGTGCGACCCACATCCGCGGGTCGCGTCTATATCGCCGAGGAGGATACCTTATGCCGGTTTACGACTTCGATTCCATGGCTGACCGCTCGCTCGATCACGCTCGCAAGTGGGACCCCGCCATCATCAAGCAGAAATTCCCTAAGGCTGGGGATGACTACATTCCCATGTGGATCGCCGACATGGACTTTGCCGCCGCCCCCGCAATCTGCACGCGTCTGGCCGAGGTAGCCCAAAACGGAGCATACGGCTATGGCTATGCGCACGACGGCTTTTACAACGCCGTCATCAACTGGCAGCGCCGCCGCCATAACAACGAGGTCAAGCGCGAGTGGATCACACTCGCCTATGGAACCGTCCCGACCATCCACTACCTGTATCAGGCATTCTGCCAGCCCAACGACTGCGTCATCCTCAACACGCCGGTCTACGACCCCTTTGGCTACGCGGCGCACAACAACGGGTTCCGCGTAATCGAAAACCCGCTCATCTATCGCGATCGCACCTATCGCATCGACTTCGACCTGCTCGAGGAACAGATGGATCGTTTCCGTCCACGCGTGCACCTGTTCTGCTCGCCGCACAACCCCGGTGGTCGCATCTGGACGCTCGATGAAATCACCCGCGTCGCCGAGATCTGCCACAAGTACAACTGCTTACTGGTGGTCGATGAGGTTCACTGCGAGCACATCATGGCCGGCTCGTTCATCTCGGCCCTGCAGCTGCCCGAGCGTTATCTGGACAACCTTATCGTACTCACCTCGCCCAACAAGGGCTTTAATCTGGGCGGCCTCAAGACTTCCTACTCTATGATCCCCAGCGAGCGCATCCGCACTATCTTCCGCCATCGCCTGGAGATGAACTCTATTACCTCTCCCAACACGTTTGGCTGCGCCGCCATCATCGCCGCTTACGATGAGTCCGAGGAGTGGCTGGACCAGATCACCGACTATCTGCGCGAGTCTTATGCACAGACCGCCGCCTTCATCGAGGAGAAGATGAAGGGTTGGGAGCTCATGCGTATGGATGCATCCTACCTACCGTGGGTGAACATCGCTGGCACGGGCGCCACGGCAACCGAAATCTGCAACCACATGGCAGCGAAGGCGGGCGTCATCGTGGGCGATGGCACCTTCTATGTCGCGAACGGCGCCGACTTCGTGCGCTTGAACCTGGGCATGCCTCGCAAGCTGGTCATCGAGGCCATGGATCGCATGGCTACCCACCAGCTCATCAAGTGGTACCGTCAAGATTCTTTCGCAAATTGATCGAGGCGGCCTCGGCCCCGCCTTGC
>UQHT01000010.1 GCA_900540875.1 uncultured Collinsella sp.
GCTGCGGAAACGCGGGGTCCGTTCAGGCTGTTGCGTTGAGATTGAAAATCAACCACACGTTTTCGAAGAGCCTTTCATCGGCGTTACGTTTGGCGTACATGGTGCTGCCCGATGAACTAATGGAGAGGTTTAAACGCAACCTTGGTTTCTACGCCTCGTCGGTAAGTTCTGTTGACCAGGTCGCTTTAGCGCGCTTGCTGGAATCGGGTGATTACGAGCGGCATGTGAACCGCGTGCGCGTGCGTGCTCGCGAGGCACGCGATGGCCTGGCAGCGCTTGTACGGAAAGCGTTTCCGGCAGGGGAGGTCTCGATCGAGCATGCAGACGCGGGCCTTTACTGTATCGTGGTTGCGGAGCGTGGAATGGGCGGAAGCACTTTTGCACGGGCCCTCACGCGCTCGAGCATCCCTTGTATCGATATCGGTGACTGTTTTTGGTGTGCCGATGGTGCATCTGTCCCTGAAAACTCAACTCAAATTCTTGTTCAGTATGACGATCTGAGTCCAAAAGTACTAACTACCTTGGAATTGCAGCTAATGGGGGGCACTCTGCAACCTAAGTGAGTAGACTTTTAGCACTTTGGCGACCAGGCAGTTTTGTAACAAGCTATCTACCTGCGGTTTTGAAAAGTAGGATGACCGGCCTGCTCGGGATGTTCAAAAAAAAGTCTACTCACTTGCCGCGCAAAGCTCCTGCATGAGAAAAAAATGGGGTTTTCAACAGGGCTTCGTCCAGCTCTTGGCAAGCTTTTGGCCAGTTGGGGAGGGCTGTTGAAAACTTGGCAGTCCGTTCGGCGCCATTTTTGGTGCGTTCGCGCCAATGCGTGACTGACTGGGTTGAAATTCGTGTTTTCCTGTGCCTATGAAGGATCTACTTTGTGACATATCAGCTTTTAGGTACTGGCGTTTGCCTCCTCAAGTCCGCGCTTTGTGTCCGCCGCTTCCACGACCGGAAGAAGACCGGCAGCGATATGATCTCGCCCGCAACCCGACGGCTGCGGTCGCGCTCGGTTTTCCGTTGTATACATTGGTTCGGACGAGAGGCAAGCGGACTTGCCCTGTCAGCATTAGGCAGCGGCTGTTCCTAGGCGAGTTCCCCAGGGAATCCGTGCTGGAAACGGAACATGGGTTTTTGGTCACATCTCCTTTGCTGACGGCATTCATCATGTCGCGGCATCTGACGGATCTCCAGCTGCTTTTGGTATTGGCGGAGATGAGCGGCTTGTTTGCGGTTTGTACCTTGCCGGCGGTACTCGAGGCGGAGCTTTCGCGTGCAATTGAGTCGGGCACGATTCCGGCAACCTTGGGTTGGGCGCGCTGTCCGTCCGAGGACGGCGCCGCCTCAAATTTATGGCGGCGCGACGCTTTGGTTTTGGGCGAAGACCTTGACCGTTTTTGCTCAGATGTTTGTGGGATGCGTTACGGTAAGCGATTTGTCGCGGTATCGCATCTCGTTCCACTGGGTGCCGCATCGCCTTTTGAGGTTGAGACGTATTTGTTGCTTGGGTTGCCACGATCATTGGGAGGCGAAGGTTTTTGCGGCATAGAGCTCAATGTCGAAGTGGCGCTAAGCGCAAGTGCTCGGGCGATTGTAGGCAAGTCCCGCGTATACATTGACATACTTCTGTCTTCGCCGGACGGAGAGCGACAGGTGGCCATTGAATGCCAAGGAAAGGGCTCACACGGGCGAGCCGGGGATGGCTTGCGCGACGCCGACCGCATGACGGCGCTTCAGGCCATGGGCTACGATGTATTTCTCCTGACACACGGACAGATATCCGATGAGGATAGATTCCACGCGATTGTTAAGGCCGTGTGCAGGTTGCTCGATGTTGAATATCGCGATAAAAGCTTGGAGGAGCAAGGGGCCGAGGCATTACTTCGGTCTGAGCTATTCGTTGACTGGTCAAAACTGGGAGAAATCGACAAAAAGATGCCCGTTAGACACAAAAAGGCCCGATCATGGACGGTTGCAAATCTAAGTGAGTAGACTTTTAGCGTGATGGCGACCAGATTGTTTTGCGGCAAGCTATCTACCTGCGGTTTTATAAAGCAATACGGATGGTCTGCTCGACAAGTTCCCAAAAGGCTACTCACTTAGTTTTTGACGCGAAGCCGATGCCGAAGGTGGTCCTTTTTTGGGACGTTAACTGGTTCGCTAGACACGAAAAAGGCCCGGATCTTGCGGTCCGGGCCTTATCGAGCTAGAGATTATCTCTCAGGCGGTTGGCTTAGCCAAAGTAGCGCTTGAGCAGGCCGGCGAAAGCCTTGCCGTGGCGGGCCTCGTCGCGAGCCATCTCGTGCACGGTGTCGTGGATGGCATCGAGACCAGCGGCCTTGGCGCGCTTGGCAAGATCGGTCTTGCCGGCGGTGGCGCCATTCTCGGCCTCAACGCGCATCTCGAGGTTCTTCTTGGTGGAATCGGTCACGACCTCGCCCAGGAGCTCGGCGAACTTGGCGGCATGCTCGGCCTCCTCGTGGGCAGCCTTCTCCCAGTACAGGCCGATCTCGGGATAACCCTCGCGATGAGCAACGCGAGCCATGGCCAGGTACATACCGACCTCGGAGCACTCGCCCTCAAAGTTGGCGCGCAGATCGGCAACGATGTCCTCGGAGACGCCCTCCATCTTGGCGACGCCCACGACGTGCTCGGCAGCCCACTCGAGCTGGCCCTCCTCCTGCTTCAGGAAGCGAGAGCCGGGAACGCCGCACTGGGGGCACTTGAAATCCTCGGGCAGCTGGTCGCCGTCGAACTCTTCCACATAACCGCAAACGGGGCAAACAAACTTCATGATTCGATCCTTTCGATCGATGGCGATGGTGCGCTCGTCCGGTCCCGTAAGGGCCCTCTCCGGACGTGCGTCTTGACGAGTTCTATTATCCATAAATGAGACCGAATGTGAAGCCTATTAGGAATGATTTTTAATAAAACAATTTAAGCATGTGTAGATGTTGATTGATTAACGATTGCTAGACCTCGTGCGACCTCCGATGAGTACAATCGGTCGAGCAAATGTTGACCAATCAACAAATGAAGGAGCTTCCTTTATGCATCTAGCCCGCCGCGCCTGGTGCCGAACGTATCAAACGGTTTTTCGCATCGCATTGCCGGTGCTGCCCTATACCGAGCCACGCATTTTAGAGCACGCTGAGGAAGTGCCCGCAGTGCTTCAAAAGCGTTCAATACACCATGTTCTTATCGTAACAGATCCCGGCATTGCCCGTCTGGGGCTCACGGCACCGCTCGAGACAGCGCTCGCGTCCAAGGGAATTAGCGCTGCGGTCTATGCCGAAACACGTGCGAACCCCACGGTCTCAAACGTGGAGGAAGCGGCATCTCTGTATCGAGAGAGCGCCTGCCAGGCCATTATCGGCTTTGGCGGCGGTTCGGCCATGGACTGCGCCAAGGGCGTGGGCGCGCGCATCGCGCAGCCAAAGAAGCCCATCAACAAGATGCGCGGCCTGTTGCGTATCCATCGTCGCCTGCCGCTGCTCATCGCCGTTCCCACCACGGCGGGCACGGGAAGCGAGGTCACGCTTGCAGCGGTAATTACCGACGACGAGACGCACTACAAGTATCCCATTAACGACTTTGTGCTGATCCCGCGCTTTGCGGTGCACGACCCCGAGTTTACGCGCGGCCTGCCCGCCTCCATTACGGGGCAAACGGGCATGGACGCCCTGACACATGCCGTCGAGGCCTTTATCGGGCGCAGCACCACGCCCTATACGCGCAAGATGGCGCGCCAGGCGGTGCAGCTCATCCACGACAATTTGCTCGAGGCCTATGAGTGCGGTGGCAACATGCGTGCGCGCCGCAATATGCTTTCGGCGGCGTATAAAGCGGGCGTTGCCTTTACGCGCTCTTATGTTGGATACGTTCACGCCATCGCACACAGCTTGGGTGGGCGTTACGGGATTCCGCACGGCTTGGCCAACGCTATCATCCTGCCGCATATGCTTCGCGCCTATGGCGAAGCTGCTGCTCCTAAGCTCGCCGATCTTGCCCGCATGGCCGGTATCGCGCCGGTTAACGCGCAGGACAGCCTGGCGGCCGAGGCCTTTATCGATTGGGTCGATCGAATGAACGCCGCCTTGGACATTCCCAAATATGTGGCGGGCATTCGCCGCTCCGACATTCCGCAGATGGCGGCGCATGCCGATGCCGAGGCCAATCCCCTGTACCCCGTTCCGCTTCTAATGGACCGCTTGGAGCTCGAGCATATGTACGAAGTCGTTGCAGGTGGTATGTTTGAGGGCGAGAACTAGGAGGTTGCCATGAACACCGAGGAAATTGCGCGCATCGTCGGCGATCAGCGCGCCTACTTTAAGACGCACGCCACGTTTGATGTCGATGCTCGACGTCGCGCGCTCGTGAGTTTACGCGATGCGGTGCGGGCCCACGAGGCCGATATCGCCCATGCGCTCAAGACCGATTTGGGGAAGTCGCATGACGAGGCCTATATGTGCGAGATCGGCACGTCGCTTTCCGAGATTCGACATCAGATCGCTCACGTGGCTCGATGGAGTCGTCCGCGCCTGCGTCCGTGCGATCTCGCTAACGCCGTGAGCGTGTGCAAAACGCAAGCCGTGCCCTATGGCGTTGCGCTCATCATGGCTCCGTGGAACTACCCGTTTTTGCTAACACTCGAGCCGCTCGCCGGCGCCCTTGCCGCGGGCAATACTGTGGTCATCAAGCCGAGTGCCTATGCTCCGGCATCGAGCGCGGTGCTCAAGCAAATCTGCGAAGAAGCGTTTGATTCGCGCCTGGTGGCAGTTGTCGAGGGCGGGCGCGCCGAGAACGAAGCGCTGCTCGATGAGTGCTGGGACAAGATCTTCTTTACCGGTAGCGTTCCGGTCGGCAAGCTCGTCATGGAGCGCGCAAGTAAAAACCTTACGCCTGTGACGCTTGAACTGGGCGGAAAGAGTCCCTGCATCGTGGATGCGACGGCAAACTTGAAGGTCGCGGCACGCCGTATCGCCTTTGGTAAATGGCTCAACGTGGGGCAGACTTGCGTGGCGCCCGACTACCTGCTGGTCGACACGCGCGTGCACGACGAGCTGCTGGGTCTCATCAAGGAAGAGGCCCGCCGTATGTTTGGCGAGCATCCGCTCGATAACGAGGATTACGGGCATATCGTCAACGCCAAGCATTTTGCGCGCGTGCGCGGGCTGATCGATCCCGATAAGGTCGTGCTTGGAGGCACGGCGCGCGAGTCGTCGCTCAAGATTGAGCCGACGATCCTAGACGGCGTGACCCCCGATGACGCCGTGATGCAGGAGGAGATCTTCGGTCCCATCTTGCCGGTGCTGACGTTTGAGAGCCTAGACGAGGCCGAGGCGTTCATCACGAATCGCCCGACGCCGCTGGCCCTGTATATCTTTAGCCAAGACCGTGAGGTTCAGCAGCGCTTTGTGCGTTACGTGCCCTTTGGTGGTGGCTGTGTTAATGACACCATTATGCATTTGGCCACGAGCCATATGGGCTTTGGCGGCATGGGGGCGAGCGGTATGGGACAGTACCATGGACGCGAGAGCTTCGATACGTTTAGCCACAAGAAGAGCATCGTGAACAAGGCAACGTGGCTGGACGTGCCGTTCCGCTATGCCCCTTACGCAAGCTGGAAGCACAAGTTCGTGCGCATGTTTGTGCATTAGAATCAGATGACATAGGGATAAACAAAGTGGCCGCCCCCGCATAAGCGAAGACGGCCACTTCTCACGATGTAAACGTGTACTGGAGTTGGCAAGACCCGCGGCAACGGGTGCCATCCGTGTTCCTATCTTATCCACAAGCGCCTTGTCGCGCAAGCGTTGCGGCAAACGATTGAAAGACGCAGATAGGATGAATTTGTGTCCGCACGGGCCCGTAGACTTCTCAACTATGTTGTGGATGCTCTCTAATCGGTAATGGAGGCGCACGTGTTTGATGACGATGACCTGTTCGATTTGACGGATGATCCGTTTGAGTGGGATTTACTGCTCGATGACGATGAGCTGGAGCAAGATCGTAAAAAGCGACAGGGCAAGAAGGCTCAGGATGACGCTTCGAAAAAGCAGGACAAGCGCCGCCGAGGTCTGTTCGGCGGGCTCTTTGGGTAACCGTCGTATCGCTGCGTCTGTATACTAAACAGGTCTTATACGCGTTGCGAAATGAGGACAGAGACGATGATGTGGTTTACCGCCGACCTGCACCTGGGCGATACGAATATCTTGCACGACATGAATCGACCGTTTGATTCGGTCGAGGAGATGAACCGCAAGGTCATCGATGCCATCAATGAGTGCGTGGCTGTGGACGACCGCCTCTATATCCTGGGAGACTTTACGTATCGTTTGCCCATGGCGGAGGCAGTGCGCCTGCGCGAGCGCATCGAATGCCAGAACGTGACGCTCATCCGTGGTAACCATGATGGCGATTGGGGAGATCCGGACGCGCCGCACATTTGGGATGAGGTGCGCGACTATCTTGAGATTGCGCCCGGCTATGCTCGCGGGCACAGGCTGGTACTGAGCCATTACCCCATGCTCAGCTGGAATGGCAAGGCGCGCGGCGCCATCATGCTGCACGGGCATATCCACAGCAGGGGAGACCGCGCCAACGCGCGCAATCGCGATCGCGAGCGCCCGATTCTGCGCTATGACGTTGGTCTCGACGCTAACGATTACAAGCCCGTAAGCCGCGACCAGATCCTTGGCTTCTTTGGACTATAGCTGCAAGTGCAGGTAGAATGAACGCGCCGCGCGGATGGTCTGCGCGGCGCGTTTTAGTAGGAGCGATGATTCCATGAAGGCTATCCAGCGCATTAACCACAACGCTGCCATCTGCGAAGACGGCGCGGGGCGTCAGCTTATCGCGCTGGGTCGTGGCATCGGTTTTGGCGAGATGCCGCACGAGGTCGATCTGGACGTTGTTACACGCACCTTTTACGGCATCGATTCAAAGTACCTGGCGTTTATCGACGAGGTCGACCCCGAGGTGCTGGAGTTTTCCGCCCAGCTGGCAGATATCGCAACCGGGCAGCTTTCGTATGAATTGAGCCCAAACCTTCCCATTACATTGGCAGACCATATTCAGTTTGCTATTAAGCGCGCCCGCGAACACATGGTGGTGTCGTTGCCGCTCGAGCGCGACCTGGAGCAGCTGCATCCCATCGAATACCGCTTGGGCGAGCTGGCTGTTCGGGGCATTCAGAAAAGCTTCCGGGTGCGTATGCCCCGAAGCGAGGCCGCGGGCATTGCCATGTCGATTGTTAATGCATCGGTTAGGCCGAGCGAGCGACGCGTGCTTGCCGAGCAGCACGAGGAGCGACTGCTCGATATGACGGTCGCGATTATTCAAGAAGAGTTGGGCGTGACGGTCGATCGCTCGTCGTTTGCCTTTACTCGCTTTGCCACTCATGTGCGCTATCTGCTCGACCGCGTGGCAAAGAAAGAACCGATAGATACTGAGAACTCCGGTCTCTACGACGTGCTCGTGGAGCAATATCCGGCGGCATCGCGTTGCGCTCATCGTGTCAACGATCTGATTCAAGAGACCTTTGGCGAGCCATTGGCCCAGGAAGAGCTCGTCTATCTGATCATGCATGTGAATCGCGTGGCTTCTGTCCACTCGGATAAATAGGCTCTCTGGTATTTCCTTTCCGTCATGGCGACCGTTCGCGGGTCGTTTGCTACCGTTCGTCGGTAATCTGAGCCGCAACGAACGCATCTGCCGCATATACTCGCCGTGTGTTGGGTGTTACTCACGGCGCAGCTCCGAGAGGCACTACCGATTCTGTCGAGACCATTATTGGGTCTCTGTCGGTTGTGCGCGGGGCTTTTTTCATGTCGATCCACCCGGGAATCACATGCAATGAAATCTCTTGCCAACGGGCATCGCGCGCTGCGCAGACGCGAGCGGAATCGTGTGTCTTGGTGCCATGAAGCCCCACGAGCCTTTAGTTGGAAGAGAAGGGATTCGACATGGCTGTCGATAACAAGAAGATTGCTGAGGACGTGCTCGCTGCCGTCGGCGGCGCCTCCAATGTGACGAACGCGACGCACTGCATGACCCGCCTGCGTCTGAACCTCAAGGATCAGTCCATTCCCACTGACGATGAAGTGAAGAAGATCAAGGGCGTGCTGGGCGCACAGTGGTCTGGCGGCCAGTATCAGGTCATCATTGGCCAGAACGTGCCGAAGGTCTATGACGCCGCTCTCAAGCTCGGCGTGAAGGGCGAGGGCGCAATCGCAGAGAACCTCGATGCGAGCGCCAAGGAGCCGCTGACGCTCAAGACTGCGGGCAAGAAGACCCTCAACTACCTGTCCAAGACAATGGTTATGACGATCCCCATCATCATGGGCGCCGCCATGTTCCGTACCATTGCCGTACTTTGCGGCGACGGCATGCTCGGTATCTGGTCTGCAGATTCTGACATCTACAACTTCTTCTACAACTGGATTTACAACGCCGGCTATTATTTCCTCCCTGTCTATCTGGGTTGGGCTGCCGCAAAGCAGCTCGGCTGCAGCCAGCCGCTCGGCATGATGCTCGGCGGCGTGCTCATTGCCCCCGAGTTCATGACGTTGGTCAACGCCGCTGCGGATTCTGGTGCTACGACCACGATGGTTTACGGCGTGCTCCCGGCTCAGCTGAACAACTATTCTGCGACCGTGCTCCCCATGCTGCTGTCTATGCCGGTGCTGATGGTCGTCGAGAAGTTCATGAAGAAGATCATCCCCGACATGCTCTCCACGGTGTTTGTGCCCGTGTGCACCATGGCTGTGATGACCCCCGTTTCCCTGTGCGCCCTAGCTCCGATTGGTTCCATTCTGGGCGACCTGGTCGGCAACTTTATGTTCGGCCTCGGAAACGCTGGCGGCATCGTCACGATCCTCTCCCTCGTCGCCATTGCCGCGCTTTGGGAGTTCCTGGTTATGACCGGTATGCACCAGGTTCTGATTGCCCTCGGCATTGTGCAGGTGCTCACCTCAGGGTCTGACTCCTGCGTTATGGTCGCGGGTGCTATCGCTCAGTTCGCCACGTGGGGCATGGCCTTCGGTGCCTTCCTGCGCCTTAAGGAGGTCGACGAAAAGGGCGCTATGCTTGGTTTCTCGCTCTCCGGCATTGTCGGTGGCGTGACGGAGCCCGCGCTGTATGGCTGCGGCTTTAAGTATACTCGCTGCCTGGGTGCCATGGTCGCGGGCGGCGCTATCGGCGGCCTGATCGCGGCTCTCACTAATGTGACCACGTATGTTTTGGGCGCAACTAATATCCTAGGTATTACAGGTTATGTTGCAGACGGAACTGCTAATCTCGTATGGGGCTGCGTTGCATCGGGCACTGCATTTGTTGCCGCCGCTGCCATCGCCTACTTCTTTGGCTTTACCAAGGAGCAGCTCGACGAAGACGCTGCTGCCGCCAAAGCCTAAAGCATCCGTTCGGTAGGACAATTATCTGGGGCACTTGGCTGCGCTTCAAGTGTCCCTTTCCGTAGATGGGGGTCAATATGAAGCAATTGCTCATTCGTGCCGACGATATCGGTTATTCGTATGCCGTTAACCTGGGGATTGCCCGCAGTATCAATGAGGGCCTGGTGCGCTCGGCGGGACTTATGCCCAATATGCCCGAGGCCGAGCGTGGCTGGTCGCTCGTGGCGGATGTCGGCATTGCGGTGGGTCAGCACACCAACGTGTGCCTGGGCAAGCCGTGTGCCGACCCGGCGCTCATTCCGAGCATGCTCAACGAGAACGGCGAGTTCCATAGCAGCCGTACCTTCCGCGATCATTTTAAGCGCGGCGAGGAGTTGATAGACTTCGACGAGGCCTGCATCGAGATCCGCGCGCAGCATGACCGCTTTGTCGAGATCGTGGGCCGCGAGCCCGATTACTTTGAGGCCCATGCCGTCATGAGCAAAAACCTTAACCGAGCGATCTCGGCGGTTGCTCAGGAGCTGGGCCTTAAGGAGCAAAAGGCGAGCTTCGACCCCGCGGCTGTGGTGCATTGCGGAGATACTGATCTGCGCATGGTGATGCGCTCGATGGAGCCGGGCTACGAGCCCAAAGAGGCAATCATGCAGACGGTTCGCGAGATGGTGGACGGCGAGACGGTCGTCTTTGTGTGCCATCCGGGCTATCTCGATCGTTTTATCCTGGAGAACAGCTCGCTCACGACCGACCGCACCAAGGAAGTCGATGCGCTGATCGACCCCGAGCTTCGCACTTGGCTTGAGTCTCAACCTGATCTTCGCCTGATCGACTACCGCGACCTGTAAGGACCCAAGTCACCACAAAGGGGACAGTCGCCTTTGTGGTGGTTCTGGCGCCGTTGCCATTATGGCGGCGGCGTCTTTTTTGTCCGTGCGGCGCGGTAGAGTGTAGGCGGTTGAAATTTGCGTCCATCGAGGAGCTGCCATGAACGAGATCAAGTGCCCGCATTGCGGCGAAGTTTTTAAGGTCGATGCGTCCGGTTATGCGGATATCGTCAAGCAGGTGCGCGATGCCGAGTTCTCGCGCGACCTGGATGAGCGCGTGAAGGCGGTCCAGCGCGAGGGCGAGCAGGCACTGGAGCTTGAGCGCTCGCGCTCGACGGCTGCTTTGCAAAAGGCAGAGTCTCAGCGCGACGCTCAGCTTGTCGAGCAGAAGAACGCTGCAGCTCAGCAGCTGGCACAAGAGGTTGCCAAGCGCGACGCTGAGCTTGCCGAGCTGCACGCCAAGCTCGAAGGCGCTGCCGCAGAGCGCGAGAGTGCAAGTCAGCGCGCGGCGGTTGAGGCCCGTTCCGATGCTCAAAAGGAGAATGCCGAGCTTCAGCGCGAGATCGACAATTTACGTGCGCAGTTGGAGCGCAAAGATGATGAAGCCAGGCTTGCCGAGGCGGCGGCACGCAATGCTGCTCAAAACGACCTGTCCGCGCGCGACGCTCAGATTGCCGAGCTGCAGGCCAGGATCGCCGCGGCGGACAAGGCCCAGGAGATGGCGCTTGCCGCTGCCGCGGCAGAGTCGCAGCGTGAGCTCGATGCCGCTCGCAGCGAGGCCGAGCGCGCGCTTACTGACTATCGCGCGAAGGTGCAAGAGAAGTTTTCCGCCGCAAAGGCTCAGTCCGAGCAAGAGGCCGAGGGCCTGCGTGCCCAGCTGCGCGAGCAGGAACTGATGGCAAAAATGAACCTGTCAGAGGCGGTCGCCGCGGCGGAGCGAGAGCGCGATGAGGCACGTGCCAAACTGACGAGCGAGCTGGCGGTGCGCGATTCTCGCGAGGAGCAAGCCAAGGCGGCACACGAGCTCGAGCTTGCGCAGGCCAAGCGCGCGAGCGATGACCTGATTCGCTACAAGGATGAAGAGATTGAGCGCCTTAAGGACATGAAGGTTCGCCTGTCCACCAAGATGGTGGGCGAGTCGCTCGAGCAGCACTGCGAGACCGAGTTTAACCGTCTGCGCATGACGGCGTTTCCCAATGCGTACTTCGAGAAAGATAACGATGCATCCGAGGGCACCAAGGGAGACTTCATTTTCCGTGAGTACGACGCGAGCGGCAACGAGGTCATTTCGATTATGTTCGAGATGAAAAACGAGAACGACGAGACCGCGACCAAGCATAAAAACGAGGACTTCTTTAAGAAACTCGATCATGATCGTCGCCAGAAAGGCTGTGAGTACGCGGTGCTCTGCACACTGCTCGAGCCCGAGAGCGAGCTCTATAACGCAGGAATCGTGGACGTGAGCTACCGCTACGAGAAGATGTACGTGATCCGTCCGCAGTTTTTTATTCCCATGATTACGCTGCTGCGCAACGCCGCCATGGGTTCGCTTCGCTATAAACAGGAGCTAGCGGAGTACAAGCAGCAGAACATTGACGTCACGAACTTCGAGGCCAAGATGGAGAAGTTCAAGAATGATTTCGGTCGCAACTACGAGATCGCGAGCCGCAAGTTCCAAACGGCAATCGATGAGATCGACAAGACGATTAGCCATCTGCAGAAAACCAAGGAGGCGTTGCTGTCCTCCGAGAACAATCTGCGCCTTGCCAACAAGAAAGCCGACGATCTTACCATTCGCAAGCTCACGTGGGGCAACAAGACCATGAAAGCAGCGTTTGACGAGGCGCGCGGGGCCGCGACAGAGACGAACGATGAGCCAGCCGAGGCGGATTCGTATGAGGTCGAGGATGCCGAGTAGGGGATAGCGTATCGCGCAAAAAGCGGGGCCGCTGGCGATGTTGCCAGCGACCCCGCTTTGTTTCGTCCCATTGCGCCCGGCTAGTCCTCGAGCAGGTCCTCGATAAAGCCGACACGGTAGTTCTTGAAGATTACCTCGCCGCCGTCTTGCGTGGCGTCCAGATCGACATCGCCCATGATGCCAAAATCGTGGTCGCCATCCTCGTCAGCAAAGATCTGGTGCACGTGCCATACGTGCGCGGTCTTCTCGTCGGACTCGTCGATGGAAAACATCGCGGCGCTGCGGGCATCTCCGTCGGTGAGGATTTCCTCGTGCTGCTCGTGGTAAGCGTCGAGTGCTTTTTGCCAGCGGATCTCGCTCATGCCCCAGTCGTCGTCGAGCTCGCCCAGGTCGCGAACGTGCTCGCGGGCGGCAAGGGTCACGCGGCGGAAGAGCGCGTTGCGCACCAACAGCGTGCAGCCGCGGCGGTCCGCCACGACCTCGTCGATGCCCTGCGGCGGCGCAGCATCGAGGGCTGCCGGGTTGCCGGCGTTCTCCCACTCGTCCACCAGGCTCGAGTCCACCGAGCGCACCACAAAGCCGAGCCACGAGATAATGTCGCGCAGACGCTCGTCGCGCTTCTCGATGGGCACGGTGCGGTCGAGCGAACGGTAGGCCTCTGCCAGGTAACGCAGCAAAATGCCCTCGGAACGGGCGATGCCGAGCTTTTGAATGTAACCCTTAAAATCGCTCGCGCTTTCCAGCATATCGCGCAGGACGCTTTTGGGAGAGAGCTGGTAGTCGTTTGCCCAGGGCACTTCCTGGCAGTACTTGTCGAAGGCGGCGTCGAGTAAGTCCTCGAGCGGTTTTTCGTAGGTGACATCCTGGATGCGCTCCAGGCGTTCCTCATATTCGACGCCGTCAGCCTTCATTTCGGCCATCGCGCGGTCGCGCGCTGCGCGCTCCTGAGCGCGCAGCACCTGCTTGGGATCCTCGAGCGTTGCCTCGACCATCGAGATCAGGTCCATGGTATAGGTCTCGCTCTCGGGATCGAGCAGCTCCAACGCGGCAAGCAAAAACGGCGAGAGCGGCTGGTCGAGCGCAAAGTCCTCGGGCAGGTCGACCGTCAGTGCGTAGTCGATGTCCGGCGCGGCGTCAGCCGGAGCGTCGGGTGCGGGCGGCACCTCGGTGCGCACGACGACGCCGGAATCGATGAGCGTGGCGAAGATCTCGTCGGCACGAACCTCGAGCTTAGCCTTTTCCTCGGGGGTCTGCAGGCTCGTCTCGATGAGGTCGTGTACGCGGGCTCGGGCATCGCCACCCTGCTCGACCACGCTAATCACCATGGAGTGCGTGATGCGCAGGCGCGGCTTGAGTGTCTCGGGCTGCGTCTCGATCAGGCGCTCGAACGTCTGCTTGTTCCAGGTGACAAAGCCCTCGGGGGCCTTCTTCTTTTTAATCTTGCGGAGCTTTTTGGGGTCGTCGCCCGCCTTGGCCATAAGCTTGGCATTCTCGATCTCGTGCTCGGGTGCCTCGGCGATGACCATGCCCTCGGTATCGAAGCCCGAGCGGCCGGCGCGACCGGCAATCTGATGAAACTCGCGGGCGCGCAGACGACGCATCTTGTAGCCGTCGAACTTGGTGAGCGCGGTGAGCACCACGGTATGGATGGGCACGTTGATGCCGACGCCGAGCGTATCGGTGCCGCAGATGACGGGCAACAGGCCCTGTTGTGCCAAGCGCTCGACCAGCAGACGATAGCGCGGCAACATGCCAGCATGGTGCACGCCGACGCCGCATCCGAGCAAGCGCTTAAGAATCTTGCCAAAGGCCGTCGAGAAGCTCGTGCCCTTGGCCGCCTCCTTGATGGCCTCGCGCTGCTCCTTGCTGGCAATACCAAAGTTGGCGAGGGATTGCGCCGTCGCAAGTGCGGCGTCCTGGCTAAAGTGCACGATGTAGAGCGGGGCCTCGCCGCGGCGCATTGCGAGCTCGACGGTGCCCTCGAGCGAGGTCGTCACGTAGTCGTAGCTCAGCGGCACGGGGCGTGGGGCATCGACGACCAGATCGCACGCGGCGCCGGTGTGCTCCTCGAGTGAGGCGGCGATCGCGGTGACATCGCCGAGCGTGGCGCTCATGAGCATGAATTGTGTGTGAGGCAGGGTGAGCAGCGGTACCTGCCAGGCCCAACCGCGATCGGGGTCGGCAAAGTAGTGGAACTCGTCCATGGCGACGCAGCCCACATCGGCATCTTCGCCCTCGCGCAGTGCGTCGTTAGCAAGGATCTCTGCCGTGCAGCAGATGACGGGCGCTTTGGTATTGATATGCGTGTCGCCGGTGATCATACCGACGTTATCGCGGCCGAGCACCTGTACCAGGTCGAAGAACTTTTCGCTGACCAAGGCCTTGATGGGGGCCGTGTAATAGCAGCGCTTGCCCTGCGCCATGCCCATAAAGAGCATGCCCAGCGCGACGAGCGATTTGCCCGATCCGGTCGGTGTGCCCAAAATGACGTGATCGCCGGCAGCCAGGTCCATGAGGGCCTCTTCTTGGTGATCCCACAGCTCGATGCCGCGGTCGCTCGTCCATTCAAAGAAGCGCTCGAAGGCCTGATCGGGCGTGAGCCACGGTTCGGGCTCGCTGCCATCCTCGGGCTCCCACCAAGCGGGGGAGAGCGCGCCGAGCGAGCCGAACTCTGCCTCGGTTCCCGTGCCGCCCGAGAATGAGCTGGCAGCGCCGGCGCCGGAGACGGTGCTGGCGGCGGTATCTGTCGTGGTCTGTGCCATGTGGTTGCTTTCTCTCGCGTTTGTTCGCCATCCATTATGGCGTAGCGGCGGCGCGGGGTGCTAGCGCGCGGGAAAATGCAGGAAATGGGCGCGGGGTGTTAACGCTCCTGCGGCAGGCGCTTCTTGCCTTTACGGGCGCGGTTTCTAAAGTTCTCGACGGCCTCTTCCATACCCAGAGGTACATAGGTGAGCTCATCGAGGTTTTCGGGCAGGTAGCAGGCAAGGCTTTGCTCCTGCGCGCGGCCCGCCGCGAGCTGTTCATCGCTGGGCTGCGCGCCGGGTGTGGCGCAAATGCCATAGACGACGGCACCCATCTCGCGCGTGCGGCATTCGTATTCGGTCTCGGGATGCTCGGGATGGTCGCGGCGGACGTCGTCGCTTACCCAAAGCGTGTCGTAGCCGGCCGCGGCAATCTGCCCCAGGGCGTAGTCGCGCAGCGGTTTGCTGTCGGTGCGCAGCGTAACGGTGGCGCCGGCTGCAAAGAGCGGGCGGTAGAGCATCAGATGGTCGACATGGACGAGCCGTTTTTTGGCGTACTTGGCCTTGGGCTGCGGCGTGGGAAAGTTGATGGTGATGGCATCGAGCTCGCCTGCGGCAAACAACTGCGGCAGCGATGCGGCGCCTCGGGGCAGGACGAGTGCGTTGGACAGCTCCTGCTCGCAGATTTTCTGTGCGGCATAGGCGATGCAGATGGGCTCCTGGTCCATACCGATAAAGAGGGTGTTTGGCTCGTGGGCCGCGCGCTCTACAAGGTACGTTCCCTTGCCACAGCCAAGATCCAGGTGAAGGTGTTCGAAGGGCTTGCTGCCAACTGGCGCGCAAGCCTCGCGCCAATCTCCGGCATAGGCCTCGGGGTTCGTCTCAATCGCATCGGCGTAGCGCTCCAGGCGCTCCTCGAGCACAAAGTTCTTAGGCGTGCGAACGTGGACGGCTCCCATGAGGCTCCTTGATCATGAGTATGGAACGCATGGCAGCACGTTCCATCAATGGGTTGAAAAGGGTGGGGCATAGCTTGCCCGAAAGTTGCGGTGCGGCTCGGCGGCAAGTCGCCGATGCCTACAGGCGCTTGAGAATCACGTAACGGTTGAGCTCGCCGCTGCGACCATCGGCATGGAAGCGCTCAAGCTCGCGCACGGGGACCTCGCCGCTCTTGTAGAATGTGCGCACGCCGCGCACCAGGTCGGTGATCTGCTGATCGTCAAAGTGATGGCAATAGCGGTAGGCGTGGCGGTCGTTTTGCCAGCCAATGAGGTGGTCGCCGGCTTCAAACTGCGCGGAATCGTAACTTTCAAACGGCGGGGTGAGCTCGGCGCGGGCTTCGGCGCGAACGGCCTTGCGCGCCATGCGCTCGTCGTTCATAAACTCCCAAAAGCTGATGGCGATGATGCCGCCTGGGCGCGTCTGGCGCACCAGGGCGTCGAGCACGCGTACGCGGTACTCGCACGACGGCACGTGGTGCATAAAGCCAAAGCAGACCGAGATGTCGGCGAGCGGGGCGTCGAAAAGCACGTCGGGTGTCTCGGCGGGGTTGAGCTTCATGAGGGCATCGAGTACGTCGAGTTCCTGGAAGTGCAGGTTGGGAATGCGCAGGGCGTGACCGTGCGCATCGATAGCCAAATCCTGACACGAGTCAACACCATAGAACTCAAACGGGCAACTGGCATCTGCCGAGGGGTTTGCGCCGTCGACGCCCTTGGCGGAAAGTGCGCCGCCGGCGGCAAAGTTCTCGAATCGCATGTTGCCGCAGGCAAGATCGAAGACGCGGACGGGATGCTCGATCGTGGCGACGTCGAGCTGCTCGAGCGCTATGTCCATGGTGCGTACCCAGCCGGGCCACGGTGCCTGGCGCGTATCGGAGAAGGAGGCGGAGTGCTCGCGATAGAACGTATTGTTGAGCTGAATGAGCGATGAGGCGAAATCGCGGTTCACGGCGCGGAACTCCCTCCGTTGGCGGTGCGGAATAAACAGTACGACCATACTACCGTTAACGCCGCAACGGGGACAACCGAGCTGCGGGTCATTGCTTTGTTTGGACACATTTCCGCAGCTCATATATGCCCGCAACCGCCGGTTGTCAAAAATCTCACTAGAATAGGTGGCATGCTTTTGGCGGTGGCGGATAGATTTTTAACTGTGCAAGGCGCCTTAAGAACAAAAACGGTCCGGCGGCACGGCTGGCATCGCATAGGAGGAACCATGAATGTAGAAACTGCGCAGCGGCTCGCCGACCTTCGTCGCAGCAAGGGTTTTAGCCAAGAAGGGCTGGCGCGAAAGCTGGGGCTGTCGCGCCAGGCGGTCAGTAAATGGGAGCGTGCGGAGAGCTCGCCCGATACCGAGAACCTGATCTCGCTCGCAAAACTCTATGGCGTGAGTTTGGACGAGCTCCTTAATCCGAGCGATGAGATCGAGGACGATATCGAGTTTGAGAACGAGGACCGCGCCCGTCAGCGCGAGGCCGAGGCGGCAGAACGTGCCCGCACCCATGAGGCGGCGGCGCGCGCCACGGAGGCAGCTACGCAGGCGAGTGATGCTGCGGCCAAGGCGGCGCAAGCGGCAAGCTGGAGTGCGCAGGCCGCCAATGCCGCTACGGCGCAGGTGACGAGTGGCGGCGCAGCTGGCTCGACTCCGGTGAAAGGTCCGTTCCAGTCGTTTCCGTATTGGGCCGTGTGCTGGCTGCTGTTCTTTTTGCTGATGTTCCTGTTTGGTGGCTCCTTTGCCGCGCTGATCTTCTTTACAATCCCCATCTATCACTGGGTGGCGCGTGCGCTCGATGGCGATTGGGCACGCGGGGATATTCAGGTTGGTCCGGCGCCGGAGGCGGCTAAGGCTCAGGATGTTTCCGCTGCGGTTGATACTGACGTGGCTTCCTCGACCGCCGCTGAGCCGAGCGCCAAAGAAGGTGATGAATGATGAAGCTCTCGCATGAGTCCAAGGTCCGCCTGGGCGTTGGTATCGGAGCGTTCGTGCTCATCATCGGGCTTATCTTTGGCACTTCGCGGATATTGTTTCATTTTGATGGCCCGTGGGATCTCGGCGATATTGCATCCGGTTTGTCCGGTATGGACGATGTGGTTGACGGGGACGATTCTTTGGATGGCGGTTACTATTCCGCTCAGTCTCGGCAGCTTTCGAGCGAAACGTTTGATGCCGACTCATTCCAGTCCCTTGACCTGGATGTGACATCGGGTGAGGTTGAGATCAAGTGCGTTTCCGGCGGGCAGGTGCGTGTCATCGAGAGCGGTCGTGTTGCAAAGGGGGTAGCTACCTACGATGCTGCCACTCAGAATCTGGCCGAGGTTAAGGGCTCTACACTCAAGATAAGCCAGTTCGACTGCGATGACGGGCGCGCCCATGACCGTAAGGTCACCATTGAACTGCCGCGTGAGCTTGCCGATAACATGATGGGCATTACGGCAAACGTGGGGTCGGGAGACCTGACGGTCGCGGACATTGCATGTCACGACTTCGAATTGACGTTGGACTCGGGAGACGTTGAGTTTGCGGGCACCGTAACCGACACCCTGAATGCCAAGGTAGGTTCGGGCGATGTGACGTTCGAGCTCTACCAGGCCCCCGCGAAGTCTATGGACGTAAGCGTGGACTCGGGCGATGTGGAGATAACGGTTCCGAACTCTACGGGCTTTAAGGCGAGCCTCACCGTGGGCAGCGGTGACTTCGAGAGCGATTTCCTTCCGCTTGGCTACGATGGCGAGACCATATTGAATCTTGAATTCGACAACGGTGATAAGTCTGCCACGTATCGTTTTAAGGTCGGTTCGGGCGACATGTCGTTCGATCCGGAGTGACATGCGGTTTTCGGAGATCGGTGCATATAGGCATGCTCTTTGATGGAGGCGCCGGGGCCGTGACTGGCTCCGGCGCCTTTGCCTTTACAATGGGGGCATGGAACAGATTATTTTGAACATACTCGAGGCTCTGCGTCGCGGTGAGACCGTGGACGACAAGGCGCTCGTCAAACTGATACATGCCGAGGCGCGCCGTGAGGGTGCCGACAAACGAGATCTGGCCAAGCGCCGTCTGCTGCCGTTCTACCAGCGGGTTAAACGTGAGAAGCCGGCTCGTTGGGCTGGATGGAATGTCGATGCCGAGCTGGAACGCCAACTGCTGCAGGTGCTGCGCATGAAGCCGCGCCGCACGGCTTCGGGCGTGGCGACCATTACCGTCATCACCAAGCCCTGGCCATGCTCGGGCGATTGCCTGTTTTGCCCCAACGATCTGCGCATGCCTAAAAGCTATCTGCACGCCGAGCCGGCGTGTGCCCGTGCGGAGCAAAACTGCTTCGATCCGTATCTGCAGGTGAGTGCCCGTTTGACAGCGCTTTCGCAGATGGGTCATGCGACCGATAAGATCGAGCTCATTGTGCTTGGCGGTACCTGGAGCGACTATCCGCAAGGGTATCAGGCATGGTTTATGTCGGAACTTTTCCGTGCGCTCAATGACGATGCCGTCGCCGGCGTGGCGGCCAACCCCATGCTGGCGCGTCCGGGCATCAGTCGTGTCGAGGCGGGGCGCCTGCTCGATGACGCTCCCGCCGATGCCCTGCCGCCGGTGGTAGCGGAGCGTCGCGAGCGCTATCGGGCTGCCGGTATTGCGACCGATGAGGCTGAGCTTGCGAGCGGCGTTGCCGACGAGCAGGGGCGTGTGGATGCTGCCGTGGGCGGCTACAACCGTGCGGTGCGTCGTCTGTACGGCCCCGGTACGCCGTGGGGCGAGGCCACCGAGTGGCAGACGGCAACGATGGAGGAGCTCGAGCGCCAGCAGCGCATCAACGAGACGGCGAAGCATCGCGTGGTGGGGCTCGTTATCGAGACGCGCCCCGATGCTGTAACGCCGCAGGCCCTCACGCTCATCCGCCGCCTGGGTTGCACCAAGATACAGATGGGCATCCAAAGCCTTGACCAGCACCTGCTCGATATCAACGAGCGCCGCATTTCGGTGGCGCAGATCGAGCGGGCGTTTTCGCTCGCGCGCCTGTTTGGCTTTAAGATCCACGCGCACTTTATGCTCAACTTGTTGGGTGCTACGCCTGAGGGGGACAAGCGTGACTACGAGCGCTTTATGACCGAGGGCGCCTTTATGCCCGACGAGGTCAAGGTCTACCCGTGCGCGCTCATCGAGGGCTCGCGTCTGGTGGGCTGTTACGAGCGTGGCGAGTGGCGCCCCTATACCGAGGAAGAGCTGCTCGACGTGTTGGCCGATGACATCGTGGTGACGCCGCCGTTCTGTCGTATCAGCCGCATGATTCGCGACTTTAGCTCCGACGACATCATGGTGGGCAACAAGAAGCCCAACCTACGTCAGCTCGTCGAGAACCGCCTGGCTGCTCGGGGTGACGGTGCGACGGTGCGTGAGATTCGCTATCGCGAGATCAGCACGGCGGGTGCCGACCTGGACGAGTTGACCCTTGATGAGGAAGTGGCGTACGAGACGCCGGTGACTTACGAGCACTTTTTGCAATGGGTGACGCCGCGGGGCAAGATCGCGGGCTTTTTGCGGTTGTCGCTGCCCGATCGCGCTTTTGTTGCCGCGCATGTGGACGAGCTGCCGACGACGCCGGACGAGGCGATGATTCGCGAGGTGCACGTGTACGGCATGGCGGCGCGCGTGGGCGATCAGGGTCAGGCGGCGCAGCACCATGGATTGGGACGTTTGCTCGTGGAGCGTGCGTGCCAGATAGCTCGGGATGCCGGTTATACGCACATCAACGTGATCAGCGCGATCGGTACGCGCGAGTACTATCGCCATCTTGGGTTTTATGACCATGGACTCTATCTGCAGAAGGAGCTCTAGATGAACAAGCCAAGTGTTTCTGCCGGCGTCGTTGCCGGCGTTGCCCTGGGAGCCGCGGCGCTTGGTGCGGCCGCCGTCGCTGTTCGCGCTGCCTGTTTGCAGGTCGCACGTACCCGCAACGGGCTGGCGCGGGTGAAGCGCATGCACAATGAGGGCGGTGACGAGGTCCGTGTGCTCGTGCAGGGCGGCGTTTACCAAAGCGCGAGCTATGTTGGCGAGCGTTGGGCGGAGCCGGCCTTTGCGTACTATCGTGCATTTGACGATGTGTTTGAGGCCGAGGATGCAATGCGCGACGCTTATGGTCACGGCATCGACCGCATGCTTATGCTCGGCGGCGGTGGGTTTTCCTATCCCAAGTTTGCACTGTTGTCGCATGAGGGCTTGCGTATGGACGTCATCGAGTATGACGGAGAGATAACGCGCTTGGCGCGCCGTTGGTTCTATCTGGACGAACTGGAGCACACGGTGGGCGATCGCCTGCGGGTGATTACCGCCGAGGCTCGCTCGTATCTGGGTGTGACGAGCGTGGGCCATCGTCGCTACGACGTCGTTGTGAGCGACTGCTTTGGCGGTGCCGAGCCTGTGCGCGAGCTGGCGACCGTTGAGGCGCTGCGCCTGGTGCGGGGCAGCCTGAATGCCGGCGGCATCTACGTTGCCAATATCGTGAGCGCAAACGAGGGGAGCGATGTGACGTTCCTTCGCGACTGCGCTGCCGCGGCACTCGAGGTATTCGTCCACGCCTGGGTGGTCCCATGTGGCGATGCGAAGTTCGGCGGCGAGGAAAACTACCTGCTCATCGCCAGCGACGGCGACTACGCCTTTGCCGAAGCCGTGCCCTTCGACACCGACTTCCTCGGCACCGTCCTTCACGACAAGTAAGTCTCCCCGTCCCAAAATAGACTGGTCTTAGGCGTGGTCGCGCCAGCCGAGAACGCGCTGCTTCATGCCCTCTATGTCGAGCACACCTTCGGCAAAGCCCTTGCGCACGAGCTCTTCGGGAACAAACTCGTCGTAGCGGTCAAAGTAAGGCACCTCGCCAGGATAGACGAGCTCGATGGGATCGAAGTCCTTCTCGGCCTCGGCGGCGAGCACCTCAAAGAACGTCTCCTCATCGGCCTTCATCTTAAACTGCATAAAGTACGGGCGTGACGGATCGAGCCCGCGAAGGCCCAGCTCCGCGGCACATTTAATCTTGAGCATGCGCTCGAGCGCCAAAAAGGCGTAGCTGCCCAGCCAGGGGAAGAGCACCCAGGTATCGCCGCCCAGGTTAATGAGCGGCTTGGTTCCCGCCCCCGAAATCTCGGCGGTATGACGAGCCTGCGCCAAGCGGGCCCGTGCGTTACCCATAAGGTACGGATATGTCGCGTGCTCGTTGAGCGCCTTGCGCATGCGCTCGAGCACATGCGTGTTAATGTCGCCGGGGCAGTCGCCAAAGTAGGCCGGCACCCGGCCCTTGACCTGCGTGGCAAAGACAGTGTGGCGCTTCCAGTCCACTTCCTCGACAATCCAGCAGTGTCCGGCGATGGCGATGCGCTCACCGGGCGGGGGCGGATTAACGATCGTGCCCAGCTCGGCCGATTCGCTCCGGACGGTAAACTCCTCGTTTTCCTGGAACACGGCGTAGAACTTAAAGTTGTTGATGATGCGCTCGCCCGCGAGACCCACGATGAGCCCGCCACCTTCGGTGACCTGGATATGGTCGATCTTAATGAGGTGACGTAGCAGCACACGGTAATCGTCTGCCGAGACACGGTGGAAATAGCTGAGCGTGAGCACGCGCTGGGCAAGTTCGGCCGGCGTGAGCTCGCCGGTGCTGGCGAGGGTCGACATAGTCTGGTGATAGAGCAGGCTGTAGGGGAGACGATCGAGCTCGGGTGGCTCGACCCACTTTTCCTCGCGATAGAGTTGTACGAGCGCGATACCCTGCAGGAGCTTCCAGGGAATGGTTTCGGGCATCATCGTGCGCGGCTCGGGCTCTTCCTCGCGCATGACAAACCACATCTCGGGCGGAAGATCGCGACGGCCTGTGCGCCCCATGCGCTGCAAAAAGGAGCTGACGGTAAACGGCGCGTCAATCTGGAAGGCGCGCTCCAGGCGGCCGATATCGATACCGAGCTCCAACGTAGAGGTGGTGACGGTTGTCTGCGTCTGCTCCTCGTCGCGCATGAGCTCCTCGGCCGTCTCGCGTAGCGATGCCGAAAGATTGCCGTGATGGATGAGAAAACGGTCGGGCTCGTGCCGGCTCTCGCAGTAGCTGCGCAGCATGGAGCACACGGCCTCTGCCTCCTCGCGCGAGTTGGCAAAGACCAGGCATTTGCGGCCGCGCGTATGCTCAAAGATATAGCCCATGCCGGGGTCGGCGTTGTCGGGCGCCGTGTCGGTGGGGTTGAGAAGCGCCTGCTCGGCCGCTCGTGGGATGTCGACTTCGCCCTCGGGGGCCGAGGAAGTGCGACGGTCTTTGGGAGCGGCCTTGCCCCGCGCCTGCTCACGACGTTGACGGTGTTCTTCCTGTGTAAGCTGTCCGCTGTGGCACATGTCTTGTCCGGATGCGGGCAGCGCCGCGGGCGCCGCCGTCTCAATACGCTCGCAAGCAAGCACCTCGGCTTCTTGTGGACCTGTGCCTACGAATCCTCGTTGCTGAGCCTGGGGGCCCGAGTTGTAGAAGTGCTCCATGGAGATGCGCCACACGCGGCGCGGTTCCTCAAAGCGGGGGATAACGCAGTCGCGCCCCGTTCCCTGCGAGAGAAAGGCACCCGTGCGCTCGGGGTCGCCGATGGTGGCCGAAAGGCCAATGCGGCGGGGCTGCACGCCTGCCATGCGTGAGAGGCGCTCGATAAGACAGAGCGTCTGCCCGCCGCGGTCGCCGCGCATGAGCGAATGGACTTCGTCGATAACCACATAGCGCAGGTCGCAAAACATACGAGGGATCGCCATGTGCTTATGGATCAGGAGCGCCTCGAGCGACTCGGGCGTAATCTGTAGGATGCCGCTCGGTTTTTTGATGAGTTTGGCCTTGTGCGACTGCGAGACATCGCCATGCCAGTGCCAGACGGGGATGTCGGCTTCTTCGCACAGGTCATTGAGACGGACGAATTGGTCGTTGATGAGCGCCTTGAGGGGGCCAATGTAGAGGGCGCCCACGCTTGCGGGCGGGTTCTCCCAAAACTCGGTCAGGATGGGAAAGAAGGCTGCCTCGGTTTTGCCGGAAGCCGTGGATGCCGTCAGGAGCACATTGTCCTGTGTGTTGAAGATGGAATCTGCCGCCGCAACCTGGATAGAGCGCAAGCTCTCCCAATCGTGGGAGTAGATGAAGTCTTGGATAAACGGGGCGTAGCGGTCAAAGGCGTTCACGGGGCCTCCTTTCAACAACGAATCTCTCAACGCGGCTGGCAACGGCTTGCTGCATTACTGCTTCAACGTTTGCCCAGATAAAACCTGCCAAAATAAACCTGTCCCTTTTTGGTAGGTTAGATGGTGAACTCGGCGAAGTTGCGGTCGCCGCCTGCGGTGCCGGTGTCGCCTGTTGCGGCTGCCGGCGCCAGCGCGTCGCCGCCGACGCTTTGCAGCAGCTCGGCCACATTTGCATCGGGGTTCTGACACAGGATATCGAGCAGCTCGATAAAGTCACGGATAACCTCACGCGGCGTCAAGTGCGTATCGGCTCCCACGCGGCCGAACTCAATCTTGAGAAAGTCCACCAAGTCGTTTTCGGCAAGCGTGGGCGTCCAGCCAAAGTAGCCGGCATGGATCTGCATGAGTTTTTCGATGAGCACCAGTAGCTCCTCGTAGGTGAGTGGCTGCAGGCGGATGATGGGCGCGAGCATGTCCTTAAGGTCTTCGCGCGCAAAGCGGCCCTGAGCGAGTCGGCTGCGCAGGGCCTCGTAGGAGAACACGCCGCGGCGGCGGTCTTCGATGGAGGTTGGCGTGCCGCCCATGATCATGCCCAGGTACTGCGCCTTGCCCTGGAGCGTGTCGTTGTACATAGTCAGGATCTTCTCGTAGTTGTATTGGCGCGTGATGGCGTTGGGAATCTTATACAGATTCACGAGCTCGTCGATGAGCACCAGCATGCCCTTGTAGCCACTGCAAACCAAAAAGCGCGCAATGAGCTTAACGTAGTCGTACCAGTCGTCATCGCTGATGATGGTCGAGGAGCCCAGCTCGGCGCGTGCCTCGCTCTTGGTGCGGTATTCGCCGCGAATCCATTTGGTCACGCGGCTCATGGTCTCATCGTCGCCCCCGGATGCGGCCATGCGATAGCGGCGGAGCATGCGGGTGAAGTCGAAGCCGTGGACCATCTCTTCGAGCGGGGCCAGTTGGGCATTGACGACCGACTCGTCGACGTCGGCACACGAGGCGACCCAGCGATCCAGAATAAGGTTGAGCGCACCGCCCTCGGGGCGCGTCTTGGTCGATATATTGCGGATGAGCTCGCGGTAGGTGGCCAGGCCCTGTCCCTGACCGCCCTGCAGGCGGCGCTCGGGCGACAGGTCGGCATCAGCGACGACGAATCCCTCGCCCATGGCGTGCGTGCGGATAGTCTGGAGCAAAAAGCTCTTGCCGGCGCCGTAACGACCAACCAGAAAGCGGAAGCTCGCGCCACCGTCGGCGATGAGACTCAGATCGGTGAGCAGGGCGCGGATCTCGACCTCGCGCCCTACGGTGATGTAAGGAAGGCCGATGCGCGGGACCACGCCGCCCTTGAGCGAGTTGAGAATGACGGCAGCGACGCGCTTGGGCACGCGAGGTGCTGCGGATGCGGTATCACTCATGGTCTAGGTATCCTCTCACGTCTGCTTCGTAGTCCTCGATAATCTGCGGCCCTGCCGCGCTAAATTCAATTACGGTGTCGCCCACCAGGTCAAAGAGCGCCTCGTTGATGGTATCGACGAGCATGTCCTCGCTCTGCTCCGATTGCACTACCGCCGATTCCGCCTGTACTGCGTTGTGCTCGAGCAGCGCGCGGAGATAGGCGTCTGCGGCGGGCGCGAGTTCGTTTGTGGCGTCAGCGGGCGTAGCAGCTGCGAACGCGGGCGTCGGCGCGAGAAGCGGTGCCACGACACCAAACTGTTCGGTGGATATGGTCGGCTCGTCGGACTCGTCCTGCCCTGCAGCCGCCGCGACCGCCTCGACCATCGCGTCGGCTACGGGCTCGGCTTCCGGTTGCCCTGAGTCCGCTGCCTCGGCTTCTGCGGACGCGCCGTCCTCGCGTTCCTCGTCAATCAAAAGCGCCTCGCGCGTTTGTGCGGCGGCGCTCCGAATATGCCCCAGCTGACTCAGATCGATATCGATCTTGACGGGCTGGTGTGCGGCGTCCCACGAAAGCCATGCCACAATCTCGTCATCGATAATCTTGGCCAGATATTTGGGGACCTTTTCTTCCTTAAGGGGATGGGCAGGGTCCAGCGCCAGGCGCAGGCGTTGGTCGCAGGCGCGCATCATTTCACCGAGCTTGCTGCTCTTTTGCCTACTACCGTGGATACGCATGCATTCCCAAAAGCCGTTTTGGCAACGGTAGATATGGATGGGGTCCAGACGGTATTCGCAGTCCTCGTGGCGCTCGGGCGCAAAGAATACGGCCGAGGCAAACATGGTGTAGGGCATGGCCGTCTCCTCCCCAAATAAACTTGCCACGATGCCGGTCTTTCGGTGCGTGTCATAGTAGCGCACCATGCGGACATACACGGCGCACGCCACGTGGCGCAGATCGCGGTGGTGGCTGCGGTCGAGCCGCGAGCTACTTAGGTTGTACGTGGAGAGGGCGTTGATGGCGGCCATGAGTCGCTCCTCGCGCACCTCATCGGGCGGAAGGGGGAGCGTGGGCTCGGAGGTTTTGCGACGCTTAGGGGTCTGGCCGGACGGTGCCGGTACAAGGTCTCGTGCCGCGCGCCGCAGTTCGATAAGGGCGTTATCGAACATGACGGTTTTAGAGTCGCGAAGCAGCTTGGGGTCGAGCCCGTGGAACACGGCGTAATCTTGCAGCCACACGCGCGCAAACCGGTCGATGCCGGGCTCGAAGGCGCGATAGACATCCCAAAAAGCCCTGATCTTGTTAAAACCATCGAGTGGATCATCTACGCCAATGCCGCAGATCAGCTCATAGAGATACAGAAAGGCAAAGGACGTAGACGTTTCCTCGACGGTTCCGCGGCGCACTTGGGCACGCCAGGTAAAGTAGCCGCGCAGCTGCCGGTCGCTCATGGCGTTGTAGGTGGGAAAGTACGACTTAAAGGTGCCGTTGTAGGGACAGTCGTCCTCAAAGTCGGCCATCAGCAGGCCCTGGCGGTAAAAAAGCTCGGCTTCCGAAAGCCAGCGGCCCGCACCGCCCTTGGGGTCATCCTGCCAGCGCGATATCTCGCGCATTTTACGGTACTGGTCGGGGAGGAAATTCTGCATCTGTCGGCCGGTTTTGAGAATCGGCTCGTCTGCGTAGGTTTCGTTTGAGAAGCGGGCGGACTGATGGGTCCGGGCCTCGGCCATGATGCGCTCGATGAGCATCTTGATGTCCTGGTCGGCCACCGCTCCTCCTCTCGAACACAGCTACGGTGACCTCATATCATAGCACAGCATCAAACAGATGTTCGAGATACCGCTGCGTTGATAGATTTAGAACAGGAGGGCGTAGATGACGGCGATGACGACGGAGGGAAGCATATTGGCCGTGCGGAAGGTCTGAGGACGGATGAGGTTGACGCCGACGCAGAAGATGAGCATGGAGCCTACGAGCGAAAGGCTGTTGAGGGCTGCTGTGGTCATGATGGGGGAGAGCGCGCCGGCAAACAACGTGATCGTCCCCTGGAACACGGCGACGGGCAGGGCGGAGAAAATGCAGCCGCGGCCAAGCGAGGCCGTCATGGTGCAGACGATGATGCAGTCCAGTGCGCCCTTGAGGGCAAGCGTTGACCAGTCGCCGAGCAGGCCGTCCTGGATCGATCCCACAATGGCCATGGCGCCGATGCACACGGTGAGTGAAGTCGAGACAAAAGCGTTGGTGAACTCGTTATCGCCCTCACTGCCAGTCTTGCGCTTGAGCCATTCGCCAAGGTTCTCGATGGCGGCCTCCAAGTTGATGGCCTCGCCGATGAGCGAACCGAGCGCAAATGAGACGATGAGCATGGTGGTACCGGTGGTCGCTAGCGCCTTTCCATCGATGATGAGCATCTTTTGCATGGTGCCGCCCAGGCCGATAAACAGGACGCACAGCCCCGATGCTTTCATGAGCGTGTCTTGGATGTGCGGTGTAATGAAGCGGCCGCCCGCTAATCCCAAAAGACCGCCCGCAACTAAAAGCGCAACGTTGATGATTGTTCCCAAGCCCGGCATGAGCCCTCCTGTATTGATGCCAACGTGGCAATCGTAGCAGAACGAAATGCGAGGCACATCGCGACTCATCTAATACGTTATATAAGTGGTATTAGGAATGATGCGCAGCATTTAAGCCTCAGGTGGTTGTCGGGACATAGGGGTAGTAGTCAAAGCGCAGTGTCATAAGCCGCTGCGGGGATTCAATAGCCGCGGCGATGATATTGGCATCGCGGGCACGATCAAACCCTTCGAGTTCGATCTGATACGAGACATCTTGCATAATGTCCAGACGTCGCCAGGCTAGAAGTGTGTCGCCATCGAATTCCAAGGTCTTGCCTCCGTCTGGGGCAACGGCGTATAGACGCAGTTTAGCGGTGGTTGCAGGGTCGACAACCGTGACCTTTTTAATTTCGTTTCGAGTATTCTTGGCGCCCAACAAGGTGAGCAGTGTTGGGGCCACGACCTCGCCCGATGGCAAATAGACGACTTCAATGGATTCGGGAAATGCGATGATGGCCGACTTGCGGACGGGCTGATTGGCGGCGGCAACTTCGATGTTTGCAGCATCGATGACCTCTGTGTGGTCGAGGGCGGCAAGCACGCAGCAGTTACCTTCATCGATCTCCTGAGGATCAGCAAGCCCCAGACTGTCCGCGAGCTCGGGATCGTTTGGACCGGTAGCGGGCTCATTCGGTGCTTCGAAAGAAGCTGGGACGCTGTTTGTCGGCGACGGCGTGTCGCCCGCACCTGCTTCTTTGTCCGTGCTCTCTTCTTGTATGGTTGCGTTGACGGGTTCGTCGTCTGAGGGGAGCGTCTTGGCGTCAAGCGCGGAGGGGACAATCCCGACGGCTCCGGATCCGTTCCACTCCATCTCGAGAAGCGCCGGGTCGGCAAGAATGTGTTGCCTGCCTAGCGTGTGGGTATCGATCGCAATAGGGCCTGCCTCCGTCCCGCGCGTAAGGCTGAGCGATCCGGCCGGCTTCTCGAAATGAATGTCTGTGTCTTCGGTACTGGCGGCGTAGAACAGCAGGGATGCTTCTCCCGCCGCGATGGCGTCGGTGCCCGCCTTGGTCAGCCGCAGCGATGCCGTGAATGAGAGGGTGGGCTGCACATCGTCTGCATTCGCGGCGGCGCAGCCCAGCCATATACCGCCTCCTTTCTCGAAAAACGCACCGTCGAAGGCGACCTTCGCTCCGTTCGCCGAGTCATCGACCGAAGCGATATCGATGCGCAACCCCAAATCGCACGGATCGCCATCTGCATCGAGCACAATCGAGCGCCACGTGCAGACGGCGCACCCCGCCTGGGAGCCGTTTGCCTTGTTCGAACGATTGATATCCACGACTATCGAGCCGTCCGTATTACGACGAAGGCATCCCGAGGTTGAGATTGCGGCCTGTGCGAACGAAAAACGCTTGCACGCAATGGCGCTCGACGGATTTGGTGCGGAGCTTAGGGCTGCTGGTAAGGAGTCTGCCATGACGGGAGTCGCCCAAGCGGCGACAGGCGTTCCGGTTGCGAGCGCGCCGCAGAGTGCGACGACGGGCAAAAGGTTCTTCGATGCCATGGGGTCTCCTTAGCTAATTTAGTGCGGCCTGTCCGTGTTTCGTTTCTGGCTGCGTTTGATGTGCAGACCGAGGCCGGCGGTTCCCGCGCCTGCTGCCGTGGCGCCTGCTGCCAAGAGCCATCGTCTGTCGTCTGTCTGTGCCAACGGTTCCTTGCAGTTGCCGCGGTCGAGCTCCGAGAGGTCGACCGTCACTTGCGTGGCGGCCTGCGCCTGTTCTTGCTGGGCAAAGGCCATGGCTGGCCCAAACGATAGGATACTGACGGCGGCGGCCAGGGCGACGGCCTTATGCCGTGTGCGCACCGGGCTCGACCGTCCAGGTGATCGTTGCAACCTGATCGCCTTCGCCGGTTACGCGGAAGATGTCGCGCGTGACGCGGGCGACGTTTCCGCTTGTCTTGAGCTTAATTCTGTCCGTGCCGCCGGCAATGCCCTGGTAGCCCATGTCGAAGGCTGCATTCTTGGAAAGATCGAGGCCCGTCTCCTGCATTGCGGCGCTGGCGTTCTGGAGTGCGCCGTCGGGGCCGACCTTAAAGTCGATGGAATTCTGCGCGGTTCCGGCCTTGGCGTCGGCGGCAATGGTCCAGGTGTTCATGGCGTCGATCTTCATGTTGGTGACATGGATGCCGTAGGCTGAATGATTGTCGATGGTGGTCGCGTCTTCTGAGGGGCCCTGAAGCGTGCCGTCGGCCTTGGCGACGAAGGGAATAACCGTCGGAACTTTGAACTCTACGTTGTCGATCTCGGTCCTGACCATTACTTTCGTGGTTCCAACGCGCCCGGCTGCCAGAGCTGGCGTCGGGGCGGCGCCCATTGCGAGCGCGAGCGCGAGCCCTGCGCCCACGACGAGCGCTCTGGCTCCGTTCATGTTCCTGGTGATGTCCATGGTCGTTCCTTTCTATTCGCCGCGGGCCGTCCCCGCGATGATTGGACGAATGCTGGTGAATTGCGTGCGGTGCCGCGTCGGCCGAAAAAGCTAGTTCTCGGCTTGCTCAACCCGTACCCTGACACGTGTCGGATTGCCGTGGCTGTCGAGGGTCTTGGCATCGAGTGCCTGGATTTCGATGTATGCCTCGCCTTCTTTGATGTCGCCGGCGGGGCACGTCTCGATTGTCTTGCCGGTCTCGACCACACCGGATTCGTACATGGTCTCGTCGTTTTGGATGACGCGGAATCGCTGGGGAAATTTATTGTCTTGGACGTTTTGCACGTTGACGCGCAGCTTGCCGTCCTCCTGTAGCTGAGCGACCGGCGCGACCGAAATCGTCATCATGTTGTCGCGGACGATGGCATCGAGCTCATCTTGGATTTCTTGTCGCGATTTACCCTCTGCCGTCGTGACTGAGGCGCCCGCTTCGGGCACGGGCTGCGACTGCCAGGCGTATAGCCCTACGGCGATGAGGGCGCAGACGATAGCCAGACAGACAACGACGAGTTTCTTGCGACGCCCCAGTCCTGCGAGGCGGGGCGGCTTCTTCGCACTCATGCGGCGTCCTTGGTGGTGTAGACACGTGCGAACGTGGACGGGTCCGCTCCAAAGAGCATGTGAAGCATCAGGCGGCGCGAGTAGATGAGCTCGTCAAAGTCGTGAGGGAGCTCGATGTCGTGGATACGCGCGATGTGGTGGGCGAGCGCCGAGAACGACTCGGGGTCGCAGATAACATCGGTGGTGACGTGGTAGACCGCCGTATCGGGGAACGCCTCTTCGTCGAAAGGCAGGAGATAGGGATCGTCGTCGACCTCGATGGCGACGCCGTACTGGGGCCAGTAATATGCCATGGGAACCTCCCTGCTTCTGGGGCCAAAACTTCTATCGGTTTTGGCTGTCGACGCCGACCGTATCAGCCGCTACTTGACCAATTTCTGACCAAATGCTTGACGGATTGACATCTCCGCAGGTAAAAGGTGGAAAAAATTACTTCAACTTTTTTCGAGCGACAATCGAGCGGTCGGCGACGGCGGGGCGATATGTGTCAAAAGCATCGTCTGCCGAGGAAGCCTTGCCGTTCGCCGAATTGCGCAAACGTAAAAATCGCCAATTATGGAGACGGTTTCGAACACGTCGACGAAACGATGCGGTAACATCTCCCTGCAAACACTGTAGTTAGATAAAGGGGGAGTTCGCGTGTCTGCAACCATCAAACCCTTCACCGACGAGTTCGAAGAGTATGGCCGCGACGAATCTCGCGCATCGGGCGAAGCATCGAGCATCTCGTTTCCGACAACGGAAGACGAGGTCCGTGCCATTTTGGAAACGTTCCATGCCGAGCGTGTCCCGGTAACAGTTCAGGGCGCCCGAACCGGCCTTGCCGCCGGTGCCGTGCCCCACGGTGGGCATATCCTCAATACTTCCCGTATGAATCGCTACTTGGGCCTTCGCCGCGATGAACAAGGCCAATTTCTGCTGCGCGTGGAGCCGGGCGTTGTGCTCTCGGAGCTGCGTAAGCAGCTGAGCAAGAAGGTACTGCCGACCGCTGGTTGGGACCAGGCATCGCTTGAGGCCTACGAGGAGTTCCAAGAGTCCCCCGAGCAGTTCTTTCCCACCGATCCCACCGAGGCATCTGCCTGTCTGGGCGGCATGGCGGCATGCAACGCCTCCGGCGCCCGCAGCTACGCTTACGGTCCCATGCGCCCGCATATCACGGGACTCCACGTCGCGCTGGCTGATGGCGATTTGCTTGAGCTTCAGCGCGGCGAGGCTTTTGCCCAGGACCGCCACCTGTCGCTCGTGACGGCAGCGGGCCGTACGCTCGAACTCGATCTTCCCGGCTATACCATGCCCGAGACAAAAAATGCCTCAGGCTATTTCGTTGCGGACGATATGGACGCCATCGACCTCTTTATCGGCGCGTGCGGCACGCTCGGCGTTGTCACCGAGCTCGAGATCGCCCTGCAGGCGGCACCTTCGGTCGTATGGGGTGTGAGTTGCTTTTTCGATAGCGAGGACAAGGCGGTGTCCTTTACCGATTCCGTGCGCCCTGTCCTGTCCCATGCGGCTGCCATCGAGTACTTCGATGCTGGCGCCCTGGATATTCTACGTCGCCAGCGCGAGCAGTCGACGGCGTTTGCCTCGCTGCCGGCGCTCGACGACGAGGCAAAGGTCTGTGTCTACGTGGAGCTTGACTGCGACGACGAGGCGCAGGCGACCGAGGAGCTGTACCACCTGGGATGGGTTTTGGAGCTTGCGGGCGGCCGCGACGATGCGACATGGGTCGCGCGCACCGAAGTCGATCGCGAATGCCAGCGGTTTTTCCGCCACGCGGTCCCCGAGAGTGTCAACATGCTCGTTGACGAGCGTCGCCGCACCGACCCCACCATTACCAAGCTGGGATCGGATATGTCGGTGCCCAATGCACGCCTTGCCGATGTCGTGGTCCTCTATCGCCGCACGCTGGCCGAAAGCGGGCTTGAGTCTGCTGCCTGGGGACACATCGGGAACAACCATCTGCATGTGAACATCCTGCCGCGCGATGCGCAAGACTACCGTCGTGGTGGAGAACTCTTTGCCCAGTGGGCTTCCGAGGTCACGGCCATGGGCGGTGCCGTTTCTGCTGAGCACGGCGTCGGCAAGATCAAGGCGGGCTTCTTGGAGACGATGTACGGCCACGAGGCTATGGTCGAGTCGGCGCGCCTCAAACTCCAGCTCGATCCTGCCGGCCAGCTGGGTCGCGGCAACCTGTTTACGGAGAAGCTCTTGGATGAACTCGTCCAGAAAGGGGGCGCGTGAAGATGAGTGATTTCCATATGGTGGTGTGCGTCAAGGCGGTGCCCGGAAGCACCGAGGTCAAGATGGACCCCAAGACCAATACTATCGTGCGTGATGGCAAGCAGGCGGTCATTAACCCGTTCGATGCAAGCGCCCTCGAATGCGCGCTGGCGCTGAAAGACGACTTTATCGGCTTTGGCATGGACGTGCGTGTAACGGTGGTGTCGATGGGCATCCCCGCGACCGAGTCGCTGCTGCGCGACTGCATCGCCCGAGGCGCCGATGACGCACTGCTGCTAACCGATCGCGCCTTTGCAGGTGCCGATACCCTGGCAACCACCTATGCCCTTAAGTGCGGCATCGAGGCGCTCGACGAGGACTTCGACCTGCTCATCTGCGGCAAGATGGCGGTGGATGGCGATACGGCCCAGATTGGTCCCGAGCTTGCTGGTGCCTTTGAGATTCCCTGCGTGACCGACGTGAGCTGCGTGCAGAGCGCGGGCTTTACGACGTGTGGCTCGCTGGCGCTCGTTCACGGATGCGATGCCGGCGAGGAGACGGTGTGCCTGGAGATGCCGTGCGCGATGACGACTGCCAAGGAGATTGGCCAGCTGCGCATGCCGAGTATTGCCGGTATTCGCGCGGCCGAGGATGCAGACGTGCGTGTGGCCAGCGCTGCCGACGTAAACGCCGATCCCTCGCGTTGCGGCCTTGCCGGATCACCGACGCAGGTCGTGCGCTCGTTTGTGCCCGACCGTGACCAAACGTGCGAGGCCGTTGAGGGGACGGCGTCCGAGCAGGCGGTAGAACTTGCCAAGATTATCGAGGGGATGGCATAGATGAGCGGACTGATTATCGATAGCGAAGCCTGTATCGGCTGCGGTCGCTGCGTTCGCGCCTGTGCCTCGGGCGGCATCGTAGTGGAAGGCGAGCGACCCAACCGATGCGCCCACGTAACCGACGGCTGCATCCTATGCGGTGGGTGCGTCGACGCCTGCCCTGTCAACGCTATCTCGATCGAGCGTGACGAGGCCGCTGGTGCGGTGGACCTTGATGCATATCGAGACATTTGGGTCTTCGTGCAGACTGACGAGCGCGACGCCGTGGCTCCCGTGGCCTACGAGCTCATGGGCAAGGGGCGCGAGCTTGCCGATGCTCGCGGCTGCCGTCTGGTGGCACTGGTCGGTATGGGCCCCGAGGGTTCTCTCGGTGACCTGGAGCATCTGGTTTGCGCGGGCGCCGACGAAGTCCTGGCCTGTCGCGACGAGCGCCTGCGCCAAAACGATGCGGAGGTCTACGCCCACTTGATCTGCGATTTGGTAGCCGAACGCAAACCCGAGGCCATCCTATACGGTGCGACCGCTTTTGGCCGCGAACTGGCACCCGGCGTTGCCGTGCGCTTGCAGACGGGCCTTACGGCTGACTGCACCGTACTTTCGATGGATACGGAGACGGGACTGCTGCAACAGACGCGTCCGGCGTTTGGCGGCAACCTGATGGCCACCATCGTCTGCCCCAATCATCGTCCCCAGATGGCAACGGTTCGTCCCGGCATCTTTAAGGCACCCGACTTTGACTACGGCCGCTCCGGCACGATCACCCAGATATCGCTTGCGGATGATGCTAAGGCTCGTGTCGAGATCTCGATTCCCGCCGAGGAGTGGAGGCAGCAGGCCTCGATCGCCGATGCCGAGCGCCTGGTCGTGGTGGGCCGCGGCATTGGCTCCAAGAAGAATCTGCCCCTGATGCGAAGGCTCGCCGAGGCTCTGGGAGCCGAGCTTGGTTGCACGCGACCTGTCGTGGAGGCCGGCTGGTTGGAGTATCGCCATCAGATTGGCCAGACCGGCGTATCGGTTTCGCCCAAGCTTCTCGTGAGTATCGGTGTTTCGGGCGCCATCCAGCATCTTGCCGGCATCGGTGGGGCGGAGTGCATTATCGCCATTAACGAGGACCCGGATGCCCCCATTTTCGGTGCTGCCCAGTACAAGGTTGTTGGGGACGCCGTCGAGGTCGTCGAGGAGCTGCTGGCCCAGCTTGAGCGCTAGGCGCGCGCCAGCCAGTCGCGCATCTCGTCCTTTAGGCGGCTCCAGGCTGCCTGCGTGGCGGGGTCGGTAAAGGGGCGCGTAATGCCAAAGGGCGCGTCGAGCAGGCGGTAGATATCGCCCTGCTCGCGCGCCAGCGCGCGGCTCGCTGGATAGACGAGCTCAAACATAAAGCAGATGAGTCCCACCAGGTAGTCTGCGGGCTCGTTGCGTTCATCGCGTGCGACGCAGCGGTGCTCGTCAAAGGCGGCAAGTGTCGGCGACGAGAAACGGCTGCCGAGAAACGTCTTCTCGTCCACCTTGAGGATGGTGTCGACGATGCTGTCGGCGATGGTGCGCATAATGTCGATCTTGTCACCATCGCGCACGATATCGCAGAAGCTCCGCGTGCGCTCGTCGAGCTGCGCGGGTAGACGGAAATCGCTGTGATAGGCAATGCTCGCTCGGATGAGCTCATCTTCTGCCGGGTCATCGATAAAGTCGCGGATGCTCGTTACGGCGGGTGCATCGGCGGGATTCTCGCCAAAGAGGACCTCGATGCCCAGCGCCGCATGGCTCATGCTCTCGGCGTCCTTAAAGGTGTCCCAGCGTCGCAGCTGCTCAAAGCGGCCCATATCGTGCAGCAGGCCGCAAAGCCATGCTAGGTCAATATCTTCTGACGACCAGCCCTGCTCGCGCGCTACGGCATCGCATGCCTCGGCCACGTGGTACGTATGCTCGATTTTGAGCGCGATGCGTGGGTTAGTGGCGTCGTAGGCATCGGTGTAGCTTTTGAAGGCCGCGCGCGCCCGGTCTCGATCGATAGCTGTCATAATGACTTCCTAAAAAGTTGTGTCTTTCGATCCGGTGGCAATTGTAGGTGAACTCGGTTGCTGTCGGATGATGATTCTGCCGTGTCGCTACATGCGGCTCGGAGACCTTGTCAGGATGAGAAGCGTATGGTGCTCAAAATCGTTAGAACCGTCTGGCCAGTGATGCTTACCTATGTTGCAATAGGCGCGCCGTGCGGAATGATCATGGGGCAGACGGGAATGGAACCCTGGATGGTTTTTGCTCTGAGCAGCACGTTCGTGACGGGCAGCGGGCAGTTTATGATCTGCAATCTGTGGCTGGCAGGTGTGCCTGCGGCGTCGATCGTCGCGAGCGTCGCCGCAATCTCCTCGCGCTTTGCGCTTTACTCGGCATCGATCGCTCCACATCTGACGGGTGCCTCGAAGCGTCAGACGCTGGCTGTTGCCGCGACACTTACCGAGGAGGCATATGGCATCTCGCTTGCCAAGTTGGTTGAAGGGGAGGATTGGGGCCCGCGCGAGTCCTTTGTGCTCAACGTGATCCTTATCGCAACATGGGGCGTATCGTGTACGATGGGCGCCATCGTCGGCGCCGTTGTCGATATTCCCACCGCCATTGCAGCCTTTATCTGCACCTCGCTCTTTATCTTCCTGCTCTTTTCGCAGCGGCTGTCGCGCGGCAACGTTGTCGCGGCGGTTTCGGGCGCGGTGTCCGTCGCCGTATGCAAGTTCTTGGGCCTCGTGAATATTGCCGTGCCGGCAAGCGTCGTGGTCGGCATTACCATTGCGCTGGCGTGCGATGCTGTATTTGACGGAAGAGGTGCCCGCGATGCCCGTTAACGAGTTCTTGGTTCTGTGGCTGTCGTCGTGGGCTGCTATCGCGTTCTTTCGCATCGCGCCGGCGTTCGCCTTGCGCGGGCGGACCCTGTCGCCCCGCATTACCGAGGCCCTGGGCTATATCCCGCCCGCCGCCTTTGCCGCGCTGGTCGCCAACGACTTGGTGAGTCCCGGCGCGTTCGACGCGGGGCTCTGGCCTGCCTTGGTTCCCTGGATTGCGGCCGCCGGCGTCGTGGTCGTGGCGGTCAAGACAAAATCGATGCTGTGGTGCTGCGTCTCGGGCATCGTACTCTATATCGTCTTGAGCCTTATATAGGGGTGGCGTCGCGGGCGCCGAATCTCGTTCCATCCCAACTTGTCGAATTTTTCACCGAGCTGGTCTATTTCTTCTGGTACCATGGTCAAACTTTACTGTAGCAAAGCGTGACGTGGGCTTTTGTACCCCGTCAGCGGAAATGGGGGTTTCATGGCACAGGAAGCGAACGCCAACGAGCAAAAGAAATTCAAGGTCCCGCGCATCCCGGGCGACATCATGATCTATCCGATGATCGTCGGTCTTTTGCTCAACACCTTCTGCCCGCAGGTTTTTGAGATCGGTGGCTTCTTTACGGCTGCCTGCCGCGGTGGCTCCAATACCATCGTCGCTGCGATCCTACTCTTCGTGGGTGCCGGCATCAGCTTTAAGTCCACACCGGGTGCCATCAAGACCGGTATCGTCGTGCTGATCCCCAAGCTGGTCGTCGCAGCGGCTCTCGGCCTGGGCGTGGCATATTTCTTTAACGACAACTTCCTGGGTCTGAGCTCCGTGTCTATCATCGGCGGCATCACGTTTTGCAACATGGCGCTCTATACGGGCATCATGGGCGAGTTCGGCGATGAGTCCGAGCAGGGCGCCGTCGGTATCCTGTTCTTTACGGCTGGCCCCGCCGTCACGATGATCATCCTCGGTGTTTCCGGTCTCGCCAACATTCCCATTGGCACCATTATCGGCTCCATCTTGCCACTCGTTATTGGCATGGTTCTGGGCAACCTGTTCCCGTTTATCAAGAACCTGCTGGTTCCCGGTGCCAATCCCGCGATTGCCGTCATCGGATTTCAGCTCGGTGCGTCCATGAGCCTGTCGAGCTTTATCACCGGCGGTATTTCCGGCATCTTGCTGGGCCTTGTCACGCTGTTTGTCGTCGGTCCCATCACCTTTGCGTTCGAGCGTCTGTGCGGCGGCAATGGCAAGGCCGCTGTGGCTTGCTCCACCATTGCCGGCACGGCTATGACCACACCGGTTGCCCTCGCCGAGGTCGCACCGCGTTACGCCGAGCTTGCGCCCACCGCGTACGCTCAGATCGCCACCGCCGTTATCATCACGGCGATCATGGCTCCGATTCTGACTGGCTGGGTCGACAAGAAGTTCTGCCAAGGCAAGGAGGATCTGTCGCCTGTCGGTGTCGAGGCCATCGAGGAGGCCGTCGCGACTGACATCGATGGCGAGTAGCAATCGATACCCATCAATGATGCCGGCGTGTGCAATTCGCGCCGTATGGGCGCCCGAACAGAAACTGTTTTGCAGTGATGTTCGGGCGCTCTGCTATTATCCCCTTTACCCCTGCGGAGTAAAGGGGTGTTTATTGCCCTGATTCGAATTGGGCGATTCTGACCACTTGGGTATTGAAGGGATGGCGCTAGTGGTTAAGGCACTCAAGATTGAGATATTCGTGCTATGCATGATTGTTCTTATCGGGCTTGCCGTGCGAAGTCGTCGCTCCTTGTTCTCGAGCACCCAGCAGCTATTGTTTAGCATGCTTGGCTACACCTCTGCCGCGTACATATTATTCGATATGATCTGGACGCTTTCGGACGGTGTGGACGGCACGTTGGGCATTGCTGCCAACTGGATTTCCAACGCGGTTTCGTTTTCGCTCTTTGCTATCGCGTGTCTCATTTGGTTTATCTATTCCGAGACGGTGCAGGGTTCTCGTCTTTTGACCTCGCGCTATAGGGCGGTGCTTGTAGCGTTGCCTACGGCTCTGGTGGTCGTGCTGGCGTTTACCAGTTACTGGACGCACGCCCTGTTCTATATCGATTCGCAGGGCGTGTATCGTCGCGGCTTTGCCTATATGATCCAGCCCATCGTCAGCTACTGTTACGTTATACATACGTCCCTGCATGCGTTTGTGCAATCTCGCAGGGTCGAGAGCCTGCAGACGAAGGCCATCTATCGAACCTTGGCATTTTTCGCCATTCCGGCCCTGGTGGGCGGTACCTTTCAGGTCGTATACTCGGTGCCCGGCCTTTGTGTCGGCATAATGATTAGCATGTTGCTGCTTTACATCATCTACCAGGAGCAGCTCATCTCGACCGACCCGTTGACTGGACTTAACAATCGCAACCGTTTTGAGACCTATATGCTGTCGCTCTTCTCAAATGTGGATCAGGCCGAAGATGTATATCTGCTTATGATGGACGCCGACGGCTTTAAGCAGATTAACGATCGCTATGGGCATGTGGAGGGCGACCACGCTCTTCAGGTCATATCCGCTGCGCTCAAAGAAGTCTGCTCGGCGTCTGGCGGCTTTATCGCACGTTATGGCGGCGATGAGTTCGTGGTGCTCCAAAAGGCGACGGCGGAGCAGGACATCATAAGCCTGTGTGCGGCAATCAACGATGAGCTCGCACGTGCCGACGTGCCGTATCTGTTGCGGATGTCCATCGGCTACGCACGGGTCGGTGACGGTGTCGATACCTGGCAAGACTTGCTTCGCGCTGCCGATGCGGAGCTCTACCGCGTCAAGGCCGAGAAAAAGAAAGCCGGCGTCCAGATACGCTAGAAAAAGGGGCGCACGCTTGCGTGCGTGGTGGCCTTCAGCTCACCGATGTACTCCATTAAACTAAAGTATGTGAATCTCTCTGCTAAATAAGGGCAGTTCGCTAGGCTTTTTTGGGTTTGTTGACGATGATGATGCCGCTGCAGACCAAGAGCAGGGCAACGATGACGGTAACGGGGCTCGTGCCGGCGCCCTCGCCAAGCAGCAGTGCGCTCAGCAGTACGCCAAAGACCGGGTTCATAAACCCAAAGACCGAGACGCGGCTGACGGGGTTGACGGCAAGCAGGCGCGACCACAGCGAGTAGGCGACCGCGGAGATAAGCGCCATGTAGATGATGAGCACGATGGCGGGGACAATCGCCGTGGGGGAGAGCGCGCCACCCATCAAAAAGCCGATGGCGGTGAGGACCAGGCCGCCGACCAAGAACTGCCACCCGGCAAGCAAGACGCCGTCGTGCTTGCGCGAGAAGATGCCGATCAGGCAGGTCGAAAGAGCACCCGCGACAGTGGAGGCTAGGATAAAGCCCTCGCCATCGAGCCTGAAGCCAAAGGTGCCATCTGCGCCCGAGAGGTTGACGAGCGCGACGCCGGCAAAGCCCAGCGCACAGCCAAGCACCTTGGCCGTATTGAGCTTCTCGGTGTGAAATGCCAGGGCGGCAAAGAGGATTGCGAGGAAGTTGGCGCTGGCCTCGATGATGGAGCTCGACATGGCGCTGGCGCGCGAGAGGCCCAGATAGAAAAAGAAGTACTGCCCGATAGTCTGGAAGAGCGACAAGACAAAGATGGGCTTGATGTCGCGAGCCTGCGGAATGAGGGGGCGGCGTTGGGCCGCACTCATCCCAACGATAACCAGGGCGCCGGCAAGCGTGAAGCGCAAGCCCGCAAAGAGCAGCTGCGAGGCGCTATCGTGCGCCGGGATACCAAAGAGTGCGTAGCCGATCTTGATGCAGGGAAAGGCCGATCCCCAGAGTGCACAGCAAACAAGACAGCCCAGGATGAGTCCGGGCAGGGTGGCGAGATACGGCTTGCGGCTTTCCATGATGTCCTTCCTACATGCGCGAAGCAAAAAAGAACCCGCCACCGGATGTGTCGGTGGCGGGTGTTGTTACCCGAGGGGATTGTACCCGATGGGAAAGCTTTAAGCGAAGTAGGCTACGCCGCTCTCAAAGATCGGCATGAACTTATCGCCGGGGACATGCTCGGGCACGTTGCGGTACAGGTTGTCGCCGCGGCGCTCGGCATGGCCCATCTTGCCCAGGACGCGGCCGTCGGGGCTCGTGATGCCCTCGATGGCGAGTGCGGAGCCGTTGGGGTTGACGGAAAGATCCATGCTGGGCTTGCCGTCCTCGCCCACGTACTGCGTGGCGACCTGGCCGTTGGCGATCAGCTGGGCGAGCACTTCGTCATTGGCGACAAAGCGGCCCTCGCCGTGGCTGATGGCGACGGTGTAGGGGTCGTCGAGGCTGCACTGCGACAGCCACGGGGACAGGTTGGACGAGATGCGGGTGCGCACCAGACGGCTCTGGTGGCGACCGATGGTGTTGAACGTCAGCGTGGGCGCGTCGGACGTGGCGTCGACGATATCGCCGTAAGGCACCAGGCCGAGCTTGATCAGGGCCTGGAAGCCGTTGCAGATGCCCAGCATCAGGCCATCGCGGGCCTTGAGCAGGTCGCGGACTGCCTCGGTGACCTCGGGAGCGCGGAAGAACGCCGTGATGAACTTGGCGGAGCCGTCGGGCTCGTCGCCGCCCGAGAAGCCGCCGGGGATCATGACGATCTGGCTTGCACGGATGCGGCGGGCAAGCTCGTGGGTGCTCTCGGCGACGGCCTCGGGCGTGAGGTTGTTGATCACGAAGGTGTCGGCCTCGGCACCGGCGGCACGGAAGGCGCGGGCGCTGTCGTACTCGCAGTTGTTGCCGGGGAACACGGGGATGATCACGCGCGGGCGGGCGATCTTGGCGCCGCCGTACACGTGGATATCCTTGGCGCGGAAGTCGATGGTCTCGACCTCGGGGGTCTCGCCGGCGCTGCGGTAGGTGAAGACGCCCTCGATGCCGCTCTCCCAGGCCTCCTGGAGCTCGGAGAGCTCGATGACTTCGGAACCGGTGTCGATGACATAGCCCTCGACGGTGGTGCCCAGGGGCTCGACGACAACGCCGTCGGCGACCTCGGGCAGCTCGGCATCCTCGGCGAGCTCGACAATAAAGCTGCCGTAGAGCGGGGTGAAGAGGCTCTCCACGTCTACATCCTCGGCAAGCTCGATACCGATCTGGTTACCGACGCACATCTTAAAGAGGCTCTCGGCGCCGCAGCCGTAGCCGGGCGTGGAGATGGCCAGGGCGTTGCCGGTAGCAGTGAGCGCCTCGACGGCGTCAAACGCGGCGAGCAGCTGCTGAGCATCGGGGCGGTAGTCCTCGCCATAGGTGGCGGGGGCGATGCGGACGACGCGGTGCGTGAGGCCCTTGAACTCGGGCGAGACGGCGCGGGCGGCCTTGCCCACGGCGACGGCGAAGCTGATCAGGGTCGGCGGAACGTTGAGCTCGCCGGCCTCGTCCTCAAACGAACCGCTCATGGAGTCCTTGCCGCCGATGGCGCCGGCACCCAGGTCGACCTGGGCCATAAGGGCACCCAGGACGGCAGCCATGGGCTTGCCCCAGCGCTCGGCCTCGGTGCGCAGGCGCTCGAAGTACTCCTGGAAGGAGAGGTAGGTGCGCTTGTGCTCAAAGCCGGCGGCAACGAGCTTGGCGATGGACTCGACCACGGACAGGTAGGCGCCCGCAAACTGGTCGGCCTCCATCAGATAGGGGTTGAAGCCCCATGCCATGGCGCTCGCCGTGGTGGTCTCGCCGTCCACGGGGAACTTGGCGACCATGGCCGAGCTTGGGGTGAGCTGCGTCTTGCCGCCAAAGGGCATGAGCACGGTCGCGGCGCCGATGGTGGAGTCGAAGCGCTCGGAAAGGCCCTTGTTGGAAGCGACGTTGAGGTCGGTGACGAGCGAGGTCATGCGCTCGGCGAGCGTGGTACCGGCCCAGCTGGGCTGCCACACACTGCGGGCGCAGACGTGGACGACCTGGTGCTTGGGCGCACCGTTGGAGTTGAGGAACTCGCGGGACAGATCGACGATGGCGACGCCGTTCCAGGCCATGCGCATGCGCGGCTCGGCGGTAACCTCGGCGATAACGGTCGCCTCCAGGTTCTCCTCGGCGGCGTAGCCCATGAACTCCTCGACGTCACCGTCGGCGACGGCGCAGGCCATGCGCTCCTGGGATTCAGAGATGGCGAGCTCGGTGCCGTCAAGACCGTCGTACTTTTTGGTCACGGTATCAAGGTCGACATACAGGCCGTCGGCAAGCTCGCCTACGGCGACCGAGACACCGCCGGCGCCAAAGTCGTTGCAGCGCTTGATCAGACGGCAGGCATCGCCGCGGCGGAACAGGCGCTGCAGCTTGCGCTCGACCGGGGCGTTGCCCTTCTGGACCTCGGCGCCCGATGTCTCGATGGACTCGGTGTTCTGGGTCTTGGAGGAGCCGGTGGCACCGCCGATGCCGTCACGGCCGGTGCGGCCGCCCAACAGGATGATCTTGTCGGTGGGGGCGGGGCACTCGCGACGCACGTGGTTTGCCGGGGTAGCGCCCACGACGGCGCCGACCTCCATGCGCTTGGCGACGTAGCCGGGGTGATAGAGTTCGTTGACCTGACCGGTGGCAAGGCCGATCTGGTTGCCGTAGCTGGAGTAGCCGGCGGCAGCAGTGGTCACGAGCTTACGCTGCGGCAGCTTGCCCTCGAGCGTCTCGGACACGGGGACGGTGGGGTCGCCGGCGCCGGTGACACGCATGGCCTGGTACACGTAGCTGCGGCCCGACAGCGGGTCGCGGATGGCACCGCCCACGCAGGTGGCGGCACCGCCGAAGGGCTCGATCTCGGTCGGGTGGTTGTGGGTCTCGTTCTTAAAGAGGAACAGCCAGTCCTGGTCCTCGCCGTCGACATCGACCTTCACCTTGACGGTGCAGGCGTTGATCTCCTCGGACTCGTCGACATCGGTCATGACGCCGGTCTTCTTGAGGTACTTGGCGCCGATGGTGCCCATGTCCATGAGGCAGACGGGCTTGGTGTCGCGACCGAGTTCGTGGCGCATCTCCATGTAGCGGTCGAAGGCCTGCTGCACCACGGCGTCGTCGATCGTCACGTCGTCCAGGACGGTGCCGAAGGTGGTGTGGCGGCAGTGATCGGACCAGTAGGTGTCGATCACGCGGATCTCGGTGATGGTGGGGTCGCGATCCTCATCGCGGAAGTACTGCTGGCAGAAGGCGATGTCCGCCTCGTCCATGGCAAGGCCGCGCTCGGAAATAAAGGCGGCAAGGCCGGCTTCGTCGAGCTCGCGGAAACCGTCGAGCACCTCGACGGGCTGGGGCTCGGGGGTCTCCATGTACAGCGTCTCGGGCAGGTCGAGCGAGGCGATGCGCGCCTCGACGGGGTTCACCACGTAGTGCTTGATGGCATCAATGGCGGCCTCGTCCAGAGCGCCCGAGATCATATAGACCTTGGCGGAGCGCACGGCGGGGCGCTCGCCCTGGCTGATGAGCTGCACGCACTCGCTGGCGGAGTCGGCGCGCTGGTCAAACTGGCCAGGCAGGAATTCGACGGCAAAGACGGCGCCATCGCTTGCGGGGAGCTCGTCGTAGGTCACATCGACCTGGGGCTCGCTAAAGACGGTCGGCACGCAGGACCGGAAAAGCTCCTTGTCGATGCCCTCGACGTCGTAGCGGTTGATAATCCTCAGGGCCTCGATGCCCTTGATGCCGAGAATTTCGGTCAGCTCGCCCTTGAGCTGCTGAGCCTCGACGTCGAACCCGGGTTTCTTCTCCACGTAGATACGAGAGACCATTGGTTCCTGCCTTCCTGATCGGTTGGGCGTACGGTGCGGTATGCGGCAGCGGTCGGTTTGCGGGGCGGGCCTCGCGGTCGCCTTGAGCCGCATACTTTTAAACCTCACTATGATACGACAGCTCGTGGCGCGTTGAGGACGGCGAGGGTGCTACAGTGGAGCGCAAACAAGAGAAAGGCATCACATGGCATTTGTTTCGCTCGCCATCATCGCACTCGTGGCCTTTGCAAGCCCCTTCATCGCCTCGGCGATTCCCGGAAAACCCGTTCCCGAGACGGTCTTTTTGCTCGTGTTTGGCGCGGTGCTGGGACCTCATATGCTCGGCATTATCCATGTGGATGCCGAGGTCTCGCTCGTGTCCGAGCTCGGCCTGGCCTTTTTGTTCCTGCTTGCCGGCTTTGAGATCGATCCCAAGAACATCACGGGCATCGAGGGGCGTTACGGCATGGCGACGTGGGTCGTTACGTTTGGCATCGCCTGGCTTGCCGTGCGCTTTACCCCGTGGTTTTCGGTCAGTCATTTTGATGGCATCGCCGTGACGCTGGCGTTGACCTCGACGGCGCTTGGGGCGCTCATGCCCATCTTGCGCGAGCGGTCGCTTGCTGGGACGCGCGTCGGCGATTCGATTCTTGCCTATGGTACGTGGGGCGAGCTCGGGCCCGTGCTCGCCATGTCGGTGCTGCTGTCTGCCCGTACGGGTGTCGAGACGCTGTTGATCTTGGGGCTGTTCGCCGTGGTGTGCGTGCTGCTTGCCGTGGTCCCCAGTCGCTCCAAGCGTATTGGCAGCCGCTTCTTTGCCTTTATTCAGGAGCGCGCCGATACGACTTCTCAGACGTTCGTGCGCCTCACAGTGCTCATCCTGGTCACGCTCGTGGCGTTTTCCGCCATTTTTAGCCTCGATATCGTGTTGGGCGCTTTTGCCGCGGGCTTTGTCCTGCGCTATATCATCCCCGAGGGCAACCATACGCTCGAGCTTAAACTCGATGGCCTTGCCTATGGCTTTTTGATCCCGGTGTTCTTTACCGTGTCGGGTGCCAAGATCGACCTGACTGCTGTAGCATCGCGCCCCGGCTTGCTCGTGGGCTTTATCGTGGCGTTGCTGGTTATCCGCGCCGTGCCCATTCTTATTTCCATGAGCATTTGTCCTGCGACGCGCGATGTGTCGGCGTATGGCCGCATTACCGTGGCCCTGTACTGCACCACGGCGCTGCCGATTATCGTCGCCGTGACGAGCGTCGCTGTCAACGCCGGCGCATTATCACAGGGCGTCGCTTCGGTTATGGTGGCGGCCGGCGCCATCACGGTGTTCCTGATGCCACTGCTCGCGCAGCTCTTCTACCGCGTGGTCGATGCCGCGCCGGTTGCCGCCGTGGCAGAGGTTGCCGAGCATCCATCCGATACGCTCGACATCTTGCGCGCCCACCACGACCTAGCGAGCTTGCTCGCGCGCGAGCACGAGCTGCTGACCTCGCATGGCCATGGTCGCGTATTCGAGGGCCTGCCTACGCTCGATACGATTGCCGAGCGTCTTTCCGCCGAGGCAGCGAGCGGCCACATCGATGCCCGCATCGTGGACGCGGCGCACCTGCTTGCCGATAAGACCTATGGAGACGAGGTCGACCCGTCCGAGCTGACTCCGCGTGAGCGCCGCCGCCTGGAGCGCGCCAAGCTCGCTGTGCGCGAATACCGCCGCCGCATGCTGGAGCTCTATGCGCGCGAAGAAGCCGAAGACGACGACGGTAAGTAGTCGATACTTTCTCGGGGAAGCCGCGTCCCGCTTTGAAGGCTCGGAACGGGATGTGGTTTCCGAAACGGGGGCCGTTGGGAAGCTGTGTCCCGGAATGGGCACTCAGGGTGGGATGCAGTTTCCGCAAGGAGGTCCTGGGGGAAACCGTGCCCCGTTCTGATCCGAAATACTGGGACATAGTTTCCCTTTCATAACAGGAGAAGGCGCGCTGTCTGCAGTTGATTCAGACGGCGCGCCTTTTTGGTTGAGCTATGTTGAAGCTTGAAGCCAAAGCTTGTGGCTCCTTAGGAGCGGGCGGCTCCGTCGACGGGGAGCACGGCGCCCGTGACATAGGAGGACATGTCGCTCGCCAGGAAAACAAAGGCGTTGGCGACATCCTCGGGCTCGCCCATGCGACCCAGCGGAATGGTGGCGATGATGGGCTTGATGACCTCTTCGGGCAGGTTGGCGACCATGTCGGTCTTAGTCACGCCGGGGGCGACGGCGTTGACGCGGATGCCCATGGGAGCGAGCTCGCGCGAGAGCGACTGGACCATACCGTTGACGGCAAACTTGGACGTGGGGTAACCGACGCCGGAGGGCTGGCCGTACTTGGCGACCATCGAGCTTGTGGTAGTGATGGTGCCGCCGTGGCCGGCCTCGGTCATGATCTTGGCGGCAGCCTGGTGGCCATTAAAGACGGCGACGACGTTGAGGTCCATAACTTTGGCGAACTCCTCGGCCGTGTAGTCCAAGAGGGGTGAACGCTGGGAGATACCGGCATTGTTGACGACCGTGTCCAAGCCGCCCATGTCGGCTGCAGTCTGCGTAAAGGCCTCAGTCACGGCCTCGAGCGAGGTGAGATCGCAGGAGCGACCCCAGACCTTGGCGTCGGGATAGGCGGCTGTCAGCTTCTCAACGGCCGTGTCGGCAGTCTCCTGGCGCGAGCCAAAGACGGTGACGGCAGCGCCTTCCTCGATAAAACGGCAGGCGATGGCATAGCCGATACCGCGTGTGCCTCCGGTGATGATTGCTTTCTTGCCCTCGAGCAACATAGTGCTTCCTCTCATCGCGGGCGGACATTCGCAGCACAGCGTAGCGGTAGCCGGAATCGGCCGCGTTTGCATATCGGTGAACGGTAGCCCGCGTTACCGATGAACGGCTCGTGCAAATGCCGCTTTGCCGCTGTGCTTAGAAGCCGGATAGAAAAGGGCTCCCGTCCCACATAGGACGGGAGCCCCCCGAGGCGCGTATTGTTAAGCGGGTGTTGGACTAGTTGGCCATAACGCCTTCGGTCCAGGCCTCGACGTCCTCGATACGCAGGACGTTGGCGACCTCGGCCACGCAGTCGACGCTGGCAAGCTCGGCGGCGGCAGCCTGGACGTCCTTCTCGAGCGCGCGGTGCGTCAGGAAGATGACCGAGCAGGCATCGCTGACGCCCGACTTGCCGTCCTCGACCTGGTTGATGAGCGAGATCGAGATGTTGTGCTTGGCAAAGATGTCGACCGTCTCGGACAGGGCGCCCACGCGGTCGGCGACCTTCAGGCGCACATAGTACTTGGTCTGGAGCTCGTCCATGGGCTTAAAGGCGAGGTTGTGGCCATAGGGCTCAATCTCGGGCAGCGGAGCCACACCGCGGCTGATCTGCTCGGAGAGCGACAGGATGTCGCCCACGACGGCACTCGCGGTGGGGAAGGAGCCTGCGCCGGCACCGTAGAACATGGTCTCGCCCACGGCGTCGCCCACCACGTAGACGGCATTCATGGCGCCGTTGACCTTGGCGAGCATATGGTCTGCCGGGATGAGCGTGGGGTGCACGCGAACGTCGACGCCGGCGTCGGTGTTGCGTGCGATGCCCAGCAGCTTGATGGTGTAGCCGAGCTCGCGGGCCTGGGCAATGTCCTCGGCGCCGATGGTACGGATACCCTGCTGGTAGACATCGTCGGTGGTCACGCGGGTGCCAAAGCCGATGGAAGCGAGGATTGCCGTCTTGCTGGCGGCGTCGAAGCCGTCGACGTCGGCGGACGGGTCGGCCTCGGCATAGCCCTTTGCCTGGGCGTCGGCGAGCACGTCAGCGTAATCGGCGCCCTCGGCGTCCATGCGCGACAGGATGTAGTTGGTGGTGCCGTTGAGAATGCCAGCGATGGTCAGGATCTTGTTGCCCACCAGGTCGTGCTCAAGCGTGCTCACGATGGGGATGCCACCGCCGCAGCTGGCCTCGCACTTAATCTGCACGCCGCACGCGCGCGCCTTCTCGGCGAGCGTCTCGACATGACGGCCCAGCAGGGCCTTGTTGGCAGAGACGACGTGCTTGCCGTTCTCGAAGGCGGTGGTGAAGATTTCGGTCGCGGGGTGCTCGCCGCCGATGAGCTCGACGACGATATCGACGGCGGGGTCGGTGACGACGTCATGCCAGTCGCTCGTAAAGGCCTCGCGCTCAATGCCTGCCGCCTCGGCCTGCTCCCAAGCAAGCGCGCAGGCGCGGGTCAGCTTAAGGTCGATGCCGTAGGCGGCCAGGTACTCATCGTGGTGGCTCTTGATCAGACGGGCCACGCCGCCGCCGACGGTTCCCAGACCGATGAGGCCGACGTTCACGGTGCGCAGGGGTTCGCTCATAGATAGCTCCTTCGTGCATCTTATGGATGGATTAACTGCTTAAAGGTTGAGTGCATTCTAGCGTGAAGTGCAGGCGCGTGCTTGCCTGGCAGCGGGAGCAGCACAAAACGCCACCCCCGAAACGCTGCGGAAACATTGGAAACACACTCGCTACAAACGAACTTCCGTAACAAACTGTCAACGTTTGCACCATAAGGTTTGCCCTGTACCGCAAGACGGCCGCACCGCGGCCAGCGAAAAGGGGGACACCATGTTTAGCATCAACAGCACGCTCAGCCGTAGGAACTTTCTCGCCGGTGCCGCGGCGCTCGGTAGCACCGCGGCACTCGCTGGTTGCTCGTCGGGTGGCTCGGACGGCGGCCCCACCGATGACGGCAAGACCTTCAAGATCGGTGTCATCGGCCCTCTGACCGGCGCCGCGGCAACCTATGGCGTTTCGGCCGAGAAGGGTGCCAAGCTTGCCGCCAAGGATTTTTCGACCAAGGACCTCAAGCTCTCGCTTAAGTCTGAGGATGACGTCGCTGACGGCGAGAAGGCCATCAACGCCTTCAATACCTTGTGCGACTGGGGCATGCAGGCGCTCGTCGGCCCCGTCACCACCGGTGCCGCCGTCGCTGTCTCTGGCGAGATCGCCGACGATATGCTCATGGTCACGCCTTCGGCCTCGTCGCTCGACGTTACCAAGGATAAGACCACGGTTTTCCAGGTTTGCTTCACCGATCCCACCATGGGCGCCAGCGCCGCGAAGTTCTTGGCCGAGAAGTACGCGGATGCCAAGATCGCCCTGTTCTACAACTCCGGCGATACGTATAGCTCGGGCGTTGCCGACGCTTTTGCCGAGCAGGCCAAGGCGTCCAAGCTCGATGTCGTCGATACCGAGACCTTTAAGGACGACTCTTCCACGAGCTTTACCAACCAGCTCACCAAGGCCAAGGAGGCCGGCGCCACGCTTATCTTTGCTCCGATCTATTACACGCCGGCGTCCGTTTTGCTCAAGAACGCCAAGGACATGGGATACGACATGACGCTTATGGGCACCGACGGCATGGACGGCCTGCTCTCCGTTGAGGGCTTCGATACCTCTCTTGCCGAGGGCGTGCTGCTCATGACCCCGTTCTCTGCTGACGATGAGAAGAACGCCGACTTCGTCAAGGCCTATAAGGACGCCTACGACGAGACGCCCAATCAGTTTGCCGCCGATGCCTATGACTGCGTCCATGCGATTGCCGAGGCTATCGATAAAGCGGGCATCGACATTACGGCTGACGGTGCCGATATTGCCGACGACCTTGCCCACGCCATGCGCAAGATCAAGATCGAGGGCCTGACGGGCGAGCTGACGTGGAACGACAAGGGCCAGGTCGAAAAGCCCGCCACAGCCTATGTGATTCAGGACGGCAAGTACATCGCCGCCTAAGTGCGCATAAAGCGCGACCGGTGAGGCCGTTTTATTCAGGGCAGGGACGCCTGTAACAGAACGGAAACATTACTTTCACACAATAAAGTGGCATTACTGCATAAAGTAATAGAAATACGCAGAATTATGGATAAACGAACAAATCCAAAGAAAAGTTGAAATAATCGCCACTTTCCTTAACTAAAGCGTCTAGTATTTTGCGAACGCCGAACACGGCGAAGGATGGCCTGTCGGGTAACCGAAACCCGACGAGATTTGAGAGGAGAGCCGCATGTCGAGCCTCACCGGTAAGTCATTGAACCCTGTTATGAATCGCAGGAGCGTTATCGCGAGCGCAGCAGGTCTGGGGGCGATGTCCATTCTAGCTGGCTGCTCCTCCAACGGCGGCGACAGCGGTTCCGCGTCGGGCGACGCTTCGTTTAAGATCGGCACCATCGGCCCGCTGACCGGCGCCAACGCGTCCTACGGCAAGTCCGTTACACAGGCTGTCGAGCTTGGCTGCAAGGATTTCTCGACTAAGGAGCTGCCGCTTGTCAGCAAGGCCGAGGACGACCAGGCGGACGGCGAGAAGGCCGTCAACGCCTTCAACACCCTGCTCGACTGGGGCATGCAGGCCCTCGTCGGTCCGACCACCACGGGTGCGTCGGTCGCCGTTGCCGCCGAGTGCGGCAACGACCCCGAGACGTTCATGATCACCCCGTCCGCGTCCTCCGAGGACGTTACCAAGGGCAAGGATTGCGTCTTCCAGGTTTGCTTTACCGACCCCAACCAAGGTGTCAACGCTGCCAAGTTCCTGGCAGAGAAGTATGCGAACGAGAAGTTCGTGCTGTTCTATAACTCCGGCGACGCCTATTCTTCGGGCATCGCAGATTCCTTTAAGGCCCAGGCCGCTAAGTCTAAGCTTGAGATTGTCGACGAGGAGACCTTTAAGGACGACTCCGCCACGAGCTTTACCAACCAGCTGACCAAGGCCAAGCAGGCAGGCGCCACCATGATCTTTGCGCCGATCTACTACACGCCGGCGTCCGTCCTGCTCAAGAACGCCAAGGACATGGGCTACGACGTCAAGATGATGGGCTGCGACGGCATGGACGGCATCCTGGGCGTTGAGGGCTTCGACACCTCTCTTGCCGAGGGTCTGCTGCTCATGACCCCGTTCTCCGCCGACGACGAGAAGAATGCCGACTTCGTCAACGCTTACAAGGATAAGTACGGCGATACCCCCGACCAGTTTGCCGCCGACGCCTACGACGGCGTGCATGCTGTGGTCGAGGCTCTTAAGGAGGCCGGCCTGGGCGTCGACGCCGACCCCACCGAGGTTGCCGAGAAGCTTCCCGAGGCTATGCTCAAGATTACTGTTGACGGCCTGACCGGCAAGCTCTCCTGGAACGACAAGGGTCAGGTCCAGAAGGACCCGACGGCGTACGTTATCACCGACGGCAAGTACGTACAGGCCTAATAGACCGCCTTACATAGAGCGGTTTTGATCCCAAGCAGGGGAGGTTTTGGCCTTCCCTGCTTGCTTGGTATCTAGGGACAGTGTAACGTCCCTGTTTCATACATCAACTGGAAACCTATTCGAAAGGGGGATGTGGAACATGACGGTCTTTATCCAATACCTGGTCAACGGCCTGTCCATGGGCAGCGTCTACGCCATCATCGCGTTGGGCTACACCATGGTCTACGGTATCGCCAAGATGCTGAACTTCGCTCACGGCGACGTCATCATGGTCGGTGCCTATGTCTCGTTCTGCGCCACGTCGTATCTCGGCCTCCCGGGCTGGGCATCTGTAATTCTCTCTTGCGTGGCCTGCACGGTTCTCGGTGTTCTCATTGAGGGTCTGGCATACAAGCCGCTGCGCCAAGCAGGCCCGCTGGCCGTTCTGATCACGGCCATCGGCGTGTCTTACTTCCTGCAGAACGCCGCGCAGCTTCTGTGGGGCGCCACGCCCAAGAACTTCACTTCGCTCGTCACCTTCCCGGTGCCGGAGTTCTTGGCCAAGTTCAACGTGAGCGCCGTATCGCTCGTCACCATCGTCGCCTGCCTGGTTATCATGGCCGGCCTGATGTTCTTTACAGGTAAGACCAAGATGGGCAAAGCCATGCGCGCCGTGTCCGAGGACAAGGCCGCCGCTCAGCTCATGGGCATCAACGTCAACCGCACCATCTCGATGACGTTTGCCATCGGCTCTGCCCTTGCCGCCATCGCCGGTGTGCTGCTGTGCTCCTACTCGCCGGTGCTGCAGCCCACGACGGGTGCCATGCCTGGCATCAAGGCCTTCGACGCCGCCGTCTTCGGCGGTATCGGCTCCATCCCCGGCGCCTTTGTCGGTGGCATTCTCATCGGCATCATCGAGGCGATGGCGCAGGCCTACATTTCCACGAGCCTTGCCAACTCCATCGTCTTTGGTGTTCTGATCATCGTCCTGCTTGTCAAGCCTGCCGGCCTCTTGGGCAAGTACGTCCCCGAGAAGGTGTAGGTGAGCGTTATGAAGTTTCTTAAAGACAAGCAGACGCGTCACGACTTTGTTACGTACGCCATGTGCCTTGTGGCGTTCGCCATCGTGTTCTTTATGCAGTCCAACCACATGATTCCGCGCATGATCGCCGGTCAGCTGGTTCCCATCACGGCCTATATCGTCATGGCCATCTCCCTTAACCTCGTCGTCGGCATCGCGGGCGACTTGTCGCTGGGCCACGCGGGCTTTATGAGTGTCGGTGCCTATACGGGAATCGTTACCGCGGTCGCGCTGGAGAGCGCCGTTCCCTCCGATCCGGTGCGCCTTATCATCAGTATCGTGGTCGGCGCCATCGCTGCCGCCATCCTGGGCTTCTTGATCGGCATCCCGGTCCTGCGCCTGAGCGGCGACTATCTGGCCATCGTGACCCTGGCTTTTGGCGAGATCATCAAAGAGATCGTCACCTGCCTCATTGTGGGCGTCGACTCCCGCGGCCTGCATGTGATCTTTAACATCACGGGTAACTCCACGATCGACGACCTGCACCTGCTCGAGGACGGCACCGCCATCATCAAGGGCGCGCAGGGCGCATCGGGCGTGTCGACCTATTCGACTTTCCTTGCCGGCGCCATCCTGGTCATGGTCGCACTCGTGATCGTGCTCAACCTGGTTCGCAGCCGTACCGGCCGTGCCATTATGGCCGTGCGTGACAACAAGATCGCTGCCGAGTCCGTGGGTATCTCCGTCACCCAGTACCGCATGATCGCCTTCGTGGTTTCCGCTGCCCTCGCCGGCGCTGCCGGAGCCCTCTTCGGCGGTAACTTCTCGCAGCTCTCCGCCACCAAGTTCGACTTCAACACGTCCATCCTCATTCTGGTGTTCGTGGTCCTGGGCGGTCTGGGCAACATGCGCGGCTCCGTCATCGCGGCGGCGTTGCTTACGGTGCTTCCCGAGCTGCTCCGTCAGTTCTCGGACTACCGCATGCTCATCTACGCCATCGTGCTGATCCTGGTCATGATCTTTACCAACAACCCGCAGCTCAAGTCGTTCTTCGCACGCATTAAGGACCGCTTTGCTTCCAAGAAGGAGGTGGCAGCCGATGCCCAGTAAGTTTGAGTTCAACAAGGGCAAGATGGTCCCGTATCCTTCTGGCGCCATCGTTCCCGACCGCGACCTGGGCCAGCGCCCGGCGCTCGAGTGCATCCACTTGGGCATTGAATTTGGCGGCCTTAAGGCAGTAGACGACTTTAGCCTGACCATCGGTAAGACCGAGATCGCCGGTCTGATCGGCCCCAACGGTGCCGGTAAGACCACGGTCTTCAATCTGCTCACCAAGGTATACCAGCCCACGCACGGCACCATCCTGCTCGACGGTGAGGACACCTCGGGCAAGTCGGTCTACCAGGTCAACCGCATGGGTATTGCCCGCACCTTCCAGAACATCCGCCTGTTCAACACCATGACGGTGGAGGATAACGTTAAGGTCGGCCTACACAACCAGGAGCGCTACTCCGGCTTTGAGGGCGTGCTGCGCCTGCCGACGTATTGGAAACACGAGAAGGCCGCCCACGAGCGCGCCGTGGAGCTGCTGTCCATCTTTGATATGGAGCATCTGGCAAACGAACAGGCCGGATCGCTGCCTTACGGCGCTCAGCGTCGTCTGGAGATTGTCCGCGCGCTTGCCACCAACCCCAAGCTACTGCTGCTCGACGAGCCTGCCGCCGGCATGAACCCGTCCGAGACCGCCGAGCTCATGGAGAACATCGTCAAGATCCGCGACACCTTTGGCATCGCCATCATGCTTATCGAGCACGACATGTCGCTCGTCATGAACATCTGCGAGGGCATCTGCGTGCTCAACTTTGGTAAGGTCATCGCCAAGGGCACGGCCGAGGAGATCCAGAACAACGACGCCGTTATCGAGGCATATCTGGGCAAGCAGGATAAGGGGGAGAACTAAATGGCAGAGCCGATGCTTTCCGTCTACAACATCAACGTCTGGTACGGCGCCATCCACGCCATCAAGGACATCTCCTTTAACGTTAACGAGGGCGAGATCGTGGCTCTGATCGGCGCGAACGGCGCTGGCAAGTCCACAACGCTCAAGACCGTCTCGGGCCTGCTGCGCTCCAAGACCGGCTCCATCAAGTTTATGGGCGAGGACATTACCCATACGCCCGCTGATAAGCTGGTTGGTAAGGGACTGGCTCAGGTTCCCGAGGGACGTCGCGCCTTTTTGCAGATGACGGTTGAGGAGAACCTGGAGATGGGCGCCTATACGCAGCCCAAGTCCACGGTGGCTCCGGGCCTTGAGCGCGTCTACGAGCAGTTCCCGCGCCTGAAGGAGCGCCGTCGCCAGGTCGCCGGCACCCTTTCGGGCGGCGAGCAGCAGATGCTCGTTATGGGGCGCGCCCTTATGAGCAACCCCAAGCTGCTCATGCTCGATGAGCCTTCCATGGGTCTGGCGCCGATTCTGATTGAGCAGATCTTCCAGATTGTCGAGGACCTGCACAAGGCCGGTACCACGGTGCTTCTGGTCGAGCAGAACGCCCAGATGGCGCTTTCAATCGCCACGCGCGGCTACGTGCTCGAGACCGGCAAGATCACCATGACCGGCACCGGCCAAGAGCTCCTGCACGACGATAACGTCCGCAAAGCCTATCTTGGTGGTTAATCCATTCAGCAAAGGGGGCGCTGACCAACCCGGTCAGCGCCCCATTGAAGTTGCGGTGAAATAGGGACTAAATAGGGATTCTAGACGCCAAAACAGTCCCTATTCCACCGCAACTTCAATGGGGCGTGCGACGATGACCGTCCCAAATTGGCACCCCTGCACCAAGCCAAGGCCCCGTTCCGGAATGTGTCGGAACGGGGCCTTGGTGGTTGGGGCCTATTGGGTTTTGCTCGCTAGTCTACCTTATGCCCGCATGTTGGGCAGAACTGGGCTTCGGGTACGAGCGGGGTTCCGCAGTGGCGACAGAAGCGGGCGGGCTCGGTCGGAGCTGCCGGTGCCGTCGGCATCGCAGGTACTGCAGGTGGAACGGCGTTCTGCTGGGCGCGCTTCTGACGTCGACGCTGCTTGCGTTGAGGTTTGGGCGCTGCAGCTACCGCACCGTTCGCGGCCTTCGCACGCTTCTTGCGGATGCAAAGGACAACGATCGTGCCACCGATGATGAGGACAATCGCCACGCCGCCGCAAATGACAAATGGTAGATGATTCTGGACAAAGTACAGCACATCCTCAGGCAGCGAATGGGGGATATTGGACTTATAGATGTTCACGTGGACCGTTGCGGGGTCGTTTTCATCGTTATAGGTTTCCAAAATCCTACGATCACCGTCCATGAACCAAAGATCGGACCAATGAGAGCCAAACTCGCTCTTTGCTCCGGTTTTTGCATCAGCTAGGCATACCGAGCGTTTGTCACCATCTGTGCTTACTCCGAGCAGGGCCTTACCGTCATGTGAGATGTCTTTGAGGTATCCACCGCCGAAGGGGAAGGCGATCGAGCTAATAATCTCTTCCTTTCCCAAATCATAGACGCCAACGTTTGCATCAGTATCGTTTAGGTCGTAATAACCTTCAGCCTCTTCAAATAGCTCGTTTGACCCTCTTTTTATATAGATTGGGTAGAACTTAACTGATTCCGAGTAGAAATTATTAGGAGCATGCTCATCGTCATTGAGAAGAACGCTCATGTTTCTGTCGCGGTCAGCTTTTATTAGTGCAATGTCGCTCTGAAGATAAATGTCGTCCGAGTTAGAACTGAGGGTAATGCAGTTGACATCCGAAGACCTATCATCTTTTTTTACGTTGACGGTCTTTAATTCTGTTGACCCTGTATCACAGTTGAAAACCCTAAGTGCAACGACGCCGTCCTCGGTATTGTCCTGTAAGGCATATAGGCGGCTCATGTCTTTTGAGTAACTGTAGTACCACCAAGAGTCATCTTTATCTGGCTGGTATGTCTGGACCAGTTTGTCGGATTCAAGATCATAGATTTCGACCAATTTAGGATCGTCTTCATCGTCATAGTGCTCCACGGCAGCCCTATTGCCATCATCGGAGACGGTTACATTGGTCCAGGCATATTTGGCCGAAGTGATGGGATGGACTGTTTGGGTCTGGTTGTCTGGTGAGAATACGATCAAATTATTACCGTCTTCCCAGTAGAGCTGATCGCTATCGGTGATATATGCGTAATCAAGGCATTCATCTGATATATTGATGGGGCTCATGCTGCCATCATTGAAATTGATAAGGGATATTGTCTTTCGGTTGAAATCGTCATCGCAGTCGTACAGATAGCCGAACTTTGTATGGCCGTTCGTGCGGATATCCGAGTTTTCACTACTTACCTTAAAGCTATACGACTTCTCAAGTTCAGGCGTTGGTACACTACCGCCGGCTAATGCTGCAGGAGGGGTTGCGAGCGGAGACAGGGCCGCGATCAGGCCGATGGCGACTGCTGCGATCCTTCCGCTCTTTTGGATGCTCTTAAACATGGCAATCCTTTCCTCTAGATTCGAATGACGATACTGCCATGGTTAATCGGGATTCCGAAATCTTGTTGCGCAACATTCACCATCGGCAACATTTTTCGGCCAGCTGTAATGATCCGTTTTCCTCCGTCCCCAAGAGATCATTCTGAGTTGCGGTGAAATAGGGACTTAATACGGGCTCCAGAGGCCAAAAGCAGTCCCTATTCCACCGCAACTTCATGGGGATGTGTGACAATGCCCGTCGGAAAACATCTGCTGTCTTTGGGGGTCTAGCTATGCTGTACGAGTTTTGTGCCGAGAACTTTGAGCGAGTGCCGGCGGCCATCGAGGCCGGTGCGGGGCGCATTGAGCTGTGCGACAACCTCGCCGTCGGTGGCACCACGCCTTCCGCCGGCGTTATCAGCGCTACGGTCAGCTATGCTCACGAGCATGACGCGCGAGTGATGTGCATGATTCGCCCGCGTGGCGGTGACTTTCACTACAACCAGGACGAGCTGCGCATGATGGAGATGGACTTGGGTCTTGCCGTGAGCGCCGGCGTTGACGGCCTGGTCTTTGGCTGCTGCAAGCCCTGTGCCGGCGGCTGGGCGCTCGACGAGCTCACCCTCGGCGCCCTCGTGATGGCTACGGGCTGCGCGACCGAGGAGTGCAAGCGCGGGGCCATCGATATCACCTTCCACATGGCCTTTGACCAGCTTTCGCTCGAGGCTCAGCTCGATGCCATTGACACACTCGCCGACTGCGGCATCACGCGCATCCTGACGCATGGTGGTGCTGCTGGAACGCCGATCGAGGACAACCTGGAGTACCTGTCGCGTCTTGTCGAGTATGCGGGCGACCGCCTGACCATCCTTCCCGGCGGCGGCATTTCTACGGCCAACCGCGATACCGTGGCGGCGGCATTGAGCGTCTCCGAGCTCCATGGCACCAAGATCGTGCAGTTGGAGGTATAACCCGTGGCGCTGGTATTTGACGTTCAGCAGGCGAACGGTAAGCCCGACGATAATCGTCGCCCTGGCACCGCGTGCCCCTTTTGCGACACGGAGGGGCTCGCCAACATCATCGAGCGCGATGGTGACTGCATCTGGCTCGAGAATAAGTTCAAGACCTTGCGGGCCACCCGTCAGACCGTATTGATCGAGTCGGCCAATCACGACGCCGACCTGGCGACCTATGAACCGGATGAGCTGCATCATGTGATGCGGTTTGCCCTGGGCTGTTGGCAGCAGATGATCGATTCCCAACAGTACCTCAGCGTGCTCATGTACAAGAACAAAGGCCCGCTTTCGGGCGGCAGCCTCGTCCATCCTCACATGCAGATTGTGGGTTTGGAGCAGGAAGACGGCTATGCTTCGCTGACTTCCGCCAATTTCGAAGGCATCAATGTCTGGCGGCAGGGGAGAATCTCGGTCAACATCTCAACCGAGCCGATCATGGGATTCTTTGAGGTCAACGTCTCGGCTCCACAGGGAATCGCCGCCAGCGACGACGCCCGCGACCAAGCCGAAGCGGACCTGTTTGCCGATGCGATTCAGGTGGCCCTGCGCTATATCCTGCACGAACACCACGGCGGTCGCGCGGAGTCGTACAACTTGTTCTTCTACCACATGGACGGCCGGACCATTGCCAAGGCGTTGCCACGTTGGGTGGTATCGCCCTACTTCGTGGGCTATCGTCTGGCCCAGGTTAATGCCGAGACCACGCTCTATATCGATGCTGAGCGCCTACGCGCGCATCTGGAAACGCTCGTATAGCAAGGCGAGCGCCTGCGAAAAGTGTGCTGCCTAGCGTGCCATCGCGTCGCGCCCAGCCTTGACCCGCTTGCGCTGTTTGGCGCGCTCCTCGCCGGTCAGTCGCTCAAAGAGATGTCCGATAACCGAGGCGAGCACCTGCTGAAACAGCGTTCCGCACATGACGGGAAACACGACCTCGCCGGGAAAATACTGCGTGGCGATGACGGCGCCCGAAGAGATATTGCGCATGCCGCAGGTAAAGCACATGGTGGTCGTCTCGCTATACGGCAGGTGCAACGCGCGGGCGACCAGAATGCCGACGACAAAGCCGCTGATGGCGAAGGTCAAAATAAAGAGGGCAACTTCCAGGCGCACCGCATTCATGTGTAGCACGTACTCGCTCATGGCGGTGGAGTTGGAGGCGATGACACCCATCATCATAAACTTGCAGGCGGGCGAAAGCGCGGGGGAGAGTTTCTCGTGTCCCCATCCGCGCGTGAACTCGTTGATCACGATGCCGAGCACGGCGGGGATGGCGATCATAAAGGCCATGTTCTGCATCATGCCCGTAACATCGATTGCAACGGTGGCACCCAGCAGGAGCTTAAGCGTGAGCGGAATCGTGACGGGCGAGATGACCGAGGACGTCAGGATGATGGTGAGCGCGAGCGGGCCGTTGCCGCCGAACATACTGATCCACATAAAGGCGGTGACTGCCACGGGTACGCTGTACTCGAGCACGATGCCGCAGACAAGGTTGGGGTTGGAGCCAAAGAATAACGATCCCATGGCATAGGCTGCGATAGGGATAAGCACCGCCGAGACGAGTAACGCCAAGACCAGGTGCAGCGGACGGCGGAACACCTCGGTTACCTGGTGAAAGGTGTTGCTGAGCGCACCCTGAAACGTCATAAAGGCAAACAGGGTGGGAACGATGGGCTTGAGTACGCCAATCTGTTGGGGAAAGAGCACGCCGAGCGCCACGCAAATCGGAACGATGACCTGCATGTGCCCCGCGAGAAACTTGCCCAGTCCAACCCATTGCTTCATATGCGCTTGTGACTCCCTTTGCCCGTGAATCCGTTTTGAATGGATATGCTAGACGCTCGCATGCGTCCGTGCGTCAGAAACGCTCGAATATTTCGAGGCTATTACCGGCATCGTTTACCGAAACCGCGGCGTGCTGCGGCGATTTGCGTCTGCTCTGCACGGTATAATAAATCCGTTCAACAGATCTGCCTGCCGAAGCGGGCATACACAGAGGACTCATCGCTATGAACCGTGAGAGGTATCGCGGCGACCTGCCCCTATCGGGGGTGGGCGCCTATGTCATCGCTTAAGACGACGCATCGCTGGGCGGTCGCTCGGCAAAACCCCGAGCTCGAAAAGGAGCTTTCGGCTGGCTTGGGCATACCCGGGCTGGTGGCGCGCATTATGGTCGCGCACGGCATTACATCCATCGAAGAAGGCCAACTGTTTTTGACGCCTTCGCTCGATCGCGACTGGGCGGACCCGCTCGTTATTCCGGGCATGGCGGTCGTCGCCGACCGCGTTGAGCGTGCTATTCACAGCCACGAGCGCATCGCCGTCTTTGGCGATTTTGACGTCGACGGCATTACGTCGACTTGTCTGTTGACCGAGGCGCTACGTTCGTTTGGCGCCAACGTCACGCCGTTTATCCCGCATCGCTTTGACGAGGGCTACGGCCTGTCGCGTGCGGCGCTCGACCGCGTCAACGAGCTCGCCCAACCCAACCTGATTGTGACCGTCGATAACGGTATTGCCGCCAAGGAAGAGGTTTCCTATCTGGAGAGCCTGGGGATCGATTTGGTGGTCACGGACCATCACGAGCCCTCCGACCAGGTGCCGCAGGGCGTGCCCTTGACCGACCCCAAGCTCGAGGACGAGGGTCCCTCGCGTGAGCTTGCCGGTGCCGGCGTGGCACTCAAGCTGGTGCAGGTTCTGGGCGAGCGTTTGGGCAAGCCGTCGTATTGGCGTTCGCTGATAGAGGTCGCGGCGCTGGGCACCGTGTCCGACATGATGCCGCTCACGCCCGAGAACCGCGCGTTGGTCGCCGAGGGCATCCAGCAGATGCGCGTGACGGCTCGTCCCGGCTACATCGCGCTGGCAGCGCTCGCCAAGGCCGACCTCTCTAGCATTACGGCCGATGGCCTGTCGTTTTCGCTCATTCCCCGCTTGAACGCCGCCGGTCGCATGGCCGATCCCAAGCTGGCGCTCGACCTGCTGCTTGCCCGCGATCCTATCGAGGCAAGCGCGCTGGCGGCCGAGCTCGAGGAGATCAACCGTCAGCGCCGCGAGATCGAAGCGGAGCTCACACGCGACGCCATGGCAAAGGTCGAGGAGACTTATGATGGCGGTCGCGCAATCGTCGTGGGTGGCGAGGGCTGGCACGAGGGCGTCAAGGGTATCGTAGCGAGCCGTCTGACCAACCGTTATCACGTGCCGGCGCTGCTCTTTTCGATCGAGGACGGCGTTGCACGCGGATCGGGCCGCTCGGTGGGCAAGGTCAACCTGTTCGATGCCGTAGAGCGCTGCTCGGATCTGCTGATTCGCCGCGGCGGGCATGCGGGTGCGGTGGGCGTGACCATCGAGGCGTCCAAGCTCGACGAGTTCCGTCGTCGCCTTTCGGCCGTGCTATCGGAGCTTCCCGCCGATGACTTTGAGGACACTGACGAGGTTGCCGCCACCGTTGACCTCTCCGAGCTAAATATCGAGACTATCGAGCAGATTTCTCGTCTTGAGCCGTTTGGCCAGGGCAATAAGGTGCCGCTGTTGGCGGCCGAGGGCGTGACGATGTGCGATCGCGCCGTGGTGGGCAAAACCGGCGAGCACATGCGCTTTGTGGCGACTGATGGCGCCGCGAGTGTGCCGGCCATCATGTTCCGCGTGCCGCAGATCGATAGGCTCATCAATTGCGACAGCGCCGTCGACTTGGTATTCGAGGCCGTGGCCGAGCATTGGCAGGGACGCGTGAAGCCCAAGCTCATGATCAAGGATGTCTTGGTGCGTGATACCACGGCGCCCAATATCGACGATCCGGCGTGCGAGCTTCGTCGCGGCATGCAACCGGCGGACTTAGGCCCGCGCCTGGAGTCGCGTAAACGCGAGACGCTCGCCCAGCTTTCTTATACCGAGCTCACGCGCTCGCTTATCCATAGCTTTATCGGCTCGAACCAGCCACATCGCGCGCAGGTCGAGGCACTCGACGCGCTCGCCGACCACCAGAGCGTTTTGGCCGTTATGGGGACGGGACGTGGTAAGTCTCTGATTTTCCACGTGCACGCCGCACGCGAGGCGGTCCTTCGCGGTCGCGCGAGCATCTTTGTCTATCCGCTGCGCGCGCTCGTTGCCGACCAGGCCTATCATCTTTCATCGACGATGGCTGCGCTCGGCATTGGCGTGGGCGTGTTGACCGGCGAGACCGTGGAGGCAGCGCGCGATGACGTGTTTGCCGGCCTGGCTTCGGGCCGCACCGGCATCGTGCTCACGACGCCGGAGTTCCTGTCTATTCACCGAGACCGCTTTGCTCGCTCGGGTCGTATCGGGTTTGTCGTTATCGACGAGGCGCATCATGCCGGTCTTGCCAAGGGCGGCGACCGTAGCGCATACCTCGACATGCCCGACATCCTCAAGGCCCTGGGCGATCCGGTCGTTATGGCGGCGACGGCCACCGCGACGGCTCCGGTCGTGGCGGAGCTTGCCCGCGTGTTGCCGATTACCCGTACGGTGGTCGACGAGACCGTGCGCGAGAACTTGCGGCTCGAGGACGACCGCGATCTTGCGAGCCGCGAAAACCGCCTGGTGTCCATCGTCGCGACGGGGGAGAAGACCGTCATCTACGTTAACTCGCGTGATCAGTCCGTGGCGCTTGCCAAGACGCTACGCAAACGCGTTCCCGACTACGCGTCGCATATCGCCTTTTACAACGCGGGCCTTACGCGCACCGACCGCCATCGCGTAGAGGAGGCGTTTCGTGACGGATGCCTCAGCTGCATCGTCTCGACCTCTGCCTTTGGCGAGGGCGTCAACCTTCCCGATATTCGCCATGTCGTGCTCTACCACATGCCGTTTGGCGCGATTGAGTTTAACCAGATGAGCGGCCGCGCCGGTCGCGATGGCCAGCCCGCCGTGATCCACCTGCTCTATTCGTCGCGCGACGCCCGCATTAACGAGCGCCTACTCGACTGCTATGCGCCCGAGCGCGACGAGCTCGTCACGCTCTATCGCGCGCTGCAAACCATGTGGCGCTCCAACCGCGGCAAGACCGGGGACGATTCCTTTAGCGCGAGCGATATCGACATCGCGCAGATGTGCCTTGCCATCGATGCTCGCACGCCGGTCGACGAGCGCTCGGTGGAGAGTGGCCTGGGAATCTTCGAAGAGCTTGGTTTCTGTCGCGTTTCGGGGTTTGACGACACCCGTCGCATCGCGATGGCCGAAAACCCCGGCCGTGTGCAATTGAGCAGGTCAATTCGCTATTTGGAGGGGTTGCGTTCGCGCATGGAGTTCTCGGCTTTCCGGAGTTGGGCGCTCGATTCGTGCGCTTCTGATATGCTAGCCAAAGTTAACCGCCCGATCGTACCGCGGGCCTAGGGGAAGGGGACCTCGATGGATGCCGCAGCCCGTACCGCCCATGATTCCACCCTCCAGCCGTTCTCGGAGATGGAGCACTATAAGCATGCCGATGAGCTGCCGCCCGAGATTATGGCGGACAGCTACGACAAGCTGGAGCGCCTGTGCCTCAAATATATGAATGAGGACGACTTTTCTAAGGTGGAGCAGGCCTATTGCTTTGCTGCCGAGAAGCACTGCAACCAAAAGCGCCGCTCGGGTGAGATGTACATCAACCATCCCGTCGAGGTGGCCATCATTTTGGCCGATCTCAAGATGGACTGCGATGTGGTGTGCGCCGCGCTGCTGCACGATACCGTCGAGGATACCGAGACCTCGCTTGCTGATGTTTCCGGCCTGTTTGGCGATACGGTGGCCGAGCTCGTCGATGGCGTGACCAAGCTCACCAACATCGAAGTCGACAGCATGGACGAGAAACAGGCGCTCACGCTGCGCAAGATGTTCCTCGCCATGTCCAAGGACATCCGCGTTATCATCGTCAAACTCGCCGACCGCCTGCATAATATGCGCACGCTCGCCGCCCTGCGCGAGGACCGTCGCCTGTTTAAGGCACGCGAGACTATGGACGTGTACGCGCCCCTGGCCGACCGCCTGGGCATGAGCTCTATTAAGTGGGAGCTCGAGGATCTGTCCTTCTTCTATTTGGAGCCCGACGCCTACCAGCGCATCGCGCGCATGGTGGCAGAGTCGCGTGAGGTTCGCGAGCGCTATCTGGCCGAGACTATCAAGACGCTCACCGATGAACTCAACCGCATTGGCCTGGAGGGCTTCCAGATCAACGGCCGCTCCAAGCACTATTGGTCCATCTACCAAAAGATGAAGCGCAAAGGCAAGGAATTCTCCGAGATTTATGACTTGGTGGCGCTGCGCGTCATCACTCATTCGGTGCGCGATTGCTATTCCACGCTCGGTGCGGTGCATACGCTGTGGCACCCCATGCCCGGTCGCTTTAAAGACTATATCGCCATGCCCAAGGTCAATAACTATCAGTCGCTTCATACGACGGTTATCGGCCCCACGGCCCGTCCGCTCGAGATTCAGATTCGAACCTACGAGATGCACGAGCAGGCCGAGTACGGCATCGCCGCCCACTGGCTGTACAAGAAGTCGGGCGGATCGTCTGCTTCAAAGACCAATGATGCCCAGCGTCTGGACGACCAGATAAACTGGCTCAAGCATTCGCTCGATTGGGCAGCGTCTGATGAGATTACCGATGCCAAGGAATACCTGCACTCGTTGAAGGTCGACCTCTTCGACCAGGAGATCTTTGTCTTTACGCCCAAGGGCGAGGTCATGGCGCTTCGTGCCGGCTCCACGCCGCTCGACTTTGCCTATGCCGTTCACACCGAGGTGGGCAACCACTGCGTCGGCGCTAAGATCAACGGTGCGGTCGCGCCGCTCACGCATGAGATCAAGACGGGCGACCGCGTTGAAATCCTGACCAATAAGAGTTCCAAGCCGTCGCGCGATTGGCTCAAGATCGTCAAGACACCTTCGGCCAAGTCGAAGATTCGCCGTTACTTCGCTGCCGCGACCAAAGACGATGACGCTGCCGCCGGCCGCGATATACTGGCCAAGGACCTGCGCAAGCGCGGGTACGGCATCTCTACGCCGCGATCTACGCGTGCGCTCAATGCCGTGGCAGAGCAGTTTAACTACAAGCAGCTCGAGGACCTGTTCGCAGCCGTTGGGGCGGGCAAAGTCGCCCCGCGTGCCGTGGGCAACAAAGTCGAGCAGATCTTGGATCCCAAGCCCGAGGAGCAGCTCGCCAAGGCCGAGGCCATTGCCGAGGTCGTGAAGCAGCCCGCGCGCGGATCCAACCGCAAGCCCCAAAAGCGTGGCAAGAGCGCCAGCAACGGTATCATCGTCAAGGGCGAGAGCAACAGCGGCTTGCTGGTTCGTCTGGCGCATTGTTGCAACCCCGTGACGGGCGACGATATCGTGGGCTTCATCACGCGCGGCCGCGGCGTCTCGGTGCACCGTGCCAACTGCCCCAACGTCAAGGGTCTTATGGAACACCCCGAGCGCATGATTGACGTTGAGTGGGACGGCGCTGCCGATACCCTGTTCCAGGTTGAGATCGTGGTCGAGTGCCTGGACCGCATGGGCCTTCTCAAGGATGTCACCATTGCCATTGGCGATGCGGGCGGCAATATCCTTTCTGCCGCCACGTCGACCAACCGCGAGGGTATTGCAACCCTGCGCTTTATGGTCGAGATTTCGGACGCGAGTGGTCTGGATCCGCTGCTGGCTTCCATCAGCAGTGTCGACTCGGTCTATGACGCACGCCGTCTGATGCCGGGTGAGGGTGGAGCTCAGCTCAAGCGTCGCGTTTAGTCGCGACGAACGTGCCACATTATCGATATTCGCTACACTCGAGGCATCGTTTGATGCCTCGAGTTCTATAGAGAGGAGAGGGGCATGAGTGCTGTGTCCTTGGATTTAACTCCCAAGGGATCGGTCGAGATCGAGACGCTCGTAAACGGTCCCATTCAGACCAATAGCTATGCTGTCATTTCGGACAATGAGTGCGTGATTATCGACCCCGCATGGGAAGGCGAGCGCTTGGTGGAGCATATTCGAGCCGAACACCCCGATGTGCAGGTGCTCGGCGCCGTTTGCACGCACGGTCACGCCGACCATGTTGGCGGTGTCGCTGGAGTTCGGGCCGCCGTTGGCGCCGACGCCCTGTACGAGCTGTGTGGCAAGGACGCAGCAGTGCCGCATGCGAATATCGAGGAGCAGCGAGCGATGTGGGGCATCGAGACGCCCGATCCAGGTGAGCCGACGCGGCTGCTTGCCGAGGGCGACACCATTGAGCTGGGCGACATTTGCCTGCAGGTAATTGAGGTGCCCGGGCACACACCGGGCGGCATCGTTCTGTTCGCCGCCACTGAGCAGAGGAACATTGCCTTTGTGGGCGACACCCTATTCCCGGGCAGCCACGGCCGCACCGATCTTGCCGGTGGCGACGAGGCAGCGATTCTGCGCTCGCTCTCCAAGCTCGCCCGGCTTCTCCCGCCCGATACCGTTTGCCTAACCGGCCATGGCGATTCGACCACCATGGCGCGCGAACTCATGCAGAACCCTTTCATGCAGATTTAGCTTAATAGTCGGCTTTTGAAGCACGAGAAGCGTCCAAACGTCAAGCTATTTTTCCCCAACGGGTCGATTTCGTAGGGCAAACGGTCAAAAAAGTCTGTTTGGACGATATTCGTGAACAAACGAACGTTTATGCTCGGGTGCGCCGTGGTAAAATCTCAGGCGTTATCGGAGCAACCTTACAGGAGGTTTCTTTTATGCTCGTCAACGCAGCAGACATGCTCAAGAAGGCCGAGGCCGGCAAGTACGGTCTTGGTGCCTTCAACACCAACAACCTCGAGTGGACCCTGGCTATTCTCCAGGCCGCCGAGGAGGCCAAGTCTCCGCTGATCCTTCAGTGCACCGCTGGTGCCGCTAAGTGGATGGGCGGTTTCAAGGTCTGCGCCGACATGGTCAAGGCTGCCGTCGAGGCCACGGGCGTTACCGTTCCCGTCGCCCTTCACCTCGATCACGGTTCTTACGAGGACTGCTTCAAGTGCATCGAGGCCGGCTTCACGTCCATCATGTATGACGGCTCTCACGAGGAGACCTTCCAGCTTAACCTCGACCGCACCAAGGAGCTCGTTGAGCTTGCCCACTCCAAGGGCATGTCCATCGAGGCCGAGGTCGGCGGCATCGGCGGCACCGAGGACGGCGTGACCTCCAGCGGCGAGCTCGCTGATCCTGCTGAGTGCAAGCAGATCGCTGACCTGGGTGTCGACTTCCTCGCCTGCGGCATCGGCAACATCCACGGCGTGTACCCCGCCGACTGGGCTGGTCTTTCCTTCGAGCGTCTGGGCGAGATTAAGGCCCAGACCGGTGACCTGCCCCTCGTTCTGCACGGTGGCACCGGCATCCCCGAGGATCAGATCAAGAAGGCCATCTCCCTGGGCATCTCCAAGATCAACGTCAACACCGACCTGCAGCTCGTCTTCGCCAAGGGCGTCCGCGAGTACATCGAGGCTGGCAAGGATCAGCAGGGCAAGGGCTTTGACCCCCGCAAGCTCCTCAAGCCTGGTCGCGACAACATCGTTGCCCGCACCAAGGAGCTCATGGAGGAGTTTGGCTCCGTCAACAAGGCGTAAGTAGCGGTTTAACTTTCCCGCCGGAGGCCCCGTTTCCCCTACGCTGTTTCCCTCGCGCTCACCTGGCTTCGCCAGAAGTCGCGCGACGGAATCAGCTCCGGGGAAACGGGGCCTCCTTTGTTAACTCGCTACAGGGTTACTGGGCTGAATTAAAATGGCTACTGGCTTCGCAGGAAGTCGCGCCAAGGAAACAGTTCCGGGGGACGGGGCTTCCTTCGTTTAACGCCGCAGGGTTACGAGGCTGAATTCATTTTTAGAGGTACCGTTTATCGGTGTTGAGAGCTCCTTTATTGGGGCTTTCTTTTTTGTCTCGCTACAATGTGCTTCAAGAGTTCTAATGACTTGGAGTTTGGTATGGCTGTTATTGATGTGCTGCCTTCGGATAGGAAGGTTGTTAACGAGGGTCCTGTTGGTTGCTCTGTTGATGTTTGCTGTGACGACTTTCGTCATCTCGATGTTGGACTGCCGCCTGAGATTCTTCGTCTTATGGATGCCGGGTATTTGACGCAGGCTGTTGCTGCCTGCGATCGCCTTTTGGAGCAGAACCCCGAGCCTTCGCTGGCTGCTTGTGTTCGTGCCGAGCGGTATCGCATGCTCGAGACGCCGCTTCATTTTTCGGTGTCGCGCGACCAGGCTATTGCGATGATTCGCGAGGAGTGGCCAGAGTTTACCGAAGAGCAGTTTGATGACCTGATTAATCGTAAGCGTATTGACTGGCGCTTTATCGATGGCGAACTGTTCGTTCTCGACAACTTCCTCGATTCGCTTCGCGTATATCCCAAAGAGGTTCCCGGCATGCGGCCCGATTCTACGGACGGAATAGCACTGCGCAACGAGATGCTCAAGGAGATGGAGTCACAAAACGGATTGGCTCGCGTCATTACGCTTAAAGCGTCCGTGTCTGTCCCCGGCGCTCTGGAAGGGGAGACCGTTCGCGCGTGGCTACCCGTTGCCGCCGCCTGTCGTCAACAGTCTCATATCGAGGTTCTCGATATGACGCCGGAGGGTGCTGTTGCCCCCGCGAATGCTTCGGCGCGTACCGCCTCGTGGTCTTCTTCGAGTGAGCGCTCATTCTCGGTGACCTATCGCTATCAAATTGATGCCGCTTATCGTGATGTCTATGGGGGTGCGCTTCCGGTGCATCCTTGCATGGACGCGCCACTGCCCGTGGACACCTCCGAGGACCGTCCGCACATTGCATTCACGCCGTATCTACAGCAGCTGACAGCCCGTGTCATTGACGGGCTCGAGGATCCGCTCGATCGCGCCCGTGCTATCTATGATTACCTGACGCAGCATATCGACTATCGCTATCAGCCGCCGTACTTGCTTTTGGGATCTATTGCCGATGACTGCGCGCATTCGCTCCGCGGCGATTGCGGCGTTATGGCGCTCACGTTTATCACCATGTGCCGTATCGCGGGCGTGCCCGCCCGTTGGCAGAGCGGCCTGTACGTTGCGCCCGATTCGGTGGGGTCGCACGACTGGGCAGAGTTCTATACGCCGCAGACCGGTTGGCTCAACGCCGATGTGTCATTTGGATCTTCTGCTCGCAGGATGGGGGAGGAGTGGCGCCGCCGTCACTACTTTGGCAATCTCGACCCGTGGCGTATGGTGGCCAACAATCGATTCCAGGCAGAGTTTGAGCCCTCTTTCGACGGCATGCGCGAGGATCCTTACGATAACCAGATGGGTGAGGCTTCGGTTGACGGTCGCGGATGCCGTCGGCGCGAGATGCTCCGCACGGTCGAACTCATCGAAATGCTCGAAGTTCCATTTTCGGACTAATCGGTAGAAAGCTGTGATAAACTAACTCACGCATTATGTGCCCGAGTGGCGGAATTGGCAGACGCAGTGGACTCAAAATCCACCGTTGGCAACAACGTGCGAGTTCGAGTCTCGCCTCGGGCACCATTCATGCAAGCGAGCGTTCAAGGGGGTTGCGGCCCCCTTTTTGTGCCGAACTCGCGTGAGCGCGCGAAGCGTTAAGCAAACAGGCTTGTGGCCTGTTTGTAACGGAGCGTGGCGAGGGCGCCACGCGCCCGAAGCCTGGAGCTTCGCGAAGCGAAGGCCCTTCGAGTCTCGCCTCGGGCACCATACATACAAGCGAGTGTTCAGGGGGGGGTCAAGGCCCCTTTTCGTGTACGTAATGTGATAACGCGCGGTACGTGTTATTATTCGCAAGGCGTTGTTCCCGCAATGCCCTAAAGAGGAACCTGAGGGTTCCCACCTTTTGGCGCCAATGAGCAGCTGACTGGTCATACAACTTAGATTCCCTTCCTCAAATCGAGGAAGTCTATGTGTACGACCTGGTTGCAAAGAAGCGCCGGGTTATTTTTTTATGAATGGAGGTAGGGAAAATAGCTAAGTCTGATGACACCCGCATCAACGACGAGATCACTGCATCTTCGTGCCGTTTGATTGGCGTCGATGGCTCACAGCTCGGCCTGTTCGCCATCCGCGATGCCCAGCGCGTCGCTGACGATCAGGGTCTCGACCTGGTCGAGATCGCTCCCAACGCGGAGCCGCCGGTCTGCAAGGTCATGGACTACGGTAAGTTCAAGTACCAGCAGGCCATGAAGGCCAAGGCCGCTCGTAAGAACCAGTCCAAGGTCGAGGTCAAGGAAATGAAGTTCCGACCCAAGATCGACGTTGGCGATTACGAGACCAAGAAGGGCCACGTTCTGCGTTTCCTCAAGAAGGGCGCACGCGTTAAGATCACCATCATGTTCCGCGGCCGTGAGATGGCTCATCCGGAGCAGGGTCTTAACGTTCTCGAGCGTCTCGCCGAGGATCTCAAGCCTTACGCTACGGTCGAGTCCAAGCCTAAGATGGAAGGCCGTAACATGCTTATGCTGCTCGCCCCGATTAAGGGCGCCTTCGATGAGGATAAAGCGGCAAGCGATAGCAAGTAACTAGTGTTCTGTAACCGATTAAGGAGTATTTCATGCCTAAGATGAAGTCCCACAGCGGCACCAAGAAGCGTTTCCGCAAGACTGGTACCGGCAAGCTTATGCGCGCCAAGGCTTTCAAGAGCCACATCCTGAGCAAGAAGTCCACCAAGCGTAAGCGTGGCTTCCGTCAGGAGACCGAGATCGCCGCTGCCGACCGCAAGGTCATCAAGTCGCGTCTCGCCTAAGTTCGCGTTCCCGTTTTTCGTTTTACCGTCTAGGAGTTGATAGAACATGGCACGTATTAAGCGCGCTGTTGCCGCCAAGAAGAAGCGCCGTACCGTTATGCACCGTGCGAAGGGTTACTACGGTGCCGCTTCGCGTACTTACAAGCATGCTAAAGAGCAGGTCCAGCACTCCCTGCAGTATCAGTATCGTGATCGCCGCAACAAGAAGCGCGAGATCCGTTCTCTCTGGATCACCCGTATCAACGCTGCTGCTCGCCTGAACGACATCTCTTACTCTCAGTTCATGCACGGCCTGAAGGTTGCCGGCATCGAGCTCGACCGCAAGGTCCTGGCTCAGATGGCTTACGAGGACATCGAGTCCTTCAACGAGCTGGCTGCCATTGCCAAGAAGGCTCTCGAGGCCTAATAGATTCTCTTGAATCGCTAGGGAGTGTCGCGTTGTGCGCGGCGCTCCCTCTTTTTATCTGAAGCGCGGTTTACATTGCTAAAAGCGCGGGTAGATAGACACTTACAGGTGACCGATCTCTATATATTTCTAAACCAAAGGGTCATCATCTGATACGTGCGGAAGATCCGCACCAGTCTTTCTATTAGCTATAGAAAGCGATATGTTGTGTAGGACTTGTGAAGAGTGGAATTGACGACCCACAGGGCTTCGCGGTCTGGCAATATATCTCCTTGCCGCGCGGCCCGGTCGGACCGGATCAGCCGCC